>JBEKWB010000048.1:0-47516 GCA_049513455.1 Acidimicrobiales bacterium
CGCCCGACGGCACATTGGTCGTGGTCACGGTCCAAACGACCTCCTGTAGGCCGTTGCCGGACGGTGCACATGAGGGTGTTCCTGTGACCTGACCCTCATGGGCACTTGCCGCCGTCGTCGTGGCCAGGACCCCGGCAACACCCAGAACGATAGCCACGACTGCAGCCAGTCCGATCCGCAGGATTCGCGCATACGTTGACTTGAACATGATGTCCTCCTCTGAGCCGGAAAACATCCGGGCTTGTCTGAAGCGCTATTGGCGGTTCCAACTGCCTACATCAAGTATGAAAGTATGAATTGAAACCGCGATAGGGCCATAGGTCCCTCTGTGGGCACGCCCCGAACCTGTCGCAGTTGCCGGGTTCACTCAGGAGAACGCTCCAGACCATGGGGAGTACTCCACCGCTCTCCAGCCAGAGCCTCCGCCAGACTCAGGCCACTGGTAGCGACACCTGAGGCGTGAGGTGTCGCTTGTTGGCGATCACGGAACCTCGACCGGCTCATCGTGGGGTAGCTCCTGACCCGAAGTCTCGCCCTGCTCGACCTAGCTCAACCAGGATTACTCTTAGAAGCGCAGACCTCGACTGATCAGACACATTGAGGAGCATCAGATGGCAAGAGTATTGATGGTTGTGCAGCATCCCGTGAAGGACTTTGACGCTTGGCTGATCGAATATGACAAGGCGCAACCGATACGTGACAAGCACGGGGTCACAAACGCCACCGTCTTTCGGAATGCCGATGATCCGAACGAGATTACGGGTCTGCACTGGTTCTCTTCGGTCGATGAAGCTCACGCCTTCGCCGACGATCCCGATCTGAAAGACGCCATGGCTAGAGCGGGCGTGAGCGGACCACCCCGCATCGAAATCAGCGTCGAGGCGTAATACCTGGGAACTAGCTCAGGCGCTGACCTCAGGTTTCCAGGTTGTTTCACGGCGGGCCTGCTCAAAGATCTCCTCGACCCGCTGGGGCGTGAGCACTGCGGGGCGCTTCGTTAGCCATCGTGCGATGGATTTGCGACCAACGACGTTTACGTCCGTGGGTTCGGACTTGATCTTGAAATCAGCCGCCATAATCACGATGACTGGTTGCACCTCGGCGTTGCTGCAAGCAGCGGTGAGTAGCTTGCTGGCTCGTTTTGCCTCAAACCGAGAGTTCCTGAGGTAATCCGTCCGTTGGCCATTCACGTCAACACCACCCTGAGTAACGGTCACCCTATGTTTGCTGTGGTTCTTCGTGTTCAGCGTGAACACGCCTGCCGGTCCGATTACGACGTGGTCGATGTCAGCACCCTTTTCGCCCACGGGCACGGAGTGGATGACGTGCCACCCGCCGCCGAGCTTGCGTAATCGCCATGCGACCTCCTCTTCTCCATCGGCCCCAACCGCCCAATCCCTCTCTTCCCGAGGACTTCCAAGCAGTCGAGCAAGGACCGATTTGATCGGTGCTTCCTTTCGCAGCTCCACGGCTCTCTTGCGGGCAGACTGGCCAGCTCGGTTCTTGGAGAGGTCCTGCCATCCCGGTTCATCGCCACCAACAACTCCATTGCTCATGCCTGCAGTCTGCCTTGTTGAGGGACAACTGTGCGCCACCTCTCGCCTACTCGATCATGGCGACTATTGAAGGCGATGATCGTTCCTCACCGGAGTCCCGTATTAGCGTTGTCACCATGAGCGACCACCTCTGTCCGGTCGTCGCTGGAGCCGGCGGGCTGATTGACGACTCGTGGTGCTTCGATCGGATGGCGGAGGTTCTGGTCGGTATGCCTCCAATCGTCACTGAAACTGACGTGCTCCGCCCCGAGTTGTTGCTGTTCGAGAATGGGCGCCTTTCGGTTCGCTATTGCCCATTCGACAGCGTGAACCCGAAAGCGAAGCTGGTGATCGTGGGTATTACTCCGGGTCTGCGTCAGATGTTTCTCTCATGCCAAGAAGCACAACGTGCCTTGACCGAGGGGCAAACCGGCGGGGACGTTATTCGTCGGGCTAAGGCTGTTGGTGGTTTCGCCGGTTCGATGCGCACCAACCTTGTCACCATGCTCGACGGAATCGGTCTCCATGAGAAGCTCGGAATCGACTCGACCCGGTTGCTTTTCGGTGAGCACGGCGAACTATTGAGCGGAACGTCGGCAATCATCTACCCGGCTTTCGTTGACGGAAGGAACTACACCGGCACGCCGGGTCCTGAGGCATATCCCCTCTTACAAGCATTCGTCGATCAAGTGCTCACGGCGTCACGGGCAAGAGGGGAAGCACCATCGGACGAGACCGCTCTGCTTTGCGTGCTCACATCAGCCCCGCAATCGGCACCCGTCAACTGGCGTCGATCCGTCAGGCTGACGTTCAAGAGTTCGTCAATGATTTAGTAAAGCAGGAGAATCCCAAGACGAAGAAGAAGCTGTCTCCAAAGACAATCGACCGTACCTACGGCACCCTTCGATCAGCGTTCGCCTACGCAGTAACCGCTGGCCTGATTGGTCGATCTCCATGCCACGATGTGAACCTTCCTAAGGTACCGAAGACGGTGCATCCTGTTGTCAGCCCCGATGATGTGGCCAAGCTGGCGGACGCCATGGATGATCGGTACGCACCAATGGTGTGGGTAGGAGCGCTTCTCGGACTCCGCTGGGGTGAGGTCGCTGCATTGCGTGTCGGGAGCCTCGATCTCTTGGCCCGCAGTTTGACGGTGACCGAGACCGTCACTCGGGACGAACATGGCCGCCCAAACCTTGGACCCCCAAAGTCCGAGGCCGGGTTTCGAATCATGTCAGTGCCTCAGACATTGGCGGACATTCTGGCTGAGCACCTGGCAGGTATGGGCTTGACTGCCGCTGACGCTGCCCACTTCGTCTTCCCCGCACCCGGTGGCGGTCACTGGTCCTATGCAAACTTCCGTCGTCGCATGTGGCAGCCAGCGACCATAAAGGCTGGTCTGGTCGGAGTCGGATTCCATGACCTTCGCCGGACCGCCTGTACCCAGCTCGTGTTGGCGAACGTGGATATGAAAACTGCCGGAACTCGCCTAGGCCACTCAGACCCAAGGCTGACCCTGGCCCTCTACGCACAGGCTACGACCGAGGCAGACAGGGCAGCAGCCGACACGGTTGGAGACCGTTTCGCCGAGGCAATGGGATTCGGTGATCTCGACAGAATCTCGACAAAAGTGTCCGAACAGCAAGCGTCCGGGGCGTGAACCCCGGTCGACCTGCACTTCTCTGGTCGGGCTGCCCGGATTTGAACCGGGGACCTCTGCGTCCCGAACGCAGCGCGCTAACCAAGCTGCGCCACAGCCCGCCCGCCTCCCAGAGGGAAGCAGATCAGTCACCTTAGTCTTCCTATTGTCCATCTCGACCACTCGGAAGTCCCAACCCCCGACGTCGACCTGTTCGCCCTCGGCCGGGATGTGGCCGAACCGCTCGAAGAGCAGGCCTCCCAGGGTGACGTACTCGCCGTCGGGCAGGTCGATGCCGAGGCGTTCCCGGACGACGTCGACGTTGGTCTGGCCGTCGATGAGCCAGCGGGTGCCGTCCACCCGGACGAGCATCGGCTCGTCCTCCTCGTCGAACTCGTCGTGCAGATCGCCCACCAGAGGCTCGAGAAGGTCCTTGACGGTGAGCATCCCCGCCACCCCGCCGTACTCGTCCACCACGACCGCGACGGCACGCCGGTGTTTGCGCATGTCGGCCAGGGCCTCGAGCACCCCCAGCGATTCGGGGATGAGAAACGGCTGGCGGACCTTGCGGGAGATCTCCAATGGGCTCGGATCGGTGGCGTCCCGGGCCAACGGGCCCTCCTTCCCGGTCCGGAAGATGTCGTTGACGAACAGAATGCCGATGAGGTCGTCGAGATCGTCGTGGACCACGGGGAAGCAGCTGTGCCCCGATGTCCGCACGGCCCGGGCGATGTCGTCGGCCTGCACGGGAATGGTGAGGAAGGTGACATCGACCCGGGGCGTCATCACCTCACGGACGTCCATGTCCCGCAGGTCGGCCAGCGCCTCAATGATGATGCGCTCCTGCTCCGAAGCCTCGGCGTCCCTGGTCGACCGGGCGATGTCGGCCCGGTCGTCGTTCGCGGCGCGGCGCCAGAGGCGACGCGAGCGACGGGATCTGTCGCGACGAGACGTATCTGGAGGAGGCTGCGTCTCCTTGTGGGTCGACACGGGGTGCCGGATCAGCTCGTCGGTTCGCCGCCCGCCTCGAGCTGGGGTCCGGCGCCCACCAGCACGGGCACGGGGATGTACGAATCGTCGGTATAGGTGCCATCCTCGAGGAGGGAGGTGACGGCTCGCCGCAGACGGAGCGGGTCGAGTGGTTTGACCAGCCACCCTTCGGCTCCGGAGCGTCGGGCCAAGAAGACGTCGGGTCGGCGGTCCAGCAACATCAGCACGGCGACGTGGTCCAGGGCGTCGTACGACTCCTGGAGCCGCAGTTCGAGACAGACGGCCATGCCGCCCATGTTCCCCATCTGCATGTCGACGATGACGAGATCGGGAGCCTCCTCGGTCACGAAGGCCATGACTTCGGGTCCCGACGTCACGGCCTGGACGGTCACGTCGGGGCCACTGATGACAGCTTCGATCTCACGGCGGAGGGTCGGCGCATCGCTGGCGACCAGAATGGTCTGCACGGCGGCAGACTATCGGACCGCAGGAGCGGTGCGGTAGCCCATTTCGCCAGGGGTGCGGTAGCCCGCCGCCGCCGTTCAACCGAAGAGGGCGTCGGCCGCGCGCTGCAATCCGGTCAGGTCGTGCACGTCCTGCCCGAAGAGAGGGATCCGGCCGACGGGCGCCGGCGCGATCTGCTCGGCCAGCGCGGCGTAGGAGCCCTCCTCACTCGTGGCCACATCGTTGAGGGTCGCCATGTTCGCCGCCAGCGCGGCCAGCGGGCCCGGAAGATCGGGGGGCGGGCCGGCGGTTCCCCCGAAGTGGGGGTGGATCCGGTTGACCACGAGGGCGGCGGCGGCGATGTGGCGCTCGGTGAGCTTCTCGGCGAAGAAGCTGGCCTCGGCGACGGCATCGGGGCGGGCCGAGGTCACCAGCACGTAGGCGGTCGAGGGGTCGGCCAGGAGCGTGCGCACGGCACCGGCCCTGGTGCGGAACCCCTCTTCCATGCCCTCGAAGGCCTGGAAGAAGGCCACCGCATCTTGGACGATCTCGGCCCCGGCCACCTTGGAGAGGGTGCGCAGGAGAGCCTGGGTGGCCAACCCCACAGCGCGGAGCGACATGCGGGTGGGGAGGAGAAGGGCGCGGAAGAGGCGGTTCTCGAGAAACCGGGTGAGGCGGCGGGGGGCGTCGAGCAGGTCGAGTGCGTTGCGGGTCGGGGGCGTGTCGACGACCACCACGTCGAAGTCGCCGGACTCGACCAGCTCGTGCAACTTCTCCATGGCCATGTATTCCTGGGTGCCCGAGAGGGCGCCAGTCAGGTTCTGGTAGAGCCGGTTGGACAGGATGCCCTCGGCCTGGGCGGGGGTGGGGGCGTAGGTGTGGATCAGATCGTCGAACGTGCCCTTGGTGTCGAGCATCAGCGCGTGCAGATGGCCCGGCCAATCACCCGCGACCTCGGTCGGCGTATTGGCGAGCGACTGCACGCCCAGCGAGTCGGCCAGGCGGCGCGCCGGGTCGACCGTGACCACGCAGGCCCGCCGGCCGGCCCGTGCGGCGGCGAGGGCGAAGGTGGCCGAAACGGTCGTCTTGCCCACGCCGCCCGAGCCGCAGCAGACGATGACGGAGCGGTCGGTGACCAAAGAGGTGAGCGCGCTCACGGGGCCGGGAGCTCGGGGACGAGCTGGCCGATCGCCGTGGCCAGGGCCGTCGCCAGCAGGTCGGTCTCGGCCACCCCGATGGTTTCGGCCGGAACGGTGGGGACCAGGAGTTGGGGGAGGGGAAGGTCGCGGGCCAACCGCTCTATCTGTGCGGCCGAAATGGCGTGACGCTCCAGGCGGAAGCGCCGCGCCGCCTCCAGAGCGGCCAGCAGGGAGGCGTCCACCTCCATCCCTGCCGCGACGTCCTGCGCCGACCGTTCGAGGCCCTCGGGGACGGGATCCGTCGCGTTGACGATCACCGGGCCGAGCTGCACGCCCGCCTTGTCCTCCAATGTGAACGCGGACTCGATGGTCTCGCTCACCGGCATGTCCTCCGGGAGGGTGACCAGCACCACCCGGCAGCGGGAGGGGTCGGCGAGGAGCTCGACGACTTCGCTGGCCTGACTGCGCAAGGGGCCGCCTCGGGCGGCGCTGACGAGCCCGCTGGCCGAGGTGAGAAAGGTGATGGCATGGCCGGTGGCCGGCGCGTCGACCACGATCAGGTCGGCGACCCCCTCGCGCTCCAGTTGCTTGATCTTGCCGAGGACCAGCACGTCCCGGATGCCCGGGATGGCCGTCGACACCACGTCGACCACCCCCGAGCTGACCAGCCGTTTGGAGACACGGCGCAGGCCGTGGTCCTCGAGGTACTCCACCAGGGCGTCGTCGGGGGTGATCCGCCGGGCCCGCACCGTACCCTGACCCGGCGGCCGCGCCTCTTGGAGCTCGATCTCCTCGTAGCCGAGGTCGTGCCCCAGCCCGAACGCGCCGGTGATGCCCGACTTGCCCTCGAGCTCGACGATGAGCACGGAGCGCCCGGTCTGCGAGGCCATGCGGGCCAGGGCCGCCGTCATGGTCGTCTTCCCGACCCCCCCCTTGCCGGCCACGATCAGAACGCGGCTTTGCGCGCAGAAGGTCCCGACGTCCATGTCCGGCCGAGCGTAGCGGGAGCCCGGCGGGATGGAGGGCCGAGTCGGCCAAAGAAGCAGTACTCGCCCCTTGATGCTGGCGCCGACTGGGAAGTATGTTGACGAGCGGGGGGTACGCGGTACCCATTCTGGGGGTTAAATATGGGCCAGGGACTAGACACGTGGCAGCTCAAAGCAGCCTGCCGAGGACCGCAAGCGTCGGCTTTCTTTCCGCCTTCTCATGCAGAGCGCAAGGAAGAGAAAGCCGCTCGGGAGCTTCGGGCCAAGGAGATCTGCCACCAGTGCCGAGTGCGGGGTGACTGCCTGGAATACGCCATCCGGATCCGTGAGCCGCACGGCATATGGGGCGGCCTGAACGAGGTCGAACGAAAGATCGTCCTGGACCGTCGGGCCAGCTGAGGCGTCGCCGCCGGTTCCCGGCGCCGGACCTTCCGGGGGCGAAGCCCTCAAGCCTTGTGGATGCCCATCTTCGCGTCCGCCAGGTCGACGCCGTGGGCGCTGCACACGGCGGCGGGTCTCTGACCGGTCACCGTGCAGATGGCCGCGGTGATCTCATTGGCCGAGGCCAAAATGGCCTGGGCCACGGGGCTGGCGGGGATGAGCAGATCGGCGGCGACCTGGGACTGTGACAGCCCTTCGAGCAGGGACGGCGTGAAGCTGGACCCCGCCAGCACGTAGTGGTTCGCGATGTCGAGGAGCGGAAAGGTCATGGTGGACGAGTCGTAGACCGCCACCGAGGCCGCCTGGCGGGCGGTGGGCTTCTGCAGGGGCGTGAAACCGGCCCCGGTCGGGTTCAGCGAGCCGTAGCGCTCGACCTCCTGCAGGTCCACCCAGACACTGCTGTACCCCACCTGCCAGAAGGTGAAGGTGGGGGTGTCCGAGAACCCCACCGACGAGGCGGACTGCACCAGGCCGAGCGCGCTGAACGTGCCGAAGCGGGACAGGGCGACGACGACGGGCCACCGTTCGGCGGCGGCGTACGGGGCGAACTCGGCCCCGTAGAAGAACACCACCGGCCGGGCCCCGGCCCCGGCCCCGGTCGCCGACTGCCACAACGCCGTGTTCCCCGTGGCGGTCGGGGGCGTGATCGGGGAGTCGGGCGAGGTCACCCCCACGGCAGAGGCGATGGAGACGGGGACGTGGCTGACCGAGGTGATCAGCGAGGCCGGGGCGGGGGTGATCGTCTCGACGTCCGAGGTGCCGTTCGCCTGGTTGTCATGGTTGCGGACCACGATGAGGGCGCCGACCAGAATGATGGCGAGGACGATGACTCCCAGGGCGGCGTAGCGGCGGGGAATCGTGTGCACGACGGGCGAGTCCGCCGGTTCGGGCGCGTCGAGGCTCATGGGAGGCATCAGCGTAGACCAGGGGTTTGGTCTTTCCGGGGGCGCTCCGCTCCAGGCCGGTAGCCTCACCGGGGTGGCATCTGACCCTCCCGATTCTGAGGTACCCCCCGGTGTGCTCCCGTCCGCCGCCGAGCCGGCGGCGCTCCGGCAGGCCGCCACCGTGATGCTGGTCCGCGACGCTCCCGAGCCCGACGGCGACGGCAGCACGCTCGAGGTGCTCATGGTCCGGCGCAACCTGAACTCCGACTTCGTGGGTGGGGCCTTCGTCTTCCCGGGCGGCTCCGTGGATCCGCTCGACGGCGGGGCCGAGGCCGAAGCCGCCTGCGCCGGCCGCTCCGATGCGGAGGCCAGCACCTTGTTGGGCGTCGACTCCGGTGGGTTGGCCTACTGGGTGGCCGCACTGCGCGAGACCTTTGAGGAAGCGGGGTTGCTGCTGGCCGAGCGGCCCGGGGGCCCGCCCCTTTTGGCCGGCGAGCCTGAGGAGGAGGCCCGTTTCGTGGCCGAGCGGGCCGCGGTGAACGCGGGCACCCGCCGCTTCCTCGACCTCTGCCGCGACGAGGGACTGCGCCTGCTGGTTGGCGAGGTGCACTACTTCGCCCATTGGATCGCCCCGCGGGGGGCACCACGCCGTTTCGACACCCGGTTCTTCGTGGCGGCGGCCCCGCCCGGGCAGAAGGCGGCACACAGTGCCGGCGAGACGATCGCCGACACCTGGATCTCACCGCGCCAGGCCCTCGAAGGCCACCGAAACGGCGTCTTCGAGCTCATCTTCCCGACCATCCGCAACCTGCAGGCCATCGGCCGCTTCGCCACCGCCGGCGCGCTCTTGGAGGCGGCCGAGGACGCCTCGCGCTCGGTGCCGACCATTGAGCCGCGCGTGGTGGCCGACGGGAACGGGGTGCGGATCCTCCTCCCGGGCGACGAGGGCTACGACGACGTCGCGGCCGCCCGCCCACCAGAAGGGGCGGGACAGTTCAACGACGCCATTCGGACTATCTCGAAGGCGGCCAACCAGGAGGGCGGCCCAACGGACGGTGGCGTCTCCGTCCCGCGCGGCGGGTCGACGTGAGCCACGACGTGCTCCGGCCGGTGCCCGACACCGGGGTCGGGCCGGTCCCGGTGCCCGGGGAGCCGGTGGTGCTGGCGCCCGGACTCGTACGCCTGACCGCGCCCAACCCGGGGCTCATGACCGGACCGGGGACCAACACCTACCTGATCGGCTCCGGCGAACTGGCCGTGATCGACCCCGGCCCGGCGGACGAGAGCCATCTGGCCGCGCTGCTGGCCGCCGTGGAGGCCCGGGGAACGCTCCGCTCCATTCTCGTCACCCACACCCATCCCGACCACGCGCCCGGCGCGGCCGCGCTGGCCCGGGCCACGGGGGCCCAGGTCGTGGGCTTCGGTCCGGCCGAGAACTTCGCCCCCGACCTGTGCGTGAGTGGGGGATGGACGCTGACGCTCCCCGGCGACGGCGAGGGCGACGATCTCACCCTGGAGGCGGTCCATACTCCCGGCCACGCCTCGGATCACATCTGCTGGCTCCTCAAGGGGAGCCGGACGCTGCTGACCGGCGACCACCTCATGCACGGCTCGACCGTGGTCATCCGCCCCCCCGACGGGGACCTGGCCACGTACCTGGCCAGCCTGGCCCTGGTGCGCGACTTCGATCCCCCGATCGCCCGCCTGGCCCCCGGGCACGGCCGGCTGATGGAACAGGTGACCGAGGTGGTGGATGCGTTGCTCGCGCACCGGCTCGGCCGCCATGCCCGCGTGGCCGACGCCCTCGGCGTCATGGGTGAGGGGACCGTGGACGAGCTGTTGCCCCAGGTCTATGCCGATGTCACCGAAGCGCAGCTCCCGGTGGCCAGGTTCTCCCTGTGGGCCCATCTCCGGTACCTCGGCGAAGAGGGCCGGGCCGAGCCGCTCGATGCGGAACCGGGAGGGGACACGCTCGAGACCCGGTGGCGCCGGATTCGGGACTCGGCCTAATTCCCCTCGGCGTCGCCGCTGGCGACGGCGGCCCGCACTCGTTCGACCAGGCGGGCCGAGCACGACGATGTCTCGAGGAGAGGGGCCACCTCCTCGGCCACCACACGGGCCAGCTCGGCGAAGAGTGCAGAGAGCTCGCCGTCTTCACCGGCCAGCGGTTTCCCGGCGTCGCCGGCCGCAGCCAGGTCGGGGTGCAGGGGAATGGACCCGATCAGCGGGACGCCCAACCCGTGGGCCAGGCGGCTGCCGCCGCCCGATCCGAACAGGGCGTAGGTGGTGCCGTGCTCGCAGGTGAAGTCGCTCATGTTCTCGATCACCCCGGCCACCCGCAGGTACCCCTTCCGGGCCATGTCGGCCGCCCGGGCCGCCACTTTCTGGGCCGCCAGCGGCGGCGTGGTCACCACCAGCATTTCGGTGCGGGGGAGCAGGCGGGCCAGCCCCATCTGCACATCGCCGGTGCCCGGGGGCAGGTCGATCAACAGGTAGTCGAGATCGCCCCAGTGCGCGTCCTGGAGGAACTGCTGCACGGCCCGGTTGAGGACCAGGCCGCGCCACATGATGGCCTGCTCCTCGTCGGCCAGGAAGCCCATGGAGAGCACCCGCACCAGACCGGTGCCCACCTTCTTCTCCAGGGGGACCATCTTGCCCTTGCGGGCCTCGACCCCTCCCTCCATCCCCAGCAGCCGGGGCACGGAGAAGCCCCAGATGTCCGCATCGAGAATGCCGACGGTGAGCCCGCGCCGGGCCAGGGCGACGGCCAGGTTCACGGTGACCGAGGATTTGCCGACGCCGCCCTTGCCCGAGGCGATCGCCAGTACGCGCGTCGTGGCGGGGATCGCGGTGTCGGGGGCGTCCTCACGGGCCTTCCAGCGCGCCCGCGCCATGACGGCCGCCCGCTCGGTGGCATCCATGGTGGCGATGTGGATCTCCATCGAGTCAACCCAGTCCAGCGCCTCGACCTGGCCGCGGACGTCGCGTTCGATCTGGGAACGCAACGGGCAGGCGGCTACCGTCAGGGCGACGTCGACGACGACGTGGCCCCCGGCCACGTCGATCGAGCGCACCATGCCCAGGTCGACGATGGTGTCGCCCAGCTCGGGATCGATCACGGCGCGCAAACTGTGGCGCACCTCTTCGACCCGCCCGCCGCCCTCGACGAGAGCCTCGGCGTCCGACCCGGGATCCATGGGACCGATTCTACCTGCGTGCGGGTAAATTCCATTCCCGGGCCCCACCGGCCCCCTGACCCGGGAGATCGTCCGACCGCAGCGGGCGCCGCCGTGTGGACACACGGGGCCCCGACACCGTTAACATGGGCTTCTCCGACGGCGCGGTGCCGGCGGGGCGGCCAGCGTCAGTGTGGCGCGCGACAAGGAGGCTCCTGTGACCACCATGACCACGTCGGTCAACATCGGTAAGAAGCCGGCTCCGGTCACCCTCAGCGATATCGCCGTCACCAAGGTGGCCGAGCTGTTGGCCCAGGAGGAAGGCGAGGCGTTGGCGCTGCGCGTGGCCGTCAAGCCCGGGGGATGCTCGGGCTACAGCTACGAGATGTTCTTCGACTCCGAAGTGATGCCCGACGACGTGGTCCGTGAGTTCGGCACCGTCAAGGTCGTGGTCGACTCGGCGAGCGCGGAGCTGCTCGTGGGTTCGACCCTGGACTACAGCGACGGGCTGCAGGGAGCCGGGTTCCACATCGTGAACCCCAACGCCACCCGCACCTGCGGTTGTGGCTCCTCCTTCAGCTGAGCGACACCTCCACGGCTGCCGCCGTCACCTTCCTCCTCAACGGGGACACCGTCTCGGTTCGGGACGATCACGTGACCTCCCTCCTCGACGCGCTCCGTGAGCAGGTGCGGTGCCGTTCGGTCAAGGACGGATGCAGCCCCCAGGGGCAGTGCGGCTGCTGCACCGTCTGGGTCGACGGTTCCCCTCGTGTCGCCTGCGTGACCGCCGTCCGGCGCGTGGCCGGCCGTTCCGTCACGACCGTGGAGGGGCTCGATCCCGAGCTCAGGAGCCGGTGGGCCGGGGCGTTTGCCGATGCCGGCGCCAGCCAGTGCGGTTTCTGCACTCCTGGCATCCTGCTCCGCCTGGCGTCGCTCGAGGCGGGGAGCCGACCGGTGACGCGCCAGGCGGTCGAGTCTGCCCTGCTGGCGCACCTGTGTCGTTGCACCGGCTGGCAGTCCATTGTCGAGGCCGCCTGCGCCGCCCTCGGCCTCGACGGGCTCGACGGCCCGGAACACCCCGGCTCGGACGAGGCGGCTCGGGCCCCCGACCCGCTGCTGGCTTCGTGGCGCGCCCAGATCGAGGGGCCGGCCTTTCAGAGCTCGGGATCCGACGTCGTCCTCGGTGGTGGCGGCTTCGCGGACGACTCGGCCCCCGCAGGGGCGTTGGTGCAGCTCGGTGCGGCGGAGACGGCGCCGGCCGACAGTCTGGGCGCGGCGCGGGCCGGCACGGTCAAGGTGCAGGGTCGCAACAGCACGGTGCCGCTCGTCCACCCCGTGACGGTTCCCGCAGGGGAGTGGGCGCTGACGCTGCAGACGACCTGGGTGGAGCCGGCGTACCTGGAGCCCGATGCCAGCTGGTGCCGGCCCGATGGCCCGCCGGCCTCCCCGCTGGCCAACGGCGGCGCCTTCGGCGGAAAGCGGCGCAGCCCCGTCGTGGCCCGGGCGCGCACCCTGGCCGCGGAGCTGCAGAGCCCGGTCCGGGTCCTCTGGAGCCGGGAGGACGTGGTGCGCTACGGCCCGAAGAGACCGCCCCTCGCCCTGGCGTTGCGGCCCGACGGTTCGGGCGTGGTGCGGATCGGGAGGACACCGGGCTCACCCGACCTGTATGAGCTGGAGGAACGGCTGAGCCGGGTGGCTCCCGACGTGGTCGTCGAAGAGGTCGACATCGCCGGACCGCCCGTGGCTCTCGAACTCCGGGGCGCCGTCTGGGTCGAGGTGCTGGCGGCCCGGCACGCCCTCGCCGGTCGCCGGACGGAGGGGAGCGGGGACGGTACCGGTTCCGCCGACGTGACGGTGCCCGGCGGTGGGCGGGCCGCCGTCAGCGTGCACACGGGTGCGGGTGGGGGGCTCTCCGGGCGCGGCACCGTCTCGGTCGAGGTCTGGGCCGGCGAGCTCCTCGATCCCGTCACCCTGCGTTCCTACGTGGTAGGTGCCGTCCATCAAGCCCTGGGTCTGGTCTGGTCCGAGGGGATCGCGGTCGACGCGGCGGGGGTCCCGCTCGACCTCACCATCCGGTCCTTCGGGATCCTCGCCGCGCGCGAGATGCCGCAGGTGGAGGTGACCCTCCACGCGGACGATCGGTGGCCGGTCAATGGATCGGACGCCGTCTTTGCCGCCACCGTCGCCGCAGCCTGGATAGCTGAGGGCGTGCCACCCCGGTGGCCCACCCGGCGGGGCGGCGTGGAGCACCACCGCCGTGTCGCGGGATCATCTGGCGGATCCCGATCTCACGGAGACGGATCGGGTCAAGACCGAGAGGAGAAACGGTGAGCACACCCATAGGTCCCTACGCCCCCGCCCGCCGGGTGGGCGACTGGGTCATCACCTCAGGGCAGGTCGGCCTGGCTCCCGATGGGAACGGGGTGCCGGTCCTGGTCGAGGGGGGCACGATCCCCCAGCTGCGCCAGGCCCTGGCCAACGTGGCCACCGTGCTGGGCGCCGAAGGGGCCTCCCTGGGCCAGGTGGTCAAGACCACCCTGTACCTCATCGACATGGGCGAGTTCGCCGCCGTCAACGAGGTCTGGGTGGAGTACTTCACCGCGGACCGGCCGACCCGTTCGGCGGTCGCCGTGGCGGCGCTGCCGGCCGGGGCGCGCGTGGAGGTCGAAGCCTGGGCCTATGCGCCGCTGGCCGACGCGGCACCGGGAGGGGTGCCGGCGCCCGGGCGCTGAGCCAGACCCGGATGCCAGGCCACCTGGCCGAAGCGGTAGCCCACGGAGCGGACGGTCTGGATCAGGTGGGCGTGCTCCTCCCCGAGCTTGGCCCGGAGCCGCCGGATGTGCACGTCGACCGTGCGGGCGCCCCCGTAGTACTCGTAGCCCCAGACCCGGCTGAGCAGGGTCTCGCGGGTGAAGACCTTCGCCGGGTGGCCGGCCAGGAAGCGCAGCAGCTCGTACTCCATGTAGGTGAGGTCGAGCACCCGGCCCGCCACGGCGGCCTGGTAGGTCTCGAGGTTGAGCATGAGGGGCCCGTACTCGATCAGGTCGGGACGCATGCTCTGCCCGTTACGCCAGAACAGATGCTGCAGCCGGGCCGTCAGCTCGTCCGGCCGGGCGGGTAGGACGCAGAAATCGTCGAAGAGATCGTCGCGCAGGAGCAGCTCGCCCACCTGCTCGGCCCGGATGACTAGGAGCAACGGGCTCAGGGGCACCTCACGCAGGCGGATGTGGCGACAGAATGCGACCGCCGCGGTCATGTCGTCACCGGCCACGACGACGGCACCGGACCACCCCTCGCCGTTGCCCGACCCTGCTCCGTCGAGGTCGCCCAACGCCTCGGGTCCCGACACGGCACGATGCCCGAGGCCCGCGCTCTGCAGCGCGAGGGTCACCTCGGCTGGGAGGTCCAGCGGGAAACAGAGGAGGGCGTCCATCAGCGCAGGGTCACAGCAGGGGCAGATAGCGGTCGAGCTCGAACTGGGTCACCTGGGACTGGTAGTCGACCCACTCGGACCTCTTGTTGCGGATGAACCATTCGAAGACATGCTCGCCCAGCGTGTCGGCCAACAGTTCGGAGCGCTCCATTTCGTTGACGGCATCGTGCAGGCTGGGTGGGAGCGACTCGATCCCCTTGAGGGCCAGTTCCCGGTTGGAGAGCGTGAAGAGGTTGGCGTCGGCCTCGGGGGGGAGTGGGTAGCCCTCGCTGATGCCCCGTAGCCCCGCCGCCAGAATGACCGAGAAGGCGAGATACGGATTGCAGGCGCTATCGGGTGCCCGGTATTCCAAACGGGTCGACTCGGGCTTGCCGTGCTTGACCACCGGCACCCGGACCAGCGCCGAACGGTTGTTGCGGGCCCAGCTGACATGGACCGGGGCTTCATAGCCCCCGATGAGCCGCTTGTACGAGTTGACCCACTGGTTCGTCACCGCCGTGATCTCCCGGGCATGGTGCAACAGGCCGGCGATGAAGTGGCGGGCCACCTCGGACAGCCCGTACTCGTCGTTGGCGTCGACGAACGCGTTGTGTTCCCCCTCCCACAGCGAAATGTGGGTGTGCATCCCCGAGCCCTGGACCCCACCCAGCGGCTTGGGCATGAAGCTGGCGAAGACGCCCTCCCGCCGGGCCATCTCCTTTACCACCATGCGCGTGGTCATCACCGTGTCGGCCATGGTCATGGCATCGGTGTAGCGCAGGTCGATCTCGTGCTGGCTGCGGGCGTCCTCGTGCTGGGTGTGCTCGACCGGGATCCCGATCTCCTCCAACATGAGCACCGAGCGCCGGCGCAGGTCGCTGGTCTGGTCGGCCACGCTGAGATCGAAGTACGACCCCGAGTCGAGGGTCTGGGGGTGGTGCCCGGGATCGGCGTCCGCGAAGTAGAAGTACTCGATCTCCGGAGCGACGAAGAACGTGTAGCCCGCGGCCCGGGACCGCTCCAGGGTGCGCCGCAAGGTGTGCCGCGGGTCCCCGCTGAACGGGGTGCCGTCGAGGTTGGCCACATCGCAGAAGACCCGGGCCACCGCCGAGTCGTCGTGCCAGGGCAGGAGCTGGAACGTCTTGGGGTCGGGTCGGGCGAGGACGTCGGCCTCCTGCACCCGGCTGAACCCGTCGATGGCCGACCCGTCGAAGGTCATCCCTTCGTCGAGGGCGTTCTCGAGCTCGGCCGACGTGATGTTGAACCCCTTGGGGGTCCCGAGGACGTCGGTGAACCACAGCTGGACGAAGCGGATGCTGCGTTCCTCCACCGTCCGCAGTACGTAGTCGCGTTGGCTCTGCACGCCCCAAGCTTCGCAGGTGCCGGACCCCCCACGTCCACCCGACGCCGCCGCCACGCGCCGCCGCTACCTTTGGCGTGGTGGAAAGGGCACCGGCGGAGCACCGCGAACTCCTCGAGATACCCGTCGGGCGGGCCCGGCTGGCCGTGGCCCGCAGAGGCGCCGACGGCCCGCCCCACGTGGTGTTCCTCCATACCGGCATCTCCGATCTCCGCAGTTGGGACGAGGTGTCGGACCTGCTCAGCCCGGACATGGACGTCGTGGCCTACGACCGGCGCGGCTTCGGGGTGACCGCGTACCGGCCCGAGCGCCACGACCAGGTGGTCGACCTGCTGGCGGTGCTCGACGGGCTGGGACTGGACGAGGTCGTCCTGGTCGGGAACTCGAGAGGCGGCCAGATCGCCCTGGACTTCACCCTGACCCACCCCACCAGGGTCTCCGCACTGGTCCTGGTCGCCCCGGCTGTCTCCGGCGCGCCCGCGTCCGGCGAGATCGAGCCGGTGGAAGCCGCAATATGGGAGACCCTCGAAGCGGCGGAGGCCGCGGGGGCTCTCGATGCCCTCAATCTCGGTGAGATTCGCCTGTGGGTCGACGGGCCGTACGCTCCCGAGGGGCGGGTCGGCGGCGCGGTCCGGGACCTCGCCCTCGACATGAACCGCATCGCCCTGCACGCCGCCGACCCCGGCTACGAGTCCGAGGCGCTGGACGCCTGGTCCCGACTTTCCGAGGTGCACTGCCCCGTGCTGGTGGTGGCGGGCGACCTCGACCTGGCCCACATCCGCTCCCGCGCCAAGGAGGTCGCCTCTCGCATGGCCGGCGCGCGGATGCAGGTGATGGAGGGCGCCGCCCACCTTCCCGGCCTCGAGCAGCCCGCCGCGTTCGCCGCCCTCCTGCGTGACTTCCTGGGCCGGCCCGCCGGCTGACCGACGTCCACGCGGGACGCCCGCGCCGGCCGGTGCGTGGCGCGGTGGACGCTACGGGAGCGCCAATTGCGCGCCGGTAGTCTGGGGGGATGTCGCACCTGCGCCTGGCCGCCGCACAGCTCAACACCGTCGTCGGCGATCTCCCCGGGAACGTGGAGCGCATCCTCGGCGCGCTCGCTGCGGCCGAGGCGGCCGGCGCCGACATCTGCGTGGTGCCCGAGCTGGCGATTCCCGGCTACCCGCCCGAGGACCTCCTCCTCAAGCCCGCCTTCGTGGCCGACAACCTGGCCGCTCTCGAAAAGGTGGCGGCCGCCACCGGTCAGTGCGCCATCGTCGTCGGCCATGTCGGGGCGACCCCTGACGGGCAGGGGCTGTCCAATGCGGCGGCTCTCTGCGCCGGCGGCCGGGTGGTGGGGATCTACCGCAAGCGGTTCTTACCGAATTACGGGGTGTTCGACGAGCAGCGCTGGTTCGTGTCGAGCAATGAGACGCCGACGCTGTTCGGGGTGGCCGGCGCCTGGGTGGGGATCTCGGTGTGCGAGGACGTGTGGTTCCCTGACGGACCGGTGGCGCAGCAGGGGCACGCCGGCGCCGATGTGGTGGTCAATCTCAACGCCTCGCCCTACAGCCGCGGGCGTCACGGTGAGCGGCTGGTCATGCTCCGGGAGCGGGTGGCCGAGGCGGGCTGTGCCATCGCCTACGTCAACCAGGTCGGCGGCCAGGACGAGCTGGTCTTCGATGGCGACTCGCTCGTGGTGGCGGCCGACGGGACGCTTCTGGCCAGCGGGGCCCAGTTCGCCACCGATCTGGTGGTGGTGGACATCCCCGTGGCCGGGGGGCCCGGCCGCACCGCCGCCGCCAAGCTGCCCCGGGTGGTCGCCACCGAACCACGCCCGGCGCAGGCGACCACCACCGCTCCCCTCCGCGCTCTGCGGCCCGTGCTGTCGCCCGAGGCCGAGGTCTATGCCGCCCTCGTCCTCGGAACCCGTGACTACCTGGGCAAGAACGGGTTCGACGAGGCGGTGATCGGGTTGTCAGGGGGCATCGACTCCTCGTTGGTGGCGACGATCGCGGTCGATGCACTGGGCCCGTCCCACGTGCACGGGATCTCCATGCCCTCGCGCTATTCGAGCGCCGGCTCCCGCCACGACGCCGAAGCGCTGGCCGCGCTCCTCGGCATCGACCTGCGCGTGGTCCCCATTGAGGGGGCGCACGTGGCGCTCACCGCGATGCTCGCCGGCGTGCTGGGCCGGGAGCCCACCGGGCTGACCGATGAGAACCTGCAGTCCCGCCTGCGCGGCGTGTTGCTCATGGGCGTGTCCAACGCCAAGGGGTGGATCGTGCTGACCACGGGGAACAAGAGCGAGATGGCCACCGGGTACTCCACGCTCTACGGCGACTCCGCCGGCGGTTTCGCGGTGATCAAGGACGTGCCCAAGACGTTGGTCTACGACCTGTGCCGCTATCGCAACACCCAGGCCGTGCTCGAGGGGCTGCCCGGGCCCATTCCCGACAGCGTGCTCGACAAGGCGCCGTCGGCCGAGCTCCGGCCGGACCAGCGCGACGATCAGTCACTCCCGCCGTACGAGGAGCTCGACCCGGTCCTGCAGGGCTATGTGGAGGGCGACCAGACCGCGTCGGACCTGGTGGCCCGGGGATTCGATCCGGCGGTGGTCGAGCAGGTCGTCCGGTTGGTGGACGGGGCGGAGTACAAGCGGCGGCAGATGCCTCCGGGCGTGCGCATCACCACCAAGGCCTTCGGCAAGGACCGGCGCATGCCGATCACCAACCACTACCGACCGCCGCTCCCCGAAGAACCGCGCCATGGCTGACCGCGCGGCGTCCGCCGGCGCCGGCGCCGCCACGTTCCGATCGATCGACGAGCTGGCCGCGCTCTGCGGGCACTACTGCTGGGTGGAGCGCCGGGTTTTCGAGCTGACCGGGAGCCGGGCCAGTCGTCCCGAGACCGGCGATCCCGAGACCGGCGATGCCGAACTCCGTGTCGTCCTCAGCGAGATGTCGGCGCGCCACGGCCTCTTCGCGGCGCAGTGGCACGACCGCCTGCCGGTGCGGGCCGGCGTCGATGCCCGGGCGCTCATCGTCCCCCCGCCCGGCCCCGTCGGCGAGACGCTCGACCTGATCGCATCCGCGCCCCGCCTCGCGCTGGTGCTGGGCGGCCTGGCCACGCAGTTCCTGCCCCGGCTCCGGGACGCCTACGGCCGGCACCTGGCGCAGGCGTCGCCGGTCAGCGAGGCACCCGTGCGGGCCGTCCTCGAGTGGGCCGCCCTCTCTCTGGGACATGAAACGCGGCTCGCCGGGCCTCTGTTGCAGCGCCTGGCGCCGGGCGGCGAGCGGGCCCGATCGGTCGAGGATTTCGGTGGACTCGTCCAACGGTTGCTGGGGAAGGGCGCCAACACTTTCCCAGGTGCACGGGCATCTTGACACGCCCACTACAATGTTTCTGCAGCCCTTGCGCGCCGAAAACGACGCAAGTCTGCACCGTGAGAGTTGAGCGTCCGGCAGGAATCTATCGGAGCGCCCGCGGCGAGGGAAGGGTTCGGCACATTTTGGCCAAAGAACGTATCGAGCGCGACGACGAGGATCTCGTACGTCTGTACCTGACCGACATCGGCCAGTACCCACTTTTGACAAAGGACGACGAGGTTCGTCTCGCCCAGGCCATCGAGGCCGGTCGTGAGTCCGAGGCGGCGGTTGCCAAGGCCCCGAAGGGTCTCAGTACGGCCAAGAAGCGCGAAATGCGGCGCGCCGTCATGGAAGGCGAGCAGGCCCAGCAGACGTTCGTCCAGTCCAACCTCCGCCTGGTGGTGTCGATCGCCAAGAAGTACCAGGCGTCCGGACTGCCCCTGCTCGACCTGATCCAGGAGGGCAACCTGGGCCTGATGCACGCCGTCGAGAAGTTCGACTGGCGCAAGGGCTTCAAGTTCTCCACCTATGCCACCTGGTGGATCCGTCAGGCCATCACGCGGGGCATCGCCAACACGGGCCGCACCATCCGCCTCCCCGTCCATGCCGGCGACACGCTCGCCCGGGTGCAGAAGGCGCAGGCCCGTCTCGAGCTCAAGCTCGGCCGCCCGGCCACCCTGGCCGAACTGGGGATCGAAGTCGAAATGCCCGAAGACAAGCTGGTCGAGGCGTTGCGGTTCCGCGCCGAGCCGCTCTCGCTCTCGGAGCCCTTGCGCGAGGACGGCGACGCCGAGCTCGGCGACGTGGTCGAGGACCGTTCCGCCGAGTCGCCCTTCGAAGTGGCTGCCGTGTCCCTTCTCCCCGATGAGATCGGGCGGCTCCTGTCCCCGTTGGACGAGCGCGAGCGCGAGATCCTCCGCCTGCGCTTCGGCCTCGACCGGGGAGAGCCCAGGACCCTCGAAGAGGTCGGGGAGCACTTCAACCTGACCCGCGAGCGCATCCGGCAGATCGAGGCGCGTGCCATGTCGAAGCTGCGCCACCCCTCGTCGGACACCGGTGCCCGCGACCTTCTCACCGTTTGAGCCGCGCGACCGCTAAAAGCGCCAGCGGATAGTCCATCTGCTGACCACCCTTCTCGGGTGTCCGGTCATTCCGCTGGCGCGGCGACCGGTTCCTGCTTCTTCCCCGGATCGGGGGTCTCGGGAGCAGTTCCACCGTCACCGAGGTGATAGCCAGCGCTCCTCCCTCCACAGGCTTTGGTGACCCGGCCCCGTGCTTCGGGGTCCGGGGCCAAGGTGGCCGAGCGGTGCTCGGCCTCGCCCCAGGCGGCGATGTTGGCGGCCGCGTTGGTGTCGCGGTCAGCGACGAGGCCGCAGTGCTGACAGGCAAAGATGCGCTCCGCCAGGGTCATCTCTTGGCAGACCCACCGGCACGACGAGCAGGTCTTGGTCGAGGCGAAAAAGCGCGGGGCCACCGCCAGGGTGGCCCCGTACCAGGCGGCCTTGTACCGCAGCTGGCTTCCGAACTCCCCCCAGGCGGCGTCGCTGATGGACCTCGCCAGGTGAGGGTTCTTCGCCAGGTTCTTCACCGCCAGGTCCTCGATGCAGATGGCGCCGTGGGTCTTGGCGATCTGCGTCGAGATCCGATGGGTGAAGTCGTGGCGCCGGTTGGTCACCCGGCCATGGAGGCGTCCCAGACGGGCGCGTGCCTTGGTGCGGTTGGCCGACCCCGGCACCTTTCGAGAAAGGGACCGCGACGCCCGGGCGATTGCCGGCCCGGCGGCGACCAGGTGCCGTGGCGGGTCGATGCGGCCCCACTCGGAGCGATCCGAGCCGGCCACGACGACGAGGTGCGAGAGCCCGCGGTCGACGCCGACGAAGGACCGGGCAGCCCCCTCCTCGCTCCAATGGCGCATCTGTGGGTGCAGGTCGGCCAGCTCGCGGATGCGGCCCCGCCGAAGCACACCGTGGCCGAACAGATTCTGGCCCGCGGCACCCCATCGGGTCCCGGACGCAGCAGGCGCCGCGTGTCCTCTCGCACTGCGACGGGGCCGATCACCGGGAGGGTCACCGGGCGGGTCCCCTGCTCACCCACGCGGATGCCATGGTGACCGCTCCGCGAGACCTTGTTGCGCAGCCGGAAGGACTCGGCCCCCTGCCCCTTTTTCTTGAAGTGCGGGAAGCGGACCCGTTCCCCGCGGCGCGTCCCCTTCTTAGAGGCCGAGAAGGCCGCCAGCGCCCGGCCGAGGTCGACAGCCGCCTCCTCGAAGACCTGGGCACAGACGTCGTTGCGCCATGAGAGACCTGCGTCGACTAGCTCGGCTCGACGCGACGAGTCGACCGCGAACACGCGCCCGGCATCTTCCGAACGCTTCCACGAGTTCCAGTAGTTGATGAGGGAGTACCCCGACCACGGGACCTCGACGTCCGGCCGAGCGCGGCGCTCGTCGAGCTTGCGCTTGACCGCCTCGAGGCACACGTTGTAGGCGAAACGCCGGGCACCAATATGGCGTCGGACCTCTTCGGCCAGCCGCGGGTTGTCGAGTGCGGTGAAGCGGAATGCCGCCGTGCGGGCCATGGGGACCATTCTCGCGAGGGGGTGTAGCAAGCTCCTGCCAGCGATAGAGCGGTCCTTGACGAGATCAATGTTGGCGCCTATCCGCCGGACCCTTGAGCTAGGCTCGCTGGTCATGAAGAAGCTTCTGCTACTCCTCCTGGTCGTCGGGCTCGGCGTCGTCGCGGCGCGACGGCTACGCGAATCCTGATCCGGCCCTAGTCCGATCCAGCCGTAGGGAACCCGCCCGGCGCACCGCGCCCGGCGCACGGATCTCCCGCACCGCCCCTCAGGCGGCGGCACGCCCTCCCGGGGTGCGGCCGCGCATGCCCCTGCGCCACAGGATGAGGGCGGCACCGGCCACGGCCAAGCTGGTCGTGACGACCGGCGTGGTACGCCCGACCCGGTCACGCAGGCGGATGGGCTTGGTGAACTGGCGCGTCTCCCACCCCCGCTCCCGGGCCACCTTGGCCAGGGCGCGATCGGCGTTGACAGCCACCGGCCGACCCACCGCCTCGAGCATGGGCAGATCGGTGGCCGAGTCCGAGTAGGCGCTGCTGGCGCTCAGATCGATCCCGACGCGCGCGGCCAACTCGCGCATCGCGGTGGCCTTCTGCGGCCCGTAGGCGTAGAAGGCCATGCGGCCCGTGTAGCGACCTTCGTCGTCGACCTCGCCCCGGGAGCAGATGGCGCCGTCGACACCCAACATGTCGGTGAGCGGGAGGACGATCTCCTCGGGGGAGGCGGAGACGAGGTAGACGCGGTGCCCGGCGGCCCGGTGGAGCTCCATCAGCTCGAGCGCCTCGGCGTACATGATCGGTTCGATCGTCTCGAGCAGTGTCTCCCGGACGATCTGGCGCACCTGGTCCCGGTCCCACCCCTTGGTCACGGCAAGCATCGACTCGCGCACCCGCACAAGGCGCTCCTCGTCCGCACCGAAGTAGAGGTAGATGAGTTGGGAGAGCGCGGCCCGGGCCACCACCCGGCGGTTGATCAAGCCACCCTTCATGAAGGGCCGACCGAAGGCGGCGATGGAGGCGCGATCTATGACCGTCTTGTCGAGGTCGAAGAACGCCGCTTCCATACTCCCCATGCTAAAGCGGTCCTGGTCAGCCGGTAGGTCAGGGTGACGATTGGCGAAACGGGAGGTGACGTGACAGGGGCGGGCGGCCCCGGGCTGAGGGGGGTCGGCCGGGTTAGTCGCGGATGAAGAGGGTGTGCACGGCGTCCTCGGCGTCGGCCGTGGCGAGCACGAGGACCTCGTCGCCCGACAGGAGCACCGTGTCCCCCCGGGGCACGATGAGACGGTCCGCCCGGACGACGGCGACCACCACCCCGTCGCGGGGGAAGGCGAGGTCGGCGATGGCGATCCCGTTGGCGGGCGAGTCCTCGGCCAACGTGATCTCCACCAGGTGGGCCGCACCGCCCTGGAATTGGAGGAGGCGGACCAGGGCGCCGACCGACACCGCCTCTTCCACCAGGGCCGTGAGCAGCTGCGGCGTGCTGACCGAGACGTCGACCCCCCAGCTCTCGTTGAAGAGCCACTGGTTCTTCGGGTGGTTGACCCGGGCCACCACCCTGGGGACGGCGAACTCCTGTTTGGCCAGGAGCGAGATCACCAGGTTGTCCTCGTCGTCGCCGGTCGCGGCAACTACCACGTCGGCCGTGGCCAGTCCCGCCGCGTCGAGGGAGGAGACCTCGCAGGCGTCGGCGGCGATCCAGGTGACCCCCAAGGTCGGCCGCAGGCGCTCCACCAGGTCGGGGTCCTGCTCGAAGACCAGGACCTCGTGGCCGTTGGCGAACAGGTCGGCCGCGATGGCGGTGCCGACACTTCCCGCTCCGGCGATGGCCACCTTCACCGGGCCACCTTCCCTGGGCCAACCTTCACCGGGCCGACTTTCACTGGGCCGAGTCCTGCAGAAGGGCCTCGAGGTCGTGCCGGGCCTCGTGCATGACGGCCATGTGCAGCACATCGCCCTCCTGTCCCACGAGCTCGCGCGCGTCGAGCCGCGGCACGCCGGCGCGGGTCACCGCCACCACGCTCAACCGGCCGGGCTCCTCCAGCTCCGAGAGCCGCCGCCCGGCCCAGGCGTCCGGAAGGGAGCGGTCGATCAGGGTGAGGTGCCCGGAAGGGTCGGACCAGTCCTGCGCATCGACATCGGGGAGGAGCCGCCGGCGGACCTGATCGATCGTCCAGGTGACCGTGGCCACGGTCGGGATGCCCAGGCGCTGGTAGATCTCGGCCCGGCGCGGGTCGTAAATGCGGGCCACCACGTTGGGGATCATGTACGTCTCGCGCGCGATGCGCACCGTCAAAATATTGGTGTTGTCGCCGCTGGTCACCGCGGCGAGGGCGTCGGCGCCCACCGCACCGGCCTTCTCGAGGTCGTCCCGGTCGAAGCCCGAGCCCACTATCCGGGGCCCGTCCCACTCCTTCAGGCGCCGAAAGGCCCGGGCGTTCTTGTCCATGATGGCCACGGAATGGCCCTGGGCGACGAGGGAAATTGCCAAGCCGGAGCCGACCCGGCCACATCCGACGACGATCACGTGCACGCCACAGCACAACACGCGATGCGCCACTGTGCAAAGAGGTGGCGCCGGAGCGGGGGAGCGTTTGCTCCTACGCTGGCGCCGTGGCGCCCAGTCCAGGACCTCGGCCCCCCGTTCCGTTGTCGGGGATCGCGGCCGACAGCATCCCCGAGCGGCGGCGCTACCGGCTGAAGAACAAGCTGCTCGGGCCGCCTCTGGTCACCGAGCAGCTCAGCTCCGAGCGCCTCGGCCGGCCGACTGCGCTCGGTGTGCTGGCCCCGGACTGCATCTCGTCCTCGGCCTACGGCACCGAGGAGATGCTGACCCAGATGGCGCCCTACATCGGTCTGGCCGCCTTCAGCCTCCTGGTCCCGATCACCCTGGCCATCCTGGGCGTCCTCTTCTTCGTGACCGTGTCGTACCTCGATGTCATCCAGTACTACACGAAGGCCGGAGGAGCCTACGTGGTGGCCCGGGACAATTTCGGGCCGAAGGTGGCCCAGATCGCCGCGGTGGCGTTGCTGATCGACTACACGGTCACGGTGGCCGTGCAGACGGCGGCGGGTACGGCCAACCTGACCAGCGCCATCCCGAGCCTGGCCAACACCACCGACACGGTGGTCATCACGGTCGGAGTCGTGCTCCTCCTCCTCTACGGCAACCTGCGCGGCATCCGTGAGGCCGGGCGGATCTTCGCCATCCCGACCTACTTCTACGTGGTCTCCCTGGCCACGGTCATCATCGTCGGCTACGCCAAGAAGGCCCTGGGTGACCTCCACCACATCCCCATCCCGGCCCAGAGCAAGCTCTTCGATGGGCATCTCGGGGCACCGGGTCACGGCTGGCTGATGGGGCTGGCCTTCATCACCCTCCTGCGCTCATTCGCCAACGGCGGCTCGTCGCTCACCGGCCTGGAGGCGATCTCCAACGGGGTGGGCAGCTTCCGCCGCCCCGCCTCGGTGCACGCCCGCCAGACCCTGGTCGTCATGAGCTCGGTCCTGGCCTTCCTCGTGTTGGGCACCACGCTGCTGGCCCGCTGGACCCATGCGCTCCCCTACGCCGGCGGTTCGCCGACCGTGGTCTCCCAGGAGGTCCAGGCGATCTTCGGGCGGGGCTTCGTCTACTTCATCGTGGAGCTGGCCACCATCCTCATCCTCTACACGGGCGGCAACACCAGCTTCAACGGCTTCCCCTACCTGGCCAACTTCGTGGCCGGGGACCACTACCTGCCTCGATCGCTGACCCGGCGGGGCCACCGTCTGGCCTTCTCCAACGGGATCCTCGTGCTGGCCGCGGTCTCCATCGCCCTGGTCCTGGTGTTCAAGGCCCAGGTCGACTCGTTGGTGGCCCTCTATGCCATCGGCGTGTTCACAGGCTTCACCATGGCGGGCGCGGGCATGGTCAAACACCACCTCACGCACAAGGCGGCGCACTGGCGCCGGGGCGTGGTGATCAACGGGTTCTCGGCCTTCCTGGCCGGCGTGGTGGTGCTGATCTTCGCCGTGGCGAAGTTCACCCAAGGCGCCTGGATCATCGTGGTGGTCGGGCCGCTGCTCTACGTCGGGCTGATCCGCCTGCACCGTCAGTACGACCTGGAGGACGTCCTCCTCGAGACGGGCGCGGTCAAGGCGTCCGAGGCGCCCGTCCTGCGCCGCCACGTCGTGGTGGTCCTGGTCGACCGGCTCGACATGGCCACCGCGCGTGCCCTGCAGTACGCCCGCACCCTCACGCCCGACGACCTGCGCGCCGTGCACTTCGACATCGACTCCAAGGAGGCCCACGCGCTCGAGGAGGAATGGGGCCGTCTCGGGTTGGCCCGGCTACCGCTCGACATCATCGAGTGCCCCGACCGCCGACTCGGCCGTGCCGCCATCGAGCTGGTGGCCGACGCCACCCTCGACGGCGACACCGAGTGCACCGTACTGCTCCCCCGCCGTGGCTACTCGCAGGTCTGGCAGCGCTTCCTGCACGACCGCACGGCCGACAAGATCGCCAATGTGCTCTCCCAGGTGCCCCACGTGGCGGCCACCATCGTCCCCTACAACCTCCCCGGCCGCTCCGGCGAGAAGGTGCGCCGGTACGGCCAGTCCGTGCAGCGGGCCCGGCTCAACGCCGCCGCCGCCGGAGGGCATCTCCCCCCGATCGACACCGAGGGGCGCTCGGGCGTCGAGGAGGGCTCCGATCGAGGGGCGGATCGGGGCGCCACCCGCCGGGAGGCCCAGCGCAAGGCCAACGCGGTGGCCGTAGCCGATGATGCGCTGGCCCGCCGCGCCGGGGTCACCACACCCATCAGCGACGTGGCCGTCCGTCAGCGGGTCAAGGTGGCCGGCCGGGTCAAGTCGGTGCGGGTACAGCCGCGGGCGGGCACCTCGAACCTCGAATGCGTGCTGAGCGACGGGACGGGCGGTCTCCTCCTCGTCTTCCAGGGGCGCCCGAGGATCGCCGGGATCGAGCCGGGGGCCCGCCTGGTGGCCGAGGGGATGGTCGGGGCATGGGGCCGGCGGCCGGCGATGTTGAACCCGTCGTTCGAGTTGGTGGCCGGCAGCGACGGCGCGACGGACGATTGACCCTCTACGGCCAAGCTTGCTCCACCACCGCACCGTCGCCTAACGTCCCCCCCGGCCCGTCGTCGGGTGCGTTACCAGTACGCGCCTCCGACCAGGGAACAGTCATCGACCACCGAAGTGGGCTTTTGACACGTGCCGTGCCGCATGGCGGAACGTCGGGTCATTCCCGCCCCGGTACAAGACGGACCGAAACAGAAAGGGCACTCCAGGAATGATCAACCTCCTCGCTGCGGGCAACGGTGGATACCAGGCCTTCCACCTCCGTGGAGCCGACAAGACCTGGCTCTACCTGTGCCTGGTGGCCGGTGTGGTCGGCATCGCGGCCGGCCTCCTGCTGGCCCGGAACGTGCTGGCGGCCGACACCGGCACGCCCAAAATGCGGGAGATCGCCCTGGCGGTCCAGGAAGGGGCCGAGGCGTTCTTGAAGCGCCAGTTCCGCACCATCGGCATCATCGTGATCCCGCTGGCCATCCTCATCTTCTTCACCGCCACCAAGGTGGTGAAGCCGGACGGGGGCATCGCCCTGAGCTTCGCCCAGGACGGCCTCTACCGCGTCGTGTGCTTCCTCTTCGGCGCGGCCTTCTCCGGGTTGACCGGCTTCATCGGCATGAGCATCGCCGTGCGGGGCAACGTGCGCACGGCCGCGGCGGCGTCCAAGGGGGGCGGCATGGCCGGGGCGCTGCGCGTCGCCTTCCGCACCGGCGCGGTGACCGGCATGCTCTGTGTCGGGCTGGGCCTGCTCGGCGCCACTGCGATCGTGCTGATCTTCCAGAACTCGGCCACCGCCGTCCTCATCGGCTTCGCCTTCGGCGCCTCGCTGCTCGCCCTCTTCATGCGGGTCGGCGGCGGCATCTTCACCAAGGCGGCCGACGTGGGCGCCGACCTGGTGGGCAAGGTCGAAGCGGGCATCCCCGAGGACGACCCCCGCAACGCGGCCACCATCGCCGACAACGTGGGCGACAACGTGGGCGACTGCGCCGGCATGGCGGCCGACCTCTTCGAGTCCTACGAGATCACCATCATCTCCTCGCTGATCCTGGGCTACTCCGCCTTCCGCACCATCGGGCACAATCCGACCCCCGCCGTCCTGTTCCCCCTCATCGTCCCGGCCATCGGGATCTTCGCCTCGGTCATCGGCGTGGTCGTCGTCAAGGCCCGGGTCAAGGACCGCAACGCCCTGGCCCCTATCAACCGGGGCTTTTGGTTGGCCGCCCTCCTGACCGTGATCGGCGCCTTCTTGGTGGCGCAGTTCTACGTGCACGACCTCAAGGTGTTCTACGCCGTGCTGACCGGCGTGGTGCTCTCCCTCGTGGCCAGCCAGATCACCGAGCAGTTCACCTCCACCGAACGCGGCCCGGTCAGGGAGATCGCCGCCTCGACCCGCACCGGTCCGGCCACCGCCGTCCTCTCGGGGATCTCAATCGGGCTGGAGTCCTCGGTGTGGGCCATCATCGCCATCGCCATCGCCATCGGCGTGGCCATCGGGCTGGGCGACGGCAACATCGAGCTGACCTTCTACCTGGTCGCCCTCATCGGCATCGGCCTGCTGGCCACGGCCGGCATGGTGGTTTCCGAGGACAGCTTCGGCCCGGTGTCGGACAACGCGGCCGGCATCGCCGAAATGTCCGGTGAGTTCACCGGTGAGGCCGAGCGGATCATGGTCAGCCTCGACGCCGTGGGCAACACCACCAAGGCCATTACCAAGGGGGTGGCCATCGGCTCGGCCGTCATCGCCTCGGTCGCCCTCTTCGCCTCGTTCATCGAGACCATCGGCGATCAGATACCGAGCCTCCACGCCACCGGGGAGAAACTCTTCTCCGTCATCCAGATCAACGTGGCCAACCCGACCACGTTCATCGGGCTGCTGATCGGCGGCTCCATCGCCTTCCTCTTCTCCTCGCTGGCCATCCGGGCCGTCGGCCGTTCGGCCGGCACGGTGGTGCTCGAGGTGCGACGGCAGTTCCGCGAGCACCCCGGGATCATGGACTACACGGAGAAGCCGGAGTACGGGCGGGTCATCTCCATCTGCACCGCCGCCGCCCAGCGTGAGCTGGCCACGCCGGCCCTGCTGGCCATCCTGGCCCCGGTCATCGTCGGCTTCGGCATCAACTACCTCGCCCTGGGCGCGTTCTTGGCCGGGGCGATCCTGACCGGGCAGCTCATGGCGAACACGCTGTCGAACTCGGGAGGCGCGTGGGACAACGCCAAGAAGTACATCGAGGACGGCAACGAGGGTGGGAAGGGCTCCGAGGCCCACAAGGCCGCGGTCATCGGCGACACGGTGGGCGACCCGTTCAAGGACACGGCCGGCCCGGCCCTCAACCCGATGATCAAGGTGATGAACCTGGTCTCGTTGCTGATCCTGCCGGCCGTGATCTCCTTGCGCCACCACAACGGCGACCGCTACGCCGTCGCCGCCGTCGCCCTGGTGATCCTCCTGGGCGCCCTCGCCTTCTCCAAGCGCAAGACCGAGGACATGGCGGCCGACGCGACCGTGATCGAGCCCCCGGCCGCCGTGGCGGCGGCATCGGGCGACTGACCTGGTCAGCGTAGGTAAGAACCCCTATGTGGGGGATCGGGTCGGCGGCACCGCTCTTGACAGGCGGGTGGCGGACCTTCAACCTTGCTCAACCATGCGGACCGAACGGAACGAAGGATTGATGCGCGAACGGGCCCGCCATGGGTAAGGCACTGGTCATCGTCGAGTCGCCCGCCAAGGCGCGGACCATCGGCGGTCTGCTGGGCCCCGACTTCATCGTGGAGTCCTCCATCGGCCACATCCGCGACCTCCCCCGGGGGGCCGATGAGGTGCCCGCGGCCTACAAGGGCGAGGGCTGGGCGCGCCTCGGCGTCGATGTGGACAACGGGTTCAAGCCCCTCTACGTCGTATCGGCCTCGAAGAAGTCGGTCGTGGCCAATCTCAAGCGTCTGCTCAAGACCGCCGACGAGCTGTATCTCGCCACCGACGAGGACCGCGAGGGCGAGTCCATCGCGTGGCACCTCTTCGAGGTGCTCTCGCCCACCATCCCGGTCAAGCGCATGGTCTTCCACGAGATCACCCCGGAGGCGATCGCCCGCGCCGTCGAGGACTGGCGGGACCTCGATCGCCGCCTGGTCGATGCCCAGGAGGCGCGACGGATACTCGACCGGCTCTATGGCTACGAGGTGTCGCCGGTCCTGTGGCGCAAGGTCATGCCCCGGCTGTCGGCGGGCAGGGTGCAGAGCGTGGCCACCCGCATGGTCGTCGAGCGCGAGCGGGCCCGGATGCGCTTCCACTCCGCCACCTGGTGGGGGATCGACGGCACCTTCACCAACGCCGCGGCCCAGGCCACTGCGACGCCCCCGTTCGGCGCCGCCCTCATTTCGCTCGGTGGCACCACGGTGGCCACCGGCAAGGACTTCAACGACGACGGCGTCCAGACCAGCAAGGGGACCGTGCGGGTGCTGGTCGAAGAGGAGGCGACGGCCGTCGCCACCGCGTTGGCGGGCCAGCCCTTCACCGTCAGCGCCGTCACCGAGCGGCCGTTCCGGCGCTCCCCGGCGGCGCCGTTCATGACTTCGACGCTGCAGCAGGAGGCCGGCCGCAAGCTGCGCTTCAGCGCCCAGCGGGCCATGCAGGTGGCCCAACGCCTCTACGAACAGGGCTTCATCACCTACATGCGCACCGACTCGACCACCCTGTCGGACCAGGCCCTCACCGCGGCCCGCAGCCAGGCCCGCGAAATGTACGGGGACGCCTACGTGCCCGACAAGCCGCGCCGGTACGAGCGCAAGGTCAAGAACGCGCAGGAGGCCCACGAGGCGATCCGCCCGGCCGGCGAAACCTTCCGGACGCCCGAACAGGCGGGACGGGCGCTGTCGGGGGACGAGCTCCGCCTCTACGAACTGGTCTGGAAGCGCACGGTGGCCTCCCAGATGACCGATGCCACCGGCACCAGCGCGCAGGTCCGCCTGGTGCGCAGTGTCCCCGGCACCATGCCCGACGGCACGCCCAACGAGGTGGCGGTCGGCGAGGAGGCGGAGTTCTCGGCCAGTGGCCGCGTCATCGCCTTCCCCGGATTCCTGCGCGCCTATGTCGAGGGCAACGACGATCCGGATGCGGACCTGGCCGATCGCGAGGTCGTCCTCCCCCCGCTGGCCGTCGGTGACGTGGTCGACGGCACTGCCTTCGAGGCGGGATCGCACGCCACCCAGCCGCCGGCCCGCTACACCGAGGCTTCCCTGGTCAAGGCGATGGAAGAGTTGGGCGTGGGGCGGCCGTCGACCTACGCCAGCGTCATCGCCACCATTTTGGATCGGGGCTACGTCTGGAAGAAGGGGACCGCGCTGGTGCCCAGCTTCACCGCCTTCGCCGTCGTCGGTCTCTTGGAGCGCTACTTCGGCGACCTCGTCGACTACGGCTTCACGGCCAGCATGGAAGACGACCTCGACGAGATCGCCTCAGGACGTGAGGAGTCGCTGCCCTGGCTCTCGCGGTTCTATTTCGGCTCGTCGTCGCCCGGCGTGCCCGAACCGGTGCACGCCGCCCCGAACGGCGACACCAAGGCGGCCGAGGTCACCGACGGCGCCGGGCCCGGGGTGAGCGATGGCAAGAGGCTGGGCCTGAAGGCGAGCGTCGCCGCGCACCTGGGGGACATCGACGCCCGGGAGATCAACTCCATCCTCATCGGTGAGGGGAGCGACGGCGTGCCGATCGTGGCCCGCGTCGGCCGCTACGGGCCCTACCTCCAGCACGGTGACGACCGGGCCTCGCTGCCCGATGACATGTGCCCCGACGAGCTGACCGTGGCGCGTTCGGAGGAGTTGCTGGCGGCGCCCACCAACGATCGGGTGCTGGGCTCGGACCCCGAGACGGGTCTCGACATCTCGGTCAAGGCCGGGCGGTTCGGGCCCTACGTCCAACTGGGCGATGCGGCCGAGGGTGGGGCGAAGCCGCGCACCTCGTCGCTCTTCTCCACCATGGACCCGGCCACGCTCACCTTCGCCCAGGCGCTCGACCTCCTGCGCATCCCGCGCACGGTGGGGTCCGATCCCGAGACCGGCGAAGAGGTGGTGGCCTACAACGGCAAGTTCGGGCCCTACCTGAAGAAGGGGACCGATACCCGCAGCCTCGCCAGCGAGGACCAGATCCTCACGGTCACCCTCCCCGAGGCCCAGGCGCTGTTCGCCCAGCCCAAGCAGCGGCGCGGACGCACGGCCGCGCCCCCGCTGCGGGAACTGGGCGCCGACCCGGCCACCCAACTCCCCGTCGTGGTCAAAGAAGGGCGTTTCGGCCCCTACGTCACCGACGGGACGACGAACGCATCGTTGCGCAAGGGCGACGTCGTGGAGTCGATCACGATGGAGCGCGCTTCCGAGCTCCTGGCCGAGCGCCGGGCCGCCGGCCCTTCGACCCGCAAGAAGGCCGGGGCGAAGAAGGCCGGGGCGGCCAAGAAGGCGACCAAGAAGGCCACCGGCGCCAAGAAGTCGGCCGGGGCGGCCAAGAAGGCGGCCAAGAAGGCCACCGGCGCCAAGAAGTCGGCCGCGTCCAAGAAGGCGGCCGCCGAGAGAGCCGTCCCGCTCGAACCGTTCTGACGTGGCGGCACCGGGCCGACTGCTCGCGCTGGAAGGGATAGACGGTTCCGGCAAGACGACCCAGGCCCGGGCCCTGGCCACGGCACTGGGGGCCCGCCTCACCCATGAGCCCGGGGCGACCCCGCTCGGCCTCGCGCTGCGCCAGCTCCTTCTGTCCCCCGAGGCGCCTCCCATTTCACTGCGGGCCGAAGCCCTGCTGATGGCGGCCGACCGGGCCGAGCACGTCACGCAGGTCGTGGGGCCGGCGTTGGCGGCGGGGGAGTGGGTGGTGAGCGACCGCTTCTCGGGGTCGACGCTGGCGTATCAAGGCTACGGGCGTGGGCTCAACACGGCCCAGCTGGGCCGGCTCGTGGAATGGGCCGCCGCCGGGCTGGCCCCGGACCTCTCCATCCTCGTCGACGTGCCCGTGGAGGTGGCCCAGAATCGCCTGGCCACGTCCGCCCCTGATCGGTTGGAACGCCTGGGCCCCGCCTTTGCCCACTTGGTCCGGGAGGGGTTCCTGGCCCTGGCCGCGGCAGATCCGGCGCACTGGGTCGTCGTGGACGGCACCACAGATCGCGCCGCGTTGAGCGCCCATATCCTGGCCATCGTGCACGAACGAGTGGGCGGGCGGACCGGACCGGGAGCGTGAGCGTCCCGGCCGACGCGCGCGCCGCCGCCCCGGTGCGCCTGCCCGCCGCCGAGCTCTTCGCTGACGTGGTGGGCCAGGAGCAGGCGGTCGCCGCCCTGCGCGCGGCCGCGGCGCGGCCGGTCCACGCCTACCTGTTGCGGGGTGCCGCGGGCAACGGGGGACTGATCGCCGCGCACGCGTTCGCGGCGTCGCTCCTGTGTCCCGACGGTGGGTGCGGGACCTGCCGGACGTGCCGGGCCGCCCTCTCGGGCAGCGACCCCGACCTCCACGTCATCCATCGCACCGGCGCCATGCTGAGCGTCCGCGATGTCCACCGGCTCGTCGCGCTGGCCCAACGTCGCCCCCTCCGGGCGGCGCGCCAGGTGGTGATCGTGACCGACGTCCACCTGGGTGGCCCGGCCGCCCCCGCGCTGCTCAAGACCTTGGAGGAACCACCCGGCGCCACGGTCTTCGTGTTGCTGGCCGACGACATCCCCCCGGAACTGGCGACGGTGGCCAGCCGCTGCGTGCAGATCCCGTTCCCACCCGTGCCCCGGGCCACCATGGTGGACTGGCTCGTCGGGCGTGGCGTGCACGTCGACGTGGCCGCAGTGGTGGCCGACTCGAGCGGGGGGAACCCCGAGCGGGCCCGGGTCATGATCGAGGACCCCGACGTGGCCGCCCGGGCGGCACTGTGGTCCTCGGTGCCCGACCAGCTCAACGACACCGGAGTGGTGGCGGCCGAGCTGGCCCGGGGCCTCCTGGCCTCGGTCGAACGGGCCACCGAACCGTTGCGCGCCGCACACGCCCGTGAACTCGAGCGCCTGACCGAGGAGGCGGCCGAGTTCGGCGAGAAGGGGTTGCCGGGGCGCAAGGAGATCACCGACCGCCATCAACGCGAGGAGCGGCGGTGGCGCACCGATGCCCTCCGGGCCGGGCTGGGTGCGCTGGCCCGGGCGTACCGGGACCGGATGACGGCACAGGCCGTCAGGGGAGACGCCGGCGCCGCTGCCCATGCCCAGGCGGCGGCCGACGCGGTGCGACTGATCACCGAGGTGGCGCAGGCGTTGCCCCGCAATCCCCAGGAGTCGCTGCTGCTCCAATCCCTTCTGGTCCGCCTCGGCGCCCTCTCGGTCTGAAGTCGGGAACGGTTGGACCGACCCCGTCTGCCGGCGCGCCTACGATGAACCCGCTTCGCCAGGGAGGGATCCCTCCGGCGGGGGGTCCATGGAGACCTGGCCGAAGCGTTGCCTGGGTAGCTCAGTCGGTAGAGCAGCGCACTCGTAATGCGCAGGTCAGGAGTTCGAATCTCCTCTCAGGCTCCAAAGCCGTGTGGCGCGCCGGCGAGAGGGATCGCTCCTCCACGGCGTGAAGGACGGGCGGTGACAGGTGGCGGGTACTGTCGGGGGTCCGATGGGACGAGGTGTCGCCGCAGGGCGGCACACTGCTGCGGGGTGCCGATGCACGACCTGGTGATTCGAGGAGGCAGCGTCGTCGACGGCACGGGCCGGCCGGCGCGCACGGCGGACGTCGCCATCGACGGCGGGCGCATCGCCGAGATCGGCGACGACGTCGGGCGCCGCCCGGCGCCAGCTCGATGCCGACGGTCTGCTGGTGACCCCGGGCTGGGTCGATATCCACAGCCACTACGACGGGCAGAGCCTGTGGGACCCGCTTCTGGAGACCTCGGCCGCGCACGGCGTCACGACGGTGGTGATGGGCAACTGCGGTGTGGGGTTCGCGCCGGTCAAATCCGAAGACCGAGCCTGGACGATCGCCCTCATGGAGGGCGTCGAGGACATTCCGGCGGCCGTGCTCGACGAGGGGCTGAGCTGGGGGTGGGAGTCGTTCCCCGAATACCTCGACGCGCTCGAGGCGTCGTCGCACGCGATCGGCATCGCGGCCCAGGTGCCGCACGCTCCGCTCCGGGTCTTCGCCATGGGCGAGCGGGGTATCGACCACGACGAGGCGCCGACCGACGACGAGGTCAGGGTCATGGGCCGCCTGGCGGCGGAGAGCATCGAGGCGGGCGCTCTCGGCTTCAGCACCTCCCGTTCGCGCAATCACAAGGCGTCCGACGGCCGCATCACTCCCACCTATTCGGCCGGTGACGCCGAGTTGCTCGGCATCGCCGAGGCCATAGGGCGCACCGGCAAGGGCGTGTTCGAAATCAACGTCGAGAACACGGACATCGAGGGTGAATTGCGGTTGATGCGCCGTATCTGTGAGGTCAGCGGGCGGCCGCTGTCCGCGGCGTTACTCCAGCGGGGCGGCCAGCCGAGCGACAACTACCGCCACGTACTCGACGGGTTCGCGGGCGCGGCGCGCGACGGCCTGGCGTTGTGGGGTCAGGTCGCGCCCCGGCCCACTGGCCTCTTGATGTCGGCCCACGGCCGGGTCAATCCCCTCGCCGGCTCGACGACCTTCCAAGCCGTGGTTGGCCGCCACCGGGCGGATCTCCTGGCCGAATTGGCACGACCCGAGCTCAAGGAGAAGATCCTGTCCGAGCTGCGGGGCGAGGCAGATCTCATGTCCCGCTTCCCCCGGGCCTTCGAGCTCTCCGATCCCCCCCGCTACGACCAGCGGCCTTCGGAGGCACTAACCGAGCGCGCCGCAGCGGCCGGGGTGCCGACGAACGAGCTGGCCTACGACATCGTGGCGTCCGGCGGGATCGTCTACGTCCCCATTTCGAACTACGTCGACGGCGATCTGCGGGCAGCCCACGAGATGCTGGTCCACCCGCGCACCGTCCCGGGCCTGTCCGACGGCGGCGCCCACTGCACGATGATCGCGGACTTCGACTACCCGACCTTCCTTCTCGGCTACTGGGGTCGGGACGCGCCCGCAGACCTGCGCCTGCCGGTCGAGTCGGTCGTCAAGCAACAGTGCGCGGACACGGCGGCGCTGGTCGGTCTCCACGACCGCGGCGTGCTGTCTCCCGGCAAGCGTGCGGACGTGAACCTCGTCGCGTTGTCGGAGATCGGATCGACCTTCCCGACCATCGTCGATGACCTCCCCGGGGGTGGCTCCCGGCTTGTCAGCCGGGGCACCGGCTACGTCGCCACCATCGTCGCCGGGGAAGTCGCCTTCGAGGGCGGGGCCCACAACGGCACGATGGCGGGAGCTCTGGCCCGCGGCGGCCGGTTGTGAGCACCGTCGGGGTGGGAGGTCGGACGCTCGTCGACAAAATCTGGGACCAACACGTGGTGGCCGAGCTCGGCGACGGGCTGGACGTCCTCCACGTCGACCGTCACCTGGTGCACGACGTGACCTCTCCCCAGGCGTTCACCACGCTGGCGGAGCGCTCGGTAGAGGTCCTCTCACCCGAGCTCACCTTCGGCTCGCCGGAGCACAGCGTCACCATCCTCTCGGGACGCACCGAGGAGAGCAACGACTTGAGCCGCACCTTCGTCCCGCTCATGCGGCGCAACTTCGCCGCGCACGGGCTGAGACTGTTCGACATCGACTCGCCGGACCACGGGATCGTCCATGTCATCGGGCCCGAGCTGGGGCTCACCCTGCCCGGAGCGACCGTCGTGTGCGGTGACAGCCACACCTGCACCAACGGTGGGTTGGGCGCCCTCGGGTTCGGCGTCGGCACCAGCGAGCTCACTCTCGTGCTCGCCACCCAGACCCTGGTGCAGCGCCGGCCGAAGATGATGAGGATCACCTTCGCCGGCGCGTTGGCTCCCGGCGTGGAACCGAAGGACCTCATGCTGGACGCCATCGCACGCCTGGGCGCCGACGCCGGCGCCGGGTACGCCATCGAGTTCGCCGGCCCCGCCATCGTGGCGCTGGGCGTCGAGCAACGCATGACCGTCTGCAACCTGGCGGTGGAGCTGGGCGCCAAAATCGGCCTGGTGGCTCCCGACGACGTCACGTTCGACTACGTGGCGACCCGCCGGTACGCCCCGAAGGGTGCGCTGCTCGACCGCGCCATCGAGCAGTGGCGGGGCCTCGTGTCCGACCCCGACGCGGTCTTCGACCGTGAGGTCGAGCTCGACGCCGCGGCGGTCGCACCCCAGATCACCTGGGGGACCAGCCCGGCCCACAGCATCGCCGTCGACGCCCCGGTCCCTGACCCCGCCGGTGCGCCGGACGACACCACGGCACGCCAGTGGGAGCACGCACTCGCCTACATGGACCTCCAACCCGGCCAGGGCCTCGAAGGTCTCCCGGTCGACTGGGTCTTCATCGGCTCGTGCACCAACGGGCGCCTCTCGGATCTCCAAGCCGCGGCCGCGGTGGCCCGTGGTCGGAAGGTCTCCGGCCACGTGCGAGCCCTGGTCGTGCCGGGCTCTCGGGCCGTGCAGCGGGCGGCCGAGGAAAGCGGCCTCGACCGGGTCTTCATCGACGCCGGCTTCGAGTGGGGCGAGCCGGGGTGCGGGCTGTGCCCCGGCCTCGGGGGAGTCACCCTGGAGCCGGGCGACCGGTGCGTCTCCACCTCGAACCGGAACTTCGTGGGCCGCCAGGGCGTCGGGGTGCGGACCCACTTGGCGGGGGCGGCCACGGCGGCCCTGGCCGCGATTGAGGGCGCCATCGCCGACGTGCGGGGGAACTGAGTCGTGGATGCCTTCACCGTGGTGCGGGGACCGGCCGCGCCCTTGATGCTGCCTGACGTCAACACCGATGTGATCTCACCAGGCCACACGGGAAAGGGCAGCATGGCGCTGAGCGCCTTCGCTCCGATCCGCTATCTGCCCGACGGCCGTGAGGACCCGTCCTTCGTGCTCAACCGGGAACCTTTTCTGGGGGCGCCCATCCTCCTCGCCGCGCAGAACTTCGGGTGCGGCAGCTCACGGGAGAGCGCCGTCTGGTCGCTACGGGCCATCGGCATCAGGTGTGTCATCGCCATCAGCTTCGGCGACATCTTCTTCGGCAACTGCTTCCAGAACGGCGTGCTGCCGATCGTGCTCGACGAGACCGTCGTCGAGTCCCTCGCCGAAGAGGCGGCCGACGGAGCACCCCTCGAGGTGGACCTCCGGGCGTCAGTGGTCCGGTCTCCCCGTGGCGCGAGCATTCCGTTCACGGTCGATTCCCTGCGGCGGCGACAGCTACTGGAGGGTCTCGACGACCTCGACGCCGGGTTGCTGCGGCGGGACGAGATCAGGGCATTCCAGCAAACGGACCGCGCTGTGCGACCGTGGATCTACCAGGTGACCGATGCGGGAGCGTCACCCACGCTCGGGTGAGTCATCCGATTTCTTCGACTTCTTCACCTGCTTCTTCCCTGGCTTGCCCGTCCCCCGGTTGCCCGTGCCCCGCTTGACCGCCTTGGTCAGCTTCTTCACCTGGGCCGTCAGCTCGGCCAGCTGGTCCACAATGTCGGCGATGTCGACGTCTTCGGCGATGTCGCGGTCGTCCCGGCCGTACTCGACGCCGGTGTCGACGGCCCCGACACGCCCGGCCTTGAGTGCATCGATCTCGTCGGCCAGGAGTTGCAGGCCGAGCAGTGCGCCGGCGACCAACCGCTGGTCGGCCGCGTAGCCAAGATCGCGCCCCGGGGGCTCGGCTGCCATCTGGTCGATCCTCTGTCGGACGGTCACAGCTCTCAGGTTATGGTTCGCGGCCCACGCGCGCCCCAATGAGAACCCAATTCCGCCCTATCACGCCCAGCGAAGGCCGGCGGCGACGCCGAGTCCCAACGGGGCCAGTACCCACCCCCAGCGGACGCTCACGTTCACCACGCCGGACCGGTACCCGTACAGGACCGCTTGCTGGATCGGGGTGAACGAAGGCGCACTCAGGGCGGACACCGCGGCGACGATGGCCAGGGGCGTTGAGGAGGTGCAGACGACGATGAGCATGAAGTAACCGACGCGCAGGGCCGTGAGCCAGACTGACCGGCGCAGCGCATGGCCCGATGTGGGTACCGACAGGTTGTGCGGATGGACCACCGATCCCGCGAAGAGCGCGGCGCCGGAGAACGCAAGCAGGGGGCCGGCCAATGCCAGGACCTCCTTCGACGACGACGGTGCCCGGCCCTGCAGATGGAGGAGAAGCCCGACGGCGAGGGCCAGCACCGGCGACTGGTCGACCCAGCTGGTGGAGCGCCGCTGGCGCACCGGGGCGTCGCGGCGCATCAGGTGGACGCAGACGGCGTTCTGGACCGCATTGGCGGAGTTGGCGAGCACGGCGATCATGGCGCCGCCCGACCCGGCGAATGCAGTGGCGACCGGGACCGCCCAGAAGCCGCTGTTGGGTCCCACGGCCCACGATTCGAGGGCCGCCTCGCCGGTGCTGCGCTCCCCGCGGGTGGCCACCGCGGCGACGTAGAGGACCCACAGTCCGCCGGCCAGGACGAGCGGGCCGACGAGTTGGGTGAGCGCCGTCAGGCGCCAGGCGGCGAACAGGGAGAGCGTGGCCGAGGTGAGCAGGATCTGGCTGCGCAGGACGACGGGCCAGACCCGCTGGATGCGAGACCCGCCCCGCGACGCCGACCACCCGAGCAGAGCTCCCATGACGAAGCACAGGAGACTGAGCACCGCATGATTGTGCCCGTTGCGCGCCGTGCTGGTGTGCGGCCCGCCGACGTGGGCCCGCGGTGGGCGGCCCCCGGTGGGCGCAAGGGTGAGGGTCGGGGGTAAGGGGAGAGATAGTCTGCGGCATGGACACCGAACAGATTCGACATGCGCTGGCCGACGCCTTGTCCGGTCGCCACCTCCTGACCCACCCCTTCTACCGGCGCTGGGAGGACGGCATGCTGGCCGACGGTGAGCTGGCCGCCTACGCCGAGCAGTACCGGTTGATCGAGCAGGCGCTCCCGGTCACCTTGTCGGCCATCGCCGCCGGACTCCCCGACGGGCGGGCGCGTGCCCTGGTGGAGAGCAACCTGGCTGATGAGCTCGGTGTGCCTGCGCCCCACGCCACGCTCTTCGAATCGTTCGCCCAGGCAGCCGGTGCCGCCCCCGCAGTCGCGGCGAGCCCGGCCACCGCGGCGCTCCTGACGGCCGTGCGCGCGGCGTCGAGCACCGACCCGGCCGCCGCCCTGGCCATGGTGGCCGCCTACGAGGTGCAGGCGGCGGACATCGCGGCTTCGAAGGCCGACGGGTTGCGTCGCCACTACGGCATGGACGCCGCGGGCACCGGGTTCTGGGACGTGCACGCCACGCAGGAGGTGGCCCACGCCGACTGGTCGATCGACGCCCTCTGCGCGCTCGGCACCGACCCCGTCGCCGTGCGTGCGGCGGCCCGGATCGCGGCGGACGCCTGGTGGGACTTCCTGAGCGAGCGCGAGGCGCTGGCACCCGCGGGGGCTTCCGCTTCCTGCTGACCACTGGCGCATCGGGGCCAGGCCAAGCGTCGCCTCGCTAGGGCCGGTCTGGTCCCATTAGGTGAGGGTCCCGCAGCTCCTGACGGCCTCGGCGAAGGCACGGGCACGGGCCTGATAGTCCGCGAACCGGCCGAAGCTGGGCGCCGCCGGGGAGAGGAGCACGACGCCGCCTTCGCGGGCCCAGGCGCACGCCACGGCGACGGCTTCGTTCAGCCCGTCGGCGTCCACGACGTCGACCCGGTCGCCCGCCACCGCGCGGATGGCGCTTCCGATGCGCGGCCCGTTGTCGGGCATGGTGACCACCAGGGTCGGTACCGGGCGGTCGGCGACGGTCCGCCCCAGGGCCGAGTAGTCGAGGCCGCGGTCATGCCCCCCGACGAGCAGGGCAACCGGACGGTCCCCGTACGCCTCGAGCGCGGCCTGGGCCGGGAGGACGTTGGTCGAGAGACTGTCGTCGACGAACTCCACCAGGCCGATGTGCCCGAGGGACCGGCACCGGCTTGGGAGACCGGCAAACCCTGCCGCCGCCGCGGTCAGCCGGGCCTCGTCGCCCGCCTCGACGACGCCCAGGGCCAGCAGCACGGCCCGGGCGATGGCTGCGTTGCGGACGTTGTGCACTCCGGGTAGGCCGAGGGCGTCGATCCAGGGGCCCGCGAACTCGGGGTTGTCGGCGTCGACCCACTCCACGTGGGGCCCCAGTGCGGCGGCGTGCGCCCGCAGGATCGCATTGCTCCCGTCGGCGATCGCCAGCCGGACCCCGGGCTTGGTGCACAGCGACAGCTTGTCGGCGTAGTAACGCTCGACCGAGCCGTGCCAGTCGAGGTGATCGGGGGAGAGCGATGTCACGGCGACGACGGGGGGGCCGTTCGTCAGATCGGGAATCTGGTAGCTCGACGTCTCGATGACCCAGTAGTCGGGCGGCGGCCCCGGTGAGGGTTCCCACGGGGGTCGCCCGATGTTGCCTCCCACCGCGGTGCGGTAGCCCAGCCGGGCGAGAAGGTGACCGGCGATGGCCGACGTGGTGCTCTTCCCCTTGCTGCCGGTGATGCAGACCACGTGCTCGAGGGGGACGTCCTCGAGCCAGAGCCCGAGCCCACTGCGCACCGCCACGCCGGCACGTTCGAGCTGTCCCACCTCGGGTCGGTAGTGGCTGATGCCCGGGCTCTTGATCACCACGTCGCAGGCGAGCAGGGCGGCCAACCCGCCCGCCCCGGTGGTCAGTACCTCTGTGCCGCTGGACAGCTCTGTGCCGCTGGCCGGGCCTCCGGTGGGCGAGGAGGCCGGATGGTCGTCGACCAGCACGGGCTCGATGCCCATCGACTGCAGGCGGCGCAGGCTGGCCGTCCCCTCGACACCCAGCCCCCAGATGCCGACCGTTGCGCTAGTGAGCGCGGACCAGGAGGTCAGAGGGCGCATAGCGCTCCGGTATGTGGTGGTCGCCGAGGGGAGAGAGGAAATGGGTCACCGCGTAGTACGGCAGTCCGGGCTCGTTGTGGAGGCATTGGGCCAGCGCCTCCAACACCGGCGAGTCCTCGCGATCGGGCCGGGCCGCCGCATGGAGGAGGGCCGCACGGCACTCGCCCGCGTCGCCCACGCACTCGAAGGGCTTGTCCTCGGGATCGAGCCCCAACAGGTCGTAGAAGCGGTTCTCCAAGCGGGGATCGTCCAGCGGCTCGTGCCCGTCGAAGACCCCCCGCAGTTCGGCCGCAGTCATGAACGGGGCGAGGATGAGGTCGATGAAGCAGCATTTGTCGCAGGCGCCGCACCAGCGGCCGAGCCGCGCCGTCCGGTCCTGGTGGAAGGCGCGGTTGCAGCTGCGGAAGACACCGTGGTAGTTGGTGAGCGCAGAGAACTGCATGGCCACCCAGAGCTCGCTCCGGCTACGCAGGTAGGAGAACACCGACACCTCAGGGCCCAGGGAGCTCGAAACCAGCTGGGCAAAGCCCTCCTCGAACTCGATGCCCTTGGACCACTGATGGTTCACCGGCTGCCCTTCGAAGACCAACGTGGGTACCGAAGCCGACCATTCGTTCGACAGCACCACGGCGTCGCGCCGGTCCAGGACAGCGGCGACCAGGGCGGCTGCGGTGATGATCGAGGTCACAGGCACGTGGCCGTTCAGGAAGCCCAGTTCGTCCGAGCGCCGGACGAGGGGATCGATCTCGCGGGTGATCCGGGTGATCGGGAGCCCGGTGACGGCGGCGGCGCCTTCGATGGCGTCGAACCGTTCGCCCGGAGGATGGACCACACAGAGCGCGGCATCGGACACGTGCTGCGTGAGCCAGGCGACGGTGACGATGGAGTCGATGCCGCCTCCGAAGGGGATCAACGGCCGCAGCGGCTCCGGGACGTAGTCGACCGGCGCGGCCCGGGCCGCGTTCGGTCCGGTCACCTCCAGTCCCCGGAGGTCGATGCCGTTGCGATAGGCGAACTCACCGAGACCGTTCACGTAATAGTTCTCGAGGAAAGCACGCTCCTCGGCCGTGGTGGACGTGGCGCCCAGGTCGATCACCTCGGCCGCGGTGGTCTTGTAGTAGCTGACCCCGGCGAGGAGGAAGAGGATGCGGACGGCGGCGTCGATGGCCGGAGCATCCCAGTCGCCCCGGGGACCGAAGACATAGCGCTCGGCGAAGGAGTGGCCCCCCGTCGAATACGTGCAGCGCACCTCTCCCCGGACGGGGTCGATCGTGTAGCCGTCGTAGCGGAAACGTTCGGCTCTCTGTAAGGGAGGTGGCATCAGGCCCCCATATGTTACGGGCCGGGGCCGCTTCGGCGGTCCCGGTGCAGCTCCCGCCCCCGGGCCGGCGCCTCTCGTCCGGGCTACGGCCGGCCGTCGCTCCCGGTGAGCCGGGCCAAGAGGGCGAACCTCCCGCACGGGCGCGCCGCCCGGTCGCTGAAGTAGTCGTCGTCCGCCGTGGTGACGCCGCAGTCGAGGATGTGCCCGTGGGTGACCCCGGCCAGCACCAGTTGCTGACGGTTGGCCGCCATCAGGTCGACCTTCCAGTGGCCCGGGCCATCGGGGCGTGCCACTTCGGGCGGAAGGGGGTGGGGAGCGACCGCCGCCGCCAGCGCCCGGTACACCTCCAGGTCGACCTGGTAGTGCGCCGGGTGGGCCCCGGGGCCGATGAAGGCGACGACGTGCTCGGGCCGGGCGCCGAGCGCGCCCATGGTCTCGAGCGCACGGGTGCTCGCCAGTGCGGCCGTGCCGCGCCAACCGGCGTGGACCACGGCCAACACGCGGGCTTCGGGATCGAGCAGGGCGATGGGGACACAGTCGGCGACGAGGATGGCCAGCGTCGTATCGAGGGCGGTCGTGACGAGAATGTCGGTCGAGGGGATGGCATCCTCCATCCCCCGGGTGCCCCGGCCGCGCTCCGGGGCGCCCACGACGGCCGACCCGGCACCGTGTACCTGTTCGGCGAAGACCAGGTCGTCGAGCGCGACGCCGAAGGCCCGGGCGGCCCGCTCCCGGTTGACCAGCACCCTTTCCGGGTCGTCGCCGACGTGTAGCGCCAGGTTCAAGGTCCCGTGGGGACCTTCGGACACCCCGCCCTGCCGGGTCGTGACCGCCACGGCCGCGCCGAGGGCCACCGATTCGGGCCAGTCCAAGAAGCGCACGGCGGTGTCCGTCTCCACGGCGGTGTCCGCCTCCACGGCGCCCACGCTAGTCCCCTAACCACGAACCTTTTCCCTCTCCAAATGTCACTACCCCGGAGCACCATGGGAGAGTGCCCCGACATCAACAAGAATCGAAGGTCCTTCACCGGACCGCCCGAATAGAACTGCGGGTGACAGCGCCGCAGCGGGAGCTGTTTTGGCCTGCTGCGCTCTGGGGGTGGCCTATGGTCCGCCGTCCTCGAGTTGAACGCCCTCCGCCGGCGGCGTGGCGATGCCCCGGTGGTGGGCTACCAGGCGTTGTGCCGGGAGCTGTCCTTATCCGGGCCCGGGTGTGCCGGCGAGCTCTCCGTGACCGGTGCGCGTTCTATCTTGCGCCGGTATTCCGACGCCTGGTTCAGCACCAATGCCCATCGGCGCGGCGGAGATGCTGCGATCCGCTACCCGAGACGCCGGAGGTCTTTGATGCCGTCGCGCTATTACGCCGGTACCTTCCTCCTCGCCGATCGCCAGCTCAGCTTGCCGACGGCCCGCGGGTGTCCACCCTTGGCCCTGCGCCTTTCGAGGCCCGTCCCCTACGCTCCAGGCACGGTGCGCTCGGTCACCTTGTTGAACGTAGGCCCGAAGCTCTTCGTCGACGTGACCGCCGAAGTGCCGGTTGCCATCTATGAAGAGGGACTGGAGCCCGATCCGGCCCGAGTGGCCGGGGTCGACCTCGGGATCATCCATCCCTACGCCTTGGCCACTGCGGGAGCGGCCTTGTTGGTCTCGGGCCGGGCCATCCGGGCCGAGCACCGGCTCCACCTGGCCGAGAAGAAGGCCCGGTCCCGGGCGCTGGCAACCCGCGCCCCGAAGCGGGGTCAGGCGGGGTCGCGGCGCTGGCGGAAGTACCGGGCCAGGACCAGGCGGCTCGAAGGGCGCCACCGGCGCCGGGTGGCCCAGGCCACCCACGAAGCGGCCCGGGCCGTGGTCGACTTCGCCGTGAAAGAGCGCATCGGAACGTTGGTGGTGGGTGATCCGAGGGGTCTTTTGGCCAGCGACGCCGGCAAGCGCCAGAACCTGGCCGTGCGCAACTGGCGACCCGGGCAGATGATCACAGCCCTGGCCGACAAGGCCGCCCTGGCCGGCATCGACGTCGAACTGGTCGACGAGCGTGGCGCCAGCTCGACCTGCCCAAGGTGTGGGGCCAAGGTGGCCAAGCCCAAGGGCCGGACGTTTCACTGCCCGACCTGCACCCTGGTGGCGCACCGCGACCTGGTGGGCGCCGCCAACATCGCCCCGAGAGGATCTCGGGGCGGGGACACCTTTGACCTGACGAGTTGGAGATCATGCACCGTCGAGCCGGTCGGCATCTGCCCGACCGGACCCGGCGTGACCCACGACGCGTCTCGATGGACAAGCACCGTCGCGAACGAGTGGATCTTTGGCCGGCTGTGGCCCGACCCGAGACAAACGGGGAGTCGCTCGGTCGGGTCACTTCGGCGGCCTGAACGAGGAACTGCCAACCGGCGTCCAATGAGGGCAATGGTTTGCGGTTACAGCACTACTCAGCTGACGGCTCCCCGCAATTGGGAGGTGGCGGCGCGCCCGCCAGGGTGCCTTCGGATGAGCACCCGCAGAGCCCCCGGGGACGATCCCACCACGGGGGCGGGAGGGCGTCCGGTAAGGTCCCCCCGAGCATGACGTGGGAACCTGGCAAGGACTTTTGGCGCCACCGTAAGGTCGCGGTCACCGGCGGCACCGGATTCCTGGGCTCTCACGTCGTGTCCCAACTCTGCGCCCTGGATGCGGACGTGCTGGTGGTGGTGCGAGACGAGATACCGCTCGGGCCGGTCCACGAGCGCTGGTGGTCCGCCGTCACGCGGGTCCGGGGGGACGTCAGCGACCAGCAGTCGATGGAGCGCGCCCTCGGCGAGTCCGAGGCGCAGACCGTGTTCCACCTGGCCGCCCAGACCCAGGTGGGAGTAGCCAACTTCAACCCGATCTCGTCCTTCGAGTCCAATATCCGCGGCACGTGGACGGTGCTCGAAGCGATCCGGCGCTCACCGTCGGTCCAGCAGGTGGTGGTGGCGAGCAGCGACAAGGCGTACGGGAACCAACCCGAGCTCCCCTACACCGAGACGATGCCGCTGTCGGCTGTGAATCCCTACGACGTGTCCAAGGCCGCCGGGGAGATGATCGCCACCAGCTACGCCCGGACGTACGGCGTGAAGGTCGCCATCACGCGTTGCGGCAACCTGTTCGGCCCCGGGGACACCAACTGGAAGCGGCTCTTCCCCGGCGTCATCAGGCAGCTGCTGGAGGGCGAACGCCCGGTCATCCGCTCGGATGGCACGCTCACCCGTGACTACCTCTATGTCGAGGATGCCGCCAGCTGCAATCTGCTGCTGGCCGAAGCTCTGGCCGGCCACCCCGGCCTGGCCGGCGAGGCGTTCAACTTCGCGTCGGGGCGTCCCCTGAGCGTGCTCGAGGTCGTGGCGCTCGTGCAGGCCGCCGTCGGCACGTCGCTGGAGCCCGACGTCAGGGCGACGGCGTCAGGCGAAATCTTCCACCAGTACCTGTCGGCCGAGAAAGCGCGTGCGGTACTCGGATGGCAGCCCGCCCACTCCTTCGAAGAAGGGCTCGACCGCACCGTCGCCTGGTACCGGGCCGTGCTGGGGAGATGACATGACGCGCGAATCGATCCCGACGATCATCCTCTGTGGTGGCCGCGGCACGCGGATCAGCGAGTACAACTCGACCATCCCCAAGCCGATGGTGCCGATCGGGAACCGCCCCATTCTGTGGCACATCATGAAGATCTACGCCTCCTTCGGCCACAAGGACTTCGTCCTCGCGCTCGGATGGCTGGGTGACGAGATACGCCGCTTCTTCTTGCAGTACGAACCGCTCACTCGGGACTTCACCATCCGATACGGCGCCAAAGGGGGGATCGAGTACCTGGACGGCGAGCCCGATGAGGGTTGGCGGGTCAGCTGCATCGAGACGGGCCGCGACGCGGAGACCGGGACGCGCGTCCGCCTGGCGGCGGCGCACCTCGGTCCCGGCCCGGTGATGGTGACCTATGGTGACGGCGTCGGCTCCATCGACATCGACGCCCTGTTGGCGTTCCACCGGGCCAAGGGAAAACTCGCCACCGTCACCGCGGTCCAGCCCCCGAGCCGGTTCGGTGAACTCGTCGTCGACCGCGACGGCCTGGCCCGGGAGTTCGCCGAGAAACCACAGACCAGCGCGGGCACCATCAACGGCGGCTTCATGGTCTTTGAGCGCGAAGCCCTCGAGCGCTACTTCCCGTCCGGCTTCGACTGCATGCTGGAGAAGGAGCCGCTCAACGGCTTGGCCTCGGACGGCCAGCTCGCCGCCTACGAGCACCGCGGATTCTGGCAGTGCGTCGACACCCCACGCGAGCGGATGTTGTTGGGCGACCTGTGGGAGAGCGGCG
>JBEKWB010000049.1:0-31491 GCA_049513455.1 Acidimicrobiales bacterium
CCGAACGCGAACACCCCGCCGTCGGCTGCCACCAGCCAGTAGCCGCCGCCATCCGCGGTGGCCGCCATGCCCACTACCGGCTGGTTGAGGTGCAGGCCACCCATCGAACCGAAGAAGCGGGCATCGCCGAACGCGAACACCCCGCCGTCCTGGGCGGCCAGCCAATAGCCCGTGGCCCCGCTCGGCTCAATGGTGCTCACGGGGGCGGCCAGCGGTGCGCCCGACAGCGACCCGAAGAGCCGGGCACCGCCGTGCGCAGTCACATCCCCGCCTGAGTCAGTCAGCAAGTAGCCGTCATGGCCGGCCGGCGTCGCCGCCATGCCCACGACGCTGGTCGCCAGGACATCGATGTTGGGGCTGGGCACGATGGCCCAGACAGACCCGTTCCACGAGTCGATCAGCGTCTGGCTGACCGGCTCCGTGATCCTGTCGAACCTTCCCGCAGCGGCGCACGACGTCGATGTGGTGCACGACACACCCGACAGTGCGGCACCGAAGCTCGGCGGGGTCGCGCTCGAAGAGGTGGACCACGAAGTCCCGTTCCAGGACTCTGCCAGCGTGTAGGCGAGGCCCTCGAGCGTGGCCATCCCGCTTCCGACGGACATGCAGCTGGTCGGCGCGGTGCAAGACACGCTGGCGAGATAGTCGTCACCACCCGGGTTTGGACTCGGCACGATCGACCAGGCAACCCCGTTCCACGTGGCCGCGAGGGTACGCTCCGTGCCCGCGCTACCGACCGCGATGCAGTTGTCCGATGCCCCACAAGACACCGAGTTGAAGGTGCCACCGTCGCTCGGGCTCGGAGTGGGGGTGACCGACCACGTCGAACCGTCCCATGACTCGGCCAGGATGTTCCCCGAGCCCGACTGACCCACCGCGATGCAGCGTGTGGCGTTCGTGCAGGAGACGCCGTAGAGATGGTTGGCATTGGCGTCCGGGCTCGGCGTAGAGACGAGTGACCAGCTCGTCCCGTTCCACCACTCCGCTAGCGGCTGGCTTTGCGGGCCTTCGGTCGAGTCGCCCACTGCCATGCATCCGTTCGAGCTGGGGCAGGACACGCTATGGAGCACGTTATCCATGCCGGCACTGTTGGGGCTCGGCACGATCGACCAGCTGCTCCCGTTCCACGATTCCACCAGCGAGCTCCCCGTGGGCTGCCCGGTCGAGTAGCCAACCGCGACGCAGGCGCTTGGACCGGTGCAGGACACGCCCAGCAGGAGGCTCGAAGTGCCCGCCGGAGAGGGGCTGGGAGTGACGGACCAGTTGGTCCCGTCCCACGACTCCACGAGGGTGGAGTACGTCCCGTTGAAGACGTCCCCCACTGCGACGCACCAGCTGGACCCGGTGCAGCTGATCCCGCTGAGCTCGTTGGAGAGGCTGCCGCTCCCCTTTGCGACCATGGGGGAGGTGTGCGGCGCTGGCCCGGAAGGACCCCGTACGCCGGATGGGGCGCCGACCGCGGCGCTCGCCACCCCCGTCATGCTCACGAGGCTTGCGATAGCGAGCATGACGACCGCACCGACTGCGGCCAGTCCCTTTGGGGACGGCAGTCGCTCCGAGCCTCCCGAATCCATGCCACATTGTCGACCCGGCGCCCCACTCCTGCTAGGGCCGAAAGCCCTTGGTCCGCTACGGGGACGCGATGGCCCGAACGGCGCGCAAGTGGCGTCCTGCAGTCCTCTATCTCCGATCCCCGTATTCTCAGTCTGCTGCGACGGTCCTTTTGCGTCGACGACGCGACGTCACACAACGAGCACGGCTCCTCCGGCCACGAGCACCCCACCGCCGAGAAAGGCGGGAGCAGGTTGCCTCCGGTAAAGGCAGGGGAGCCGGCGCCCTGTGCGATGACCGTCGTCGTGGGCGGAGTGGACCGCCCGGCGGTTTTGCTCAGAGGTGGGCACCGGCGTCGCCACCAGGGGTAGGGTGGGATTCCCGGTTGCGGGGCTCAGCACCAGCGACGGGTGGCAATGCCGACCTCGATGCACGGGGAGCTTGAGGAGCACGCCACCTCGTCGAACGCGCCGATCCCTGCGACATCCTGCACGGCCACCCCGGCCACCGGCGGCACAGCCAGTAGGCCGGTTACGACCAGCAACGGGATCAATGACAGAGAGGCGCGGGCATGGCGCCGCTTCGACCCGGAGGCGCAGCCAGTCCTTGGCAATCCGAACTGGCAATCAGCTCACTGCAATGGAAGAGACAGCAACTGACCGGATGGACGAACGACCCTTCTCAGGGTGACTGCGACAGGCAGCAAAGACGGCCTGGACAAGCCGGATGGCCCTCCGGAGCCGGTGGCGCAGGTTCGAGTCCTGCCGGGGGCGCCTTGGGTTTTGGCTGGTCAGATGGCGCTTCTGGTTCACTCCACCGTGAGGACGGAAGTGTCGGCCATCGAAAATGGCACTCAGCTCCATCCGCCCCATGGCCGGCCACAGGCAACAGCGGGGCGAATCAACTTCGCGACTGCACGCGCTCGTCGGTCAGGACGGCACCGGCCGGAGGCGATGGGCCTCCAAGACCTTCCAGGTTCGAAGAAGCAAGCGAGTACGGGCGCTCGCCGCCCATGTCACGGAGACTGCCGAGGGATAGAAATGCCGCGGCCACGGTCACGCGCAAGGCAGACTGCTTATTCGACGCGCGGTAGTGACGATCCCTGGGGGTGTTCAGATATGTCCACACACCATGCACCGGGACCAACTGATCGAAGTGGTCGCAACTTCGCCCTTGACGTGAGAACCACGATAATGGCTTGGTGAGGGACACCAGATGGCATCGCCTGTTCTCCGCGACGCGAGTACGGGCACACGGGCGGTGGCCCGCGACGATCTTTTCGTCTTTGCATGGGTACAAGGCATCGTTCGTCGGAGTTGACGCGCTCGCAGCGCTGACGCTGCTCGTCATTGCTGTGCCAGAACAGCTCGCGACCTCGAGGCTGGCGGGAATGCCCCCGGTGACCGCGTTCTACGCGTTCATCGCCGGCACCGTGCTCATTGCCATGCTCGGGTCGAGCCCGCAGATGTCGGTCGGAGCGGACTCTACGATCGCCCCCCTCTTCGCCGTGGGGATTGCTCACCTGGCACACCCTGACTCCTCCAACTACATCGACTTGGTCGGGATCCTCGCCGTGCTCGTCGGGGTGATTGTCGCCCTGGTCGGCCTCATGCGGCTCGGATGGATCGCCGAATTCCTGTCCGCTCCGATCATCACCGGCTTCCTCGCCGGCATTGCAGTCATCATCGTCGTCCACCAGCTTCCCGATCTGTTCGGTCTGCCCTCAACGAGCGGCTCGACATTTCACCGCATTGGGTTCGCGTTGGGACACCTCGACCAGACCAACGGCTGGGCGCTCGGCATCGGAGCCGCCACCTTCGCTGTCGTTCTTGCCGCCACACGCATCGACCGCCGGTTCCCCGGTGCGCTCGCTGCACTGGTCGGCTCTACCGTCGTCGTGGCCGCCTTCGGCCTCCCCGCCCACGGAGTCAGCGTGCTCGGCGCCATTGCACACGGCGCGCCGCGCTTCGGGCTGGTGGGACTCTCGTGGTCGGCGCTAGGAAGCGTCGCGCCGATCGCCGGAGTGGTCGCGCTGGTCGTCCTCGCCCAGTCGGCCGCGACGAGTCGTGCCTTCGCCGACGAAGGCGACTATGAGGTCGACGTGGGCCGAGACTTCATCGGGGTAGGCGCGGGAAATATCGCGGCGGGCCTATGTGGCTCCTTTCCCGTGAACGCGAGTGCTCCCCGGACCGCTGCCGTGGCCTCGGTGCGCGGCCGGACGCAGGCCGCCGGGCTGGGGGCGGCGGCCGCTCTCGCACTGCTGATCCCAGCCGCGGCCCTGCTCAAGGACGTCCCGCTCGCCACCCTGGCGGGAGTGCTGCTCTACATCGCGACCCGGATCTTCCATGTCCGCGATCTCACGGACATCGCCCGCTTTGACCGGTTTGAGCTCGCACTGGCGCTGGTCACGCTGCTCACGGTCGCCCTGGTCGGGGTTGAGCAGGGCATCGGCGTCGCGGTTGGCCTCGCCGTCCTCGATCGCACCCGGTTGAGCGCTCGTCCTCAACTCCACGTCCTCGGTCGCATTCCGGGCACGACGAGCTGGGCACCACTGAGCGCCGATGAAAGCGCAGTTCAGCTAGCGGGAGTGTTGGTCGTGCTCTTTGCCACGCCACTTTGGTATGCGAACGCGGTGCATTTTCGTGCGCAGATAGATGGCGCTCTGTCGCGCGCTGTAGGGAAACCCTCGCTCCTCGTTCTCGACACAATGGGCATGAGCGATATCGACTACACGGGGTCTCGTGCGCTGAGGCGGGTACTGGACGAACTCCATCGGGATGGCATCGAAGTCGCCGTGGCCCGTGCAGGGGCACACCTTCGCCAAGGTCTCGTTCGAAGCGGACTATTCGAACGTATCGGCGCCGCTCACTTCTATCCTTCGGTGGACAAAGCCATCACGGCTCTTGGCTCGAAAAGCGGAGATCGCTGAGCTCCCGCCCGATCGTCATGCACACGCAATGGACCAGCCATTGTGCGAGTGAAGGCGGCACCCGGCCGGTGGGACCGTGACGGCTCAGGCAGCTCAGGCAGCTCCGGTGAGCGCCAGCTCGAGCTCTTCGAACGTGGGAGGTACCGGTCGATGCCCGTTGTGCACGTCGAACACCTTGCCCATGTCCTCGTCATGGCTTCGCACCGAAGCCTGCATCGAAGTCTCGAGGTCGACCTCGATCTCCGAAAAGATGTGACCCTTGCGACGATTCAGGGCATAGAGCCAGGACCCTCCGACCAACATCCAGGCCAAGAAGATGTAGGGGAAGATGCGGACCGGGAATGGCGGCACTGGGACGAAGCTCCCGATCGTTGGTACCGCGAGGGCCACGCAGGCGATCACCGCCACCACTACGTTGTTCGGCTTGAGCTCACCCCGCTTCTTCAGATACATGGGAGCGGCAATGGTGATCAAGTAGTACGCAGTGAGGAACCCGAATGCCGCCAGCGTGCCCCCGTCACCGAAGGTGGTGAGTGGGTTGGTGAAGATTTCGAGGACGCAGGGTATGGCCAGGATCAACAAGACGTAGGAACTGATGGCCACGTGGGGAGTCCGGTTCTTCTCGTGCACCTGGCCCAGCTGCTTCGGGAACACGGAGTGGTGGGCCATCGAGAAGATGATCCGTGACCCCGCGTTCAGACAGGACAGGGTCAGGGAGAAAAAACTCACCATGGCGCCGAGAGCCACCGGCACCTTGAAGTAGCCGACCCCGTACGCCTTGGACAGGAAGGTGAGGGGAGCAGCCAGGGTGCTCAGGCTGACGTGGTTATGCGCCGCACCGAACACCTCCACGTAGCTCATGAACACCATGAAGGCTCCGGTGATCAGCAAGCTGGCGATCACCGCCCGCGGAATGTTCTTGAGTGGCTTCCGAGCCTCGCCGCCCAGGGTGGTGGCGCTCTCGAACCCGACCAAGGAGAAGACGGTTATGACGACGGCGAGGCTGAGGTCGTGGATGGTCATGCCGTGCACTTTGAGCTGTGCCGTGTCGGTCGGGAAGCCGTGCTTGAAGAGGATCACGAAGGACAATGCAATAATGCAGCTGACCGAAACGGCCTCGAACAGCAAGGTCAACAGCGAGGAAACTTTGATGTCCTTGTAGGCGATGAGCCAGCAAACCGCTGCAGAGATACAGAAGAAGATCACCGGCGGGATCGTTGTATGGATGCCTATTGACGACACCACCTGGGCGGCGAAAATTGAAAACCCGGTAAGTCCCGCTACGCCGATAAACGCGTAACACCAGATAAGCGACCAGCCCGACATGACGCCCGCCGCCGGGCCGAGGCCTTTGGCCGTGTAGCCGTACATCGAGCCAGGTAGCGCGGAGCGCTTGGCGAACTGGTTCAAACACAGGACGACGAACAGCAGCATCACCGTCCCGAACGCATAGGCCAGCCAGGTCCCCTGGCCCGAGTCAGCGAAGCAGAGAGGAATGATCAACACCGCTGTCATCGTCGGTGAGATCACGGCTACCGACTGCGCCATGACAGTGGGAAACCCAAGCGCCCGGGCCTTGAGTCGATGATGCACCCCCTGGCTGCCCTCTATCGACGTCTTCTCCGGTGTTCTGGTTTCCTGGATGGTTTCCATTCAATTGCTCCTTGCCTTGCAAAAGGAGGGATGAGTACGGCTTGCTTTCGACATTACGGACGGACGATTTCAGAAAAAGATCTGGACTGTTAACGCTTAATAAACTGAGATGAATTTGATTCAATACCCGGCTCCGTGGCTCGCCTTGATCGGCGGGTGAGCCACCCTCATTAGACACGTGAAAATGCACAAGCACCTCTCGTCGAGGAGCAGTTGCTCACTGATGCATCATGTCGCTTCAACGAGAAAAGCGAAGGTCCTTACCTGTCGTGGATCGTGTTGAATTTCTGCTCAGGAGGGGAGGGTTCCGGGTGGGAACGACTGGTCCTCGAGCAGCAAGTCCTCATAGAAGGCGCCGAAGGTCTTGTGGGGATGGGCGATGGCTATTTCGAGTACCCACAAGTTCGGAGCGGGCCGGAATCCGACCTCCGCCATAGGGCCGTCATAGTGCGCCGAATGCGGGTAGTCCGACAACCGATGTCCTGAGAGATCCATATTCAACTTCCAGCCAAATTCCTCAGTCGTCTTCGTGGCGAATTCGTACAATTCGATGCCGGAGATTTGCTCATCAAGCCATTTGGCGCGTACTATTTCCCAAATCTCGCGGACATCTGATTTGGCCTTGAGGTGAAGGGGATCGTCGCCGAACACGAACGTGTCGCCCGCATCGCCCTCGAAGTCCCCGTAGACGGGGCCGATGTCGATAAAGAAGATGTCGTTCTCCTGCAGGACGACCCCCGGCTCGGAGCGCTCCATAAAGTCTTTGGTGGTATTGGGTCCACAGCGCACGATGATGTGGTGCCAGCCGCGCCGCATCCCGAGCTCGCTTAGCGTCGCCCGGGCGATCTCTTTGGCCTTGTCCTCGGACAAGCCCGGTGTGATCTGCTCCGCGATCATGTGGACGGCCGTGCGGGTCCGGGCACGGACCGCCATGAAGTCATCCAGCTTGAAGGCAGTTCCGGTTCCTTCGATGGTAGTGACGTCGGTGATGGTCATCGTTCCTCCCGGGGAGCTAGTGGATTTGGTGCAGGTTGCGTGTGGGCTTGGCCGCTACTAACAGCACTTCGACGGTCGATTTCTCGGCTCCGAAGCGATGCGGAAGTTCTGCGTTGAAATGAACGGCCGTACCGCTTTCGAGGAAATGGAGCGCCCCGTCGTACTCGAGTCGGAGCGTGCCGCTGAGCACATAGATCCACTCCTCGCCGGGGTGGCGCGCCGGTACCGGAGCGGGACGATCGGGGGGGACCGTGACCCGCAGAGCGTCGATAGCGCTCGAGCCGGAGTATCCACTGCACGTGGCGATTGTTAGGCCATTTGACTCCCGTCGGGGCTCGTCGGGCTCCGAAATCGTCAACGGAGTCGCCCCTTGGGTCTCGCCGAACAGGGTTCCGACGGGAACGCCAAAGGCGGCGGAAAGCGCAAGCAATGAGGCCACCGAGGGCTGTCGCTCGGAGGACTCGAGGCGGGACAAGTGAGATATCGAAATCCCCGAGAGCTCAGCGGCTCGTTCGAGAGTGAGCCCCTGATGCTCGCGAGTGGCTCGCAAGCAATCGCCGATGGTGGTCATCGGCGTGGTTTCAGCTGGCATACGTGCACGCTACGTCCACCATGCCTCAGAGGCAATACAGTTTGCGGCAAATTAACATTGCGGAAATGCGGCCTGTACCCCGGCGTCCTGGCCGGCCGTTGCCGATATGGGCAGCTGACCTGCGATCTTTAGGATACGGAGGCAGACCGCGGTTCGAAGGCGAGACTCGACGTCTCAGGAATGCCATCGATCCCTGCCCGCACCATGTCGACTTCGGGACCGAGCTGGGTTGCCAATCGTGCGAGCTGGTGCAGGTCGAACCCGTATACGCCGGCGGCGTTGCCGCCGACCATCCGAGCCACCTCCGTTGAATCCATTCCGGCGTAGGTATGCGCCAACGACTCGCGCGAATAAGGGAATGTTCCCTCTTCATGCGGAAAATCGCTTCCCCACATGATGTGGTCGACACCAATGGAGTCCCGGTCGAGGGCGTCCTCACGGGTCATGAAACTCGCCCCGACCCAGCAGTTCGTGTCCCAATAGTCACTCGGTTTGCGTTCGAGGCGGAACGGATCGATGAAGGTGAGTGCTCCGATGCGCCCTTCGTCCTGCTTGGCTTGCATGTCGTCCATCGCCTTCAGCGTGTTCGGTATCCATTTCAAGCCGGCCTCGGCCACAACCAGCCTCAGTCGCGGAAAGCGGTCGAACACCCCCGAAAGAACCAGCGACCAGACCGGTCGATGAGAAAAGAACGAAGCCTCCAACACGAACATGACCAAGGTGGCCGGAAAGTACCCTTCGCTCGGCGATCCACCACCCCCGTGTACGTTGACGACAACCCCTCGCTCCTCGCATGCTCGCCACACCGGATCGTACGCGGGTGAGTGCAGGGGATCGATGCCGCTGCCGGGTGGCACTCCGGGCAGCAGCACCCCACCAGTAAGACCATGGTCAGCGATCCAATTCACTTCGCGCACGGCGTCGTCAACGTCGTTCAGCAAAATCTGACCAATCCCGGCCCGGCGACCCGGCAGCTCGGCGCACCAATCAGACAGCCAGCGATTGTGAGCCTTGAGTCCGGCTAGGCGCCGCTCGTACTCGGAGGCCGGCGGGGTCGGCGTCACCAGGCCACTCGCCGGGAAGAAGGGCGGGATCGTATTCGGGTAAATGACCTCGCCCACGATACCGTCGGCCTCGAGGGCCGACTGGCGGACGGCGCGGTCCCAGTTCCGATTCGCCTCAGGAGCGGTCAGGTCACGAAATGGGTTGGTGTAGCCGGCTAGCCACCGATCGAATTCCTCATGGAGCTCTGACTCGAGATACGGCCGATAGTCCAATGGAGCTGCCCCGGCGTGGCAATCCGCAGAAATGACGGTATAGCGGTCCATGTCCTGATCCTCCCCTTTCATGTTCCCAGTCGACCTCACTGCGATTGCGGCACGTCGACGAATGCCAACTCCTCACTGCCATGTCTAACCTGCCCTCAGCTGCTCGTCGACTCCCCCCACTCGGCCGCCTACGGGCGCCGGTTGCCCCAGGAACGCGTGGGCTACCTCAGGCGCCCACGAGCCCGCGTGCCGCGGCTGCGATGTGGTCGGCGTCTATGCCGGCCCAGGCCATGAGCTCCCTCCCGGTGCCCGAGCCGGGCATGCCCCTGACCGCCAGGTGCGCGATGTGGAGGCTCGTCCGCCCGCTCTCCAGCAGGCATTCGGTCACGGCCGATCCCAGCCCGTCTTCGGGATGGTGGTCCTCCGCCACGACGATCCGTCCGGACGTGGCGGCCGCGGCCTTCAGGCACTCATGGAGCGTGACGCCCGACGGGGGCGGACCTAGGTGGTGACACCTTCAAGGTCGTCGAGCACCGAAGGGTCGCTCTCAATGATGCGCCGACCATAGACATCGAAGAGCACCTCGCCGAATTCATGGGCGAACTTGCCGATCTGCTCCGCGGCGTCGGCGGGAATCTCGGCGGGGTCGGCGATTCCCATGGAGGCAACCTCGTAGGCACGCTGACACCGCCATTCGAAGGAGAGTGCCCGCGCCAACACGATCTCAAGGTCCTCACCAACCACAAGAACGCCATGGTGCGCGAGCACCGCCACATCGGCCTTCCCGAACGCGATCGCCAGCCGCTCCGCTCTCCCCACATCCTCCAATGTCCCTTCGTACTCCGAAACCATGACCGTGGAGCCGCCTCCATTGGCACCGGACTGGTCGAGCAGTGGCGGCATCCGACCGGCCGCCGCCCAGATATTGCCGAACGGAGGGTGATTGTGGAGCACCACGCGGACGTCGTGCCGCCTCTGGTGGATGGCGAAATGGAAGCCTGTGGTGGGATTGAAGCGCCGAACGCCCTCGAGGATCGAGCCGTCCGGGGCGACACGGAGCAAATCTGCAGCTCTCATATCGACCCACAGGACGTCGACCGGGTTGACGAGCACCGCCGAGTCGTCTCGGTCCCGCACGGTGAGGTGGCCAGTGACTTTGTCCTGGTAGCCGGCCTCACCAAGGATCCTCAGCGCCACCGCCATGCGTTGGCGGACCGAGAGCGTCGCCATCGTGTCGCTGGCCGCGTCCGGGGCCGTCACCGAACCGATCCTGCCATGACAGGTCCAACGGTTGCGGTCCGCTTGCGCTGCTCCACCCACTCCTCCGGCGGTGCGGTGGCACCGTAGACGTGTACGGCGTTTCGCCAGCACACATCGGCTACCTGTTGCTCCGGCAGGTGCGAAAGTTGGCGGCGCAACATTGATTGGGTGCTGGGCCAGGTTGAGTCCTGATGCGGGTAGTCGGTCTCCACCATCACCCGATCCGCTCCGATCAGGTCGAGCTGGTGGAACGCCGACGGATCCTCGATCGACGTGAACCAAAACGACCGAAGGAGCACGTCAGACGGCGCGGGATCGGATCGTGACCACGCCACCGACGCCTCGACTTGACGGTAGGCCCGGTGGAGGCGTTCGAGGATGGTGGGAACCCACGAAACCCCGGCCTCGGATAGCGCGATGCGCAGGTCCGGGAAGCGCAGCGGGATGCGCGAATACACCCAGTCGACAGCGGCGATCATGCCGTTCACCGGGAACAGGGCGGTCATGGTGTCCATCGGGGACAGCTTCGAGGGGTGCTGGACATTTCCTGAAGAGCCGACGTGGAGGTTGACTACCGTCTCGGTCTCCTCGCACGCCAAGAGGAACGGGTCCCAGTAGTCGGTGTGGATCCCGGGGAATCCGAGACCCTCGGGGTTCTCGGAAAACGAGACGGCGCGAAAGCCGCGAGCGGCGTTGCGCCGGATCTCGCCCGCCGCCACAAGTGGGTCACACAGCCAGGGCAGCTGAGACGGGATGAAGCGACCGGGTACGGCGTCGATCCACTCCTCGGCCAGCCAGTCGTTGTAGGCCCGGACGCAGGCAAGCCCCACCTCCGGGTCGGGCAGCCGGTCCAGTGCCGTTCCGGCAAAGCCGAAAATGATGGAGGGGAACGTCACCGACGCCCACACGCCATCAAGGTCCATGTCCTTGACCCGCTCAGCAACGTCGATCACACCCGCCCGGAACTCGTCGTATCGCTGCGGAGCGAGGTCCCATTCCGACATCGGCCGGCCCACGGCACCATTCAGTACAAAGACCTGTTGGCGCACGTCGCCGATGATCCACCACGGGACGCCTTCGCCGTCGAGTTCGACGGTCGGTACCCCAGCCCGGTGTCGCGGTGCCACCCGGCTGGTGAAGAGGTCAAACGGCTCGAGCACATGGTCGTCGGCCGAAATGACCGGTGCGAACCACTCCTCGGGTCCCGGCTCGGGCAGGAACGTCATCGGGTGGACGCGCTCGGCAGGGCGCAACGAGCTATCCCGGTATTCGTCTATGGCCGGCACAGACATTCCCCCTTACTTGTAACGCCGAACGCTTCCGGCGCCCGGACATTTTTACCACCGGCATCCGACACCAACCATGCCGGACCACCCCCGGGCGACATCCCGGCACCATTCCTCCACGAGACCGGTGGGGACCGCCGGAGCCAGCCTCCATCCGGGTGCTCGCAATCGGGGGTTTTGCCAACTTGCACGCATCAAATCTGCGTTTTTCCGGCTCCTGTGGTGTTTTCAGCGCAACTTTCGGACAGCTGACAAGAGACGGCGTCGCCGGTCGGCGGACTTCGGCCGCAGGATGAGATCGAATATCGGCGGCTGTGCGAGCGGGAGCGGGAGCGGGCGATGTTGGATGCAGTCCATCAGTTGGTCGTTCGATGATGTCCCGATCGCTCGATGAGCTCGACGCGGTGCTGAACTCGGCCTGCCAAATCAATGATTCAGTCCACATCAATGACGCAGTGCCGCCCACACTCCTTCGACAGCGGCGGACGGCGCTCACCCCGACCTGGAGCCGGGTCTCCTTTGCCGTAGAGGTACTCGCACTTGACCTCGAGGTTCTCGACCGGCGAACACAATCCGACGAGGACCACCTGCAAGCGATCATTGACGACCTGCCTGACCTCCTCGCCGACCGCTGGCACGACGACGCGTCGTTGCTCGCGATCGACACCCCGGCTTTGATTGCCGCCGCCGCCGATACCGACGGGCTACTCGACCTACACCAAGAGATGGCCGGCAGCGACCTTGACGACCCGGAAGTCGCACGCTCACTCCTGGTGCGGATGAACGGACAAAGAAGCGCGTTGATCGAGCGGAAAGACCGGCTTGAAAAGGAGATCGACCAGATACAGGAGACCCTGCTCCGCCACTACGCGACCGGTACAGCCTCAACCGACGACTGGTTGGACTGAGCACTCATTCGGAGAGGGCGGGACTCGCGACATCATCGAGGAGTGGACCGAGTTCGCTGACGAGCGCGTCCAAAGGCGTGAGGTCACGTCGGATCCGCGCCAAGATGATGGCACCCTCGAGGGCGGAGATGATCACGATGGCGAGGCCGTCGGCGCGCGCTGGGGGCACGCCCAGGTCGATCAGACCCTCCGAAAGTGGTGTGAGCCAACCGTCAAAGGCTTGTCGGAGCACGCCGCGGAGATGCTCGCTCGTGGCCGCCGTGTCAGCCGCTGCAGCGACGAGTGGGCAGCCGGCGGAGAACTCCTCGTTTGTCAGATCCGAGCGCCAGCCGTCGACGATGGAAGCAAGAAGAGCGCTGGGGGTTCGCGGTTCGATCTTGCCGAAAGATCGCTGTATCCGCCGGGCAGCCACCGCGCCCATCCAGAGCAGGGCATCGGAGACAAGTTCCTCTTTGCCCCCGGGAAAATAATGCTGGAGTGATCCTCGCGGCGCATTGGCCTCGGTGACGATCTCTCGCATTCCCGTCCCTGCCACGCCCTTGCGCCGGATGAGCTGCGCCGCGCTGCGGACGATCCGCTCGCGCGGCGAATGCGCTCGCGTCTTGCCTGCACCCGTCATGAACGCTCCCAACCGTTGCGGACCACTCTCAACCCCTTGACTATGACATCCGTCATGATCATACTCCACCATATGACGACTGTCATAAGACGGCATGGATCGATGGGGGCCGCCTCACGGACGAGCACGCTGGGCCATCAGGTAGCCGATGTGAGAGTCGTCGGGGCGACGGTGACGGACACCGACGCTGTCGTGGCCATGGCAGCCCGTTGCTCGCGGACAACTCTGTTCCACCGCTTCCACGGCTTCACGGACGGTGTGGCCTATTTCACAGCCCTTCTTCGGGATCACGCGGAGCACGAGACGCACCTGGCCTGGTGCCGCTCACGTTGCATAGGCGTGGCCACCCTTGCGGCAAATGCCGAGGGGACCGCCGATCTTGGAGCACTGGTGGAAGATCACTGGCAGCGCCGGGGCATCGGAACCCGGCTCGTCTCCTCGCTGCTCGCCAGGGCCGGGGAAAGAGGAGTGACCACCCTGCACGCCGATGTCCTGAGCGACGACATGTTCCTCCTCGAAGCTCTGAGCCGGATCGGTCCACTTTCCGTATCGGCGGAGCTCGATGCTGTCGCAGTGGACATCGACATCGGCGGCGCCAATGCGCGGTCTCAGTGGGCGCTACCCCAAGGACCGACACCTGAGAATCTCCGAGGTGAGATTCGGGTGACGAACCCTTCGGGCCAGTTGTCTCCGGGTGGCGGGAACTGGCCGTCAGTGATTCGGCGCAGCAGAGGTACTGCTCCTCCCTCGTCGACACGGGCGATCCCTTGGATCACGAGGTAGGGGCTGAAGCCCTCGAATTGGATGTCGGATTCAATCGACAGCGTGACTCGAGGATCGCGCCGGATGTTGCGCAGTTTCACGTGGTCGGCGAGGTGGCCGGCAACGATCTCGTCCCCGTCCCAGCCGACGTAGATGCAGGTGACCTGTGGGGTGCCGTCCGGGTTGATGGTGGCCAGATGGACGAGCCGACCGGAGGCCACGGCCGCTCGGGTGGTCTCGTCGAGTCGGATGGGTTCGTCGGCCATGGTGCCTCCTCCGTCGTTCTGACCGGGAGGTTACCGGGCTGATCTTGGAACGGTGACCGCCGTCACAATGCCTGCCAGTTCGCGGCGCGGCCCTCGCGGAACGCCTGGAAGGCCTCGGCGAGCTCACCCGTCGCGGTACACATGATCTGCGTGCGGTTCTCGATGTCGATGGCGTGCCGCAGACTGGGGGCATCGACGGTCTGCCACATCGTCTCCTTGGTCATCCACACGGCGAGAGGGGGATTGGCAGCGATTTCGCGCGCTTTGGCCACCGACCGGTCGACGACCTGCTCGAACGGGACGACCTCGAGGACGAGGCCGATCTCCTTCGCCTCGGTGGCGTCGAACACACGACCGGTGAGAAGCAGTTCTGCGGAGCGCGAGGCTCCGACGAGGCGCGGGAGGTGATAGCTCGTGCCCATGTCGCACGCGGAGACACCTCGCTTGATGAACACGGCACCGAACGAGGCCGTCTCGGAGGCGATCCGGATATCGCAGGCGAGCGCCAGTGCGAACCCACCGCCGTGTGCGGCACCGTTCACCGCAGCGATCACTGGGACCCGGAGGCGGTGGATCTTCTCGAAGAGGCTCGCCATCAGCTCCTGGGCCGCAAAGGTGACCACCGTCGGGTTCGTGACGCGGCTGAGGAGTTCACCGCCGGGGACGCCGCTGAGGTCGTCGGAGTCCTCGGGTCCGGATTTGAGGTCCGCCCCCGAGCAGAAGCCGATCCCTTCGCCGGTGAGGACAACCACGCGCACCGCGGGATCGCCGGCGATGCGGTCGACCTCGCGGTGCATCGCGGCGAGCGTGTTCGAGCTGAGAGCGTTGCGGCGTTCCGGCCGGGTGATCGTCAGGAGGAGAATGCCCTCTTCGATCTCGATCGTGTTGAGAAGCGGCATGCTCTTGGTCCTCCTTGTGATGCCGGCGACGGCGGTCGTGAGGCGATGGGCGGAGACTACATGCCTGCGCATCGAGCAGAGCGCTCCGACTAGGTTACGGACCGTGCCGAGCTGTTCCGAACGGGCGAGGATCGGTGACGTCACGGCGCGCGTCCTGTTCGAACGCATCGAGGAACCCTTGGGGGAGGGATTCTTCATGGCGCAGGCATTGACCGTCGCCTCCGCCAAATGTCGGATGCTCACTCGCGTTCGACGCGGATCAGGCCCCGTCACGTGGGCCGGCGTTGAGAAACAAGGCCGATTGTGAGAGCCGTCGCTGACGCGACGCCGGACAGCAAGGAGCTCCAGATGGGAACTACGTCGTGGAAGGGTGCCATTCGTACGGTTGTGGACGGGCTGTGGTTCCCCGAGGGGCCACGCTGGCATGACGGAGCTCTGTGGTGCAGCGACATCCACGGCCATCGAGTACTGCGCATGGAGGCCAACGGCGGCGGCGACATGGTAACGGAGACCGTGGTGGAGGTTCCGGACGATGAGCCATCGGGCCTCGGGTGGTTGCCGGACGGACGACTGCTCGTCGTGGGCATGAAGCGCAGGCTCGTCTATCGCCTCGAGGCGGACGGCTCACTCCGGGTGCACGCCGATCTCTCCACGGTGGCTCGTGGCGTCCTCAATGACATGATCGTCTCCGCCGAGGGTAGGGCGTACGTCGGCGACATGGGCCTGGATCCGAACGATCCCGGAGCCGGTGTGCGCCCGGGGCAGCTCCTGTGTATCGAGCCCAACGGCAGCTTCTCGACCGTCGCCGATGATCTCGGTGCACCAAACGGTCCGGCGCTGACCGACGACGGTGGCACCCTGGTCCTCGCCGAGAGCAGCGCGTTCCATCTCTCGGCGTTCACCGTGGGATCAGACGGCACCTTGTCGGCGCGCTCGATCTTTGCCACGGTGCCTCCTTCGCCGGGTGGTCCCGGCTACGCTCCGCCCGACGGCATCTGCCTGGATGCAGCGGGTGCGGTCTGGGTCGCCGACCCTATCGGGGCTCGTGTCGTCCGGCTTCTCCCGGGTGGTGAGTTGACCCATAGCGTCGGCTTCCCGGGCGAGGTACCCGTCGCGTGCGTCCTGGGAGGCCCGGATCGGCGGACGCTGTACATCTGCGTGGCAACGGAGTACCGGCGTGAGGCGGTGCTGCGCCAACCGCTCGGCAGGATCGACGCCGTTGCGGTGGAGGTGGCCGGCTCCGGCCGGCCATAGCGATGGAGATTTACGTGCGCACGCATTTTCATCTCGAACTGCAGGAGGCTCCATGACCATCGATACGCTCGCCGGGTACACCGTCGTGGAGTTGTCGACCGGGGTGGCCGGCGCCTACGCGACGAAGCTCTTCGCCGACGCGGGAGCCGACGTCATCGTCATTGAGCCAGTGGCTGGGGCGGTGCTGCGCCGGACCACGCGGTCCGGGCAGCTGCCGGAGGGCGCCTCGGACGGACCGCTCTTCCGGTGGCTGGCGGCGGGAAAGCGTTGCGTGGTCGGGGATCTGACTGACCCAACGGTCCGCCAGCTCGTGCGCTCTGCCCACGTGGTCGTCGCCGATCTCCCCACGGGGCCGCTCGAGGAAGCCGGGCTACTGCCTCACCCGAGCAACGTCGTCGTGACGATCTCGCCGTACGGCCGTGGGCCGCTCGAGGACGCACCGGGGAACGACTTCACCGCGCAGGCGATCAGCGGCTCGATCGCCGGTCGGGGACGGCCGGACGGGGAGCCGCTCTATGCGGCCGGACGTCTCTCGGAACTGGCTGCGGGCGTCTTCGCCGCTCCCGCCGCACTGGCCGCGGCGCGGCACCTCGTTCGCACCGGTGCCGGCGCGCACATCGATGTCTCCTGTGCGGAGGCGGTCACGATCGCCACGAACCTGTTCCAGGACCTCATGTTCCGGATGATCGGTGGCATTCCTCCCGGGCCCGGACGCATGATCATGTTCCCGGGCATCGAAGCGACCGCCGACGGGTGGGTCGGGCTGAACACCAACTCCGCCCAGAAGCTGGAGGACCTGATCGTGCTCGTTGGTCGGGCGGATCTCCTCGGTGACACAGACGTCCGGTCGGACCCGGTGCGCAAAGCCGAGTCCGAGCGCAGCATCAGGTCATGGCTGCTGGAGCACACTACGGCCGAGGTGCTGGAGCTGGCGACCAAGTTGCGCATCCCTGTGGCGCCGATCGGTAACGGAGAGCTGCTTCCCGGCCTGGACCATTTCGCCGCGCGCGGCGTCTTCGTCAAGGAGCCCTACGGGCTCACCGCCCCTCGTCCGCCCTACGCCATCGACGGTCGTCGTCCCGCCGCACGGCATCCCGCCCCCACTCGGGCGGAGCGGACGCCACCCGTGGTGCCGTTGGACACGGCACGCCGACCGGAGGCCGACGGACACGAGGCGGGCGATCTCCCACTGGCGGGCCTCAAGATCCTCGACGCCACCGCATGGTGGGCCGGTCCCAGCGCGACACAGCTCCTGGCCGCCCTGGGCGCGGACGTGGTCCACGTCGAGTCGATCCAGGTCATCGACGGCATGCGACCGGCTGCCGCGCTGCCGTTCGCCTCACTCGACGAATGGTGGGAGCGGAGCTGCTTCTTCCTGAGCATCAACACCAACAAGCGCGGCATCACGCTCGACCTCGGCTCGGAGCGAGGGCGTGAGCTCTTCCTCGGCCTCGTCGCCTGGGCGGATGTGATGGTCGAGAACTACACGCCGCGGGTGTTCGAGAACTGGGATCTGGACTGGGAGCGTCTCAAGCAGGTCAACCCCCGCCTCGTCATGTGCCGGATGCCGGCGTTCGGGCTCGACGGACCGTGGCACGACCGCGTGGGCTTCGCCCAGACCATGGAGCAGGTTTCGGGCCTGTCGTGGACGACGGGTTACCGGGACGGTCCTCCCATGATGCCCAACGGTCCCTGCGATCCTCTGGGCGGGATGCACGCGGCATTCGCCATTCTCACCGCGCTCGCGCAGCGTGACATGACCGGCGTCGGGTGCATGATTGAGGCACCCCTGGTCGAGAGTGCGCTGAACCTGGCCGCCGAGGAGGTCCTGGAGTTCAGCGCCTTCGGACGGGTCGGTGAGCGGCTCGGCAACCGGAGCCGGGAGAGGGCTCCACAGGGCGTCTACCGTTGTGAGGGCGACGAGCAATGGATCGCGGTGTCGGTCGAGGACGAGCAGTGGCCCGCCCTGGTGGAGCTGCTCGGGGCGCCCGAGTGGGCGCAGGATCCGGCACTGTCGACGGTGGCGGGACGCTTCGACGCCCATGATCGCCTCGACGAGCACCTGGCCGATTGGTTCCGGGCCCGGACGCGCGACGATGCCGCCGCGCGCCTGCAGGCGGCGGGCGTCGCCGCCGCACCGGTGATCGACAACCGCGACGTGGTGACCCAGCCGGTCTCCGAGGCCCGCGGCTTCGCCGAGTGGTGCGACCACCCGGTCGTCGGTCGCATCCCCGTCACCACGCTGCCCTTCCGCTGGTCGGGGATCGACCGGTGGATTCGATTTCCGGCACCGACCCTCGGTCAGCACAACCACGAGGTGCTGTCGTCGATCCTCGGACTCGACGAGGCGGAGATCGAGCAGCTCGAGGACCAGGGTGTGATCGGGACCCGCCCGGCCGGCCTGTAACGGCGGCACGAAACCGCTACCTGCGAGGAGTTGGAATGGAAGAACGAATCGACCTGGTGGACGGAGCCTTCTGGGGTCGCAACCCCCAGGAAGAGCTGGCCTGGCTGCGCGCCAACGCGCCGGTCTGGCAGGACCCCAAGCACGGCGTCTGGGCCGTCTCCACCTACGACCTCGTAAAGCAGGTCGCGACCCAGCCAGCGCTCTTCAGCAACGCTGGAGGAATCCGCCCCGACAGTGGACCCGTCCCCCAGATGATCGACATGGACGATCCCGAGCACTGGAAGCGGCGAAAGCTGGTGAACAAGGGTCTGACCCCGCGCCGCGTCCGCGAACGGGAGCCCGCGATCCGCAGGGCCGCCAGCCGTCTCGTCGACGCAGTCACGGCGCGCCAGGAATTCGATCTCATCTGGGACTTGGCGGCATGGCTGCCACTCACGGTCATCGCCGACGACCTCGGGGTCTCCGAACCCGACCGGGAGCAATTGCTGCACTGGAGCGACGAGCTTCTCACGGGCCTCGGCTCCAACGACGAGGAGACCCTGACCAAGCAGATGCTGGCCGCGGTCGGATACGCCGAGTACGCCCGCGGGGTGATCGAGGCCCGACGGGCCCAACCCGCCGATGACCTCATGAGCATCCTCGTCCACGCCGAGGTCGACGGCGACCACCTCAGTGACGAAGAGATCATCTCGGAGTCGCTTCTGATCCTCGTCGGAGGTGACGAGACAACGAGGCACGTCATCAGCGGTGGGGTGTTTCAGCTCCTCCTCGACCGTTCCCGCTGGGAGGCGCTCCGCACCGATCGAAGCCTGCTCCCGACGGCCATAGAGGAAATGCTCCGGTGGGTCAGCCCCATCCGGAACATGGCTCGCCAGGCGACCGAGGACCTGGAGCTGAACGGCCAGCAGATCCGACAGGGGGAGAAGCTGCTTCTCCTCTACCCCTCCGCGAACCGGGATGAGGCCGTGTTCGAGGACCCGTTCCGCTTCGACATCCGTCGCACGCCCAACGAGCACGTCGCGTTCGGATTCGGCCCTCACTTCTGCCTCGGGGCCAACCTGGCCCGCCTCGAGCTGACGATCATCCTGGAAGAGCTGCTGGACCGGCTGCCCACTCTCGAGCTCGCCGACCGAACCGAACCTCCCTACCGCGCCGCCAACTTCGTGAGCGGCTATGAGAACCTCAGGGTCCGTCTCGGGTCATGAAGAAGCGCGCCGCGCACCTCACCGGGCGTATCGGCCGAGCACAACGTGGGCTTCGGAGCGTGCGCGCCGAAGGAAGTCGTCCCGATCAGCGAGAGCCAAGGTATCTGGCACCTGCCACCAGGACAGTTCCAAAGCAACTCTTGAAGTGCGGTTCAGCTCCGATCGCCCGGGACGGTCCTTCGCATCAGCGTGACCGAAAACCCGAACCACTGCGCCGGGTCCAGGCAGAGCTGGTACACGTTGGCCGCCTGTTCGTCGGCGTTCCCCGCCGCGCTGTCATATTCGTACCTGATCCGAAAGCCCCGTTCCGCGAGCCATTCGCGGGCGGCATCGACGTCGTCGATCTCCCACACCAACGGACCGATCTGACCCGGGCCGTGTTCGGCGAGCCTGGCGCCGAAAGGCCCCTCGCCGTTTATCGGAGCAACGAATTCGATGAATCCGTCGAAGTCGGTGGCGGAGAGTACCGGTACGCCCGCGATGGCGTGTGGTCTCGGCAGATTGAGTCCCAGCAGCTCGTTGAACTGCTTGACCGCGTCGTGGATCTCGTCCTCCCGCACGACGAGCTCCACCCGGTTGAATGGGCCGATCTTCACGTCCAACCCCTTTGGCGTGTCATTTCGGTCAGAGCCCGTAGAGTCGCGACGAGTTTCCGGCGCAGATCAGCTCACGCTCCGACGCCGGCACATCGGCGAACTGGCGATCGACCGCAGCTTGCGAATTGGGCCATGTCGTCGCAGGGTGAGGGAAGTCCGTCGACCAGAGGATGTTCTCGACCCCGAGCTCGTGGCGCTGCCTGAGGCCGAATTCGTCGTCCATGAAGGTGACGGCCATATTGCGTCGGAAGTACTCGCTCGGCTTGAGCTCGAGACCCGGGAAATCGTAGGGTCCCGCTGCTTTGCGATCGAGTGACGCCAGAAAGCCGGCCACCCAATAGAGGCTGGGCTCGACGAAGACGATCTTGAGCTTCGGAAAGCGCTCGAGAGTCCCGGTGAGGATCCACCAGGCGATGACCTCGGCCAGGGCGAGCGCAGGCAACGACGTAAAGATCCCGCACTGCGGCGTCGGATCGCGCTGGAACACCTTGTAGAGATGAGGAGGATTGCCGAGGTGGTGAGAGATCGCGATGTCGGTCTCGGACAGCGCAGCCCACAGCGGGTCATAGACGGGGTCGTGGTAGTCCGGTAGGCCGAGCTCCGAGGGAAAATTCGGCAGATGGACCGACCTGGCCCCCAGATCCGCCAGCCGAAGCACCTCACTCACGGCATAGTCCACGTCGATGATCGGCACCTGGTACGACACGGCCAGCCGATCGGGATCGACCGCGGCAAACTCAGTCAGATGATCCGTGAAGGCACGGCTGATCGGCTTCCAGTCCCCCTTCACCAGTCCGAAGTGCCGGAAGGCGGAGACTTCTGAGTAGAGGACTTCCGCCTGTACCCCGTCGCGGTCCATCGCGGCCAGGCGGGCTACCGGGTCGGAGTACCCGGGATCCCGAAAAGCCTCCATGTCCCAGTCGGACAGATCCAACTCCTTGCCGCCCCTGAGTTCCTTCTCGCTGGCGGCCTGCATGGCGATGGCGTCGTCGAAGGCCGGGCGCAACGGGACGGGAACCCGCTCCCGGATGGCCGCGAGCTCGACCCGCACGTGAGAATCAGCGGAAATCAAACGATTGACCACTGCGGTCCACCCCCTCAGTCTTTTGGGTGAATAATAGTAGTCAATATGAAAAGCCGTCAAGGGCCCGGGCCCGCCGCCGATATGTTGACGATCCATGACGCGCCGGTCGCTCAGGTCACGATGAGCTCGCCCCCGGTCAGTTCACGCCGCAGCGGGCGTCGACCGCGCGCGGATGGCGAGAGCACGCGAGCCCGAGTCATCCAGGCCGCCGCCGAGTGCATCCTGGAGAAGGGCTACTACCAGACCAGTTCCAACGACATTGCTCGGCGAGCCGGCGTCACGTGGGGAACGATCCAGTATCAGTTCGAGAGCAGGGAAGGGCTCCTTCTCGAAGTGTTGAACGCGGCATGGAACGAGCTCCGCGCCCAGATCCGGTCCGCTCACATCAGCGGCGACACGCTCGAGGAGCGCCTCGAGTCGCTTCTCGAGGTTCTCGCCACGCACTACTCCCGTCCGGAGTATCTGGCTCGCCTTCAGATACTGCTCGACCTGAACCAGGATCCGAGGTCTTCGGCCACCGCCAAAGAAGCCGTGGCATTCCATGGTGCAGAGCTGAACCGACTCTGGCTACCGCTGTTCCAGCAGGTGCTCGGCGACATGGCCGACGACCAGGTGCTTGCCCGCTATCTCTTTCTCACCTCCCGGGGCTACCTGACCGGCAACCTCATTGCGTCGAGCATCTCGAAACCATCCAACGACGCCGCCGAACGAGAGCTGCTCATAAGCGGCATGGCCATGGTCGTTCGCCAACGCAAACGTCAACGACAGACAACCTGACCCGGCCGGGTTACCCGCGGTAGCTCGTGCATCACGAACTCCGGAGGGTATCGCCGGAATCACTAGTGCTGCCATACCCTTGGGCCCAGTGAGCGAGGCGGTCCCACAACAGCGTGCGCAGCGCCGACTGATTGTGGCAGTGGGCCGCACCCGGAAGAACGAAGAGGGAGATGTCATTGGCTGCTTTGTAGAGCGCAGCACATCCCATGAAATCCTGCGTGAGATCGTCTTCGCCGAATCCGAGGAAAACAGGTGCCGTAATGGCTGCTTTCTCCCCATCCGTGGAGCCAGGCAGCATTGAGGTGAGGCCGCAGGAAAAGAGGAGCTCCGTCTGTTGGGCCACAAAGGCGGTGCGGACGGGCTCGGGCAGGTCCGGGGGCAGGAAGGAGCCGGGCGGTGGTCGAGATGCTGCCGGGGCCGCTGGCGCGGCGAATCGAGTGCGGGCCAACGTGACCACCGCCTCTTCGCTGATATTTCCGTCGTGCGAGAACGACAGCTCCTCTTCGGTCAGGACGCTGGGGAGGCCGACCCCGTGGCCGAGGATCGCGACCGCCGCGAACGTGGCGTGTCGGGCCTGCTGGACACCGAGCAACATCCCGCCCATGGAGTGGCCGACGCCGATGGGTACCAGGTTCGGCAGTTGAGGCAAGCCTGGCACCAAGGTGCCGGACACGAGCCCCCGTACGACGGCGCGATGGGCGTGGTCGTTGACCGCGCTGGCGAGTCGGGGGGTGACGAGGAAGATGTCGTCGACCGACGAGGAGCTCCCGACACCGAGGTGGTCGAACGCGACGACGATGAATCCGCGTGCGGCGAGGTAGTCCGCCATGCTGTAGTCGGAATACCCCTCGACCTGCAGATCGAAATACCCGGTGGAGCACTTGCCGCCGGCGAGACAGCACAGGAGGATCGGTGCCGGCGAGGTCCGCACCGGCGAGGCGCGTACCCAGCCGTGAAGGGTGAAGGATCCGGGAAACGGAACGTGTTCGGAAACGTCGACGGAGACCGCCGTGGTGGTCAGTCGACCCACAGGTCCTCGAACACGGCCTCCCCCGCCAGCAGTTTCTCTATTTCGCCGGTGTCGTAGCCGTGCTCGCTCATGATCTCCCGCGTGTGCTGCCCCACCACGGGCGGCGGGCCCCAAATGCGTTCCGGCGTCTCGGAGAAGGAGATGGTGCGGCCGAAGTGATCGAAACGCCCGAGCTTCGGGTGCTGCTGTTCGACCACCAGCCCGCGGGCCAGCATTTCGGGGTCGTCGAAGACGCCCGCGGAGAACTCCGCATCGGCGATCTCGCACGGCACGCCGCGTCCGTCCAGGGAGTCGAACAGATCCCTCCCGTTGCGGTGGCGGAAGCTGGGCTCGAGCAGCGTCGCCAGCTCGGCCGCGTGCACGCTGCGGGCGGCCGCGTCGGCGAACCGAGGATCTTCGACGAGCTCAGCCTGTCCGAGAGCCTCCACAAGGCCGACCCAGTGCTCCTCGCTGCGGGCGGCGATACACATCCACCCGTCGGCCGTCTCGTAGAGCCGGTAGAGGGGATGAAGGCCGAGTTGCATCCGGTCCAGGTGCGGGCGTGGCAAGGCCTCGCCATCGGTCTTGACCGACGCCATGGACGCGACCAGCAGGCCCGCATTGAGAATGGACGTGTCGACGCTCTGTGGTTCGCCCGTGCGCTTGCGGTGGTAAAGAGCCTGAATGACGCCGATGGCCGAGAGGAACCCGTTACCCGTGTCACCGAGAGACGTGAGACTCCAGAAGGGCTTCCCGCCGTCACGGCACCCCCCGTCCTCGTAGGTCACGCCGGCGAGCGAGCATCCGGTCTGGTCGTTGCCCGGGGAGTCCGAACGGGGACCCCGGTCGAAGCCGCGGGTATGGCAGTAGATGATGTCGGGATTCACCTCCCGCAGGGAGGCTTCGTCGCAGCCCAGGCGGCGCAGAGCGTCCCGTCGCATGTTCGAGTGGACCACGTCCGCCTTCTCCACCAACCGGTGCAGCACCGCCAAGCCCTCGGTCGTCTTGAGGTCGATGCAGATGCTGCGCTTGCCCCGGTTGGCCCCGTAGGCGATGTGGGTGGCGTGCCACCACGGATCGCGCGTGGCGTTGACCTTTATGACGTTGGCGCCCAGATCGGCCAGCACCTGGGTACCGAACGGGCCGGCCACGGCGAAACCGAGGTCGAGGACGGTCACGCCGTCGAGCGGGCCCGCTCCCTTTCGGGCACCGGGCTCGGTCTCGTCCGCCGCCACCGTGGTGGGAGCATGCTCGGCCTCGGCGCGCAGCGCGTCGGTGTGCTCCCCCACCAGTGGCACCGGGCCCTGGACGCGACCCGGCGTCGCGCTCAGCCCGTAGAGGATGCCCACCTGACGGAGCACGCCGTGTTCGGGATGCGCGACGTCCACGACGGCGGACTCCGCGACGAGCGCAGGGTCCTGGAGTGCTTCTTCGGGGGTACGCACCGGCTGGAGGGGAACACCACCCTCCCGTCCCACCCGCACCCAGTCGTCGCTGTCGAAACGGGCCACGGCCTCGACCATCTCCGGGTGGTAGTGCGCCAGGACGACGATGTTCTCCGGTGCCGTCCCCACCCGGTCGGGGTCGTTGCGGACGTTGTCGATGTCGCGCCGTAACTCCAGTGTGTCCCCGTCCGCGCTGGACAGGACGAAGCGCGGGTTGGGGACCCATTGCTCTATCCACCGGCCGTCGGCGCACTGGAAGAACCCCTTTGGTGCCCTCCGGTCGTAGATCCAGGTACGGTACCCGGGCTCGTCGTTGCGCTCGGCACGCTGCCACTTCGATGCGGTCATCGACAGGGCGGCTTGGAGTAGGGAGGTCTCCACGTGCTGACCCCGACCGGTGCGCAACCGAGCGAAAAGGGCGGCATTGATCCCAACAGTCGCCAGGTAGGCCGCGCACATGCTCGGCCAGGGTGTGTAGGTGAAGATGGGCCCCGAACGCGGTGAACCCGGTTCCATCCCCTCGGGGATGGGGAGGTCCTCCAGGTAGGGATCCTCGCCGTTCATGAAGCCGACCGGACCTCCCAGGTGGCCACGCTGTTCGTCCAGCAAGCCCAGTCGGGCCGCGACCAGCGCGTCATAGGCGGGACGGGACCGGTGGGCGGGATGTGATCCATAGCCGGTGATCGAGCAGTAGACCAGGCGGGGGTTCTCGGCCAGCAGCGTGTCGGCGTCTATGCCGAGGCGGTCGGTCGTACCCGGGGAGAAACTCTCGAGGACCACGTCCGCCGAGCGGGCCAGGGCCAAGAAGGTGGAGCGGTCGGCCTCGTCGGTGAGATCGAGCACCGCGCTCCGGCGGCCACGGAGCCACGCGGCATAGCCCGAGGTGGAGCGGAAGGGATCCCCTCCCGGCGGCTCGATCTTGATGACATCGGCGCCGTTGTCCGAGAGGAGCATGCCGGCCACGGGGCCGGCGATACCCCAGGACAGGTCGAGTACTCGGATTCCCTCGAGGACGCTCGTCATGGATGTCTCCCTCTCTCTAGCGGGTGGTGAGGATGGCGCCGGTCCGGCTGGCCGTCACCAGTACCGTGCGCGCGTCAGGAATCTGGTTGACCGCCGTGCCTCGCAGTTGACGGGTGCCTTCGAGCACCAGGTTCAGACCGTGGATGTAGCCCTCGCCGATAAGGCCGCCGTTCGTATTGCACGGCAGGGATCCGTCGGGGCCCAGGTTTCCCTCCGCGACGAAATCCTTGGCCTCCCCGGGCCCGCAGAACCCGAGCGCCTCGAGTTGCATCAGGAGGATCGGGGAGAACGCGTCGTAGATCATGGCCACGTCGATGTCCTCCCGGTCGAACCCGAAGGAACCGAAGAGGCGTCGGGCCAGGGCCACCGACCCTTCCATCACCGAGAGATCGCCGCGGTAGTGGTCCGAGGCGATCTCCTGTTCGAACAGACCCGCGCCGGCGGCCGCCCCGATCGCCACCGGCAACTGCGGCAGGTGACTGGCGCGTTCCCGGCTGGTGATGACGACAGCGACGGATCCGTCGGTCTCCTGGCAGCAGTCCAGCAGATGGATGCACGGTTCGGCGATCCACCGGGAAGCCTGGTGGTCCTCCAGCGTCATCGGTCGCTGATAGCCCCACGCCGCGGGGTTGGTCAGCGCGTAGGCCCGGAGTTGGACCACCGCCCGCCCAATGTCCTCGCTGCGCACGCCGAATTGGTGCATGTAGCGGGTGGAGTTCAGTGCCATCCACGACGCCGGAGTAAGCACACCGAACGGCATGCACCACTGCATGGCCGTCGTCCCCGCGTGTCCCGACGTGGGGCTGGGCGTTACTTTGGCGCCGCCGAATCGGGTGGCGCCCGAGCGCGCCCGGATCGCCCTGTAGGCCACAACGACCTCCGCCGCACCGCTGGCCACGGCGCTGGCCGCGTGCAGGAGCACGCCCATTGAGCCGCCTCCCCCGTAGGGGACCCGGCTCGAGTAGGCAACCTCCGCGATCCCGACCGAGCGCACCAGCTCGGTCTCCTCCACAGGGTCCACGGTGTAGCTCACCAAGCCGTCGACATCGCTCGGCGTCAACCCGGCATCGCTGAGCGCGGCGGTGACGGCTTCACACGCCAGCTGGAGTTCGGTCCGCCCGGCGTGACGCGAAAACTCGGTCTGCCCGATTCCGACTATGGCAGCCTTCCCGGCGAACGAGGAGCCTGCCGCACTCACGACGGCCTGCCCAGCTCACCGGCACCGATCGGTCGAAAGACGGGGACCGCGCCGCCGTTCTCCGTTGCGTCGAATCCCACCTCGAGCTCCATTCCGATCTCGATATTCGCAGCCTCCACCCCCGTCAAGTTGGAGACCAACCGGATGCCCTCCTCCAGATCGACCAGCGCCGCGATGAGCGGGTAGTCGAAAGCGGGGTGTCGGGGGTGATGAAGGATTGCGTAGCTGTAGAGCGACCCACGCCCGGACAGCGGCACCACCTCGAACTCGAGAGAGAGACAGTCCGGGCACATGGGCCGGGGCGGATGTCGCAACCGTCCGCACCCGCTGCAGCGTTGTACAACCAACCGACCCTCAATGGCCGCCTCCCAGAAGAAGGCGTTGTCGTCCGTCAACAGTGGCGCAGGCCGCCTCGGTGGCGGCTGAACGGCGGCGCCGGAAGCTTCTGCGGCTGTCATTGCCCCCCATCTTCCTACCCGATCTGATTCATAGTAGTAAGTATTATTTCACTTTTCAACTCGCACCGCGGCTGCTCGTCCTCGGGACCGCGCCCACGCGGAAACGACGGGCTTGCGCCCGTCTGGCGACCGAGCAGACGCCGTTCGTGCTGATTCACGGGTTCTTCTCGCTCGTGACCGACGACCCCGATACGTAAGGTACCTGCATGTCGCGGATGCGTTTGGCCATATCGCTCGACTGTGATGATCCGGAACCACTGAGCACTTTCTGGGCGGCTCTGCTCGGCGGGAAGGTGACCGTCACCTCGGAGCACCATGCGGTCGCCGGGGATCGGCCGGTGCTGGACTAAACGAGTGGACACTCACGAGGTAGTTCCGCGACTTGCCAGCGCCAGCCGCGAGATTGCTGCCGACGCGCCGCGAATTTTTGAACTCATTGCCGACCCCGCGCAGCAACCTCGATGGGATGGCAACGACAATCTGGCCGAAGCTGACAGGGGTCAACGGGTCCGCGCCCTCGGTGACGTCTTCATCATGAAATTGACGCGGGGCGGAGTTCGGGAGAATCACGTGGTCGACTTCGTTGAGGGCCGGCGCATTGCGTGGAGACCCGCGGAGCCCGGCCAGGAACCGCCGGGACACCTCTGGCTCTGGGAACTCGAGCCGATCGACTCGTCGCACACGCTGGTCACCCACACCTACGACTGGACCGAACTGAGAGATGTGGAGCGCTTTCCTCGTGCTCGGGCGACCACGGCCGACAAGCTTCAGGCCTCGCTCGAGCGCCTTGCCGCCCTCGCGGAACAGCAGTGAATGTAACCCGCTCGATGCGCGATAAGTGGGACGGTCGGCGCCCGGTCAGGGGTGAGCACTAGGGTGAAATGCGTCACTTCAAGGAGGCTTTCATGCCTGAATTCCCCGGCATAACCCACGTCGCGCTGACTGTCAGCGACCTTGGTCGGAGTCGGCCCTGGTACGAGGAACTTTTCGGGAGTCCGCCTGTCATCGATGAAGACACGGGTCTGTTCCACCACGTCGTCTGGCTATTAGGTGGCCGTACCCTGGTCGGCATCCATCACTTCCCCGATCCACACGGATCTGACCCCTTTGACGAACGCCGACCGGGCCTGGATCACCTTGCGTTCGGTTGCGCAAACAGAACCGAACTCGAACAGTGGGAGACCAGGCTCAACGAGCTCGGCATTGCCAACGGAGGCATCGTTGATGCTGCCTATGGCTCGGGCCTCTCGTTCCGCGACCCGGACAACATCGCATTGGAGTTCTTCTCGCCGCCCGGGTAGGCGCGGCTGTAACCATCAAAGCTGGCGAACGTACCCGCCATCGACGACCACCGTTTGACCGGTCATGAACACGGCGTCGTCGGAGCACAGGAGCAAGACCATGCCCACAAGGTCGTCAATCGATCCGAACCGCTTCACTAACTGCCCCGCGAGCACCATGTCCTTGGTGGGCTGATCAAGACGAGCCAACACGGCATCGGACGCCACCATCCCGGGGGCAATGCCCAGCACCCGGATCCCGTCACCGGCGAGCTCCTGCGCGAGGCTGAGGGTAACGGCATTGAGCGCCATCTTCGAGATGCTGTAGGCACCGACACCGAGGTAAGACGAGTTCGACGACTGGTTGAGGACCACGCCTCCACCTCGTGCCACCATCGACGGGCGGCAGTATCGGGTGCACATCACCGACCCAAAGACGTTTACGTCGAACAGCCGGCGCCAGTCCTCCAGGGGAAGGTCGAGACCCTGATTGTACGTGCCCATGTGCAGCCCGGCGTTGTTGACGAGAATATCGACGCCGCCGAATCGCTCGCTGGTTGCGGCAACCATTGCCTCAACCGAAGCCTCGTCGGCCACGTCGACCGTGACCGCCAGTGACCCGTCGATCGCACCGGCGGCAGCTGTCGCCGCGGTGGCATCGACGTCGGCGATGGTCACCAAGGCTCCCTCGGCCGCGAAGGCGCGTGCGTAGCCCAAGCCGATTCCAGCGCCCGCTCCGGTGATCACCACGGATTTCCCCGTGAAGCGTTGCGCCACTTGAGCCCCCCTTGTCTCACACTCCGAGACAGACCATATTCGACGTTGAGACTTCCCGGCCGGGGCACGATCTGCTGTTACCAGCGCTCCCACCTGACGACGTCGCTGGGGCGGCGACGACCCGTCGGTAACTCAGGTCGGGAGCGCTCGCCCCGCGTCGGGTGGCCGACAGCGATGGCGCCGATGGGCCGGTAACCGTCGGGGACGCCGAGGAGGTTCATGAGTACCTGCTCACCAGTGAAAATCCCAAAGAACAGGGCGCCCAGGCCAAGGTCGACCGCGGTGAGCAGGATCATCATGACTCCGAAACCCGTGTCGATATCCCAATAGGGCGCCGGCCAGTTCGCCTCGTCGGAGAGTGGGGTGTGGACCTTGTCGGGCAGCGCGTAGCGATCGAGATAGGCCTGCTTGTGGGCGAGCGGGACGATCACCACGGGAGCTCGCGTCAACGGCACCGACTCTGACTCGCCTCGCCAGCCTGGACCGTTGGTCGTTTCCCAGAAGAGCCGGCGCTGGCCCGGCTCCGTCAGCACGACGAAGGCGAAGCCCTGGCTATACCCGGCCGAGGGCACGCGGGTCGCGTTCCCCATGAGCTGGTCGAGAACGGGGCGGGCGACGGGCTCGTCCGAGAAGTCCCGTACCATTCGCCGCCGGAGAACTACATCTTGGAACTCCATGGACAAACCGTACTTGCACACACTTCAATCTCACCCAGGCTTTCGGACAACGAAACCATCAACAGACGGACTACGGTCGCCGGGCGCGGGCGGCGAAAGGATGACGTGGCCCATCGCGGCCGGCAAGCACTGAGCGACTACCGGGAGCTGGCGATCGTCGCGGTCGCAGCCGCTCGCCTTCTTGGTGATCCTGGTCTTCTTCACCGCACTGACCATCGAGCCCGGCACGCTGCGGGACCTTCCGGCCGCCTGGCGACGCCTGACCGTCGCCCTGATTGTGGGGGTCACCGTGTTGCCGGCGTTGTCGTGGTCGGTGGCGCACCTGGTGGTGGCCGGGCACCTGCGTGACGGGGTGGCGGCCATCGGCCTGGCACCGTGTGAGATCGCCTCCATCGCCACCACGGCCATGGCCGGCGGCGACGTCGCCCTCGCCGGGGGTCTCCTGCTCGGCTCGACCGTGCTGACGGTTGTCCTGGCCGGACCGATCCTGGCCGCGGAGGCATCCGGGACGGCGCTGGACCCTTGGCACATTCTGGTCAAGCTCCTCTGCATTGTCGCGGTGCCCCTGGGCACGGGGGTGGCGATCCGTGGCACGCTCGGGCCGCCGCGACGGGTCATCGAGGCCGCCTCGACCATCAGCACGCTCTCCGTGGCGGCCCTCGTCGCCCTGGTGGCCGCGGAGGTGCACTTCGCAAGGTCCTACCTGTCGGTGCTGGCGGCCGTCGCGGCGTTCCTGGCCGTCTCGGCGGGTGTCGGCCTGCTCGTCGGCCGGGGCGGCACGCTCCGGGCCAGAGAGGCCCTCCTCCTCACGCTGTCGATGCGCGACTTCGCCATCGCCGCGGGCCTGGCCACGGCGGCATTCGGGCCGGAGGCCGCGGCTCCTCTCGGTCTCTATGGCATCGCCGTCCTGGCCTGGGGCACCGGCGCGGCCGGGTTCCTGCGGGCCAGGACAGCCTGAGCCGCTGGTACGATGCCTCGCTCGGAGGGAAGTTCATCCGGTGGACGCGGGAAGCGGGGGTGAAGGTATGTATTCGAAACTCTCGGGTGGGGCAACCATCAGGAGCATGGCCCTGGCCGTTCTCCTGGTGCTGTCCCTGTCGGGCCTGGCCGTCTCGCTGGGCGCACATCCGGCCGGTGCGGTCACCCGGGGGAGCGCGCTTGTCCCTGCAGCAACCCAGGGCGACGCGATCGTCGCCGCCGCTGCCGCTGAGGCGGGCGTTCCCTACTGTGACTACGGCGGTGGCATCAACGGGCCGAGCAACGGCGGAGTGGTGGAGGCCGGATGTGGGGCCGGCGTCGCGGGCTTCGACTG
>JBEKWB010000050.1:0-29738 GCA_049513455.1 Acidimicrobiales bacterium
AGCCCCGGCGCAACGGCGTCGTGCGACGTCTTGCCAGCGTCACTGACGAGGCGCGTCGGCCTTCCGTCAAGGGAGAAGTAGCGCGCTTCGTGGCGGCCGTACGGGTCGGGGTGCCACCCGCGCCGCGACGCGTGCGCCGTCGTGGCAGTCAAAGGTCCTAAGGGGCCACAACCAGGCAGTGTGGTGCCTCTTGGGGAGCCGTCAGGCAGAGTTGGCGCCACCGGCCCTGGGCTCGTCTTCGCAGGGGCGACAGACCAGCGAGCAGAGCCCGCAACGTCGTCGTGAGACCTCTTGCCCGCGGTACTGACAAGGCGCGTAGGTTTTCCGTCCAGGGAGAAGTAGCGCCATTGATGGCGCCCGAACGGATCGGAGTGCCACCCCGTGATTTTAGTCGTCATGATCCAGTCACCCCAACCCAGCCGACAGGGCGGTCACCGCTTTCGACATCCTCGCCCGCCACGGACGCACACGCGAGCATTATCACCACCGATGCTGGAGCGCAAATCAAGAATGCGCACGTCGCCTGCCGCCATGGTGGCGTGGCTCGCGCATTTGGTCACGCTGGTCCGAGCACTTGGACGCGGCCGGGCCTGCGAGGTGGTAACTAAGACGGAAGCGACAGCCGCTGATCGAATTCTTGAGGAGGACGCAGATGCCTGACACCACCCCCGAGCCACTGGTGCTCGCCGACGTCGACGGGCCAGTACTGACCGTCACCCTTAACCGGCCCGAGAAGCGGAACGCTACCAACGCCGAGGTGCTCTGCCGCCTGTACGACGCCTGGGTGCGTCTGGACGAGGATGACTCGCTGCGGGTTGCCATCCTCACCGGCAAGGGCAGCACCTTCTGCGCCGGCATGGACCTGGCCGAGATTCTTCGTCTGCGTGAAGGGATCCGCGACAACGAGTGGATCATCCGGCTGCAGGACGACCCGGGCATCTCCCTGCGGGCCTATCTCAAGAACTACCGCCCGACCAAGCCCATAATCCTCGCCGCCGAGGGTTTTGCCCGGGCCGGCGGCACCGAGATCCTCCAGGGTACGGATATTCGCATCGCCGGCGAGAGCGCTGTATTCGGCGTGACCGAGGTGCAGCGGGGTCTGTTCCCCATGGCCGGCTCCGCAGTGCGCCTACGCCGCCAGATCTCTTATGCCGTGGCCGCTGAGATGCTTCTCACCGGCGAGGACATCCCCGCCCGTCGAGCCTACGAGCTTGGGCTTATCAACCACGTCGTCCCCGATGGGCAGGCACTGTCCCGGGCCCGGGAGATTGCCAGCCGGATCGCCCGTAACGGCCCCCTGGCCGTCAAGGCCATCCTGGCGACCCTGCGCCAGACCGAATGCCTGCCCGAGGAACAGGCATTCATCATTGAGCAGAAGCTGGGGAGCGCGGTCATGAGTTCGAAGGATGCAGCCGAAGGCCCTCTCGCCTTCCTGGAAAAGCGCGAACCGAATTTCGCTGGGGAATGAGGCGAGAAGTAACGCTTCGAGATAATGAAGGAGTGAAGAACCCCGCCGGGCAAAGCGAGACAGAATACGGCACCGACGACCCGACGAACCCAAGCGATATCGGGATGGCGGGATGGAAAGCCACCCTGAAGCGGACAAGCCAGAAGATCGTTCGTGATCGTGTCTCGATGTCAGCGGGCAGTCTCGCCTATCACTGGTTCTTGGCCCTATTTCCCGCGGTCATTGCCATCCTCGGCTTCCTCGCTCTGATCCGGGCCAGTCCTCATTTCGTGACCCGAATCACCCACGCGGTCGAAAAGGGACTTCCTCCCGGCGTCGGCACGGTGTTCACCGGAGCCGTCAAAGCAGCGACGACTCGAGAATCAGGCTCCGCGGTGGCTGTCGTTATCGGGGTGAGCGTGGCGGTCTGGAGCGCATCAGGTGGAATGTCGGCGCTTCAACAGGCACTTGACGTCGCGTACGAAGTGCCAGTGGATCGCAAGTTCTTGGCTCGACGGATCTACTCCATCCCACTGATGGCTGCAACCCTTGTCCTGGGCGGCATCGGCGCTGCTCTGGTCATTCTGGGCGCGTCCATCGGGTCCGGGATTGAGGGTCACGTGCCGTTGCACGGGGTTGCGTTCTCGGTGATGTGGACCATTGTGAGATGGTCAGTAACCCTCATTGTGATCACTGGACTCTTTTCCATCTTCTATTTTTTGGGGCCGAACCGTGAATCACCGCGGTGGGAGTGGGTGAGCGTGGGCGGAGCCTTCGCCACCGTCATATTCCTCGCCGCGTCGCTGGGCTTTTCGTTCTACGTCACCCGGTTTGGTTCCTATGGCAAGACGTACGGTACCTTCGCCGGCGTTGCCATTCTCATCTTCTGGCTTTACCTCACCGGCTTGGCCGTCCTGGTCGGTGGGGAGCTCAATGCTCAGCTCGAACACCAAGCCGAAGCGGAGGGAGGACATCTCGATGCACGATCAGGCGAACATGAGAACGAGCGGGGGACTCCCTGCCCAGCACCTTGACCCACAGTTGGTGTGGCGGTGGCGTCCGGATTCCGCTACCTCTTTCGCCTCTTCCGATCCTTTTTCCCGAGCTGCCTGATTCTCTTGCGCAAGAGGCCCAGCCCTCCCGCAAGCACATCAAGTGCCGCCTCGCCGTTGTCGGACTTCTCCAGTTCGGCCAGCCGTTCGTCGATGCTGTCGAACCGTTCGGTCAGCTCGTCGATGCGACGGTCGATGCGGTCCACCACCTTCGCGACGGCCATCAGTCCGGTGAGTGTCGTATCGATGGCGGTCATCTCCCGTTCGAACCCCGTCATACCCTCGAAATATCGGGTGGCGGTTTCGTCGATCAGGGCGTCCAGCTTCTTGCGAGCGGTCATGTCGAAGACCGTAGGTCGTGCTGCCGGGCAAATGGCGGACCTGGGTCACTCCGATGGGTCGAGCGCCGTATGACGGGTGTCCGACTCGGTTTCGCCCCTCACCCGGAAGCGCCTGAACGGCTCCCTTTTGCGGTCGAGGGGGGACTGCTCCGGGGATGACCTCAGAATGCGTTGGGGTCCTGCTGCACGGCCTCGGGGACGGCGTGCCGGTAGAGCAGGGAGGCATTCTCCCAGGTCATCTTCCGAATGTCGTCGGCCGGCAGGCCGCCTAACTCCTCTTCGATGACGGCCTGCGTGCGGGGCCACGTGGAATCGCAGTGGGGATAGTCAGACTCGAGGAGAATGTGGTCGACGCCAATACGGTGGCGAAGCGGGAACGTGGACTGGTCTTCGACCGCGCAGAACCAGAAGTTCCGCTGCAGTACCTCCGAGGGCGTTGCCTCCCCCTGCCATGTTCCGTACATGTCGTTGTAGGAGTCCATGTGGTCGAGCCGGTCCAGCAGCCCCGGGACCCAGCCGATCCCGCCCTCGGACAGACAGATCTTGAGATCTGGGTAACGCACCGCGGCCAGCGAGAACAGCCAGTCGACGGCAGCGAAGATGGCGTAGGCAAAAAACAGGACTCCCGCCACGTCGGGTGGGGCGTCCACTGAAGTCCCAGGTGAGGAGCCCGAAGAGCCGATGTGGAGGTTGATCACCGTGTCGGTCTCCGCGCAGGCACGGATGAACGGTTCCCAGTGTCCGGAGTGGATGGACGGCAACCCGAGTCGGCTCGGGTCCTCGCTGAACGAGACCGCCCGGAAGCCGAGCTCCGCGTTCGAGCGGATCATCGCCGCACCGACGTCGGGGTCCAATAACCACGGGATCTGGCAGGGGATGATGCGTCCGGGATGGGTGCCGGCCCACTCTTCAAGGTGCCACTGGTTCCATGCCCGCACCGAGGCCATGGCAAGTTCCGGATCCTTGGTCACTTGCTGGAGGCGCTGCCCGGCGAATCCCGGGAGAAAAGAGGGGAAGTTCACCGAGGCATAGATCCCATTGAGGTCCATGTCATGAATTCGCTCGTCGATGTCCCAGGCGCCCCGCCGCATCTCGTCGAAGCGGGCCGGCTCCATCCGCCACTCTTCGACCGGGCGACCGACCACCGCGTTGAATCCGACGTTGGGGAGCTCGACACCGTCGTAGAGCCAAGTCTGGCTCCCGTCCTCTTTCTCGACGACCCGGGGAGCGCGATCGGCAAACCTCTGGGGCACCCGCTTCTCGAAGACATGCGGTGGCTCGACGATGTGGTCGTCAGCAGAGATGACCGTGTACTTCCGTTCCGCTGCCGGGGGGTCGGGCAGGAAGGTGACCGTACGTTCACCGTCGCGGCCCCCCTTGGTGAAATTGCGATTCGACGTCAGATCATCGAGTGAGATCACGAACGCTCTCCCGGTGAAGCGATGCCTTCCACGACCGGGACCGAGCCCGTGGTCACAGCAGCACCTCTGGCTCGCGACGGAGCAGCTGGCGAACGGCGCCGGCGAAGTACACCGCCGAGCCGCGCTCGATCAGTGAAGCTTTGATTCCGGGGATCACGTTGCGGGGGATCGACAAGGGCGTCAGTCCCGTCACGAGCACGTCGTAGGCCAGGCGGCAGGCGCGATCCAAGGCGGCGGCCCGAAAGGTGGCCTCTTCAATGGTCGATCCGGTCACGATGGCGCCGTGATTCCCGAGGATGATCACGTTGGCCGTTCCGATCTGGTCCGCCAACTCTGCACCTAGTGCCCGGGAGTCGATCTCGCCTCCGTACTCGCTGATGAGCACCATGTCCTCGTTGTACATGGTGCCGGTCTGGTGCAAGAGCTCCGGCAGGCGTCCGAGGGATGCCATGACGCAGACGGAGTAGGGATGGTTGTGGATCACCACCCGGGCGTCACGGCGCCGGCGGTGCAACTCGGTGTGGATGTGGATGGCGGGCGTCACATCCCATTTGCCCGCCACCACGTTGGCATCCATGTCCACGGTGCACAGGTCGGAGGCCGTGATCTCGTTCCACCAGAGACCCCACGGATTGACCAGCAGTGTGTCCTGACCGTCACGTTGCCAGGTGATATGGCCGGCAATGTGCTCGGAGAATCCCTCGTGAGCGAGGATGCGGAACGTGCAAGCCAGTTTCTGCTCGTCGCTCAGCTCGGTGCCGATCGGCGGCACGATCGATGGCGCCCAGACCGCCAAGCCACCTTGGCGCTCGTTCTCGGTCGGTAGAACACTCTGGGCCCCCCGCACACCCTCATTATCAGGAGAATCGCCGGGGGAGTCAATCCGGGCGATCTTGAAGGCGTCCAGAACCACCTTTGCGCAGGTGAGGGTCTCGGGTTGCATCGTCTTGCCCTCCAAAAATTCCCGCCGTGAACTGGGAAAGCGAAAGCGGTGGCCGGTGATGGACGGGCGGGAGTTTCTGCTCGACCGGGCCTTCCGCGGTCCAAATCAGGCCCTGGCGATGTTCCTGCCCGGCATCGGCTCTGCCAGCTTCGTCCGCCATTCAGGCGCACCGAAGGGGTCGGCGAAGTACTGCGTCTCGTGAACCACGTGCCCGTTGGCGAACTCCATGATGCTCACGGAGTAGCTGGGCGCCCCGTCGTATGTGATGACGCACTCGCTCACCCACAGATCCCCGCGGCCGACGATCCGGAGGACGGTGAAGTGTCGCTTGGCGGGGTGTGCGCCCCGTTGCTCCGCTATCGCTTCGCGACCCCGGAATCGTTCGCCTGACTGTGGATAGTCGAGGATCGCGTCCGCACTGTAGATCGCGTGCTCGACTTCAGAATCGCCGCGTTCAGATGCCTGCCAGTGTTCCTCGAGTGCGACCCTCTTCTCGCTTTTCGGGCTCATGACGTCTCCCCTTTCCTCGCGGGCGGAGCGATCATGCCGGCTTCGACTCCAAGTCGGAGACGAGCTCGGCCACAATCGCTGCTGCTGATTGTGGTTGCCGGGCGAGCGCAACGCTCTGTCCGGCCCACAATGAGAGCGCTTCGATGTCACCGGTGGTACCGACCATCGGCGCCGCCGGCTCGTAGCGGAGTATCTCCTCACCGGAGGCGAAGTGCGCGATGACGCCCTCTCCCGGTCGACTCCCCAGTGGGGGACGGCCCGCGGCCTCCCACATCTGCGCCGTCGAGTTGGCGAGGGCGCGGTGGGAGGCATCCGGCCACCCCACCGCGTAGAGGTCGGCGTACCACTGCGCATCGGTCTCGGCCGCGTCCATCACATGGCGGCGATACTCCTCGTGGACGGGCGTCTCCTGGGCCAGCAGAAACCGGGTACCCAGCCAGGCCGCTTGTGCGCCCAGCGCGAACACGGCGGCCACGCCGCGCGCGTCCCCGATCCCGCCGGCCGCGATCACGGGCACCGGGGCCACCGCGTCGACGACCGCGGGCACCAAGGGAAGCGTCGCCACCTGACTCCGCACGTGCCCGCCAGCCTCCCAACCCTGCGCCACGACGACATCGACGCCGCTGGCGACGGCCCGCCGCGCCTCTTCGGCGCTGCCGACCGTGTGCAGAACGAAACCCTTGGCGTCGTGGACCTGCTCGACGTAGCCGGCCGGATCTCCCCAGAACAGCGACACGATCCGCAGACCGGCTTCGAGGGCCTCGTCCAGGCGACGGTGCTGGTCGGAGTTGAGAATCAGATTGCCGCCAAAAGGACGATCGGTGAGCGCCGCCGTCTCACGAACCACGTCGCCGGCCGGGGTGGACCAGGTCAGCGCCACCATGCCGAGCGCGCCGGCATTCGAGACCGCGGCCGCCAGTTCGGGCAGCGCCGACATCGGTGCCTGGACGATCGGCTGTTCGATCCCCAGCAGCTCGCACACCGGCGTTCGCACCACTCCCACCTACCTTCCGCTCCGGCTCCCCGCGCCCGCAACCAGCCTTGACCTCGACCCGTCTGGCCCGCGCAGGCAGATCCACATTCGGCTACGAGTACGACGACGGCGTCGACTGGGGAGCCCGCTTGTTCCATCCGTGAAAGTTCGAGTAATCACCTGCATTCCAGGACTCGCGCAGCCCCGGCGTGCTCAGGTCCCAGTCGGGGCGGATCTCGCTCGACGCCGCGCGCAGGTCCAGCCACAGGTCGTAGAACGACGGGCGTCCCCAGAACCAGTACCCGTTGTAGATACGGTGAATGACCAGTCCCGGCTTGAGGACCAGCGTGTGGGGGATCATCGGGTCGTGCTCGGGGTCGGTGTACTCCTGGATGTCGAGGTCCTTTTGAACTGTCCGAGCGGGATCGGAGAGGAAGGTCCATTGGGCGCCGACCGAGGCGCGGAACTCTTGCGTCGAATGGTGGTCGTCGGTCGAGATCGTGACAATCTGGGTGTAGGCGATGGCGACCTTCGGATAATTCGCCGCGAGCTCCAGGTGCTGCTGGTGCTCCTTCGGACAGTAGTTGCCCCGTGCCAAAGTGAGGACCAGCGGGTCGTCGCCTTGGAGCTCGCTGAGCTTGCGCACCGTGTTGGTGTGATCCGGCAGGGCGTAGTCGGGGAAGGTGCCGCCGGGTCTGATGTCGGATCGCATGGATCACGGCCCCTTTCGTCGCCTCACGCGCGCAACCTTCGCGGTGCAGTCAAGCCCGTCCCGCCCAGCGGCTGCCGAGCCTCTCGCCCAAAGTTAATCCTTGGCGACCGCCACGTCACCCCCTCATCGCCGTCAATGCAAGGGGAAATCCTCTCTTTTCCGGCGAGTCGGTCGGTGAAGGTATTCAAGTCCGAGGGCCCGGTGGCCGACACCTTGGTGACGTACGCTGGACGCCACCGGCTGACAGCTCGCACAATGTGCGGGACCGAGCGCTTCACCGGAGCTGCCAGATACCGACCCGCGACGTTCGGGCGAAGGAGCTCACATGAGCACGACACCCATAGCCGACTATGCCCTCCTTTCGGATCGGCACAGCGCAGCGCTGGTGAGCCGGGACGGGTCGATCGACTGGTTGTGCTTCCCACGCTTCGACAGCCCGTCGATCTTCGGTCGCCTTCTCGGTGACGAAGCCGGCCACTGGTCGATCCGGGCCACGAGCGCCACACAGGTGACACGCCGCTACCTGGACCGCACCATGGTGTTGGAGACCACCTTCGCCACGCCGACGGGTACCGTCGCGATCACCGACGCCCTGGCCATGGGCGACGGCAACCGGGGGCATGAGCTCGGCAGGGGTGCGCCGCATCTTCTCCTCAGGAGCGCGACGTGCGTTGAAGGAGAGGTCGAGGTGTCGCTGGAGTACGTCCCGCGTCCCGAGTACGGGCTGGTCCGTCCCCTGTTCGATGCCGTCGACGGGGGAGTCAGCGCCTTCGGGGGTGCCGACGTGCTCGTCCTCTCTTCTCCCATCACCCTGACCGTCGACCAGTCGTCGGTCTCGGGCCAGCTCCAGCTCCGCCGCGGCGAGACCGCGGGCTTCGCCCTGCAGCACAGGAAGCGGGCCGACACGGGTACGGCCAAGGTCTGGAGCCAATCCGAGATCGCCGCACGGTTGGAAGACACCGTGTCGGCGTGGGAGTCGTGGTCGGAGCTCCACCAGGCCTACGTCGGTCCCTGGCGAGACCTGGTGCACCACAGCGGACGGGTGCTCCAGTCGCTCTCCTTTGCCCCTACCGGCGCGATCTGCGCAGCGGCGACGACGTCGTTGCCGGAGGCGGTGGGTGGCGCCCGAAACTGGGACTACCGCTACGCCTGGGTCCGGGACGCCTCCTTCACGATCGAGGCCCTGTGGGTGGCGGCCTGCCCTGACGAAGCCAACGAGTTCTTCGACTACGTGACGACCTCCGCGGCGGGCTCGCTCGACCGGGGCGGCGACCTGCAGATCATGTTTGGCATCGGCGGCGAACGCGACTTGACCGAGCGGGAGCTGCCGCACCTGGAGGGCTGGCGGCACTCTGCCCCCGTTCGGGTCGGCAACGGTGCCTGGAGCCAACGCCAGCTTGACGTCTACGGCGAATTGCTCGGCGCCGTGTACCGCCTCTCGGACCACGTCTTCGACAACGCCTCGCGAGTCGGGCCAACGGCCTCCCCCGACAAGTGGGGGGCGCCCCCCGATCTGGCTCCGGTCACACGACGGTTCTTCGTCCAACTGGCCGACACCGCCGCTCAGCGCTGGCAGGAAAAGGACCAAGGGCTCTGGGAAATCCGCGGCGAGCCCCGCGACTTCTTGTACTCCAAGCTGATGTGCTGGGTGGCCCTCGACCGGGCGGTGGCCTTAGCCGACCATCTCGACGCCTCCGAGCGGGTCGAGGATTGGAAGCAGACCCAGGCCCAGATCCGTGAGGCGATCCTGACCAAAGGCTGGAGCGACCGGGCCAACGCCTTCACCCAGTCCTTCGGCTCGGACGACCTCGACGCTTCCAACCTGATGCTGCCCCTGGTCGGGTTCCTGCCCGCCGACGATCCCAAGGTGCTGGCCACGATCAACGCGACCGAAGAACGTCTCACCGATGAGCGGGGACTTGTGTACCGCTACCGCTCCCACGACGGGCTCGAGGGCGAAGAGGGCACGTTCCTCATGTGCACCTTCTGGCTGGCCCAAGCCCTGGCCCAGGCCGGACAGACGGCTCGGGCCCGTACCGTCTTCGAACGGGCGGCCGCCTTCGTCAACGACGTCGGCCTGCTCGCTGAGGAGGCCGATCCCGTCAGCGGAGAGCTCTTGGGCAACTTCCCCCAAGCCTTCAGCCACATCGGGCTCGTCAACGCGGCCTGGGCCATTTCTGAGACCGAACGGCCGCAGAAATCATCTGCCGAGAATGCCGATGGCCCGTCGGGCCCGCCGGATGGGCCGGAGAGTTCCTCGGCCTGAGAGGGTCTCGGCCACCACTTGCTCAGGTGCGGGGCCTGGACTTCGATGACGCGCGGCGCGAATCTGGATGGGCGGGGCAGTGGCTCCGGTCCCGGCGGAGAGGAGGAGCTGCGGTCGTGGACATGAAGCTCGAAGTGGTGGTGGTGCCGGTGTCCGACGTGGACCGGGCCAAGGGCTTCTATGCGTCACTGGGGTGGCGCCTGGACGCCGATTTCCCCGGTGCAGGCGGCTTCCGGGTCGTGCAGCTCACGCCGCCGGGCTCGGCGTGCTCGATCATCTTCGGCAGTGAGATCACCTCGGCCGCGCCGGGCTCGGCTCAAGGTCTGCAACTCGTCGTCACCGACATCGAGGCGGCCCGGGCCGAACTGATCGACCGGAGCGTCGAGGTGAGCGAGGTGTTCCATGACGCCGGCGGGGTCTTCCACCACGCCGGTGACGAGGCACGCACTCCGGGCCCGGCCCCCGATCACAAGAGCTACGGGTCGTTTGCTTCGTTCAGCGATCCGGACGGCAACGGCTGGTTTCTTCAAGAGGTGACGACGCGCCTTCCGGGGCGCTGACCCCACGGAGAGCTGATACTCGCCGGGAAAGCCACGATTCACTAGCAGGAGGTACCCCGATGCCAGCCACCTACGCTTCCGCCACCGATCTGGCGGCCGCCCTGCGCCGGGCCGCCGACGCGCACGGCCGCCATGAGAAGGAGATCGGGCATGCCGACCCGGACTGGCCGGATTGGTACGCGCAGTACATGGTCGACGAGCAGTCCGGGCTCTCCGGTTCCGCCAGCCCCGGGGCAAGCACATGAGCAGCTATGACGTCATCGTCTTGGGGGCCGGCTCGCCGGGCGAGCACTGCGCAGGCGAGTTGGCCGACGGTGGACTGCGGGTCGCCGTCGTCGAACGCCAGTTGGTCGGTGGCGAGTGCTCCTACTGGGCGTGCATTCCCTCCAAGACGCTGCTGCGCCCCGGGGAGGCGGTTCAAGAGGCACGCGAAGCGGCGGCCAGCGCCCAGGTCGATGTCAAGGCGGTCCTGGCATATCGCGATTTCATGGTCTCGAACTACTCCGATGGCGGCCAGGAGCACTGGCTGGCGGACAAGGGTATCGACCTGCTGCGCGGCACCGGCCGACTGGCCGGGGTGGGGGTGGTCGAAGTGGACGGTGCGTCCCATACGGCGGGTCACATCGTCGTGGCGACCGGCTCGGATCCGGTCGTCCCGCCGGTCTCGGGCCTGGCTGACTTGGAGGGGGTCTGGACCAACCGCGAGGTGACGGGTATGAAGGCCGTGCCACGGCGCCTGCTGATCCTGGGTGGTGGGCCGGTCGGGGCCGAAATGGCCCAGGCCGTGCGCCGTCTGGGTGGCGAGGTGGTCCTGGTCGAAGCGGCAGGGCGACTGCTCGCCCATGAGCCCGCGCCGCTGGGCGAGGCGCTGGGCGACGTGCTGCGCGGCGACGGAGTCGAACTGATGTTGGGCGTCCAGGCGACGGCGGCCCGACGTCTCGGCGAGGACTACGTGCTCACGCTGAATGACGGCCGCGAGGTGCGCGGCGACCACCTGCTCGTCGCCACGGGCCGGCGGCCCCGAGTGGACGGGATCGGCCTCGACACCGTCGGCGTCCACGCTGACAAGCACGGCATCCCTGTCGACACCCACCTGCGCGCCGGCGACGGCCTGTGGGCCATTGGCGACGTGACCGGCGTGCGGCTGCTGACGCACGTGGGGAAGTACCAGGGCGAGGTCGTCGCCGCCAACATCCTCGGCGAGCCTCGTGAGGTCAACTACGAGGCCATTCCCTCCGTCGTCTACACGGACCCCCAAGCGGCGTCGGTGGGCGACACAGAATCCCCCTTCAGCGCCACCACACCCCTCTCCGAGGTGGCCAAGACCGCGACGTACACCCACGCCTACGCGCAATCGAACGGCTTTCTCACCCTCCTCAGCGACGGCGACCGGTTGACTGGCGCCTACGCCCTGGGACCCGAGGCCGGCGAGTGGCTACAGCAAGCCACGCTGGCCATCCGGGCCAGGGTGCCACTCGAGGTGCTGCGGGACACCATCCAGCCCTTCCCCACCTTCTCGGAGATCTACGTCGCCGCCCTCAAGGCGCTCCACAAGCAGGTCGTGGTGGCGCGCCAGCCCGCCGGGGGGGAAATCGCCATGAGGAAATCCGGCGCCCAGGTTCGAGAGGAGTCGTGACGGCAACAGCGATATCGCCTCGCAAGCCTCAACCCGACCCGCACGGCCAAACCGTCGTGGTGGTCGGGGGTAGCTACGACGTCGACGGTGGCGAGCAACTCGTCTCCGGAGCATGATCGACCCCTGGGTGCCGCCCGTCACTTCCCCGACTTCGGACCAGGAGGCGCTCGCGATGGAGTTTCTCGTCACCATGACCACCCACGTGCCGGATGGAACGTCGGAGGGAGCCATCCAGGACATCCGCACCCGCGAGGCGGCACGTTCGGGCCAGCTGGCCACCCAGGGGCACCTCCTGCGCTTATGGCGCCCGCTGCTGCAACCGGGCGAATGGCGCACGCTTGGCCTCTTCGCGGCCGACGACGACGTCGAACTCGAGGAAGTCCTCGCCTCCATGCCGCTGCGGGTGTGGCGTACCGATGAGGTCACTCCGCTCTCGCCTCACCCGAATGACCCGGCCCGACGGACCGCAAAGCCCGGAACGCCCCCGCCCGAACCCGGGGTCCCCGAGTTTCTGACTACGTTCACCGTGGCCGTTCCGGCGGACGCCGCTCCCGAGAGCGTCGATGCCATCACCCGGCGCGAAGCAGATCGGGCGCGGGAGCTCGCCGGGCAGGGCTACCTGGAACGACTCTGGACACTGCCCGGGGAGGGCCGCGCGCTGGGCCTGTGGCGGGCTCCCGACTCGGCCGCGATGGACGCGATCGTCGAATCGCTGCCGTTGTCCCCCTGGATGAGCGTGCAGACCACGCCGCTGACCCCTCACCCCAGTGACCCGGCGCTCGCCAGCGGCTGACGAGGGGAGAGGTGATGAGCAAAGTAGACCCCAAGGTCGTCATCATCACGGGAGGCTCTCAGGGCATCGGCGCTGGCCTCGTGGCCGAGTACCGGCGGCGGGGCTGGGCGGTCGTGGCCACCTCCCGGACGATCAAGCCCGATGGGGACACGGCTGTGCTCACCGTTGACGGTGACATCTCTGAAGCCGCCACCACCGATCGGATCATCAGTGGGGCACTGGGGCGCTTCGGACGCATCGACACCCTTGTCAACAATGCCGGGGTCTACATCTCCAAGCCGTTCACCGACTACACCGCTGATGACTACGCAACTGTAGTCGGTGTCAATCTCACCGGATTCTTCACGCTGACCCAGCGCGCCATCGTTGAAATGCTCAAGGGGGGAGGCGGCCACATTGTCAACATCAGCACCACCCTGGCCGACTACGCCAACTCGAGCGCGCCCTCTGTCTTGACTTCGCTCACCAAAGGCGGCCTGGCCTCGGCCACCAAGTCACTGGCCATCGAGTACGCCTCCCGCGGCATCCGGGTGAACGCCGTCTCGCCCGGCATCATCCAGACGCCGGTGCATCCGGCAGAGAGCTACGCCGGCCTCGGCGCGCAGCTCCCCCCGGTTCGACACGTGGGCCAGGTCCGCGACATCGTCGAAGGAATCCTGTTCCTGGAGTCGTCGCCGTTCATTACCGGCGAGGTCCTGCACATCGACGGGGGCCAGATCGCTGGCCACTGACGGACAAACGATGACTACTGAAGCCCAGGCCCCTGTGATCGCACCCCAGCCGCAGCCCAAGAGCGTTGCGTCAAACGAGCCCGCCGACCAGCCTGCGGGGACGTTGTTGTCGGTCAACGTGGGCATGCCGAAGAACGTGTCCTGGCAGGGGAGGACTGTCTTCACCGGGGTGTTCAAGGACCCCGTGACTGGTTCCCGCCGGGTCCGCCGGCTCAACCTTGACGGCGATGGTCAAGGCGATCTGAGCGGTCACGGCGGCGAGCAGCGTGCGGTGTTCGTCTACCAGATCGACTCGTACCGGTACTGGGAGCTCGAGCTTGGACGACACGACTTCGTCTACGGACAGTTCGGCGAGAACTTCACTGTGGAGGGACTGGCCGACGACGAGGTGTGTATTGGCGATCGTTACCAGATCGGCAGCGCGACATTCGAGGTGACGCAACCTCGCGTCACCTGCTACCGCGTCGGGATCCGCATGAATGATCCGCAGATTCCCGCGTTGCTCGTCTCCCACCACCGCCCCGGCTTCTACTTCCGGGTGCTCGAAGAGGGCGAGGTACAGGCGGGAGACGACATCATCAAGCTCTCTTCGGGACCCGAACAGATGACCGTCGCCGACGTCGACGGACTGCTCTATCTGCCCGGGCACACGCGCCAAGGGTTGCTCCGCGCGCTGCGGATTCACGCCCTCAGCCCCGGGTGGCAGGGCTCGTTCCGAGCCCTGCTGAACGAGGAGCCCGGCAGCGGCAACGCGGGGCTCGCAGTGACGAGTCCGCCTCCCGCCTGGCCCGGCTTCCGTCAGTTGACCGTCACCGCAATCACGCACGAAAGCGACTTGGCGATCTCGATACGCCTCGAGGACCCCGCGGGCACTCCACTGCCGGCGGCCCGCCCGGGTCAGTACGTCACTGTACGAGTCCTGCCCGACAAGCGGCAGCGGGCGCTGTTGCGCAACTACTCGCTCTCCGGGCCACCCGGGGCGAGCTACTACCGGATCACAGTCAAGCGCGAACGCGATGGCGCCGTCAGCGGCTTTCTGCACACTCGTCTCGCCGTCGGTGACCACCTCGACATTGCAGCACCGCGCGGCACGTTCATCCTTGATCAGACGCAGGCACCCGTGCTGCTGATCAGCGCCGGGATCGGTGCCACCCCCGTTCTCGCCATGCTGCAGGCACTGGAGCAGGAGCACTCCGACCGAGACATCTGGTGTCTTTACGGCGCCCGCAACGGCCGCGAGCACCCGTTCGCCGCCGAGGCCCGTTCCCTCGTCGCCTCGCTGCCGAACGCACGGGCCCACGTGTACTACAGCAGCCCCGACCCGGCTGACCTCAAAGGCCGCGACTTCGACGGTGCGGGACGTTTGACCTCGTCATTGCTCGCCGAACTGAACCCACCCTCCGCGGCCGAGGTGTACATGTGTGGGCCTACCGCATTCATGGACGACATCAGCGCGGGTCTGGCCGCCTTGGGGTTCGACGCCTCCCGCGTCCACACCGAGGTCTTCGGGCCCGCAGAAAGCGTGACGCCGGGGATCGCAGCGACGCCGGAGCGGGCGCCCCATCCACCCGCCGGCCCGTCCGGAAACGGGCCGGCGATAGCGTTCGCTCGAAGCGACCTCACGATCCCATGGAGCAGCGATTACGGCAGCCTGCTCGAACTCGCCGAGTCCTGCGACGTACCCGTCCGCTGGTCGTGCCGCACCGGCGTCTGCCACACCTGCGAGACAACGCTCATCGCGGGGAATGTCGATTACAGCCCCGACCCGGTCGAACCTCCCACGAAAGGAAGTGTCCTCATCTGCTGCTCACAGCCCCGCGACGACATCGTGCTGGATCTGTGACCTTGCCGCCCCTTGGGTTCGACGGGGCCCGAACGCTTCGAACGGTGGGGGAAATCTGCAGTTCATCTGATGTAAACGTTCCGGAAATCTTCGGCTCTGTAGCCTGGTTCGCATGGTCGCAACTGACGCTGCGCAATGACATGCTCGACTTGTCGCTGCACGTAAGCGAGGACACCCATCAAAAGGCGCTCCGTATCAATCTGGATCCGAGGTGGTACGGCACGGTTGCCGAGATCGGGGCGGGACAGGAGGTTGCCCGGTGGTTCTTTCGCGTCGGTGGCGCCGCGGGGACGATAGCCAAATCCATATCCGCCTACGACATGGCGGTCAGTGACGCCATCTACGGTGAAGTCGATAGATACGTCTCGGCGGGTCGCCTGCAGGCGATGCTCGACCACGAACACCAATTGAACCTGGAACGGCTCAGCGACAAGCGCGGCGACACGACTTCGTTCTTCGCTTTTGCCAATACCGTCGTCGCTCGCAGTTTCAAGGGGAACAACGAGTGCCATGGGTGGATGGGGCTCAAGTTCCAGGCCCACCCCCGGGACGAGCCCAGTCAGATCATCCTGCATGTTCGGATGCTCGATGTCGAGGCCTCGCTGCAACAAGAGGCGATCGGCATTGTCGGCATCAACTTGCTCCACGGCGCCTTCTTCCTTCACCATGAACCGGAAGCGCTGGTCGAGAGCCTGCTGGACCGCCTCACCACCGGCCGGATCGAAATTGACATGATCGAATTTCGCGGCATCGAGTTTCGCCGTGTCGACAACCGCCTCATGGCGCTGAAGTTGGTGCAGCTCGGGCTGAGTGGCGTCGCCATGTTCGGGGCGGATCGTGCCGTCTTGCAGCCGAGTGAAGCGCTGCGCAAGAAGGCCGTCCTGGTCGAACGGGGCAGCTTCCGACCGACGACGTTGGTCAACATCGACATGCTCGAGACGGCATTGGCCAAGTTCGAAGCCGATCCAGCGGTTGCGGGACGGTCAATCCTTCCCCTGGCCGAACTCACCATGCGCAATCTTCTGGCTGGAGGGTCCGACGTGGACCGTCGCGACTTCCTGGCCCGGGCCGATCTTCTGGCGGCCTGTGGCATGACGGTGTTGATCTCTGACTATTTCGAGTACTACCGCCTGGCCGCCTATATAGCGTCCCGCACGACCGAGCGAATAGGGATTGTGATGGGGGTCCCGAGCCTCATGGAACTGTTCGATGAGAAGTTCTATACACAACTGCCGGGTGGAATCCTCGAAAGCTTCGGCCGGCTGTTCAAGAACGATCTGCGCATCTACGTGTACCCGCTGCAACGGACCGAAGACGCCGAACTCAAAACCGTGGACAACCTCGAGGTGGAACCATCCTTGCGGCCGCTGTACGACTATTTGGCCATGCGCGGCAGTTTCGTTCCCTTGGACAACTACCGTGCCGAGTACCTGAGTATCTTCAGCCGGGACGTCCTCAAGCGGATTGCCATGGGTGATGAGACCTGGGAATCGATGGTCCCCGAAGCGGTGGCGGACCTCATAAAGCAGAAATCATTCTTCGATTATTCAAAGGTGAAGATCGACGAAGAATGATGCCTCGGCGGGACCGGGCCGTGGTTCGCCGATGACCTCGGGCTCCCCGCACGATCGGAGAACCTCGCCGGATCGCACAGGAGGTCCTAACACGTAAGGGACGTGCGCCGTTGACGTACGTCCCTTCCATACGGTTGAATCGTGGACCGGCAGATCCGGGGCAACTCTGGATTGAAGGTGCAGCTCGGGTGTACGGGGGCCTCTACGGTGCCTCCGCTCTACTGAAGATTTGGAGCAGAGGGTGAAGTTTCAGGGTGTTGTGATCAACGTGACTGACCTCAGCCGATCTCTTGACTTCTATCGCGAAGTGCTTGATTTCACGTTGCTGTCCCAAAAGGAGCAGTTGGCGGTGGTGCGCGCTCCGGGGAACGACGAACCTCAAGTCATCGTGTTGCGAGCGTTCGGGAGCGGTCGTGTAGGGGGAGCTCGCCACATTGGTGTGCGAGCCTTCGTGGTGGAAGTCGAATCAGCCGATCAACTGGAGCGGATCGCGAGTGAGTTGGACTCCCGGAGACTCTCCGTCGGCCGGCGTGATCACCCCGAGTGGACCGCAGTGGTAGCCCGCGACCCGGACGAGGTAGCCGTCGTCGTGGTCTGGCACCCCGGCGGGGGGCGGATTAACGAGGACGGCTGGAAAACACTCGATGATTTTCTTTACGGTGTCGGCGAGTAGGCGGACCCAGAGGGCCTTTGAAGACGACCGCCCAACGAGAAAGGGGAAAGTGTCATGACGGGAGGTGACCAAAATGGTCCCGTACTGTTCTGCTTCGACGGGTCTGACGGAGCCCGAGAAGCCATGAGAGCCGCGGGGAAGCTGATCACCCGACCGGTGGACGCTGTTGTGCTCACGGTTTGGGAGACCATCGCAACGCGCTTGGCTCTCGCCGGCGCTTTCGCGGCGGGCATTACGGCGGGCGGCGCAGACTTGGATACCGAGGAAGAGTCGTATGCAAGGTCAGTGGCGGAAGAGGGAGCACTCCGGGCGAGCGAGCACGGATATACGGCGTCACCGTTGATCAAGGAGTCCTTCGAGGGGATTCCCAGGGCCATTTTGGAGGCCGCGGACGACCTCTCGGCACGCTTGATCGTCTGCGGCCAACGGGGTCGGGGCGCTCTGCGTAGCACGTTGCTTGGCAGCGTCTCGCACACCCTGGCGTCGCATACTCGACGCCCGATCCTCATCGCCCCAGAACACCCCGTAGGCCATGATTGAGCGTCGCTCCTGACCGACAAAGAGGCGCTGGCCACCCGATCAGCGACCGACGGTGAGGAGGTGCCGCCAGTGCGCCACCCAGGTGTCCGCCGCTGGAACGTCGTCCGGCTGCGTCGCACCCTCGACGCCGAAAATCGTCGTGTAGGGAGGCAGCGGTGAGGAACCGGGTGCTCCCGTGCCCGACCACGCCGCGACCGTGGCGTCGATGTCGGTTGCGCTCTCGAACAAGGCGAGGTGCCGGCCCGGTCCTCGCTCACCGTCCGGGTCGGTGGTCAGGAGCTGCATCGAGCGGGGTACGGCGGCCGGCACGGGCACCGACCCCAGCCACGCCCCCGCATCGCCGTGGGGATAACGCCAGTCGTTCTGGACGGTGGTGAGCGTCGCCACCGGATGGTCCGACACGTCCGAGGCGACCGTCAAAAGCATGGTGGCGAAGTCGACCCGGTAGAGGTCGTCGATCCGCCCGGCGTCACGAAGCGACTGGGCGCGGGGACGGACGGCGGCCCACGCCTCGGCCTCGCTGCCGTAGTCCGCCTCGGCGATGGACAGGTACGGCGCCGCCCGATAGCCGGGTCCGATCGCCTCGTAGCGGTGCATCGCCACGAACGAGCCGTTCTCGATCGCGTCGGGCAGGTGCACCTCGTTGTACCAGCGCTCGAAGTCGTCGGTCACCTCGGCGTGCGGCGTCGACCACACGACGAAGGCCATGGGGGCGGAGTGGCCGAGCACCGCGTCAGCCCGCGGCCTCGGTGCGGGGGGGCAGGGCGATCGCCTTGACTTCGGTGTGCTCGGCCAGACCCTCGATGCCGAACTCCCGCCCGATGCCCGACTGTTTGCGCCCGCCGAACGGCAGGGAGAAGTCGAGGATGTACCCGTTGACGCCGAAGATGCCCACCTTGACCCGCTCGGCGAACACCACTGCCCGGTCGAGATCGGGCGTGAACACGGCACCCGAGAGGCCGTACGGCTCTCCCGTTCGTACATCGACCCCCCTCTCACACCGGCCCGTCACACCGCGTCCGGATCGGATTGCAGGGCCGGCGGCACGGGATGGCGGAACAGTTCTGCGGCGTTGCGCCAGGCGATGCGCTCGATCTCCTCAGGCGGGAATGCGCCGATCTGGGACCACACGATGGCCTGGGTGTCGGGCCAGGTACCGTCCTGATGCGGGTAGTCGGACTCCACCATGATGTGGTCGGTGCCGATGCGGTGGCGCTGCTCGAGCCCGGCGTGGTCGTCGATCGTGCAGAACCAGAAGTTGCGCTGCATGACGTCCCGGGGCGACAGGGGAACGCCATCCCAGGTGCCGAAGATCCCTTGGTACCGGCTGACGTGGTCGAGACGGTCGAGCAGCCCGGCCACCCATCCGATCCCGCCCTCGGACAGGCAGATCTTGATGTCCGGGAACCGCACGGGGATCTTCGAGTACAGCCAGTCGATCGCCGCGAACATGGCCCACCCGAAGAACAGCACGCCGATGGTGTCCGAGGGTGCACCGGTCGAGGTCGCCGGCGCCGACGACGACGAGCCCGCATGCAGGCACAGCACGGTGCCGGTCTCCTCGCACGCGGCCATCAACGGGTCCCAGTGACCGGTGTGCAGCGACGGGAGCCCGAGCCGCTCGGGAAGCTCCGGGAAGGACACCGCGGTGAATCCCCTCTCGGCGTTGGCCCGTATCTCGGCGGCGCCCTCGACCGGATTTAGCAGCCAGGGGAGCTGGAGCGGGATGATCCGCCCGGGGTAGGCGGCGGCCCACTCGTCGCGGTGCCATTCGTTGGCCGCCCGTACCACGGCCCGGGCCAGCTCTCGGTCGCTCACCCCTAGTTGGTACCGCTGACCGGCAAAGCCGGCCAGCGAAGACGGGAAGCAGACCGAGGCGTAGACGCCGTTGAGGTCCATGTCGTGCACCCGGGCGTGGATGTCGTAGGCGCCGCGGCGCATCTCGTCGAAGCGGGCCGGATCGAAGGTGCGCTGGTGCAACGGCTTGCCCACCACGGCGTTGAGCCCGACCTTGTAGTGCTTCTGCCCGTCGTAGAGCCAGTACTCCGACCGTCCGCCGTCGTCGACCACCACGCGGGGTGCCCGGTCGGCGAAGCGCTTCGGCACCCGTCCCTCGAACATATCTGGTGGTTCGACGAGGTGGTCGTCGACCGAGATCAACGTCACGTGCCGGGGCTGCCGTGGCGGTTCTGGCAGCCAGTCGATCGTCTCGGGCTTGGCGCCCGTGGCCAGGAACCCCGGCCTGGCCTCGATGTCGTCGAAACTTATGGAGCCGGACATGTCACGCCTTCATCAGGATCACCCCGCGGGTGATGCGCCCGTGATGCAGGTCGTCGAGCGCCTGCGGTGCCTCCTCAATCGAGTAGCGGGTGTCGAGGATGCCGCCGAGGTCGAGGTGCCCCTCCATCTGCAACTCGACGAACTCGGGGACGTGCCGCCGCGGGTGGATCGAACCGCCGTAGGTGCCGGTGAGCACCCGTTGCCGGAGCAGCACCGTCGTGTTGAGGGTCGCCTCGACCACGCCCTGGGCGCGACCGATCACGACACAGGTACCGCCCGGCCGGGTGGCGGCAATCACCTGCTCGAGGGTGCCGTTCGCCCCCACGGCGTCGAAGCCGTAGTCCGCGCCACGATCGTCGGTGAGTGCGAGCACCGCCGCCACCGGATCCGACGTCGAGGCATCGACGCCGTGGGTGGCGAGACCGAGCTCGAGAGCCTTGTCGAGCTTGCGCGCCAGCACGTCGACCGCGATGACCTTGGTCGCCCCGCGCACCCGTGCGCCCATCATCGTCGACAACCCCACCCCGCCGGCGCCGACGACGACCACGCTCGATCCGGCGGCGACGTCGGCGCGCACCATGGCGGCGCCGAGGCCGGTGCTGATGCCACAGGCCAGCCCGCACACGAGCTCCAGCGGGGCGTCGCGACGGATCGGGACGACAAACCGGTCGGGGACGATGGCGAACTGGGCGTACGAGCCCTGGTAGTGCAGGGTGTGGATCGGTCGCCCGGCCTGCGAGAGCCGGGTGGTGCCGTCGAGCATGGTGCCGGTGAAGAACGGGGCGTTCTCGCACAGGGCGTGGTCGTCCCGGAGGCACTGGAAGCATCGCTCGCAGGGGCCGATGATGGAGCACACCACGTGGTCCCCGACCCCGACGCCGGTGACGTCCGGACCGGTCTCGACCACCACGCCGGCGGCCTCGTGGCCCAGCACGATCGGATACGGCACGGGAACCTGGCCGGTCGTGAAGTTCAGGTCGGTGTGGCACACCCCCACGGCGTGCACCTCGACCTTCACCTCACCGGACTGCGGCACGGGATCGTCGATGTCCTCGACGCGCACGTCGCCGGGGCCGTGGCAGACCACCGCTCTCACCGATGGGCGCCCGGCGTCCGGAGGATCTGCCCGGGCCGCTCCCGCATGGAGCCTACGAGCGACTCCCCCTTACGGGTAATTGCCGTGCCGTTGACGAGCACGTGGTCGATGCCGCGGGGGGCGTCGGCAACCAGTCGTTCCTCGTCGCCGGGGAGGTCCCGCACCCGGCGCAGCGGGCCCGGGTCGACCTGGGCCAGGTCGAAGACCACCACGTCGGCGGATGCCCCAGGGACCAACCGGCCGCGATCGGCCAACCCGTACAGATCGGCGAGCTCGGCCGTCAGCTTGTACACGGCGTGCTCGAGCGTGAGCGCTCCTCGATCGCGGACCCAGTGCGCCAGCAGTTCGGTCGGCATGTTGGCGTCGCAGAGCTGCGCGACGTGCGCGCCGGCGTCGGACTGGCCGAAGACGGCGCCCGGCTGGGTCATCAGATCGGTCACCGGTCCGTCTTCGTCGTTGCTGAGGATCACGAGGAAGCGGGTCCCGAGGTGATCGTCGAGGGACAGATCGCACAGCACGTCGATCTCGGTGCAGCGCCGCTCGCGCGCGATGGATGCGACGTCCCGCCCCAGCAGCTCAGGGTGGGTCGTCGTCTCCGCCACGAAGAACTTGTGCCAGACGACCGGCGGCTTGACCGCGGGCACCTGCCGCGTCGCCTCGGCCCGCCACGCCGGGTCCCCGTAGAAGGCCGGGAACTCCGAGGGGTCCCGGCCGAGCAACTCCAGGAAGATCGGAACGGTGCGGAAGTAGTAGGGGTTGTCCATCCGCAGCTGGATCTTCAGGGGCAGGCACGTCACCTGCGGGCGTACGTCTGCTCCCGCAGCCCGGCCCTCGGCGTGCACCTTCATGACGCCGACGTGGTCGGCCTCCGGGTAGGTGGTGAGCATCGGCGTCCACATCAGCGGACGACGGATCGCCGGCTGGATCTCGTAGCTGTCCCGCCAGGTCACCGGCTGGCCGGGGGCGTAGGTGACCGCGCCGCACCCGAGCTCGCCGAGCACCGATGCCAACTGCACGAACTCGTCCTTGGTGCCGTTGCGCGAGGGCACCGGCCGCCCGCCGTCCCCGCGATGGTTGGCCGAGAAACTCGACGCGAAGCCGATGGCGCCCGACCGCATGGCCTCAGCCACGACCTCGCGCATCTCGGAGATCTCGTCGGGCGTCGCCGCCCGCTCGTACCCCTCATCACCCATGACGAAGAGCCGGACGGGGCTGTGGCCGACGTAGCAGCCGAAGTTGAGGATGGTGCCACGGCGCTCGACCGTTGACAGGTACTCGGCGAAGGTCTCGAAGCTCCACTCGATCCCGGCGTTGAGCATCCGCTCGGACATGTCCTCGACGGCCTGGAGGGTCCGCACGATCGACCCGCGCTGCGGTTCACGCGTCGGAGCGAGGGAGAACCCGCAGTTACCCGCGACGATGGACGTCACGCCGTGCCAGCACGAGGACGTCAGGGCAGGGTCCCAGAAGACCTGCGCGTCGTAGTGCGTATGGATGTCGAAGAACCCGGGCGTCACCATCCGTCCCGTCGCATCTATGACCTCGGCACCCTCGAGTCCCTCGCCGACGGCGACCACTCTCCCGGCGTGAACGGCCACATCGGCGCGCCGCGCTGGAGACCCGGTGCCATCGACGACGGTGCCGCCCTTGATGACGAGCTCAGCGTCCACCCGTCACCAACTTTCCGGATCGGCGATGACCGACGCCGGCACCTCGTGGCGGAACAGCTCTGCCGCGTTGCGCCAGGCGATCTTGTGCGCGTCACCGGCGTCCAGGCCACCCACCTGCCGCCAGAGGATCTCCTGGGAGTTCGGCCACGTGCTGTCTAGATGCGGATAGTCGGTCTCGATCGTGACGTTGTCGGCACCGATGGAGTCCAGGACGTCGAAGGCGGCGACCTCCTCGAGCGAGCAGAACCAGAAGTTGCGCTGCATGACTTCCCGGGGCGTCAGATCGATCCCCTCCCATGTCCCGTAGATGGCCTGGTAACGACCGACGTGGTCGAGCCGGTCGAGCAGGCCTGCGACCCAACCCACACCGCCCTCCGACAGGCAGATCTTGATGTTGGGGAAGCGAACAGGGATCTTCGAATACAACCAGTCCACGGCGGCGAACATCGCAAAGCCGAAGAACAGCACGCCGATACAGTCACCCGGGGCGTCGCTCGAGGTGGTGGGTGTCGACCCGGACGAACCGACGTGGAGGCAGACGACGGTCTCGGTCTCCTCACACGCCGCCAGGAGCGGGTCCCAGTACCCGGTGTGAATGGAGGGGAGGCCGAGCGGCTCGGGGTTCTCGCTGAACGAGATTGCCTTGAAGCCGCGGGCGGCATTGCGCCGTACTTCGGCGGCGGCCACCTCGGGGTCGAGCAGCCACGGGATCTGGCAGGGGACGAACCGCGTCGGATGCGCCCCGACCCACGCCTCGAGGTACCAGTCGTTGAAGGCGCGTGTGACGGCGAGCGCCAACTCTGGATCGCTCACGCCCAGTTGCAGCCGGTGGCCGCAGAATCCCGCCAGCGCCGACGGGAAATTGACCGAGGCGTACACCCCGTCGAGATCCATGTCGCGTACACGGGCGTCGACATCCCACGCGCCGCGGCGCATCTCCTCGAATCGCACCGGCTCGTACGAGCACTCTTCGATCGGCCGTCCCGCCACCGCCGCCAAACCGATCTGCGGGTTGAGCTTGCCGTCGTAGAGCCAGGCCTGCCCGCCCCCGGCATTGTCGACCACGCGCGGGGCGGATCCCTCGAACTTCCGCGGCAACCGCCCTTCGAACATCTCCGGTGGCTCGACGAGATGATCGTCGGTCGAGATGAGCACCAGGTGGCGTTCTGCCCGCGGCGGGTCCGGCAACAACGTGACCTTGTCGGGCTTCTTGCTCCGCATGAAGCCGGCGCGGTGTTCCATGTCGTCCAGCGTGATGCCTGCCATCCCCGTGTCCTTCTGTCGGGTGCATCCGTGTTCAGAGGTCAGAGGCGAGTTGGCGAGGAACGTCGGAACGACGGACCCGAGTGCCCCCCCGAGGCCGGCCGTTGGCTAACGTAGCAGCCGCTTGTGGGGGGCGCCAGGGTCTACCGTTGGGCCGCCGGTCCGGGTCTGCAATCAGACAGGAGGTGCCCCGGGTGCTTTCGGACGAACACCAGATCCTCAACCTGTTGTACTCCTACTGCGAGCTCCAGGATGCCGCCGACTTCGCCGGCGTCGCCGAGCTCTTCCGTCACTCCGGCTATCGGGTGCACAACGGTGAGGAACACTTCGGGTACGACGAGGTACTTGCCCTGAAGACCGCCCACGACAAGGTCTACGACGACCAGACGCTTCGGACCAAGCACGTCATGACCAACACGATCATCGAGCTCGATCCCGACGGCGTGTCGGCCCGCACACGCTCTTATTTCACGGTGTACCAGGCGACGCCTCAGCTCCCCCTTCAGTGCGTCATCGCCGGGCGTTACCACGATGTGTTGGAGAAGGTGGACGGCGCGTGGCGGTTCCTCGATCGTTACATCATCGGGGACCTCCTCGGGGACCTGAGCCAGCACCTTTCGGACAATCCGCTCGAGGAACGCTGAGCGAAAGCGCTGGTGGCCGGCTCTTGCGGTCGGATCGGCACACGCTAGAATCAGCTTATAGAACCTAATTCTTGATTGCGGGGGGCACTGTGAAGATCGGTGTGAGCCTTTTCTCGAACAACGCGGGGGATCTGGACCGGTTCCTGGCGTTGGAACACGGTCAGGGCGATCCACTCGGCGACGGGATCGACAACCTCATCTACGACGAGGAGCTTCGTTTCGGAGAGTTGATCGAGCCGCTCGGGTTCGACTCGTTGTGGACGGTCGAACATCACTTCACCCCTTATACGATGGTGAACGACCCGCTTCAGTTCCTCACCTACTGGGCCGCCCGTACGGAGCGGATCGGTCTGGGGACGATGGTGACGGTCCTGCCGTGGCACAACCCCGTTCGCGTCGCCGAGCAGATCGTGATGCTCCAGCATTTAGCCGGAGAGGGCCGGGACCTTATGATCGGCTTCGGGCGGGGCGCATCGCGCCGGGAATACGGTGGGCTCAACGTCGACATGACCAAGTCGCGTGAACTGTTCGACGAGGGGGTTCAGATCGTCAAGGGTCTTTTGACCAACGAACGGTTCGCCTTCCAGGGCACGCACTACCAGGTGCCGGATGTCTCGCAGCGACCGGAGAGCCCGAGCATCTCGATCCGACCGCGGCCGCGAGATTCGAAGGCGTTGATCGACAACATGTACGTCGCGTGGGGAAGCCCACAGAGCGTCAAGGCCACGGGGCATCTCGGGTTGAAGCCTCTGATCATCCCCCAACGCGGGCTTCAGGACTATGTCGCAGAGCTCGAAGAGTTCAACTCGTTGCGTGTCTCGTCCGGATACGCACCAGCGAACGCCACGGTTCACCTCCATGTCATATGCACCGAGACGCAGCATGAGGCGGACGATCTGATGAAGTACGAGGTCGCCTACGGCCGTACGGCTATGGCGAACTATGAGTGGGCGAATACGGCGTACAAGGAAATCGGGGGCTACGACTACTACCAGGCTCTGGGTGAGATGTTGGCGCAGGGAGCCAACACGGAAGCCGAGATGTTGGCGAATGACACCGACCTGGCCACCCGCTTGGGCTTCGGTGACGAAGCGCCCATCGGGACGCCCGACAAGGTCCTCAGGGCTATCGAGCGTACCTGTGAATGGCTCCATGGGGAGCAGATCATGGCGGTCTTCAAGATGGGCGGAATGCCCTATGAGGCCGCGGAGAAGAGTCTGCGACTATTTGCCAAGGAAGTGTTGCCCGCTATTCACGCGATGAAGCCTCTCGCCCCCATCACGTCCACCGGCGTCTGAGGCGCGGGCTCGCATCTCCCTCGAGGTCGATTCTGCTCACCGGTCACGAGCAGGACTTCGACCGCGGGAGTCGAAATATCACCTCGATCGTCGAATCGATCTCATTGTGCAGATCGGAGAGGCTACTTCCCTCGAGGTAAATGGCGTGCCAACCCTGCTGCAGCATGGCCGCCATGACGCTGGCGATCATGCGGGCGTCGTTGTCGTCGACATCGAACATAGCGTCCGTCATCATTCGATGAATCGTTCTTGTCGCGTCCTGCAGAGGTCGTCGGGCCAGGGGATCGCTCGACGACGCGAGCGCGACTATCACGGAGAACCAGTTGGGAACCTTGGCGACCAAGTCCACTCCCCGGTGCAGGACGGACCCGAGCCGCTCAGAGGCTGTGCCGTGGAGTGCGGCTGCACCCACCTCCGCCCGGATTCGGCCGACCCAGCGGTCGAGCGCGACGGCGAACAGGTACTCCTTGGATGGAAAATACCTATACAGAGTGGCCAGCGCGATCCCGGCGCGTTCGGCGATCTCCCGCATTTGGATCGACTCGTAGTCACCCGTTGCCAAGTCCCTCAGGGCCTGGTCGACAGCTGCCTCCCGCCGGCGGACCTGGGCCGGGGTCATCTTTCGGCTTGCGACCGGGTACAGCAGCCGGCCGGACCCGTCTTCTGGGTCGCCTAGCATTCGCGGCGAGGTTTGACCATGGAAAATCGTACCTGGGTCAGTGTTCCCGACAGATTCCGGCTAGCGGCAATGCGTCCATCTGGATTTCGTCCGATAATGAAAGGTGGCGTGGTTCGGTCCACTCCCGTTCGTTGTCAGAGCCCCTCTAGGAGGTCAACATCGTGGACACAAACCCAAAACTAGCCTTGCTCGGACTCGGCACAATGGGCCGGGCCATGGCGAGCTCCGCATTGCGCAATGGCATCTCCACCGTCGTGTGGAATCGTGATCTCGAAGTGGCCACGCAGATGGCTGATCGAGGAGCCGAGGTTGCCCTGTCGCCAGTCGATGCGGTGAAGGGGGTCGACGTGGTCATCACCATGGTCACCGACACCGAGGCTGTCAGTTCGATCGCCTCGGATCTTGGCATGCTGGAGGCCCTTCCCCCTGGCTGCGTCTGGGCGCAGATGAGCACGATCGGCGTCGAAGGGACCGCGACAGTGAGCTCGATCGTCGAGAAGGAGCGCCCAGATGTCCTCTTCCTCGACGCGCCGGTGTCGGGCAGCAAGGTTCCTGCCGAGCAGGGGAAGCTTGTCATTTTTGCTTCCGGCTCCGAACAGGCTCGGCCCATCGTCCAACCCGTCTTCGACGCTATCGGGCAACGCACGGTCTGGCTCGGTCCGATCGGGGCGGGTTCGCGTATGAAACTTGTCAACAACACGCTGCTCGCATTCAGCGCGGAAGGCGTTGCCAATTCACTTGCTCTGGCGCGCCGACTAGGACTCGACGTTCGTAGCGTCCTCGATGCTTTTGAGGGTGGGCCACTTATCTCTCCATGGTCCGAAGGCAAGATCTCGCGCATAGCCGGCAACGACTATTCACCCGAGTTTCCTTTGGCGTTGGCCCTGAAAGACGTCCACCTTGCTCTCGAAGAGGCCGATCCGCAGCGTTTTGCCGTCCTCGCCTCACTCGCCCGAGAGTGGGAGCAGCTCGTCGATCAGGGGCTTGGCAGCGAGGACGTGACCGTCGTCACTCGTGCTCTCGAGAGCCGAGCAGAGTAACAGAGCAGAAGTCGACCTTTGGGTGTGAGTGGAGCATCACGGAACGTGTGGACCCAGGTAAGACCCATGCTCACAGCGAGTTTATTGCCGCATTCTGCGCTGCGGTCAGATGGACGACGTTCTTGGGGTTGCAGTTCCAGATGGACTGCGTGGGATCCGTGAGCTTCTTGTTGTAGACGATCGCCTTGGTCGTCAACTGGAGAATGGCGAAGCACGGCGTGGGCTGGGGGTTCTCGTTGGACAGCGTCAAGCTGGCGACGGGTGCCTGAATGCCTCCGGCGTCCCAGTTCTTCATGGCGGCGGCGTGGGTCAGCACGCAGGAAACCGTGAGGCTGGCGCCGCAGGCCGAGGCCGACTTCGCCCACAGGAGCCACGCCTCGGCCCCCTCCTCGTCGTCGAAGTCGATGGTGTCGCCCTTGGCGTACTTGTGCATAGTGGTGACGAGCTCTTCGGTCGAGGGGTTCTGCGAGGCCAACGGGAGTGGCCACCACTGCGTCTCGACGTAGACCGGGGGCAGGCTGGGGTTGGCGGCCACGGCTTGCTGCGTCTGGGAGTTGGCGAACTGGACTCCGAGCAAAATGAAGGCGGGGTGGTAGCCGGCGGTCGTCATGGCCTGGGCGAAGGGAGTGAAGTTGCCGCTGTCGGCGGGCCACAGGGCCTGGGCCCCCTTCTGCTGGTACTGCTCGACGTAGGGCGCCCAGTTCTCCACGGTGGTCGGGGGCTCAGGGAAGTCGACGACGGTCCAGCCCTGCGCCTCGGCGGCGAACTCGTACTTCGTTTCGGATTGGAGGATGGAGGGGGAGTCCTCCGCACCCATGCCGGCTTCCTTGACCGCCTTGGGGTATGCCTTCGCCAAAGCCCCGAACCATCCCGAGGTCACCGAGCCTATGTTGATGCCGGTCGGGTCGACCTGGTCGGTGGCCTCAACGGACGCGTTCGAGACGACGTAGCCGCTGATCTGTCCCAGCCCGCACTTCTCACGGATCGGCACGGACGGCTGGTCGAGGGCCATGCCGCCACCGACCGCCATGAAGTCGCTCTGGCAGGCCGCTGTCGCTTGCTGCGCCGCGTTGAACAGCGCGGCGTCACGGTTGTCGATCACGATCTTGCGCCCGTTGATACCCCCCGCGGCGTTGCACCAGTCCGCGAACGCCGTGGCCTGCTGGGGGAACTCCACCTCGAGCCCCGGAATGATGGTGTTGGAGGCGTCGTTGAACACGGCGATGTTGATGGTCTTCGCGCCGACACCGCGCACTGAGGAGGCACCGCCCGGCCCCGGTTCGCATATTTTGCCGACCCCGGGCCACACGCCGCTCGAACTCGACGCCGACGTCGCCGCCGCCGCGGTCGTCGACGAGGCTGCGACATAGGTCCCGGCAATCATCATGGTCGCCATTGCCAGCGGCAGCGCGGACTTTCGGATCCTGAGCAATCCCTTGTAGGACATCCTCACATCCCCCCTTTTGTGATCAGATCGTAACTGGTTTGAGATCAAGTCGCATCATGCTAGCTGGCCACGCTCGCCTCCGGTGGGCACCACAGTGTGGGCCGTCCAGTCCGCCCTCTTGTGGCGGGCGACCAGGCCAGGCGCTAGCAGGTTGGGCTTATAGCCTGGGCCGACGCGTCCGTGACCCTGGAAGGAGGGTGGCCGATTTGCCTGCCTGCTCGCGCTGCTTGGTCGAGGTGTCGCCGGGGACCGCACGGTGCCCCAAGTGCGGCGCCGCCATCAGGCCGCCTGTCGTGGCGCGCCCGA
>JBEKWB010000051.1:0-34011 GCA_049513455.1 Acidimicrobiales bacterium
GGACCGGCCCGAAACGTGACGAAACCTAGGTCAGGTAGCGATCGAACCAGTCGAGCGTGCGGCCCCAGGCGTCGGCCGCGGCGGTCGGATTGAAGACGGCGGGCCGGTCGTTGCAGTTGAAGCCATGGTCGGCGTCGGGGTAGCGGACGATCTCGGTCGGAACCGTCACGCCGGTGACGGCCTCCCGGAGCTGCTCCACTTCGGCGGAGGGGATTCCCTTGTCGAGGTCGCCGTAGAGGCCGAGCCACGGCGTCTGGAGTTTCGGAGCCTGTTCGACGAGTGAGGGCAGTCCGAAGCGGCCCTCGGCCACGCCACCGCCGTAGAAGGTCACGGCGGCGCCCAACGCCCGCAGGGTCGCCGCGTAGAACGTCACGCTGCCCCCCATGCAGAACCCGACGATGCCGGAACGCGCCGCCGGGAATCCGGCGGTTTCGAGGTGCGCGAATGCGGCGGTGAGGTCGACGGTGATGCCTTCGGCGCTGAGCTCCTTCATGACGGGCATCACCGACGCGAAGTCGTCGTAGGCGAGGACGGGTGAGCCTTGGCGGTGGAAGAAGGCCGGCGCCACGGCATACCACCCGGCATCGGCGAGTCGCCGGGCGATGTTCTCGATGTGCTCCGTCACCCCGAAGGCTTCCTGCACGACGACGATGCCGCCCTTGGGATCCTCCTCGGGAGAGGCTTCGAAGGCCGGCATCGGCCCGTCGGTCGTGTCGATCGTGATCTGTGCGCTCGTGCTCATGGCGTGAACATAGTTGCCCGTCCCGGCGCAACCGTCAGCGGCTGGCCGTACCACCGCAGGGACTGCGGGGGTCGGCCGCGCCGACGAAGTGGCGGGAGCCGTCGCCGTCCCTGTCCCGGTCCCGCACCACCGAGATGACCTGCGCGCATCCGACGGCGGTCGGGTCGAACGCACCGATGGGCCGCACGCGATGGCCCCGTCTCCGCAGGTCGTCGATCCAACCGGCCGGAGCGTGCGCCTCCACGGACACCTGCAGGTCATCGCCCCACCACAATCGGAACGGGCCGGCCGCCGGGGCGTCCAGCGAGAGGCGGGCTCCGGCGAGTGCCGTGGCCGGGTCCTGCCCGCCGGGCAGCATCCGGGCCAGCACCTGAAGAAGGATCTGGGGTTGCGCATCGCCTCCCATGGCGCCGACAAGGTGCGAGAGCGCCCCGTCGGGCGTCGTGGCCAGGAGGGGGGACAGGGTGTGGGGCGGCCGGCGTCCCGGCCCCAGCTCGGCCGGGTGCCCGGGCACCAGGGAGAACCCGACGCCCCGGTTGTGCAGGAAGATCCCGGTCGAGCCAGCGACGAGGTGCGAGCCGAAGTCGAGGGCATTGGACTGGGTCAGTGAGATCCCGAGACCGTCGGCATCGATGGCGCAGAGGTGCGTCGTGTCGCCGTCGCCCATGCGGGGGATGGCGGCGCCGCCCGGCGGGACGGTGCCGGGGGCGACATCCGACGCGGCCGCCCATTCGGGGTTGATGCGCGCGGCCGCACGGGCGAGCCGGTGCTCGTCGAGGAGCGCCGGGCCATCGGCCCCGTCGTAGAGGACGGCCGGGCGATCGTGCCCGGCGGCGCGGGACGCCTCGACCACGAGGTGCGCCCACTGCGGATCCCCCGGGTCGGTCCCGATGCCGAGCTGCTCGGCTATCCATGCGCTAGCGAGGGTCAGGTAGCCCTGCGACGGGGGAGGCACGGTCCACAGGTCGTGCGCCCACACCCGCAACCTCAGCGGTTGGTCCCACTGGGCGAGACTCTCGGCAAAATCCCCGGCCGTGAAGATCCCGTGGCCCATTTCGATCAGCGCCTGCCCGAACTCCCCCTGGTAGAAGCCCTGGCGCCCCTCGCGGACGATGGCCCGCAGGGTACGGGCCACCGACGGCAGGCGCACGTGCTCTTCGAGGCGCAGGGGACCATGGGGACACAGCTCCTGCGCGCCTGCGACGTCGTGGACCAGGTGGCTGGCCAGCGTCAGCATCAGCGAAGCGACGAAGCCTTCCTCCGCCAGCTCGAGGGCCGGTGCGAAGACCGCGCCGAGGGGCAGCCGTCCCCAGCGCGCCTGCAGAGCCAACCACCCGTCGACGGCCCCCGGAACCGGGACGGTGCGCAGGTCCCCGCGTAAGGGCATCACCCGGTGACCCTCTGTCCGCAGCCGGTCGGCGTCGACCCCCGACCCGGCGCGACCAATGGCCGACAACGCGACGGGCTCGCCACCGGGTGGGAATATCATCGCCAGCAGGTCGCCGCCCATACCGCACAGGTGCGGGCTGGTGACCGCCATGACCGCGGCCGCGCCGACCGCCGCATCGGCCGCCGAGCCCCCCTGTTGAAGAAGGCCGACCCCCGCCGTGGCGGCCAGGTGGTCGGCCGCGTTCACCATGCCGCGCAGGCCGGTGTGGGGACCGGATGGAGCCAGGGAGTACGCCATCGGGTTGGCATAGTACGAGGCGCCCGCCTCGACCCCGACGCCGTCCCCGTCAGCCGTCCGCTACGACGAGAGCGTGTCCACCGTTCCGCCCACCGATGCCCCCGTCGTCGTCGCTGCGGTCTCCAGAAGTTGTTCGTGTCCCCATCGCTCGAGCTCGGCGAGGGCGGGGCGCAGCGCCTCCCCCCGTCCGGTCAACCGGTAGCGGACGTTGATGGGAGGGCCGTCCTCCACCTCGCGGGTGATCAGTCCGGCCGCCACCAGTTCCGTCAGGCGTTCGGAGAGCATCCGGTCGCTCATCCCGGGCACCAACTGGCCGATACGGGAGAACCGGGCCGGCCCGTCGAGAAGCGTCACGATGATCAGGCCCGTCCAGCGCTTCCCCAACAGGGCGAAGACGTGGGTGATCGCCTGGCACGCCCCCTCTTCGTGATCCCCGACCATACGAATATATAGTACCTTAACTTTCGTAAGCCAGCCCGGACCTGGAGGTCAGATGCGCAGTATCGGTCTTCTCATCACACGTTTGATCTTCGGCTCCTACCTCGCCGTGCACGGCGCCCAGAAGCTGTTCGGCTCCTTCGGCGGGCACGGGCTGGATGCGACGGGCGCCGGCTTCGAGTCGATGGGCATGAAGCCCGGCAAGGTGATGGCCACCATCGCCGGAGCGAGCGAGCTCGGCGGGGGCGTCCTGACCGCGGCGGGGATCGCCGACCCGCTCGGTCCGTTGGCCATCGCCGGCACCATGGTGGTGGCGTCGACGGTGCACCGCAAGCAGGGGCCGCTCTCGACCAACGGTGGGTTCGAGCTGCCCCTCACCAATTTCGCGGTCGCCACGGCCCTGCTGGCCTCGGGTCCGGGCAGCCTCCGCCTCGGACCGCACCTGTCGAAGTCGCTGACCCGGCTCTCGGTCGTGGGCGGCGCCGCGCTGGCCGGCTACTCCCTCAACCAGTTGCTGCGGGCGCAACCCGCCCCCGAAGAGGCGGAGGACGAGGAGCTCATCGAGCCGTCATGACCCGGTCGGGGTCGACTTGTCGGCTCCCTGGCTCTTACGGTCCTCGGACTCCTCGAGAATGACCTCGGCCTGGCGATGGGGGTCCTCGCTGGAGTCCTCCTCAGGCGGCCGGCCGCTCGCGCGGGAGGAGACCGCCGAAGGATCAGGTTCGTCGCTGTCGGGCCGGGCCATCACCTCCATCATGCCCATTCGGGCCCGTCGCTAACCCCTTAGAGGACGACGACCGAGCGCAGGACCTCTCCCCGTTGCATGCGGTCGAAGGCCTTCTCCACCTCGTCGAGCCCGATGGTCTCGCTGACGAAGAGGTCGAGGTCGAGCCGGCCGGCCAAGTAGAGGTCGACCAATTTCGGGAAGTCCCTGGTGGGGAGGCAGTCGCCGTACCAGCTGGGCTTGAGCGCGCCGCCCCGACCGAAGAATTCGATCATCGGCAGCTCGATGCGCATGTCGGGCGTGGGCACGCCGACCTGGACCAGCGTGCCGGCCAGGTCCCGGGCGTAGAACGCCTGCTCCATCACCTTCGGGTTGCCCACGGCCTCGATGCACACGTCCGCCCCGTTGCCGTCGGTGAGCTCACGCACCGCCGCCACAGGATCGGTGCTGCTGGCATCGATCGTGTGCGTGGCGCCGAACTTCTTGGCCGCCTCGAGCTTGTGGGGATCGAGGTCGATGGCGATGATGATGGTGGCGCCGGCCAGCTGCGCGCCGGCAATGGCCGCGCAGCCCACCCCGCCGCACCCGAAGACGGCCACCGAGTCGCCGACCCCGACATCGCCGGTGAACATGGCCGCCCCGATGCCGGCCATGACGCCGCAGCCCAGGAGCCCGACCGCCTCGGGGCGCGCCCGGGGGTCGACCTTCGTGCACTGGCCCGCCGCCACCAGCGTCTTGTCGGCAAAAGCTCCTATGCCCAACGCGGGAGACAATGGCGTCCCGTCGGCCAACGTCATCTTCTGGGTGGCGTTGTGCGTGGCGAAGCAGTACCAGGGCCGCCCCCGCCGGCAGGCCCGGCACTCGCCGCACACGGCCCGCCAGTTCAAGACGACGAAGTCCCCTGCCGCCCTCGCGATAGTGCAGGTCGGTGTGGCACACGCCACACGCCTTGATGGCGACGACCGCTTCTCCGGGCCCCGGAGCAGGGACGAGTATCTCTTCGAGCGTGACCGGGGCACCCTTGCTCCTCGATACGACCCCACGCACCGTCGCGGCCATTACGCCGCGGCCCCGAGAAGGTTGATCACGCCGCCTTCTCGAGAATGTGGATCCCACAGGCGGAGCCCAACCCGATGACGTGGGTCAGGCCCACCCTGGCCCCCTCGATCTGGCGGTCGCCCGCCTCGCCGCGCAGGTGGGTGGAGACCTCCCAGACGTTGGCGATGCCCGTCGCCGCGATGGGGTGGCCCTTCGATTCGAGGCCGCCCGACACGTTGACCGGCAGGGTCCCGTCCCGCCACGTGGCGCCCGAGTTGAAGAAGTCGACGGCGCCGCCCTGCTCGCACAGCATGAGGTTGTCGTAGTGCACCAGTTCGGCCGTGGCGAAGCAGTCGTGCAACTCCACCAGGTCGAGATCCGACGGACCGATCCCCGCCTGCTCGTACGCCTGCCTGGCCGCGTTGCGCGTCAAGGTGCTGACGTCGGGCAGGACCTGGCAGGACTCCTCCCACGGGTCGGTCGTCAAGACGGAAGCCGAAATCTTGACCGCCCGCCGCTGCTGCTCGAGTGAGAGCGTCTTGAGCTTCGACCCGCTTACCACGACCGCCGCCGCCGCCCCGTCGCAGTTGGCCGAGCACATCGGGCGGGTGTTGGGGTACGCGATCATCACGTCGCTCATGATCTGCTCCAGGCTCATCCGCTTCGTGTAGGCCGCCAGCGGGTTGAGGGTGGAGTGGGCGTGGTTCTTCTCACTGATCTTGGCGAAGAGCTCGAAGCTGGTGCCGCCGTAGCGGTGGCCGTACTCCATGCCGATCTGGGCGAACACGCCGGGCATGGTCTCGGTGCCGATGCGCCCGTCGACGGGGGCGATGGCCCCGAGACGCCCCGAAGGAGTCCAGGTCGCCGAGTCCTCCTTGCGGGCCCCGCCCGAGAGCAGCCCGGCCCCGGAGAGCTTCTCCACGCCGAAGGCCAGGCCCATGTCGGTCTCCCCGGCCTTGATCGCCATGATGGCCACGCGCAGCGCGGTGGCGCCGGTGGCGCAGGCGTTGGCGACGTTGTAGACGGGGATACCGGTCTGGCCCACCTGCTTCTGCAGCTGCTGGCCGATACCGGCGGCCGCACCCATCAGGTTGCCGGCGCCGATCACCCCGATGTCCTTCATCTCGACATCGCCGTCGGCGAGGGCGCCGAGGACGGCCTCGGAGGCCAGGTCGACCAGGTCCAGGTCGGGGTGCTTGCCGAACTTGGTCATGTGGATCCCGAGGACCCAGACGTCTTCCGCTGCCATGTCGCTCAACCTCCCAGGGGTTCGAAACCGAACCCGATCGCTTCGGTTCCCTCTGCGTCCGTCCCCATGCTCTGGGTGGCCAACCGGACCTTCATGCCCAGGGTCACGTGCTCGGGATCGGGCTCGACGTTGATCAGATTGCCCCGCACGCTGGTGCCGTCGCAGTCCACCCAGGCGGCCACATAGGGGACGGGGACGCCCGGCGCGGCGAAGGCCACGATGGTGAACGCCCGCACCTCGCCGTTGGTGGCGATATCGGCCTTGGTGAACTCGGTCTTGCCGCACTTGGCGCAGGCGTTGCGCCGACCGAAGTACCGGGCGCCGCACGAGGTGCACTCGTTGGCCACAAGATGCGGGGTCCCGCCCAGCTCCAAGTAGTCGACCAGCGGAACTTGCTTTGCCATCATCCCCCTAATTTCGGGCCGGAACTTACCCCCCCACCGTAGCGGGCTGGGGAAAAGAGGCGCTAGTTGGCCAGGTCCCGCCCCGGCCGCCCCGCTCGTCCGGCCCATTAGGTTGCCTCCCATGCACTACACCCACCTCGGTCGTACCGGTCTCCGCGTCAGCCGCCTGTGTCTCGGCACCATGAACTTCGGTCCCGAGACCGATGAGCCCACCTCGTTCAAGATCATGGACAAGGCTTTGGAGGTGGGGATCAACTTCTTCGACTCGGCCAACGTCTACGGCCGGTCGGCGGGCAAGGGCGCCACCGAGGAGATCGTCGGCCGCTGGTTCGCCCAGGGCGGGGCGCGCCGGGAGCGCACGGTCCTGGCCACCAAGCTCTACGGCGACATGGGCGACTGGCCGAACGAGGGACGGCTCTCGGCCCTCAACATCCGGCGTGCCTGCGATGCGTCCCTCCAGCGGCTCCAGACCGAGTACATCGACCTCTACCAGATGCACCACATCGACCGGGGCACACCGTGGGACGAGATCTGGGAGGCGATGGAGGTCCTGCGCACCCAGGGCAAGATTCTCTACGTCGGCTCCTCCAACTTCGCCGGCTGGCACATCGCCAAGGCGCAGGCGGTGGCCGCCGAGCGCCACTTCCTGGGCTTGGTCAGCGAGCAGTCGATCTACAACCTGCTGGCCCGCAAGGTCGAGTTGGAGGTGCTGCCGGCTGCGGTCGACTACGGCCTCGGCGTGATCCCGTGGTCGCCCCTCCAAGGGGGACTCCTCGGGGGCGTGGTGCGCAAGGAGCGCGACGGCAGTCGCCGCTACGCCGGCCCGGCGGCCGCGGCTCTGGAGCGGCACCGCCCGCAGCTCGAGCAGTACGAGGACTTCTGTGCCGAGATAGGCCACGAGCCCGGCACGGTCGCCCTGGCCTGGTTGCTGACGCGGCCGGCGGTGACGGCCCCGATCATCGGGCCCCGCACCGCCGACCAGTTCGACGGGGCCCTCGAGGCGGCCGAGCTCACCTTGGGCGACGACGTGCTGACCCGGCTCAATGAGATCTTCCCGGGCTACAAGACCGCCCCGGAGGACTACGCCTGGTAACGGTCCGCCCGGCTGCGACGCGCGCGTACGGGCGCGTTCAGACCAGTTCGGGATCCGGATCGGCGGTGGCCGTGACCACCGGAAGTGCGGCCAGGTCGTCGGCCTCCACCGACATGCGCGGCAGCATGCGGTCGAGCTTCTTGGGGAACCACCAGTTGACCTTCCCCAGCAGGATCATGAGCGAGGGGACGACGGCCATCCGGATGAAAATGGCGTCGACCAGGATGCCACCGGCCAGGCCGATGCCGAACTCCTTGATCACGAGCTGCCCGCCCAGGATGAACGAGCCGAAGACCAGGATCATGATGAGGGCGGCCGCGGTGATCGTCTTTCCGGTGGCGGCGAGCCCGTTGCGCACGGCGACGCGGGTGTCGCCCGACTTGAGGTACTCCTCGTGCATCCGGGTCACCAGGAACACCTGGTAGTCCATCGACAGCCCGAACAGGATGGCGAAGAGCATCACCGGCAGGAACGACTCCACCGGCCCCGTCCGGTTGATGCCGAAGACGGGGTCCGCGTAACCCCACTGGATCACGGCCACGAGCAGCCCGAAGGCGGCCCCGATCGAGAGCAGGTTCATGGCGGCGCCGACCAGCGGAATCACGAAGCTCCGGAACACGATCGACAGCAGGAGGAACGAGAGCACCACCACCAGGGCGATGAACAGGGGGAGCTTGGCCGAGAGCACATGGGCGAAGTCCACGAAGATGGCGGTGTCACCCCCGACGAGCACCTTCACCCCGCTTGTGCCCACCGCGTCGGGAATGGTCACGTCACGCAGGTGGTAGATGAGGTTGGTGGTGGCGGCCGCCTGGGGGGACGTCGTCGGGTAGGCGATGATCAACGCCACTTCGGAGCTGACGCCGGTCTTGCTCGGGAAGTAGATCGGCACGATCGGCTTGTGGACCACGCCGGGCTGCTTCTCCACTGCGGTGACCACCTTGGCGATCACATCCTTGTCAGCTTGTGAGTGCACGAGCGAGACCAGTTGGAGGGGTCCGTTGAACCCGGGGCCGAATCCCTTGGCCAGCAGGTCGTAGGCCGTCCGGGTGGTCGTGCCGGCGGGGTCGCTGCCCTGGTCGGCCGCGCCCAGGCGGAGAGAGAAGAACGGCAGGGCGATGACCACGATGACGATGAGCGCCAGTACGGCCGCCACCGCCGGCCTCCGCTGGATCCGGTCGGCCCAGCGCGGCCAGAAACCCTTGTTGTCGGCGCCGATGATGCGCGGGCCGTTCTCGGCCAGGTTCCGTTTCTGGCTTCGGCTCATGACCTTGAGGCCGATGAATCCCAGCATGGCCGGCAGCAGCGTCAGCGCAGAGATCATGGTCAGGAGCACGCCGATGGCGGCCGCCACGGCCAGCCCGTACAGGAAGCTCACGCCCAGGGCGAACATGCCGAGCAGGGCGATGCAGACGATGATGCCGGCGAAGAGCACGGCCCGTCCCGAAGTGTTCACGGCGTTGACTATCGAATTGTCGATCGGTTGGCCCGCCACGAGCCCCTGTCGATGCCGGGTCACGATGAAGAGCGCGTAGTCCACGCCGACGCCCAGGCCGATGAGCAGGACGAGCTCGGGCGAGAACTGCGGCATCTTGAGCACGTGGCTGAGCGTGCCGATGACGCCGATGGCCGTCCCCAGGGCGAACAGCGCCGAGATGATCGGCAGGATCGCCGCGAAGAACGACCCGAAGATGACCCCGAGCACGATGAAGGCGAGGACCACCCCCGGCAGGGTTCCGCCGAAGGATTGCTTGTTGGACAACTCCGCCAGCTGGCCGGTGACCGCCACCTGGAGGTGGCCCCCCGCTGGCGCCGTCGCCGTATCCACAAACCTCTTCGCTTCCGGTTGGGTCAGGTTTTGGAACTGCTGATCCAGGGTCACCGAGATGAACGCAACGGTCTTGTTCGCGTTGATGTCGTGCGCGCCGGCCGCGCTGTAGGGACTGGTCACCGGGGCCACGTGGGGGAGCGCCTCGACCTTGGCGATCATGGCGGTGATGCGCGACGTCACGCTCGGGTCCGTCACCTTCACCCCGTCGGAGGTGGCGAAGACGATCTGTTCGGTGTCGCCGGAGATTTTCGGCGCTGCCGCCTGCAACAGGGCGATGGCGTCGGACGACTGGGTGTGCGGGAAGGAGAACGAGTTCGAGTAATCGGTGCCGACTGCCTTCATTGTGCCCAGCGAGACGATCAGGACGATCGCCCAGATGAGGAGCACGAGTCGGCGGTGGCGGACACACCACCCGGCGAGGGTGCGCATTGAGAAGATACTCCTGGGGACGGGACGGGACGGGACGGGACGGGACGGGACGGGACGGGACGGGACGGGACTGGACAAGGCGGCGGGGGTACCTGCCTCGGCCAAGACGCTATCTGGCACTGTCGACCCTCTCGGACCACCAGGTGAAGGAGGACGAAATCCCTGTTCAGGTGGGAGGAACGCTGACTCCGTCTCGACCCGCGGGCACCGCCGTCACCTGGCCCTACCGATCGGCGTGCGGGTGGTGATGGTGATGGCGTCGCCCGACCCGGCTCCACAGGAAGAACCCGACCACCAAGAGCAACAGCCATGGAACCCGCATCACGTGCCAGAGGGAGACGGTCGAGCCGGCGGCCAGCAGCAGGAAGGCCACCATGACCACCAACGGAACCAGTCTCCGGCGCCGCGAGGGAGGCGGGGGCGGCTCGCTCGCCAACGGGGGCAGGTCGTCGAACAGGCCGGCCAGGTCGCCCTGCGTCTTGGCCGACATGGCGGCATCGAGGCGTTCTTTGAACTCGCTCTCGTCGAGCCGCCCGTCGGCGTAGTGGCGGGAGAGCTTGTCGGCCACCGCGTTGCGCTCGGCGTCCGAGACGCGCAAGGTGGAGGTGGAGGGTGAGCCCACCCAGCGGGCGGCCTCGGGGCGCAGGCGCATTCTGTGTCCTCTCGGGTCGATAGGTCCTCTCGGACCGAAGGTGAAGCGGTTCAGTAGGTACTCGATGTCGATGTCGATCGATCGGCGTGGGGGTTCAGCGGACTCGCTCACGGGCCATCAACTCCTCCGCTATCGAGAGCTCGGCGCCTTCTTCGGGAATCAGCAGCCAACCGGCCAGGTAGAGGGGGACCGCGAGGCCGCCCAGGAACGACAGGACGACGAATCCGACCCGGACCAGGGTGGGGTCGATGTCGAAATAGTCGGCGAGCCCGACGGCCACCCCGGCCAGCATCCGGCCCGGGCCGCCGCGGCGCAGCGTGTCCCGGTGGTACTCGGCCGCCCCTGCGGGTTCGGTCTGCTCGGTCTGCTCGGTCTGCTCGGTCTCTTGATTCGGATTGTCAGTCGTCGTGGTGGTCATGCCATAAGCCTGACGGTGCCACCCGCCGGGGGAAATCCGGCATGACCCTGGTCGTACCCTGATTCCGGAGAGGTCTACTCAGGGTTTTCCCTGATGATCCTGGGGGGGTCGTCGCGCGATCATCGTGGTATCCCCGAGTCGACCGATCCCACCACGCGCCCCACCGGGCCCCCGCCCCCTTCACCGCCCCATGGTCACCGGGGACTCTGGCGCCACGCCCACTGGGACCCCCAGACGCCCGAGCCGCCCGGCCCCTACGGCCGCCGCCCCCATCACCACCTACGTGCCATGCGACGCTCGTCCGACGGACGTGTCCTGGCAGGCATCTGCGCCGGGATCTCCCAGTCGACCGGCATCGACGTCACGATCCTGCGGATCGGCTTCGTCCTCGTCGGCCTCTTCGTGGGCTTCCCCGTGCTCATCTACGCCGTGGCGTGGCTGATCGTGCCCCTCGATACCGAGACCACGAACATCTTCTCCCGCGCCGTCGCCGATCGCCGGGGCATCCGCCTGGTCATCGCCGTCATTCCGCTGGTGATCGTCACCCAGGTAGTCGTCTCGCTCCTCCACGTCGGGTTTGTCGGGATCTTCAGCTGGCCGGTGTTCCTGGCCGCCGGGTTGACGATCCTGATCTGGCGTAACGCCAGCGAGCCCGAGCGGGTCTGGATGCAAGACGACCTCGTCCCCATGCTCAGCGTCGAGAGCGAGGGCCCCGGGCGCTGGAAGCTGATCCTGCGCATCACGGCCGGCGCCGCCCTCGCCGCCGGGGGCATCGTCGTGCTCATTCTGGGCCATCCCAGTACGGCCGCCTTGCGCCCGCTCGGCGGCGCCCTGCTGGTCATCGCCGCCATTGTGGTCGTCTTCGGGCCCTGGTGGCTCAGCCTGGTGCGCGACCTGATGGCCGAACGCCAGGCGAGGGCGTTGGCCGAGGAACGGGCCCAGATGGCCGCACACGTGCACGATTCGGTGCTGCAGACGCTCGCCCTCATTCAGCGCTCGGCCGAGGATCCCCGGAACGTGGTGCGCCTGGCCCGCGCCCAGGAACGCGAGCTGCGCGCGTGGCTGTTCGAGGGACGGGCGCCCGGCTCCATCGGCGACGAAGTCACAAACCTCGCCGAGGGGGTCGGGCTGCTCCAGCGCCACGTCGAGGCCGATCACGGGATCACCGTCCAGGTGGTGATGGTGGGGGACTGCCCCCTCACAGAGGGCTTGCGCGCCCTCCTCGATGCGGCCCGGGAGGCCACGGTCAATTCCGCCAAATGGTCGGGGGCCCCGCAGGTCTCGCTCTACGCCGAGGTCGAGCCCGGCGCCGTCATGCTGTTCGTGCGCGACCGGGGACAGGGATTCGACCCCGCCGCCGTCCCGGCAGACCGCCAGGGAATCGCCCAATCGATCCGGGCCCGCATGGCTCGCTACGGTGGCACGGTGGTGATCCGGTCCGTACCGGGTGAGGGAACCGAGGTCGAGCTGAAGATGCCCGTGCCCACTTCCACATCCACGACGGGGCCCAGATGAGCGAGGGCGTGCGCCCGAGGATCTTCCTGGTCGAGGACCACGCGGTCTTCCGGGCGGGCGTGCGGGCCGAGCTCGGCGACGCCGTGGAGGTCGTCGGCGAAGCGGACGAGGTGGAGGCGGCCATCGAGCTCATCAACGAGCGCATCCCCGAGGTCGTCCTGCTCGACGTCCACCTCCCCGGCGGCGGCGGTCTCGCCGTGCTCAACGGAGTCCTCCCGCACCATCCCGAGGTGCGGTTCCTCGCCCTCTCCGTATCCGACGCGCCCGAGGACGTGATCGCCGTCATCCGTGCCGGTGCCCGCGGCTACATCACCAAGACCATTTCCGGCGGGGAACTCCTCCAGGCGGTGTACCGCGTCGCCGCGGGCGATGCCGTGTTCTCGCCGCGCCTGGCCGGCTTCGTCCTCGATGCCTTCTCCCACGGGGCCGCCGCCGACACGGTCACCACCGGTCTCGACCCCGAACTGGACCAGATCTCGCCCCGCGAGCGCGAGGTGTTGCGGCTGATCGCCCGGGGTTACACGTACAAGGAGGTCGCACGGGACCTGACCATTTCGGCCAAGACGGTCGAATCGCACGTCTCGTCGGTCCTGCGCAAGCTCCAGCTCTCCACCAGACACGAGCTGACCCGCTGGGCCACCGACCGCCGTCTCATCTAGACGACCCTGTTCCGGCTAGACATTGTCGTCGTGTCCGCCGTCGAACAACAGGATTTGGCCGCCGAGCACCGTGACGCGGCCACGTTGGCCACCATGGCCGGTCACGCCCTGCTCGAGCTGCGCGCGGATCGGTCCGCCATCAGGGACGTGGGGGTGGCCGGGGATCGGCTGGCCCATCAGCTCCTCGTCAAGGAGCTGAATCGCCTCTATCCCGAGGACGACGTCCGCTCCGAGGAGGGGCTCGAGCACGTCTCGGGGAGCGGCCGCCTCTGGATCATCGACCCGCTCGACGGGACCCGGGAGTTCCGCGAACCCGGCCGCCCCGACTGGGCCGTCCATGTGGCGCTGGCGACCGGTGGGTTGGCCGTGGTGGGCGCGGTTGCCCTACCGGCCATCGACGTGACCCTCACGACTGCCGCCCCACGCCCGCTGGACCCCTACGACCCCACCGCCCCGCCGCGGGTGGTCGTGAGCCGGAGCCGGCCACCCGAAGTGGCCTACGAGGTGGCGGAGGCTCTCGGCGGCGTCATGATCCCCATGGGCTCGGCCGGCGCCAAAATCGGAGCCGTCATCATGGGGCTGGCAGACGTCTACATCCATGCCGGTGGGCAGTACGAGTGGGATTCGTGCGCTCCGGTGGCGGTGGCCGAGGCGAGCGGCCTGCACACCTCACGGTTGAACGGCGACCCGTTGCGCTACGGCGCCCCCGATGCCTGGCTGCCCGATCTCATGGTGTGCCGCCGCGAGCTGGCCGACGCCGTACTGGCGGTGACCACGCAGGACTACCGCCCCTACTACTGACCGCCAGACCGCCCGACCGCCCGAACCGGTCCCACGACCAGACAGGGCCCCCGCTCGCGAGGAGAGGGGGCCCTGGTATCTGGCTGTCTTGTGCGTGCCGACCTCGGTCGGCACGTCGGGATCAGATGGCGCGCACGTTCGCGGCCTGCAGCCCCTTGGGGCCTTGGTTGGTCTCGAACTCAACCTTCTGTCCTTCTTCGAGGTTGCGGTACCCCGTACCGGAGATCGCGCTGAAATGCACGAATACGTCGGGGCCGCCACCGTCCTGAGTGATGAAGCCGAAGCCCTTCTCACCGTTAAACCACTTCACGGAACCAGTTGCCATTGAAAATCCACTCCTTCCCTGGCCAGATTTGACCCTTAGTGGGGGTCATGGCCGGTGACTCTCTCGAGCCAGAGGGATTTCCAAATCTGTAATGGTGGTGCCCTCACCCACCACAATAGCGCGCTGCGCTGCGCAAACGGGGTTCGCCGCGGAATTACCTCCTCAGGCAGGCTGCGGACGGCTCCGTCCGTGCCTGGGCCGGGCTTCTCCAGGCAGTCGGTCCTCACGCATTCCGGCTGCTCTCCCACTCCGCCACGAGCCGCTTGGGCGCCGTCATGGCGTAGCTCTCGAAAATGATCTCGGCCACCTCTTCCCAGTCGGGTGGGGGGCCCGGATCGAGCCGGATCCCGACCCACCCCTTGCTGCCCACGTACTTGGGGACGAAGAACCGCTCGGGATCCGAGTTGATGAGGATGGCCTGGACGCCCCGGGGGGCCTTCACGGTCATCGACGTCCTGTCTTCACTGATGACGGCGAACATCTTGTCGCGCACACGGAACGCAGGGGAGGTGTGGCCGCCGAAGGGCTTTTCGACCGCCTCGGGCAGACCGAGGCAGATGGCCCGGATGCGTGCGATGGTCTGGGAGCGGGTGGGCGCCATTCGTCGGACGAACGTCAGAGTTCGGTGGCCGCCGCCGCCGCCGCCGTCGCCGCTGTCGCCGCCGCCGTCGCCGCTGTCGTCGCCGTCGCCGTCGCCGTCGCCCGGTCCTCAGCGACCGCATCGTACGTCTCGTAATCCGACCCGGTGTCGTCCGAGAATTCGAACTCGAGCAACCCGGCCTCGCCCCACTTCTGGCGCAGGTAGCCGTCGTTTGCCTCGAGCAGCCCCAGTTTGCGCACGTTCGGGACCAGCTTGGCGAAGAATCCCCGTGCGAACCCGCCCGCCGGATTGATCCTGGCCTGCCCGGCCGCCTCCACAATGAAGGGCAGCACCGCCTCCACGGAGACGCCCATCCGCTCCCACACTTCGGGCGTCGTGGCCCGGGACCGGTTGCGCAGCGTGTTGTCGAGCAGGAACTCCTGTCGATCCCGCAACTCCGCGGACCCGAGCGACGAGTAGAACTCGCTCAGCGTCAACACCCCGAAGGCCACGTGGCGGGCCTCGTCGGACATGACATAACGAAGCAGCTTCCTCAGCAGCGGCTCCTGGGTCCGCCGCAACATGTCCCCGAATGCCGCCAACGCCAGCGACTCAATCACGATCTGCATCCCCAGATAGGCGATATCCCACCGTGAGTCCTCGAGCAGCGACCAGATCTGCCCCTTCAAGAAGGGACTCATGGGGTAGGCCTCGCCCAGTTTGGTCGAGAGATAGCGGGCGAAGACCTCGGTGTGGCGGGCCTCGTCCATGGTCTGCGTCGAGGCGTAGTACTTGGCATCGATCCACGGGACGGTCTCGACGATCTTCGCCGCCGTCATCATGGCCCCCTGCTCGCCGTGCATGAACTGGCTCAGGCTGGCCTTGAAGAACTCGATCCCGAGCTGGGAGTACTCCTTCTCGCTCCATGTGGCCAGCGGCGAGCCCGGCAGCCGCCCGGCCAGCCGGGTGACCGCCAGCAACGGGCTGTCCTGCTCCGCCACCAGGCGCTCGGGGTCGACGTCGATCGACCAGTCCAGGTCGGTCACGCTGCTCCACTGCGAGGCCATGGCCTTGTTGTAGAGGGTGACCAGCTGCCCCCGCTCCCGTTCGTAGTCCCAGAGGAACAGCCGGTCGGCGTGGTCCTCGATGACATGGATGGCCTCGTCCATCTCACCTCGACCCGGAAGCGGAGGCATCCCGATCAGCCCCTCTTTCCCCCCATGTTGGCGTTCGGGGCCGCCTTGGCCACGAGGTCGGGGACGACCTTGCCCAGCTCGGCCGGGTCCCAGCGGTCGTGCTTGTCGGCGCCCGGACCGGCCACCCAGCCCTCGGCCACGCTGATCTCGCCGCCGAGCACGTTGAAGACGCGCCCGGTGATATCGGCCGATTCTGAGCTGCCAAGCCAGACGACCAGCGGGGCGATGTTGCCGGGGTCGAGCGGGTCGAACTCCTCGGGCTTCTTCGCCGCGGACTGGGCGCCCATGCTCAGGTTCTCCGTCATGCGGGTGAGCGCCGCCGGTGCGATCGCGTTCACGGTGACGCGGTAACGGCCGAGCTCCATGGCGGCGATCACGGTGAACGAGGCGATGCCCGCCTTGGCCGCGCCGTAGTTGGTCTGTCCCACGTTGCCGTAGATCCCCGAGGGCGACGTGGTGTTGATCACACGGGCGTCGTTGGTCTCGCCGGCCTTCGACCGGTTGCGCCAGTACTCGACCGCATGGCGCGTGGGGGCGAAGGTGCCCCGCAGGTGGACGCGGATGACGGCGTCCCATTCGTCGATGGTCATGTTGACCAGCATGCGGTCCCGCAGGATCCCGGCATTGTTGACGAGGACGTCGAGACCGCCGAAGGTGTCGATGGCGGTCTGGATGAGTCGGCCCGCTCCTTCGTAGTCGGACACGTCGTCGCCATTGGCGACCGCCTCGCCGCCCATGCCGCGGATCTCGTCGACGACCTCGCCGGCCGGACCGGCTGAGCTTCCCGAGCCGTCCACCTCCGCCCCGAGGTCATTGACGACGATTTTGGCGCCCTGACTGGCGAACTCGAGCGCATGCTGGCGTCCGATGCCCCGACCCGCTCCGGTGATGACGACGATGCGTCCGTCACAAATACCCATGTCTGTGTTCTCTCCTTATTGTGGTGATGTCACGGCTGCCGCTCGATACTGTTCCCGCAAGACCCGCTTGTAGATCTTCCCCGTATCCTCGCGCGGCAGCTGAGGGGTGAAGTCAATCGAGCGCGGGCACTTGAAATGGGCCAGCCGATCTCTACAGAATGCCAGCAGCTCGGAGGCCAACTCTGCGCTCGGCTCAATCCCGTCGGCCAGTTGCACCACAGCCTTGACCGACTCGCCCCACTCCTCGTCTGGTACCCCTATGGTCGCCACATCGCCCACGGCCGGGTGCTCGAGGAGGATGGCGTCGATCTCGGCCGGATAGATGTTCACCCCGCCGGAGATGATGAGGTTGGCGGAGCGGTCGGTCAGATAGAGGTAGCCCTCGGAATCCATGTAGCCCATGTCGCCGAGGGTGAAGTAGTCCCCCCGGTAGGCGCCGGCGGTCTTGTCGGCGTCGCCGTAGTAGTCGAACCTCGTCGCGGGTTGGGTCCGGAGGAACACGAGGCCGACCTCTCCAGCCGCCAGCGCGTGGCCGTCGTCGTCGGCCACCTTGACCAGTTCGGGCAGCATGGGGCGCCCAACCGTGCCCGGGTGCGCCAACCAGGTGGGGGAGTCGACCATGGTGCCGACGCCCTCGGTGGCGGCGTAGTACTCGACCACGATCGGGCCCAGCCATTCGATGAGCCGCTGCTTCACTGCGACGGGGCACGGTGCCGCCCCGTGGATCACGAAGCGCAGCGAGGACACGTCGTACTTCCTCCGCACCTCGTCGGGCAGGGCAAGGAGGCGATGGAACATGGTCGGCACCATGTGGGTATGCGTGACGCCGTGCTGTTCGACGAGTCGCAGCGTCTCGGCGGGGTCCCACCGGTTCATGATCACGATGGGCACCCCGTAGAGCAGTGGCAGGGCGACCGAGAAGACCAGGGGCGCCGCGTGGTACAGCGGTCCGGTGCACAGGTGGGCGTCGACGCTGCGGGCGACGTCCTCGTCGTAGCCGCAGAGGTTGACCGTAGCCAGTGCGCTCGGGGCGCCCCCGCTCGATCGGTGCACACCCTTGGGGCGGCCGGTGGTCCCGGATGTATAGAGCATCTGGGTGCCCAGGACCGGGTCGTCCACATCTGAGCCGTCGTGAGCGGCGATGACCTCCTCGTACGATTCGAATCCGGGGAGACTTCCCCCGACGGCCAACCTGACCAGGCCGTCCCCGTCCCCGACCGCCGAAGCCGCCACCACCGCCTTGTCCCCCAGGGAGGCGGCCGCGACGAACGCCTTCGCCTCGCAGTCGTCCACGATGTAGCCCGCTTCTTGACCCGTGAGATGCCAGTTGATCGGTGTCAGGCGCAGACCGACTCGCTGGGCCGCCAGAAAGACCTCGACGAACTCGGGTCGATTGGTGCACATGAGGGCGACGCTGTCGCCGACCTTGAGTCCGCGGGCACGGAGTGCCCGGCCCAATCGGTTGATGTTCGCGTTGAGTTCGGCGAAGGTGCGGTCCCCACTGCTGGTGATGAGCGCCGGGCGGTCCGGGATGCGCGCCGCCCACCACGACACCAACAAGCCGTGTGCGTTGGCGACGGACTTTTCCATGCTGGCGACCGCCCCGCCCGTCACGCCCGAGTCCCCCGTCCCGCCGGGCGACCGCTCAAGGAGCGCCATGGGCGATCACGCGTTCTTGGGAAGCTGAGAGAACGGCGTCACCCGATCGTTGTTGGGCTCTTTGGGCAGTCCGAGGACACGTTCGCCGATGATGTTCCGCTGGATCTGGTCGGTCCCGCCGTAAATCGACGGGGCCTGAGCGAAGAGCGCCATCTCCGTGATCCCGCCGGCAAAGGGGTCGCCCGTCGCCTGGGCCAGGCTGGCCTTGTCGTCTGCGTCGTAGGCGTGCAGCATGCCGGACGGACCGATGATCTGTAACCCCAGGTCACGGGTCAGCCGAACGATCTGACTCATGGCGAGCTTGGACGCGTTCGCCATGCCGGGGATGTCGCCACCCTGCTCCTTTACGGCCTTGAGCCGCAGTCCGTTGAACCGGCCCAGTTCACTCAAGGTGTAAAGGCGGACCAGGTCCTGTCGCACGCCGGCGTCCTTGTTGGACCCGTTCTGTTGCGCCATGCGGATGAGGAGGCCCGGACCGCCCCTCATGACGCTGAACACGGCGCCGGCGCCGCTACCGCCGCCGCTGCTGCCGCCGTTTTCCCCGTTTTCCCCGTTTCCGCCGGTCCCGCTCCGGCGGCCGCCCGAGGCCGACCCGCCTTCGACGAAGTCGCCCGCCCGCCGTGTGAGCGCGCCCAGGACGGTGCCGGGTGGCGCCGAGTCGCCTCCCGCCGCGTTCCCGCCACCCGAGCCCAGTCCGGCGCGCTCGTTCATCAGCGTCGTGTTGGCCGCGGCCCAACCGTTGTTCACGCCCCCGATCAACGCCGAGTCCGCCACTCGCGCATCGGTCAGGAAGACCTCGTTGAAGAGCGCGTGGCCGGTCATCTCACGGAGCGGTCGCACGTCGACGCCCTCCTGGCGCATCTCGAAGGCGAAGTAGGAGATGCCGGCGTGCTTGGGCACGTTCGGGTCCGTCCGGGCCAGCAACATGCCCAGATCGGCGTACTGACCGCCCGATGTCCAGACCTTCTGACCGTTGATGACCCACTCGTCCCCGTCCCGCACCGCCCTCGTCTGCAATCCGGCCAGGTCCGATCCGGCCTGGGGCTCGCTGAACAACTGGCACCAGGCCTTCTTACCGGTGACGATGTCGCGCACGTAGAGATCGATCTGTTCCTGCGTGCCGTGGACGGCGATGGTCGGGGCGGCAAGGAGGAGGCCCAGTCCAGCCGGCGCGCCCAACGCTCCGAACTTGGAGATCTCTTGGGCCACCAGCACGGTATCGGCCCTTGCCATGCTCTTGCCGTAGGCGTTCTCGGGCAGCCCGGGCGCGGACCAACCGGCGAGGCCGAGGCGCTCCCACCACTCGCCGACCGTCAGGTCGGGATCCCAGTTGATGCCGAGCCACGCCCGCAATTCGCTGAGGATCTCGTCAGCCCCCGTATCCTGCGTCGGATCGAAGGTGCTTTCTGTCCTTTCGGAGTGGTCTGCGGTCTTCGTAGCCGTCGTGGAGTCGGTCATTTCGGTCCTCCCAGGTCGTGCTGCGAAACTATCGGGTGCGCCCCCGTTCAGGCGACTCGACCGGACCCCCGGGCACGACCAACGGGGTTGGAGCGGACCACCCGGGCCACAACCGTCGCGTCGGCGCCCTCACCCGATGACATCGAGGCCGGCGTCGGGCAGGGGAATGATCGAGGAGAATGAGGCGGTGACCTTGACCATCGACGAGATCGAACGGCTCCTGGCGTCGGGAGCCGATCATCCTGTCGAGGTCCCTGACACCGCCACCGCCACCGGGCCGTCGGGCGAGATGCCGTTCACCCATCTCGACCATGCCCTGCAGACGGCGGCGGTGTTGCGCCAGGAGTTCCCCGATGACATCGAGTTGGCCGTGGCCGGCCTCGTCCACGATATCGGGCACTTGCTGCCCGGGGTCAGGGACGCTGAGCACGCCGAAGTCGGTGCCGAGTCGGTGCGGGCAGCGCTGGGGGAGCGGGTGGCCGGACCCGTGGGACTGCACGTGGAGGCCAAGCGGTATCTCGTGGCACGCCAAAAGGCCTACGCGGAGGTATTGGCCGCCGACAGCGTGGCGTCCCTGGCGCTCCAGGGGGGACCGATGTCCGCAGAGGAGCAGCAGAACTTCGAGCGACTACCCCACGCCCAACGCGCCCTTGACCTCCGCCGCGCCGATGAGCGCGGCAAGGTCGACGGGCTGGAGGTGGCGGGACTGGGGGAGTGGATGGAGATCGTCCGGGCGCTCTACGCGGCGCCCTCGACCTGAAATCGATAGCGAGAGCGAATCAGTCCCGGCGTCTCGTCCACAGCGGCGACGGTCGGGACGTCATCGGACGTCCGCTCGGGCCGACGAATCGCAGGATGCCGTTCGCATTGCCCGTCATCCGCCACTTGCCCTCGTGCACACGATGATGGTGATGGTCACACAGCGTCACCAGATTGGGTAAGTCGGTCGTCCCCTGGTCGATCCAGTGCACGACGTGATGGACATCGGTGAAGACGTTGTTGGGGCAGCCGGGGAAGCGGCATCGCCGATCGCGCCGTTGGATCTCCCGACGTTGCGCGTCCGAGGCAAATCGCCGGGCCCGTCCCTCGAACATGGTGTGCCCGAACGCATCATCGAGTGCGAGCGCGACTGTCGCACTGCAACTGATCCGTCGGATCGCCTCGCGGCTCAAAAGGCCCAGTCCTTCGATCTCCGCCCCACCCGAGCCACCACGCAGGAACGAGAGATCGGTATGGGCCACGATGAAGAAGTTGGAACGCCCACGCGCACCCGCACCCGCACCCGACCCCGCACCCGACCCGGACCCCGCACCAGCCCCGGACCCCGCACCAGCCCCGTCGGCGTCCGCACCCGCACCGTCCCCACCACGCCCGGCTTGCCCCCGGCAGATGTCGACGAGGGCATCGGCCCGGCGTTGGTCGTAGCGGGTCTCGCCGTCGGAGGGGAAGAGCCGCGCCCGTGCGGTGATCGCGGCGCGCACCTCCGCGTAGGCGTCCTCGGTGAGTTGGGCCGTCATCACCCGCCGGGCGTCGTTGAAGCGCAGGTAGCGATAGTCATGACGTGCCTCCGCCTGCTCATCGCTGGTGCCCCTCTTCGCCCGGACCAGATCGGTCAGTTGGCGGACCGTGCACTCCTCGGCCTGGCGCAGGACGGACGCCTCGGACTCGGGCGTGGCCAACTCGACGGCGGCGCGCACCTTGTCGAAACTGAGCGCACCCACCCGGAGACCCTGGGCCAAATGGGGCATGTCCCACAGGTGGGCGGCCACCTGGCTCCACGATCGCGCCGTCCCCTCGGCCACCCCCAGGCGCTGGGTCATCCATGCGGCCAACGATGTCGCGCCCTCCGAGCGCCAGGCCTCCCGGCGATCCAGTTCGCCTGCGACAGCCATCAGCGACCCCAAGGTCGACGACAGCGTCCGACCCAGCCGTTCGGCTTCGTCCATCAGGTCGTTCGAGGATGTCTTTTCGACAACGAGCTCCATGCCCAAGGAACCGTCGGCCCCGCCCCGCCCTTGGTCACCCGAAGTCGATCAGCGCCAGTTTCTCCAGCCGTCGCCGGGCCTCCTCGTCGAGCGGCGTGTAGACGACCACCCGCGTCCCCGATCGCGGCCCGATCCAGTAGCTGGTGTGGTCGAGGCGCAACAGCCCCACGTGGCTGTTCATCAAGAGCTTGGCCCGGTTCTCCACACCTTGGACGTCCCGCCGGGACCACATGTCGACGAACTCGGGCGACGCCTCGCTCAAGCGCCGCACAAGATCCTTCCACGAGGGCTCACCGACGTGGTCCGCCATGTTGAGCCGATATTGGGCCACCATGCGGCCCATCCCCTCCTCCCAGTCGACGAGGGCCCGGCGCCAGGCCGGATCGGTGAACCCGAGCCACAAGGTGTTGCGGTCCTCGGGCGGGATCTCGCGCAGGTCCGTGATGAGGCGGCAGTAGACGTCGTTGAAGGCCAGCAGGTCGAAGCGGGCGTTGGCCACCGACGCGGGGAACGGGGAGAGCTGATCGAGCATGACCTGCACCGAAGGGGACAGGGCGCGGCACTCCCGGATGATCTCGTGGTCGTCGACGCCGGCCAGGTTCATGACGTGGGCCCGCTCGCTGGCATCCAGCAACAACGCCCGGCAGATGGCCTCGAGCACCTGGCCCGAGACGTTGATGTCGCGCCCCTGCTCGAGCCACGTATACCAGGTGACGCCGACGCCGGCCATCTGGGCCAGCTCCTCCCGGCGCAGCCCGGGCGTGCGGCGCCGACCGCTCGCGATCAGCCCGACCTGCTGCGGCGAGATGCGCTCGCGCCGGCTGCGCAGAAACGTGCCCAACTCCTGGCGCCGCAACAGCTCAACGTCGGCCATATTCCCAGTCTGACCGTGTTCTTAGCCCGTTGCCAGTTGTCATCAATACCAGGATACCCAGGCACTGGTACCAGGTTACCGATACCCCCCATAGTCGTGGAATGGCTCTTTTGGCTGAAGCGAATTCATCTCCACGAGCCGCTTCGGCGGCGCTGTCACCCCTGGGACTGATCACCGTATTGGTCGGCGTCTTCCTGCCCGTCACGGACTTCTTCATCGTCAATGTCGCCCTCCCCACGATCGACCGGGACCTCAGGGCCTCGGTCGGCATGCTGCAACTGGTGGTGGCGGGGTACGCCATCGCGTACGCCGTGCTCCTGGTCGTGGGGGGCCGGCTCGGCGATGCCCTGGGGCGCCGTCGCCTGTTCCTTCTGGGTATGGCCGCCTTCACGGTGACGTCGCTGGCCTGCGGGCTGGCCTCGAATGTCGAGCTGCTCGTGGCCTTCCGGGCGCTCCAGGGTGCGGCCGCCGCCATGATGCTGCCCCAGGTCCTCTCCACCATCCAGGCCACCACGACGGGCGACGCCCGTAACCGGGCGCTCGGTCTCTACGGGGCCACCGCCGGCATCGCCAGCGCCGCGGGTCAGCTGCTGGGTGGCCTGCTGATCACGGCCGACATCGCGGGGTCGGAGTGGCGCTCCATCTTCCTCGTCAACGTGCCCGTGGGGATCGTGGGGCTGGTCGTGGCCCGGCGTGTCGTGCCCGACTCGCGCTCGGACGACCCCGCCGCCATCGATACCCGGGGCACCCTGCTGCTCGCCCTCTCGCTGCTCTTCCTCCTGATCCCTTTGACCGAGGGGCGCTCACTCGGCTGGCCGTGGTGGACCATCGTGCTGCTGGCGACCAGCCCGATCATGGGCGCGGCGTTCGTGCGGACCGAGCGGGCGGTCGAGGCGGGCGGCCGCATGCCGTTGGTGCCGCTCTCTCTCCTCGAGGCGCCCAGCATGCGCAAGGGGTTGCTGGTCGGCCTGCCCTTCTTCACCGCCTTCGGTGGCTTCATGTTCGTCTACGCACTGTCCCTCCAGGACGGCGCCGGTCTCTCCCCGCTCCGGACCGGCGTCATCCTGCTCCCGATGGCCCTGACCTTCCTGGCCACGTCGTTGTCGGTGGCCCGTCTCCTGGCCCGCTTCGGTCGCCGGGTGCTCGTGGCCGGGGGGCTGATCGACGCCGCCGGGATGGCGATCCTGGCGGTCGGGCTGAGCGCATCGTGGCCGCGCCCGAGCGGGTTGGCCCTGGTGCCCGGCATGGTGGTCATCGGGCTGGGGCAGGGTCTGCTCATGAGCCCCATCTTCGGCGTCCTGCTCTCCGACGTGCCGGCCCACCTGGCCGGCGCCGGCAGTGGGGTCACGGCCACCATGCAGCAGAGCTCGCTCGCCCTGGGCGTGGCCACGGTCGGGAGCGGCTACCTGACGTTCACCGGCGGCATCGGCGCCCTCCATGCCAGCCTCGTCATTCTGGGCGTGCTCACTGCGATCCTCGTTCTGGTGGCCGGCCTGTGCGTGCGGCTCCTGCGCTCGTCGCCCGTCCCGACGACCGCAACGGTCGACCCGACCGCGATGTCCCCGTACGACCAGCTCCCCGACGGTGAGGGGGACGCCGAGGAGGAGCTCGGCATGCTCACTCTTCACCTGTAGCGCCCGCCACGCCCGCCGCCACGACCGCCACGTCGGTCAGCTGGCTTGGCTCACCGAGCTCATGTTGAAGTCGGGGATGCGGAGCGGGGGCACGATGCAGCGATTGAGGTACTCGCCGAGCTCCCGACCGAGGGTGCGCACGCTGGCGCCCACCTCGGTCGCCCGGGCCAAAAGGTCGACGGGGCTCTCGTTGAAGCGGAAGTTGTTCGCCGCGCCGACGACGGCGCCGTCCTCAATTACGTAGACACCGTCGCGGGTGAGCCCGGTCAAGAGCGCGGTCGCGGGATCAACTTCCCGGATGTACCACAGGCACGTCAAGAGGAGGCCCCGTTCTGTGCGGGCCACCATCTCGTCGACCGTCCCGCCGCCCCCCGCCGCCCCGGCCGTCCCGCCGTCCCCGCCCGGTCCTGCCCGCAGGATCAAGTTGTCGATATACGGCGCCGGGTCGACGCCCGAGTGCGCCGCACCGGCCCGGTGATAGCGAAGGTGGGCGAGCCTGCCGTCCCGGATCCAGTCGATGCGCTCCAAGGGCAGCGCGTTGTCGAAGACGGAGGACTCCGAGTCCGACGAGCCGCAGGCGACGAACGGCAGGCATTCGAGCCCGGGTTCGAACGGATCGCTGTAGAGGGTGAAGGGGACCTCGGTGAGTCGGTCCCCAACTCGGGTGCCGGTCCCGCCATCCCCGCCATCCCCATCCCCGCCATCCCCCCCGCCCCCAACGCCCCCGACGCCCCCGCCCGAGAACACGGTCCGCCCGTCCTCGGCGTCCTGCCCCCCAAAGCCGTAGAAGAACAGCGAGCCCATCATGTCGGCGACGCCCGAGGGCGGCAGGATCACCTCGTAGCGACCGGCCTCGAGCGACAGGGGCCGGCGGGCCCACGCCAGACGCCGCCACAGCTCGTCCTCCATCGCCTCGAACGAGATCTCGCCGATCCGCTCGGCACCCACGCCCGTCCAGGCCGAGCGGACACCGTCGAGCGATCGCCCGACGAGATTGACGGCACCGGTCGGCTGCGAGAAGGACAGGCGTACCCCGGTCGAGCTGCCCAGATACAACGTGGACACCCCGTACTCGGCAAACCCCGCCAGGACCACGTCCCGAGCGGCCGCCCGAGCGAAGGCGGAGGAGAGCCCCGACAGCACGGGGCCCAGCACGGAGAGGTCCGTCTCGACCGGTGGCCGGCCGAAGGCCAGCGACGCCGCCGGGCCCGCGCCCCTGGCGGCGTCCATGCCGTCGACGAGTGTGAAGGCATCGTCGGCCGGCGGCGCCCCCCGGGCATCCGTCAACGCGGCCGACACCATCTGCTCCACGTCGACGACCCCGCTCCGCCGGGCCACGCCCACCGAGGGCGTATCGGCGGGATGGCTCGAGACCATGACGATGACGGTGACCGAACGGTCCCGGCGGACGCCGTTGGTGGTGGTGGAGTTGAGGGCGAAGCGCACGTCGGCGTGACTGCTCTCGTCGACGAGCACGATGCAGCTGTCGGCCCCGTCACGGGCCGCCGCGGCCAGGGCGACCTCAATCACCGCCTGCGCCTCGATCACGCCCGGCCTCCACCGTCACGCCCGGTCACCGCCCGGCCTCCTCGCGCGCATTGAGCACCCGCACGCCGCGCACCAGCACCGAGGGGCACCCGTGGCTGACGGGCGCCACCTGGCCGGGTTGCCCCTTGCCGCAGTTGAACGCCCCACCCAGCACGTAGGTGGACGAGCCTCCGACGGCCTCCATGGCGCCCCAGAACTCGGTCGTGGTGGCTTGATACGCCACATCCTTCACCTGCCCGACCAGCCGTCCCCCCTCAATCCTGAAGAACCGCTGCCCGGTGAACTGGAAGTTGTAGCGCTGCATGTCGATGGACCAGCTCTTGTCGCCCACGATGTAGAGGCCGCGCTCGACGCCGGCTATGAGGTCGGCCGTGGTCGGGCCGCCCCCACCGCTGCCGTCATCGGGGGCGGGCGCAAGCGAGACGTTGGCCATGCGCTGGATCGGCACGTGCAGTGGCGAGTCGGCGAAGGCGCAGCCGTTCGAGCGCCCCAGGTGCATGCGGTCGGCGATGAAGCGGTCGAGCTGGTACCCGACGAGCACCCCGTCACGGATGAGGTCGAAGGACTGCGCCTCCACCCCCTCGCTGTCGATGGCCACGGTGGCCAGGCCGTGCTGGACGGTGCGGTCACCCGTGACGTGCATGACCGGCGACCCGTAGGCCAGGGTGCCGAGCTGGTCGAAGGTGGCGAAGGAGGTGCCGGCATAGGCGGCCTCGTAGCCGACGGCACGGTCGAGCTCGGTGGCGTGGCCGATGGACTCGTGAATGGTCAGCCACAGATTGGACGGGTCGACGACCAGGTCGTAGACGCCGGCCTCGACCGAGGGGGCGTCCAGTTTCTCGGCCAGCAGCTCGGGCATCTCGGCCAGCTCGGCGTCCCAGTCCCAGCCGCCCTGGCCGGGGCCGCCCGCCCCGCCCGTCAGGTACTCCCAACCCCGCCCGACCGGCGGGGCCAACGTGCGCATGGTCTCGAAACCGGCCTCTCTGAGCGCCAGCGCCTCCAGCTGGGGGTGCAGCCGGACGCGCCGCTGGGTGGCCCGCGTCCCGCTCAGATCGGCCAGGAAGGTCTCCTCCCCGACGCTGAGCACCTCGGCGGTCACGTGGGCGATGTCGCCGTGCCCCGTATCCCCGTGACCCAGCAAGCGGTGACTCCACTCCTCGAGCACGCCCACCTTGTCGGACAGCGCCACGGTGCCCGGGTCGATCTCGAAGGAGCTCGTCCAGCTCACCTCGCCGTGCGCGGGCTCGGGGGACAGCTCCACCCGCCCGCCGCCCGCCCGTGCCGTGACCCGCGCCGTCTCGATGGCGCTGCGCACCAGGTTGGCCGCCTCGGTGGGCCGCACGTCGACCGTGGCGGCGAACCCGACGGCCCCGTCGACCACGACCCGGACGCCCATGCCGAACTCGGTGTCGTCGGACGAGCCCTCGGGCGCGCCGTCGCGCAGGCGGACCCGTTGGGAGCGGATGCGCTCGACCCGGAGCTCGGCGTTGCTGGCGCCCCCGCCGCTGGCGGTGGAGAGGGCGGCATCGGTCAGAGCCGACAGCTCGTCGGGGGGCAGCGGCATCAGTCGCCCGTCGAGGGTACGGGCGCGTCCGGGTCGGGATGGACGCGCGGGTCGGGCTGATCGGTCAGCGCGTCCGGGTCGGGATGCACGTCCGGGTCGGGATGCACAACGGGATCCGGATGGTCCGCCGGGTCCGTCCGTGCCGCCACCGGGTCCGTGCGCGCCGCCGCCGAGTCGACCAGCTCGACGGTGGAGGGCTGGCGGATCGGGAGCCCGGCCGCCACGTAGGTGGCGTCGATCAACTCCATGGTGCGGATGGCGTCGACGGCCGTCGTGGGGAACGGGGCACCGTCCTCGACGGCGGCGGCGAACGCCTCGAGCTGGTAGTCGTAGGTGGCCCGGCGGGAGAACTTCTCCCGCCGCGTGCCCGACGCGTTCTCAATGCGCACCCGGTGCCCGTACTGCGGGGCGAAGGGGTTGAACACCTTGAGCGATCCCTCGCTGCCGATGACCTCGGCGTGCAGCCGGAGCACGGACTTGGAGAACATGGAGCAGCGCACCCGGGCGGTGCCGCCCTCGGGCAGCGAGAAGCGGGCGTCCATGGCCCGGTCGACCCCGGGCGAGGAGAGCTTGGCGGTGGCGCCGGTGACCCGAGGGCCGGCGGCCAACAGGCGCAGCAGCGAGATCGGGTAGCAGCCCATGTCCATCATCGCCCCGCCCGCCAGGTCGAGCCGGTAGCGGATGTCGCCGGGCTTGGCCAGCGGGGCCGCGAAGGCGATGTCGATCTCCTTGATGATGCCGAGCTCACCCGATTGCACGATCTCCACCAGCCGGCGCGTCATGGGGTGGTACTCGTAGTGGAACGCTTCCATCACGACCAGGCCGGGGTGGGCGGCCGCGGCCTCGGCCACCTGGCGCGCCTCGTCCGCGTTGGCCGTGAACGGCTTCTCGCACAGCACGTGCTTGCCCGCCTGGAGGGCGGCGATGGTCCAGTGACCGTGGAGACCGTTGGGCAGCGGGATGTAGACGGCATCGAGCTCGGGGTCGGCCAGCAGGGCCTCGTAGGAGTCCAGCACGCGCGGGATCTTGTTCTTCTGGGCGTACGCGCGCGCCCGGTCGACGTCGCGGGCGGCCACCGCCACGACATCGGCCCGTCCCGTCCGGCGCGCCGGCTTGATGAGCGCCCCCGGCGCGATGCGGGCGGCGCCGAGCACCCCGATCTTCAACATACGGCCGTCGTCTTCTTCTCCACCTTCTCGGTCGAGACCCGGGCCTTGCCGGCGATACATGCCCCCACCGGGATGGACGGGTGCCTGGTTGCCCCGGGCGCGGGTGCGGCGGCGGGCGGCTCCGGTGGGAAGGCGCGCAGGTGGATCAGCGCGGCGGCGATGTCGGCGAGCAGGCAGTCCGCCATGTCGCGGGAGAGACCCTCGCGTACGACGATGCGCAACACCGACACCGACTCCGCGTCGGCGGCCATGCGGTACGCCGGCACCACCCAGCCCCGCAGCCGCAGCCGGTCGGAGATATCGAACACGCTGAAGGGCAGGTCGTCATTGAGACGGAGGCACACCAACGGCAGGTCGGTACCCCCGGCCACGAGCTCGACGCCGGGGAGCCGCCCCACCTCGGCCCCCAGCCAGCGGGCGGTCTCGGCCAGGCTCGTCATGATCTCGGTGTAGCCATCCCGACCCAGGCGGATGAGGTTGTAGTACTGGGCCACGATCTGCGAGGCACCCCGCGAGAAGTTCAGCCCGAAATTGGCGTGCGAGCCGCCGAGATAGTCGACCTCGAAGATCAGATCCCTGGGCAGGTCGGCTGCCTCACGCCAGAGGACCCACCCGACTCCCGGGTACACCAACCCGTACTTGTGCCCGCTCACGTTGATCGAGTGCACCCGCGGCAGGCGGAAGTCCCACAACAGCTCAGGCGTCAGGAACGGCGCCACGAACCCGCCGGAAGCGGCGTCGACGTGCAGGGGCACGTCCCAAAACCATCCCTTCGCGTCACCGGCCCCGCCGTTGTTGTGCTTGTTGCACAGCACGGTCAGGGCGGCGTCGAGCTGGGCGATCGGCTCGTACTCACCCGTGTAGGTCGAGCCCAGAATGCCGACCACCCCGATGGTGTTCTCGTCGACCAGCGCCATGGCCTCGTCGACGCCGATGATGAAGCGGGTGGGCGTCAGGGGCACGTAGCGGGGCTCGACGTCGAAGTAGCGGGCGAATTTCTCCCAGCACACCTGGACGTTCCCTCCCATGACGATGTTCGGGCGGTCGGAGGGGAGCCCGGCCGCAGTGCGGGCGTTGCGCCAGCGGAACTTCATGGCCAGGCCGGCCAGGTGGATGGCCTCGGAGCTTCCCACCGTGGCCGTGCCGCCGCCGTCGTGGTGCTCCGCGGCGCCGTAGAGGCGGCTGAGCATGTTGACGCAGCGGTCCTGCAAGGCCACGGTCTGGGGGTACTCGTCCCAGTCGATGGCGTTCTTGTTGAACGTCTCGACCATGAGGCGCTCGGCCTCGTCGTCCATGTACGTGGTGACGAAGGTGGCCAGGTTGAGGGCGGGGTTCGCATCGAGGGCGAGCTCGTCGTGGACGAGCTGGTAGGCCGCGCGGGGATCCATCGACTCCTCGGGCAGCATGTTGCGCAGGACCGAGTGGGTCATCCCCCGCGAGGCGTAGGTGGGCGTGACGTGCGGGGGCGCAGCATCGATGGGGATCTTGCGGCTGAGCATGGTCACGGACGCTAACGCACCAACCACGATTCTGTTTCCCCCCTCAGACGTCACAGCCCCGGACCACCAAGGGTCGGTGCGGACCACCCGGGTAGAACTGCGGGTGACGGCGGCGCAACGGTCCGTCGGGCCCCGGTCCCGCCTGAGCCGGCCCCGGCTCAGGTCAGGGTGGGGTGGATGCCCTCGGGCATGGCGAGCGGATCGCCGACCACCAGCCCGAGAATGTCGATGACCGCCCGCGCCGGCGCCGAGGGGAGGCCCCGCCGGCGCTGTGCCACACCGACGCGGCGGCGTGGCAGGCCCACGATCGGGATCACGGCGAAGCGCTCCCGCAGGTGGCCCGGCACCACGGTGGCCGGGAGGACGGCCGGACCGTAGCCGTCGAAGACCAGGGCGGCGATCATGCGGACGCCATCGAGCTCCATGGAGGGACGGAGCTCGATGCGGGCCGGCACGACGGCGCTGTCGATCTCGGCCCGGAGGGCCGTGCCGGGTGCCGGGAGCAGGAGTTCCATGTCGGCCAGGCGGTCCAGGGGGAGAGAGGTCTCTTTGCCCAAAGGGTGCGCCTTGTCCACGACCAGCACGAGGTCCTCGTCGAAGAGGTGGGCCACGATCACCTCGTCGCCGCTCAGCGGCAGCGTCACGACTGCGAGGTCGAGCTGGCCCGAGCCGAGCTGGAGTTCGAGCTGGGCGCTCGAGCCCTCGCCCACGTTGAGGTGGATGTGGGGGTGGCGGTTGCGCAACATGTCGAAGAGCTGGGGCACCAGCCAGCGCCCGGTGGTGCCGATCATGCCCAGGCGCACCGTGCCGACCACCTCCTGGCGCAGCGCGGTGACGTCGGCGACCATGTCCGAGAGCTCGTTCATGACCCGCCGGGCCCGGCCGACGACGACCTCACCCTCCTCGGTGAGGCGGCCGGAGGCCCGGTCGACCAATTGCACATCGAGCTCGCGCTCCAGGCGGGCCACATGGGCTGAGACATTGGACTGCACCGTGCCTATCGTCGTGGCCGCGGCCGAGAAGCTGCCCGTGTCGGCAATGCCGAGGAGTGCTTGCAGATGTTTCAACTCCATGACGTAGCCCCTTCCCAGCTGGCACCCAGTTGCTCGCGCCAGTTTCGCTCTTGATCAGATTATCAGATAGTAAGTATCTGGTGGAGCTGCTTGACAGATCGAGGCCAGGGGTCCAGAATAGATCTCAGACCACAGGTAAAGGAACCCCCCCTCCTAAACCTGGTGAGTCTCGAGAAGGGATCGCCACCCCCCCGGCGGTCCCTTCTCCTTTTTCCGGGGTAGTTTCCGAGCCCCCCGGATGGCCCCGCGGCAGCAAAGCGCCGGGTCATCCGCTTGCCGGCGGACGACGGGGGTCGCCCCGGGATCTCGGCGTCAACGCCGCCTCGACGCCGCCTCCACGCCGCCTCCAATTCCAGGCTCACCGGGCCATGACTTGGCCCGCGGGCGGTGGTGGACGTAGGTTGCAGGTGATGCTCTACCAGGCATACCAGAGGCAAAGGGACCTGACGGCCCCGGCACGGGCGCTGGCGGGCCTGGCCACGTGGACGCTCGGTGGGCTGCCCGGGAGCTGGACCGACAATCGCCTGGTGCGGCAGATGTCCGCCGGCTACGAGATGATCGAGCGTGCGCGGCTCACCCACGACCGCCCGCCCTGGGGCATTGCGTCGGTGACGGTGGGTGGCGAAGAGCTGGCGGTGCGCGAGGAGGTCGCCGTCGCCACCCCGTTCTCGACGCTCCTTCACTTCGCCAAGGACGTCCCCGTCCCCCAGCCGACGGTGCTGCTGGTGACGGCCCTGGCCGGGCACTTCTCGACCCTGCTCCGGGCCACCGTGCGTTCGCTCCTGCCCGATCACGACGTGTACGTGACGGACTGGCACAACGCCCGTGACGTCGGGCTCGAGCACGGGGGTTTCCACCTCGACGACTACATCGCCCAGGTGATCGGCTACCTCGAGTACATCGGCCCCGGGGCCCATGTGCTGGCCGTCTGCCAGCCGTGCCCGGCCACCCTGGCGGCCACCGCGCTCATGGCGGCCAACGACAACCCGGCCCAACCGAAGAGCCTCACCCTCATGGCCGGTCCGGTCGACACCCGGGTCAGCCCCACCAAGGTGAACGAGCTGGCGCACTCCAAGCCGCTCGGATGGTTCGAGAAGAACGTGATCACCACCGTGTCCCTGCGCTACCCGGGGGCGCTGCGGCGGGTGTACCCGGGCTTCCTCCAGGTGGCCGGCTTCGTGAGCCTGAACCTGGAGCGCCACGTGCGCCAGCACATGAGCCTCTACAAGCATCTCGTCCACGGGGACGCGGAGGAGGCGGCCCTGATCGCCGACTTCTACGACGAGTACTTCGCCGTGTTGGACATCGCGGCCGAGTTCTATCTCGAGACGATCGATCGCGTCTTCCAGCGTGAGCAGCTGGCCCAGGGCGAGTTCACCTGGCGCGGGCAGCTGGTCGAGCCGGCCGCTATCCGCCGCACCGCCCTGCTCACCGTGGAGGGGGAGAAGGACGACGTGTGCGGCGTCGGCCAGACACTGGCCGCCCAGGATCTGTGCACCGGGATCAAGCCGGCCAAGAAGCGCCACCACCTCCAGCCCGGCGTCGGCCACTACGGCGTGTTCAGCGGCAGCAAGTGGGAGCACCAGATCTACCCGATTGTGCGCAACTTCATTCTGGCCAACCAGTAGGGCCCGAGGGCGGCGACCGCCCGGACGTCGCTTCCCGCAGGCCGCGTCAGAACTCCATTTCCAGTTCCTCGACGTCGTCGGGCTCGAGCCGGGCCGCTTCGACCCATTCGATCATCTCGGGCAGGGCGAGGATGGTCTCGACATAGTCGCTGGCCACGGCCCCGGTCTTGACGTCGTAGCTCTGCAGCCGGGTGCACACCGGCGCATACATGGCGTCGGCCAGCGTGCGCTGGGTGCCGAAGAGGTAGGGGCCTCCCGAGGCGGCCAGGCAGTCGTTCCACAGGGTCTCGATGCGGTCGATGTCGGCCTGGGCGCCGGCCCAGACGGGAAAGCCCGGGTGGCGCGACTTGATGTTCATCGGGAGGGCGGCGCGCAGGTTGGCGAAGCCCGAGTGGACCTCGCCCGAGACCGACCGGCACCACGCCTTCGCCTTGGCGTCGTCGGGCAGGAGCGAACCGCCCAGATACTCGTTGAGGTACTCGCCGATGGCCAGGGTGTCCCAGATGACGAGGTCGTCGTGTTGCAGGCGCGGCACCAGGAACGAGGGGGAGAGCAGGAGCAGCTCGGCCCGGGCGTCGGGATCGTTGCTGTCGACGACCTCGACGGTGAAGTCCAACCCGGCGAATTTGCACAACAGCCAGCCCCGGAGCGACCAGGCGCCGTAGTTGCGGCTGTTGATGGTGAGGGTGGCCTGGGACACGGTTGCTCCTTGGCACCGCGGGGGACGGATGCAGCGGTGCGTCCCCTCCCAAATTACGACACGGCAGGCAATTCCACCAGTACGCCTACCAGTGGGCGTTTGTCCACCAATCGGAGCGTCGTTCGGGCGGCAGGAGCGTCGTTCGGGCGGCGTCGGCCGCCCGGCTCAGATCAGAGCTTCTTGGCCGCAGTGACGGTGGTGACCTTCGTCTCCGACGTCTTGGGGGCGTAGATGTCGACCACTTCGGCGAGGAAGGCGTGCTGCGCATCGAGCAGCTTCCCCCAGAAACCGAAGGCGACGTCCAGTGTCTCGCTGGCCGTCGGCACCTTGTCCGCGAAGGGGATGAGTGACGGGTCGGGCTTGATGCCGTCGAAGGCGGAGGACGTGGAGCGCAGCGCACCCACGGTCCAGGCCTGGCTCGTCTCGACGGCCTTGAGCACGCCGCCCTGGATCTTCTCTGTTATCTCGATTGCAGTCACGGGCAGCCTTTCATTGGGGGGGCTTGGGATGATGAGGGAT
>JBEKWB010000052.1:0-29493 GCA_049513455.1 Acidimicrobiales bacterium
ACCACAACGACACCAACCACAACGACACCAACCACAACGACACCAACCACAACGACACCAACCACAACGACACCAACCACAACGACACCAACCACAACGACACCAACCACAACGACACCAACAGCGCCCATAGGCACGGTCACGGTGGGCTTCGCCCCTGGCTCGGCAATGGGCTGTATTCAGCCCGATACTCCAGGGTGCTACGTCGACATCGTTCTAAATGGTAGCGGCTGGCCTGCCGATCAGACCTACCCGCTCACCATTAGCGGTCCCAACCTAAACGGTGCCAGTGGTCAAACGGCGACCACCAACGGGGATGGCGTCATTAGTTCGACTAGTCCTGGGGGCGATGGCTTCGACGCCACCGACACCGCCACTACGTCGGACCCACCCACTCCCGGCGTTTACTCCATCACCATGGACGGCGTCACAGGGACCTACACCTATGCGCCCCCCGAGGCCATCACGGTGTGGTCGATCGATTATCCGAACGTCTGCGCCGTCGGTGACACGACGTGCACCTTTCCCATTCAGTTCATCGCGAGTGGATTCCCGCCCGATACCACGTTGCCCGAAACAACGACCTGGAACGGCACCGTGATCAACCACACCACGATGACCACCAACGACACCGGCAGCATTCCGTTGGTCAACGTGGGCACCACCACACCGGCCGGGAGCAGCGGGACCGCTACGGTGACCTTTGGTGGCAGCAGTGCCTCAGAGATCTTGGGCCCATAAACGCCACGCACGTGAGTCACTTGATTGTCAAAGAAGGGCCAATGGGGCGGCACTCAATGATTTGCCCGTTCCAGCAGGACGTCGGCATGGCACGGCTGACCTAAAGGGCACCAGCACGCAAGATCGCGGCCCCGCAGATCGGGGATCGATTCGAGCAACCACTCTTGGTCGATTATCCAACGCCGGTAAAGATCGACTGCGTGCGCTCGATCACGGACGGTCGTAACGGCACCGTCACAGTGAGCCGGACCGCCGACCTTGAATGGATTACCCCATTTTGACGGTCTCGCTACGACGATCGTACCCTCAGGCTTACGCCAGCCCTTGGTCCGCTTCAGCTGTATTCGCTTCGGAGCGATCATTACTTATTCCCACGACCATCGCAGTCGGTTATTTTGTTCTGGTTGGCACGATTACCCTCCCCACCTTCACGGGATCTCTCAGTGCAAATCGTGGGGGCAGGAGGTAAATATCCTTAGGACTCCGCCGAACTCGGTAATACCCTATAGAATCGCCAACGACGGCTGGCGTGCCGCACCGACCGTCAGGAGTTGAAGTTGAACCGGATGCTCGGAGCGGATGCAGGACCGATGTCAACGAATACCTGATACTTCGACCGTGAACTGATCAGGAGCTGAACATTCCCCGCCGTAGCCTCTCCGGCACCGGCGCTGTTGGGGCTGGCTTGGCTCTGGCTGTAATAGGCGTCGATTGAGAGCCCGCCGCAGCTGAGGAGTTACATAGATGCCACTTCTGGTCCCGGCGTATCACTTGGGAAGGCACCCATTGTGATGCTGGACTCACTGAAGGCGACGTAATCACTTCTTTTGGGAGCACCGCTATCTCTACTGCGCAAGGCCTCCACAAAGCATCGGATCTGACACCTCCGGGCACAACGGTTGAGATTACGTACGCGGACGGAACCGCAATCGCCTCGAGCTGGCTCTCGGTGAGGGATCCGGTCAGCGCAGGGTGAGCCCCGACTGCTCGGTCATGTCCACTGCCCCCTCATCATTCCTGCCCGGGGCCCGAGGGTCCGGGACTCTGGTCTCCGGTCGGATTCATCAGGTGACAACGGACGGTGAGCCGGCCGACTTCAGTGATGACCGGTTCATCGGCTGTGCACACGTCCATGGCATGGCGACAGCGGGTCCGGAAGTGACAGCCACTTGGAGGGTTCATGGGGGAGGGGATGTCGCCCGCCAATACGATCCGCAGTCGTCGTCGTTCCGGGTCCATGCTGGGCGACGCCGAGAGAAGGGCCTGGGTATAGGGATGGTGGGCCGAGCCGAAGAGATCGTCGACCGGTCCCTCCTCGACGATACGCCCGAGGTACATCACGGCCACTCGGTGGCTGAGGGAGTGAACGAGATTGAGATCATGGGAGATGAACAGGTAGGCGATGCCCAACCGGTCCTGCAGGTCGCCCAGGAGGTCGACGATCTGCACCTGGGTGGCGACGTCCAGTGAGCTGAGCGGCTCGTCGAGGGCCAACAGCTCGGGTTCGGTGGCCAAGGCACGGGCGATGGCCGCCCGCTGCAACTGACCGCCAGACACCTCCCGCGGCCGGCGCCGTGCGAAGGACGCCGGGAGACGAACCTGGTCAAGCAGTTCAGCCGTGCGCTGCTCACGGCTGGCGCGTCCGAGGTTGGTGTGAACAACCAGCGCTTCGCCAACGCTGGACCCGATGCTGGCGAGTGGATCGAAAGAGGCGTAGGGATCCTGGAAGACCAGCTGCATCCTTCGGCGCAGGGTCCGGAGAGGCGCCCCTTTGACGCGGGTGATGTCGTCGCCGCCGAGCACGACCTGTCCGGATGTGGGGCGGATCAGGCGCAAGAGCAGTCGGGCCAGGGTCGACTTGCCCGAGCCGCTCTCACCGACGAGCCCGAGCGTCTTTCCACGTACGACGGAGAGATCCACGTCATCGACAGCGTGCACCGTTCCCTTGCCCCGACCGGGAAGGCGGACCGAGAAATCACAGGACACGCCGATCAGCCTGGCCACAACGTCTTCCTCCGACGCCAACGCCGAGTCCGTTTCGACTTCGGTTGTCACGGTGCACCCACCGCATCGGCGCCGAGGCGAGTCGCCATGTCGGATCCCACGCCGGGCAGCGTGAGCTCGTCCAGTCGCCGACACCGGCTCTGGCGATCCGGGCCGGCCGCCACCAGGGTGATGGGTTGGCTCCGACAGTTTTCCTCGGCATACGCGCAGCGCGGATGGAACCGGCACCCCGACGGGAACTGGCCGGCTTGCGGAACCTGGCCGGCGATGAGGGCCTGGCGGTCCGCCGGGCCCCGGACGCCCGGAGTGGCCGCCAGGAGGGCTGCCGTATACGGATGACGTGGGCGGGCGAAGAGATCGGCGGTGGCGGCGTGCTCGACCACCTGGCCGGCGTACATCACGGCGACCTCATCGGAGAGCTCAGAGATCAACGCGAGGTCGTGGGTGACGAAGAGCACGGCCAGGCCCTCGCTCTCGCGCAATTCGTTGAGGAGCTCGACGATCTGGGCCTGGACGGTCACGTCGAGCGCCGTGGTTGGCTCGTCGGCGATGAGCAGGCGCGGGTGGCAACTGAGGGCCATGGCGATCATGACCCGCTGGCGCATCCCCCCCGAGAGTTGGTGCGGGTAGGCGGAGAGGCGTTGGGCGGGATCGGGGATGTGCACGCTCTCGAGGAGCTTGGCTGCCCGGTCCCGGGCTGCGGCCCGGCTCACCCTTTCGTGCAGACGGATGGCCTCCACCAGCTGGTAGCCGACGGTGAAGGAGGGGTCCAGGCTGGCGAGGGGATCCTGGAAGACCATGGCGATGTCGCCCCCTCGGATCCGTCGCAGCTCGTCGAAGTCCATGTCGAGGAGGTCGCGCCCGCTGAATCGGATCGAACCCCCGACAATGTGGGCCGGTGGCGAGGGAAGGAGGCGCAGGACGGCCAGCGAACTGACGGTCTTGCCGCTGCCCGACTCACCGACCAGACCTAAGATTTTGCCCGCCGCGACATCGAAGGACACGCCGTCGACCACCCGGACCCGGCCGATATCGGTCTCGAACTCGACGCTCAGGTCGCGGACTTCGAGGAGCGACGGCAGGCCATTTGACTGCGATACCGCCTCCGTCGGTGTGGGCTGAGCGGGGCGAGCCACAGCTGTGATGCCCCGCTGGCGTTTGACACCGCGCTGGCGACGTGACTTGGTCGTCGCTCCACTGAGGGCGTCGCGGAGGGAGTCGCCAATGGTGTTGAAGGCCAGCACCGTGAGAGCGATAGTTACACCGGCTGGCACCAGGGCCCACGGATGGGTGAAGAGCACGGTGTCGTAGCCCTCCCGGAGCATGGAGCCCCAGCTGGCTGAAGGCGGAGGTGGCCCGAGGCCCAGGAAGGCGAGGCCGGACTCGGCCAGCAGGGCGGAGCCGAGAGCGATGGCGATCCCGACTACCAGCCCGGTCATGACGTTGGGGAGGATCCGCACGATGACGATGCGGATGGGGGGGGAGCCGATGGAGTGCGAGGCCTCGACGAAGGATTCCTCCTTGACCGCTAGCGTCTGCCCGCGGACGAAGCGGGCGAAGCCCGGCGCGAAGACGACGGCGAGCGCCAGGGAAGTGTCGTTCACGGACGTTCCCAAGACGGCCACGACCGCCAGTGCGAGCACGAGCGGCGGGAAAGCGAGGCCGGCGTCGGTGGCTCGCATGAGGAGGTAGTCCAGCCAACCGCCATTGAAGCCGGCGACGAGTCCGATGACCAGCGCAAGCACCAGGGCTAGGCCCACCGTTTCGAAGGTCACCTGCATGGAGCTCTGGGCGCCGTAAATCAGGCGAGAGAGCACATCGCGCCCCAGGTCGTCGGTCCCGAGCCAATGGCTGCCGGATATTCCCGCCGAGGTCTGGGCCAGATTCTGGGCGTTTGGATCGTGGGGGGCGATCGACGGGGCGAAAATGGCACAGACGATCATTAGCAGCAGCCAGGCGATCGACAAGATGACGCCTGTGTTGCGAAAGAACCGCTGCACGCGCCGGTGCTCTCCCCACCACTGGCGCAGCGATTGGCCGTCCTTTACGGCAGCGCCGAGGTCAGTCGCAACGGCCGTCATGCCACCCGTACCTTGGGGTTGAGGTAGCTGTAGCTAATGTCGACCAGAAGGCTCATGGCCATCTGGAAGAGGACGAAGACAATCGCCACCCCCTGGACCACGGGCAGGTCGTGGTCGGTGATGCCGTTCAGCATGTAAGTCCCGAGCCCCGGGAACGAAAAGATCTGCTCCACGATGACGGCGCCACCGAGGAGGTAACCGATCTGCAGTCCGAAGATGGTCACCACCGGCATGGAGGCGTTCTTGAGGGCGTGGCGGAGCAGCACCGAGCGGCGGGTCCCCCCCTTCGCCCAGGCCGTGCGGACATAGGGGGTATCGAGCGCGTCGATGAGCGAGGCCCTCAGCTGGCGGGCCAGCGTTGCTCCCACCGCCACGCCCAGAGTCACTGCCGGCAATGTGACGTCCTTGAGCCAGCCGGTGAAGGACGCCGTGATAGCGGTGTAGCCGGTCGACGGAAAGATCCTCCAATGCACGGCGAGGATCGACACGAGAATGATGGCCAGCCAGAAGCTCGGTACGGCCAAGCCGAGCGTGGAGAAGGACCGTGCGCCGGAGTCGAGACTTCCCCCGGGCCGTACTCCGGACAGGATGCCGAGGGGTATGCCGACGATCAGGGCCACGATGGCCGAGGCCACGACGAGGCCGAAGGTAACCGGGAACCGGGCGGCGATCTGCTGGCTCACCGACTGGCCGGTGGAGAGCGATGTTCCGAAATTTCCGCGTACCGCTCCGGAGAGCCAGTGCCAGTACTGGACGATCAATGGATCGTTGAGGTGCAACTGCGCGCGGACCCGGGCGATCTCGGCCGGCGTGGCACTCAGGCCGCCCGCCAGAGTGACCGCCGGGTCGCCGGGAACGAGCGCCAGGAGGAAGAAGACGGCGAAAGAGACGATGAGCAACACGGGAATGATGCTCAGCAGACGCCGTAGGACCAACCTGCCCACTCGCCCCCCCTGCTAGCCGGTCGCTCTCGTCGCAAAAAGGCCAACACCCCGGCGGTGTCAGCGCCGGTCATCCTACTCACGGCCGAGTTGCAGTGACCGAGCAACCATGTCCACGGCGTCAAAGCGGCCCGGGGGCTCAGGAAACATTGCTATTGACGTTTATTTTTCGTTTCGAACACTGGACAACCGCGTGACTTCGGTTCAAGCTGTTGGGAAGCGAAGCCAACGCCGCTCGGGAGACCGGGGCGATTTGATTCGTGACCGGGCAGGGCTTTGGGGGGAATGGGGGGGATCGTTGAGACGATCGTGTCCTGAGGCGTTTCGTTTGTGCGCGCCCTTGCGGGTATCACAGATCGCTCACTGCCATCGTGTAGCCATCATTGCCAACGGCATATCCGCGTCATCACGCCATCGGGTTGTTCCACCCGCGGCCGAACTAGAGAGATGAGCTGACTCCATGAAGGTCAAAGTTGGATTTGCGGGTCGGCGCGTCGTCCTGGCGGTGATGGCCGCCGGCCTGATGCTGAGTGCCCAGGTGCTGGTAGCCGGGGGCGCTCCCGCCGGAGCCGCCTCGGGAGGCAAGTACGGCAACCTGACCACGGGCTACGACCTCTCCGGGACCATCAACCCCGTCGAGTTCGATCCCGTCCAGTTCACCAGCTCGGCCTGCTGCATGGCCTACGACTGGCCGATCTACGCCGGGCTCCTGCGCGAGACGGACAGTGGCGCCCTGGTACCCGACCTGGCGTCCGCCGCCACGGTGGTCAGCCCCACCACCATCGACATCACCGTCCGTCCGGGCGTCGTGTACTCCAACGGCATGCCCCTGAACGCCGCCGCGGTCAAGGCCGGATTCGAGCGCAACCTGACCAATCCGCACCCGGGGGTGTGGGACCAGTCCATGTCCGAGATCTCCTCCATCGACGTGACCGGGACCGACTCGTTGGTCATGACCTTCTCCCAGCCGGTGGCCAGCACCTTCTATCCGCTCCTGGCCGACCAGGAGTCCTTCATGGCCCTGCCGACGGGTCCGAGCTCGGCGAACCCGAACGAGAACGTGGTCGGCGCCGGCCCGTTCATCCTGAAGAGCTACGCCCAGGGCCAGAGCATCGTCATGGTGAAGAATCCCCGCTACTGGGACGCCAGCGCCATCCACCTCTCGGGCCTCACCTTCGTCAACGTTCCCAATGGACCCCAGCAGCTCACCTCTCTCGAGTCGGGGCTCGTGCAGGTCGAGGGCATCCCCGACAACGACATCCCGTCCTTGGCTGCCCAGCCCAACCTGCAGTCCAGCTCGCTGTTCCCCGACGCCAGCTACTTCTTCGTCCCCATCTGCAAAGCCTCGGGACCACTGGCCAGCGTCAAGGTCCGCCAGGCCCTCAACTTCGCCACCAACCGGACGGCCATCAACAACGCCCTCCTTTACGGCAAGGGCGAACCGGCCTGGAGCATCTTCCCGTCCTCGTCCTCCTTCTACGACAAATCGCTGACCAACGTCTACGCCTTCAACCTGAAGAAAGCCAAGGAGTTGCTGGCCCAGGCCGGGTATCCCCATGGCTTCTCCACCAGCCTGATGCCCCTGCCCGAACCCCAGAATGATCAGCTGGCCACGGTGCTCCAACAGGAGTGGAAGCAGATCGGCGTGTCGCTCCAGATCGTCCAGGCGTCGAATTACGTCACCGACCTGTACACCGACAACAAGGCCCAAATGGGGCTCAACCCGGAGGGGTTGCCGGGGATCCAAAAGCTCACCACCCAGTACATCCCCGGCGACGTGGGTGACCTGTGCAACTACGACAACCCCACCCTCAACGCCCTGACCAAGGAGGTCGAGGCCCTTCCACCGAGCAGTCCGAAGCTCAAGCAGGTATGGACCACCATTCAGGACTTCGTCATCAAGAACGCCCTCTCGATCTACGTCGACTTTGCGCCGATCGTGACCGGGGCGTCCAAGAACGTGAAGAACATTGAGAACATTCCCTACGTCGGAGGGGTCTTGAACTACTGGAACGTGTCGGTCTCGGGCTGAGTCCGGAGGGTGGGTTTCGCAATCCCTAGGTCGTCAGCGCGGGAAGTCCAAGTGCTTTACGGAGTCTGTTTGAGTCGGCCTCCGATGTCGCGCTGTCTCTCGCGAACTGCGTCGCCAATGCCAGCCCGCTCGCCGCCGTGGTGATCGAGGGAAGTCTGGCAACATCGTTTGCCACCACAGCGATAGAGGCAGCAAAGGTCCGGACTCTTGAACGATCGGTGGGCGGCCACCGTTGTGAATCGAGTTTGTGCTCGAAGGTCTGGCAAGCGGCAACGAACGGGTCCACAAAGCTCGTCGTCTCCGATGTAGGCGCCTTGGACGCATACCATTGGGCGAAGGCAGTCGCGTACGCGGCCCGTGCTCTCGCAAACGGGGCGTCGTCCTTGCCGAATCGCGTGGCCGCAAGCTTGGTCGTGGTCACGTGAGCCGCATGCTTCTTGGCCGATGCCGAAGCCATTGCAGAATTGGCAATCGTCGCCATCGAGACGGCAACGACGAAGACCAACACGGTGTGTCTGACCATGGACATGCCTCCTCATCGGCTTCATGGATACTCGAATTCGAGAATCGTATGGGCATACTGACGCGGACCCGGCGACCTCCGGTCGGGTTTCGTACTGCCCTTCTCTAAGACTGGTGACGCCAATGGGTTGCGGCCGCATTCCAGATCGTACAGACTGACAACGATGTTTTCACTATCGGAGCATCCCTCATGATTCTCGCCGACGTACTGGTCGAAGAAGCCTGTGAGCGTGCCGGGTCCGACGATTTCGGCCCCGATACGTGGCGCGAGGGCCTCGAGGTCCTTACGCGTTCGCTGTCGACCGAAGGATCCTTGAATGAGCTCGGTCGAAACGTATATTCCGATCAGATTGTCGGTTACCTGGTGAACCGTCTCGAAGTCGAAAAATGGTATCGGCTTCACCCCGAGATCGGCGATGAACGGATAGTCGCGCCCCTTTTCGGATTGGGTATGCCCCGTACCGGATCAACCGCCCTGAGCTTCTTGTTGGCCTGCGATCGCTCGCGCCGCTCGCTGCGCACATGGGAAGCGAGTTCACCGTGCCCTCCTCCGGAAACAGCAACAGAAGACTCCGATCCCCGTATCGCCCAGTGCCAAGCGGGAATCGACATGTCGAATCAGATGTTCCCGGATTTCGCAGGCATGCTGCCGACCTCCGCAACCGGCCCCCAAGAGTGCATCCTCATCATGGCCTTGGATTTTCGCTCCGAGGTATTTGAGGGTATGGCGCTCCTGCCCAGCTACACCGAGTGGTTGCTGTCATGCGATATGGCTCCAGCGTATCGATACCATGAACGGGTTCTCAAGCTGCTCCAGTGGCACTGCCCCCCGAAGCGATGGTGGTTGAAGACTCCCGCGCACACGGCGACCATTGATGCCCTCAACGAGGTGTACCCAGACGCTCGGTTCGTGATGACGCACCGCGACATTGGGAGTGTCCTGCCTTCCCTCTGCGCGTTGAAGGAAGCGCTGTCCAAACCAGTCGTCGAGACGCTTGACCTTCATGCCCTGGGACGCCACGAGGTCGGGCTGTGGCGCGAGTCGTTGCGACGGTTGGTCGAGTTCCGCGACTCTGGCAGAGAGTGTCGTTTCTTCGACGTCTCTTTCAACGACATGCAATCAGACCCGATCGCTGCAATGGAGAACTTGTACTGCAAATTGGGGGACGACCTTGACGCCGGAGCTCGCGAGCGGATGGTGGAATGGTGGGATGAAAGTGCGAAGGACCGCCGCCGCGGGTCACCACCCGATCCGACGGCATACGGACTCAATGTGCAGTCACTTCGCGCTGAGTTTGCCTTCTACCACGACAGGTTTGCCATTCCACTGGACAGCGTTGGTTCCCATTGATCGCCGATAATCAGCCAGGTTCAAGAAGATCGGGCAACTCCGCCGGCGATCAGCTCATGCGTGCTCGGTTCGGCCCACGTGCCAGGTCAAGATCGTTGTACTGTCATCAGGTGGAGGAGGAGGTCAATGGACAACCGTACCGTCGTGAACTTTGATCAACACTCAACTGAGTACAAGGCCTCTTTCCCGCAGATTAGCCACGACATCCGGTCCCGATGCCCGGCGGCGTGGACGGAGCGATACGGCGGCTACTGGGTCATCAGCGGGCGTGAGCTGATCGGGGAGATGGCGAAACATCCCGAGCTGCTCTCTAACGACCACGATCCGCTGGGAGCCCGGAACGGGTACCAGGGCATCGCAATACCGTCGCCACAAGGAGCCACAAGCCGCGGCGGCTTCATTGAGATGGACCCGCCGGACCAGCTCGAGTACCGGCGCGTGCTCAACCCCTTCCTCTCACCGGCCGCCGTCGAGCGGTGGCGGCCCATGGTCAGGGAGCTCAGCCACGCGTGTGTCGATGAGGTGATCGAGTCGGGTCGGCTCGACTTCGTGGACGACCTCGCCAACATTGTCCCAGCCGTCCTCACCATGGGCATGCTGGGCTTCCCGCTCACCGACTGGGTCGTTTACTGCGAGCCGGCGCACGCGCTGGTCTACACGCCGCCCTCGAGCCCCGACTTCCCTCGGGTGCTCGACCAGGCCATGCAGATGAGCGCCCGATTGGCAGAGGAGATGGGGAGCGCGCGCACCAACCCGCGTCCAGGCATGCTCAAGGCATTGATCGACGCGCAGACGGCCGGTGCTCCATTTGTGGACGACGATATTCTCGGCACCCTCTCCCTGCTCATCGGCGGCGGGTTCGACACGACAACCTCGCTCACCTCCCATGCGCTGACCTGGCTCGACGATCATCACGACCACCGCCAACGGCTGCTGGACGATCCCGAATTGCTTGACACCGCCACCGAGGAGTTCGTGCGCTTCACCACTCCCGCACAGGGCGGTGGCCGGACGATCACTCGTGACTGCGAAATCGGTGGTCACGCATTCCGCTCTGGTGATCGGGTGTGGATGGCCTACGGTCTGGCCAACCACGACCCAGAAGCGTTCGAGAGGCCCGATGAGATCGCACTCGATCGCTTCCCAAACCGCCACGCCGGCTTCGGGCTGGGCGTCCATAGGTGCATCGGGTCGAATCTGGCGCGGATGACGTTCAAGACGATGCTCACCGCCATTCTCGAGCGCCTGCCGGACTACCGGCTGGACCCGGGCGGTGCGGTCCGCTATGAGGACATCGGCACCATCAACGGTTACCAGCATCTTCCAGCGACGTTCTCCCCGGGCAAACCCCAGGGGCGACCGTTGGCGCAGGTCATTGACGGCTGGGGGTCCACGCTGTACGGCCCCTCGTCGGCGAGCCGATAAAGGGGAAATCATCATGCAGGTGCACATCGATCCGGACGTCTGCCAGGGCCACACGCTCTGCGCCCTCGCGGCGCCCGGGATCTTCCTCCTCCGCGACGACGATGGACACGCCTACGTCGAGTCGCCGGACGTCCCGGCCGAGTTGCAGGATCTGGTCCGCAAGGCGGTTGCCACGTGCCCCGAAGGTGCCATCAGCATCGATGAATGACCGCCATCCTCCGTCCGGGTTGACTCCACCATAGAGGCTGAACCAGACTATTTTCGCTTTCGTAAACGGTGTTTTCTGGGCGCTCAACGTTTGGACGAGTTTTGTCGAATTTGCTTTCATCAATCAGCGCAAGTCACCCGACGTCGTTGCTGTCGGGGCTGACCGAGAAGCGGTGGTTGACATGTCGCCTGTAAGCCAACGGCGGGCGCGCCTCGAGAAGGACCTCGAACAGGATCTCGAGGAGGAAGGGCTCCTTCTCGAGGCAGCTCGTAGCGTCCTCCGTGTGAAGGGCGTGTCCGGCATGACCGTCCGTGACGTCCTGGCGCAGGCGAACCTCGGAACAAGGGCCTTCTACCGCCACTTCGCGTCCAAGGACGAGCTCGTGTTGGCAATGTTCACGAGAGCCGCAGCAGAAGAAGCTGAGCGCCTGAGGCGGAGGATGGCGCCGGCAACCGACCCCCTCACGGCCGTGATCGCCTGGATAGACGGCCGGCTGGACCTCGCATTCGACCGGCGGATCGCAGCCAATTTGCAGGATCTCTCGACCGAAGCACAGCTTCGGCGGCGAGAGACCCCCGCCGAACTCCAGCTTGCATTCGACGTGATGCTCGCTCCCCTCATTGAGCAGCTCCGGATGGGTCAAGAACGTGGCCTGTTCACCGAGGTCAACCCTGAGCCCGATGCCCGTTCGATCCACGACGTCGTGTGGGGTGTCGTCGAGGCACACTGGTCCGGGTTCCCGCAGCGAAAGCGAGAGACGAGGGACAGGGTCGTACGATTCTGCTTGCTAGCGATCGGCGCCTCCGTCGACTCATCAGCGTCCCGGGACGTACGACATGCCTCTCCGGACCGAGCGGTTCGATGAGTGGCGGGGCGTCCAACGACAACGACCGGGGTTGGCTACGTGGGTTCGCTGCTCGACGCGGACTGGGGATGCATCCGGAAGAAGTCGCTTAGTTCTGCACCTACAACGTGGCGGCGCGCTTCCGGGCGGCCACCGCACGAGCGATCCGGGAGGATGGCATGGCAATCGATCTCACCAGCGGCATGGAGGCCTCGAAGGACTACTTCTTGACGAAGTGTCCCGACGATCCGCAGTTCCGTGAAAGCGCTTCGGTTTGGGTCTCCGACGATCAGGGCGTAATCGGGCTCCCCCGAGTGGGCATCGAAGCGGTTGCCGAGTCCTGGGGGAAGCGCGATCTCCAGGTGAACCTCGGCCTTCCCGACGGTCGGGCGGCCGTCGTCCGGGGCTCAGGTGAGGGACGCTCACCGGTAGACGACGATGGCACCTGTCGCACGTTCGCGGCTGGAGGCCTCGAATTTCACTGCGTGGAGCCCTTCAAGACGTTGACCATGACCTATGACGGCACGGCCCTCGATACCACGGCCGCGGCCCTGGCCAAGGGCGACCTCAGCGGGTCCAAGGTGCCGCTACGGGTCGAGGTTGAGCTGACCTGTGCAGCACCTGCGTGGGTATCGGGCACTCTCAGCAAGGACGCACAGGAGCTCTTCAACGAGGGCTTCGCCGGCGGGTTCATCTCTCCCCGCTACGAACAGCTCTGCACGTCCCGAGGTTCGGTCCGCCTGGGCGACGAAGAGTGGAACTTCACGGGTACGGGACTGCGCATCCATCGACAGGGACTGCGCGAGGTGGGCGGTTTTTGGGGACACTGCTGGCCGAGCGCGCTGTTCCCCAGCGGTCGGGGATTCGGTGCCCTCGCGTTCCCGGAGCGACCCGACGGCCAGCCGACCTACAACGAAGCGTACGTATTCGATGGCGAGCGCATGATCCCGGCCACCATCGTCGACGCACCCTGGTTGCGACGCCTGCAGCCCAACGGGGAGGACGTGGCGCTCACCCTGCGGACAGAGGACGGCGACATCCACATCGAAGGTGAGACGATCCTCTCGGCGTGCTTGGCGGGGGGTACGCACCATGAGTTCGCGCCTGCCCTCCAGCAGGCGGGAGTCCGGTACCGCTGGGACGGCGAGGAGACGTTCGGAATGATGGAGCGATCGATTCCGGTGGACCAGCTCGAGGACTGACTGTTCGTGAGTTGCCTAGTTCGAGTCTCGTCAATCGAATACCCATTGACGGCGACCCTCCGCGGCGAGGAGTCGACCGAACTGGAGCCCGGGGAAGTGGGAAGCTGCCGCCGGTATATCGGATCCTTCAAGTTCCCTCGCCAAAGCTTCCCGTGACCGCAGTGCCAATTGCTTGTCGACGTCACTGATCGATTCCCAGTCGTCGCTGAGTAGCTCGGCCGGGCAATGTACGACGTCACCGAGGAGCATTGCTCGTTCGGTTCCGGATGACAGCACGATGACCGAGCTGCCTGGCGTGTGCCCGGGAGCAGTCCGGACGTCCAGGCCCGGAAGGATCGTTTCGTCTCCGCTCCAGGTCTCGAGACGGTCGGCCATTGGGGGGAGCAGCTGCGACGAGGGTCGGCCGCCCATGAAGGAGACGGCCAGGCTGTCGTCGAACGGCGTGGACCCCATGAAGAACTCCCAGTCCGCCTCGTGGCAACGGTAGGTGGCGTTTTCGAACAGGCGACGCTCTCCGTCGGTAGCCCATCCGAGATGATCGAAATGGAGGTGAGTCAAGACGATGTCGGTGACCTCGGAAGGGTGGATTCCCATGGCGATCAGGTTGATCATCAGCGTTCCCGTCCGTGTCGCATCAGCGTGCGGACCTATGCCGGTATCGACGAGGGCGATCCGGTCCCCGTTGCGCACGAGGAACCCACCCATTTCGAAAGTGAGCATGCCGTCTTTGTCGAGGAACTGGGAGTGCTGGAGCCAGTCCTGGTCGGTCTTGTTGAACATGACGGTCGCGGGTGCCAGGAGGCTCCCGTCCGACACTCCTTCAATCGTCATATCCCCGATTTGCATGTCGAACCAAAAGATAGTGCGGAGTTACAGGATCAGGCAATGGGTTCTGCGGCTCCCCACGCATGCTCCCTCGGCCTAATGGCGCCAGGCGCTGCGACCCTAGAATCCGGTGGCGGCAATGATCGCTCCGTTGAGCTGCTTGCCAGCCATGTTCCCGTCATTCGGAGCATCCCCGTAGTTGTAGACGGCACCGGAAGCAGTGGAGACCCAATAGCCTCCGCCATCTGACGTGGCGAATATTGCGGAGGCTGGGTTCAATCCTCCAGCCTGACCAACAGGTGCGCCCATGTTCGTCGCATCGCCGTAGGCGTCAACCGTGCCGTTGGCAAAGAGGATCCAATAGCCCTTTCCATCCGCGGTCCGCACCGCTGAGGTCACAGGTGTGCTCTGTTGTCCGGGTGCCCCGAAGTAGCTGGCGTCGCCAAAGGTGTAGACGTGTCCGGTGGCGGTGACCAGCCAGTAGCCGTTGCCGCTGGCATCTGGCACCACGGCAACGGCCGGGCCCGAACAACCTCCGATGCCCGGACAAGATCCCTCGAACTTTGCGTCGCCGAAAGCAAACACGCCGCCATCGGACGCCACCATGAAATAGCCCCCGTCATCGGCCGACGGCACCATGCCTACGACCGGCGCATTCAACCTGTTGGCTGTACCCGATGTCCCGGCTGGAGCGATCCCGAGGCCAGGGATCGAACCGAAATAACCGGCATTCCCGAACGAGAATATGCCGCCGTCTGAGGCGACCAGCCAGTAACCGCTCCAGTTGCCGGTTGGCGTCATACCGACTACGGGACGTTGAAGGTCGAGGGCTCCCGTCGAGCCGTAAAACTGCGCCGAACCGAAGCTAAAGATCCCACCATCAGATCCGACCAGCCAGTAGCCGTGTCCCGAAGTTGCTTGTGCTGATGCAGGGGCGGATGAACCCACCTGCAAACTGGTCGTGGCGGTCGATCCGGCGAAGTTCGAGTCTCCTGAGTAAGTGGCGGTGATCGCATCAGTTCCCACGGGCGCGCTGGCGGACGCACACGACCCCGCACCGTTGACAAGCTGTCCGGTAACGCATAACAGCGTCGAGCCGCTCGTAAAGGTAACGCTGCCCGTCGGCGTTCCACTCTCCGAAGTGACCGTGGCTGAGTAGGTCACGGAACCGCCCAACGAGACCGAGCTTGGGCTGACCGAGGTAGCGGTCGTTGTCGAAGCGAACGTGGGGGCTTCACCGTCATAGGCGATCGAAAATGAATCGTTCGAGATTGTGCCCGGAGAAGCAATGATGTTGCCGTGAGCGTCGACCATGTCCACGGGAAAGGGATCACTGGAACTGAGGTTGGAGCCGTCTACCGCGAGGTTGGTGAACTGCGCAGTACCGAAATCTGCCAGTGTCAACTGTTGGCCGGTGGCAGAGCCGGGAGCTTCTTCGATCCATTCCGCGGACGTTTGGGGGGTACTGTAAGCCACGGATCCCGACACGGTTTTCCCTGATGTGAGGTCGGCGATGGTAATCGTCCACGTTCCCGGTGAGTCCTCGACAATGGAGACTTTCATTTCATCTCCCGGAGAAACGTATTCGACCGGAATCGACAAGGCCGGGAGAAGCTCGTACCAGGCGTAGTAGGTTGTCTTGCCATCCGACGTATCCTGCTCTGTTCCGGCCTGGATCAACGAGGTGTTCGTCGCGCCGTCAATGCCGACCCATGTTGCAGAGTATTCGCTCGCCTGTGAAGGCTGCGCCGTGGGAACTACCCATTGAGCGCTCACGCCGGTGAACTGCGAGCCAGTTTCGATGTACCCCGACCAGTTGGTCGACTCGGCTGTCTCGGTAGTTCCTGAAATGTGAGGTCCAACGGTGGGCAGCAAGTGCGCAGGCTCGGAATCTGGCTGACCACTCGGCAGAGCTGCCGCATGGTCCCAACCCGCCTGGAGTGATTGAGAGGGTACGGTCGCACCCTGGGCTGACTGCGAAAACCGAACCGAAATGCCGGCGAGGACGACCAGAGCGACGAGAATCATGAAGACTCGAGTTCGGGACTGCGCTGCAATGTGGATCGTTCCGCGGTTCATACCGCAATAATGACTTCGTGATTTCGACTCCGATATGGGCCCTTCGACCCTAAAAGTCGAGCGGATGCGGGGTCTTGCGGATCCTTTAGAGGCGAAAGTCCCATCGGTTGGTTGCCAATCGGTTGCGCGTGTGAGTCCCCTGTCCCGCCCTCGGTCCGCTCGTAGTCAGTTCCTGGTGATGCTCGGTGCCCTATGCGGCGTTAACTGTGCACATTGCTGGGCTGCTCAGTTATGGAGGGATTTGAACCCCCTCGCGCTGCCCTCGCGCTACCTGAGCCGTTTCAGGGCTTGCTTCTGGATTGGCCCCCAGAATGGACTGGAACTCGCTCTACGTTCTTTCCTACCAACTTCACACGCAATCGCTACGTCATGCCTCCTGCAACTCGGTCGTCCAGTTGACCTGCTGTACTCGCGCATCGAGCTCGCGGGCTCGCCGTGCGACATCGGAGGCCTGCTGGCGCAGGTCCCTCACGTCGAGCGCGCGCAGGTACTTGAGCTCGGACCGGGTGGCCCGGATGAATCCGGCATGCTGCAACGCACCCGACGCTGCATCGGCCGAAACCTTGAGCATCGAGTACCTGAGCCGGAGAACGTCTCGCTCGGCGAGCGCATCGGTGACGGTCCGACCGTCGGCCATAACGGTGCTCGAGTTGGTCCGGTTGATGTTGCGGATCAGGATCTCGAGCTCGTCGAGCACGGCCGAGGCCGCGGCAACCAGCTCATGGGCGTCCTCGGGGGGATTCTCGCCCTCCTGGTAGCGGGCACTGACCTGAATGCGCTGCGTGAGCTGCTCCAGGCTTCTGTTTCGATCGGCACGCAGTAGCAGTGCCTCTGCCAACTTCATTTTGCTCTTCCTCCTTCATTCGTGGTTCTTGTCTCGATCGGGGATCTCACGTCCCCTTGAGGTTCACGACCTGGTGCAGCTCGTGTACGACTTCGACCAGGTCGGCCTGGTCGGCCATGACCTGGGCGATCGGCTTGTAAGCATCGGGATGCTCGTCGACGAGCTGCTCGGCCAGGGTGTCGTCCCAGGCCCGACCCGCCATCGCGGTGCGGAGCGACTCGGTGGTCAGCTGGCGGAGTGCCGCCTTCCGACCGAGCCGCCGGCCGGCGCCGTGCGAACTCGACTGGTACGACGCCTCGTTGCCCTTCCCGCGCACGATGAACGACGACGCGCCCATCGAGCCCGGGATGACCCCCATGTCCGAGCGCCCGGCCCGGATGGCACCCTTGCGGGTGATCCACACCTCCTCGCCTCCGTGGGTCTCCTTGACCGCGTAGTTGTGGTGGCAGTTGATGCGTTCGGTCTCGACAGCGTGCGGCGCTACGGCTCGAAGAGCCGCCAGTGCGGCGTCCATCATCTGCTCGCGGTTGCCCCAGGCGTAGCGCTGAGCCCACAGCATGTCCGCCACGTAGGCGTCGAACTCCGGGCGGCCCTCCGCCAGCCAGGCGAGATCGCGGTCCTCGAGGACCTGTCCCTCGTCCTGGGCGACCAAGCGAGCTGTCTTGATGTGGGACGTGGCCAACTGGTTTCCGATACCCCGGCTGCCCGAGTGCAGCACGATCCAGACGCGGTCGCGCTCGTCCAGGCAGACCTCGACGAAGTGATTGCCGCTCCCAAGGCTGCCGAACTGCGCGGCGATCGTCGTGAGCTGGCGCTCGGAGAGCTCCGATGCCGAGCCCGGCGGTAGCCCCAGGGCCTCGAGCGCCGGCGGGATGCTCGTCTCGCGACGCGCGTGACCCTTTCCGACGCCTGCCGGGATCCGGTCGCGGAGCAAACCGTGGAGCGCATTGAGGTCGTCGGGCAGCTCGGCCGCCGTGAGGCCTGTCTCCGCCGCCACCATGCCGCAGCCGATGTCAACGCCCACCGCCGAGGGCAGGAGTGCATTCTTGGTGGCAACGACGCTGCCGACGGTTGCCCCCAGGCCGAAGTGTGCGTCCGCCATCAGGCAAACGGGTCCGGCCAGGATCGGCAGACGCGAGGTGCGCAAAGCCTGCTCGAGGGCGTTGTCGTCGAGCTCGCTGGCCCATGAGGTCAAGTTCGGGTTTATCCGGTTCGGCATCAATCTTCTTCCCGTCTCTGTGGACACAGTGGCAACTAAATAGTGCGCCAGATGGGGCAGTATGACCGACCAAGGGAGAGCCGGTGGAGAGTGTCGAACTCTCGCCCTCCCGCGTACGAAGTGGGCGCTCAGCCACCCGAGCATCACCGGCGAGGTACCCCCGACACGATTCGAACGTGCACACGCTGGCTTTGGGCCAGCTGCCTCTTCCGTTTGGGCTACAGGGGCCAGATGGTTGGGGCCCCGGGTGCTGACCCCGACGCGGATGGTTGATAAGACCATCCTGGGCTACCGGCCCGGCCCCAGTCACAGCGCTCCGTACTGACCGGAGATCCTCGGGCGTATGAGACCCGTGAGGTCACCATCCCTCCCCGCTGCGTTGCGTTGCGGGTCGTCAGACCCAGGGTGAATGAGGAGAATCGAACTCCCTGCGAGGTGGGCCACGACCACCTGCCTCTCCATCCGGCTCCATCCACCAGGCGGGCTGTTTGCGCCCACGTGCATCCGGGAGGTGCTGACCCTCCGACTTCCACGGTGTGAACGTGGCGCTCTGCCGCTGAGCTACGGATGCGCAGAGTGTGCCGGCGGGCCCCACAACTCGTCGGGCATCATCAGCTCGGTCGGCCCGCCTCGTGTCGAACGAGGCCTTCCGCTATATCAGAGCGGCGTCGTCACCGGCTGACTCCGGGCCGTAGGTCTGCTGGTGGACACAGGGCGTTTCGGAAGCCCGACCTCCGGCGTGTCGTGCCGGCGCTCTGCCTCTGAGCTATGTGTCCGTGGTGGTCATGGGTGGTTTCGATCCACCGCCTCGCGCGTTTCAGGCGCGCGCTCTCCCAACTGAGCTACACGACCATGGGGCCGGCCCCGGGACTCGAACCCGGATCAACTGGGTTACAAAGCCAGTGCCCATCCTGTTGGGCCCGGCCGGCGCTGCTTGACCGGCATTGATCACGCCGCGTCATCCGGAGGTGCTCCGTCATCGGCCTCCACGAGGCGCAGCCGCCGTATGCCGGAATCCGGTCTCGCCGTTACCGCGGATAACCCCGTCGGGCCGTCGGACGTCGTCGATGCTCTGTTCTCGGGAACGACGAGCTTGAGCCGATTGTGTCGCATGGAATGCGCCTCCTTTCAGGTCGGGAGGAAGGTGTCGAACCCTCATCTCAAGGATCAAAACCCTGCGTCCTGCCATTGGACGACTCCCGAGCGGATGGTCGTTGGAAGGGTCAATGGGTACCGCCCCCCATTACTCGTGGGTGGAAGCCACGCGTGTATCTGTCAACACCTTGACCCCGTGGAGCAGTAGGCGGGTCCTGACCCCGCGGCCTTCTCGTTGGCAACGAGACGCTCTTCCGCTGAGCTACTCCGCACTGCAAGGGGCAGACCATTGGGTTTGCCCCCGTACCGCCACGGGGTACCGACCCCCGGCTTCCGGGCTGAGAACCCGGCGGACTGCCTCTATCCGATGGCGTGATGACGCAGGTCGGTTTCGATCCGAGATCCTCCGAGGTGAAGGCCCGGCGTGCTTCCGTTGCACCACTGCGCCAGAGCGGAAGGTAGAGGTGTCGAACCCCCACGGCAGAACCGTGTCACTGTTTTCGAAACAGGGTGCCCCCAGCCAACGAGGCATACCTTCCCAGGCGGAGGGGCAGCGGATCGAACGTTGGCGAGGTTGCCCTCGGCCATCGCTTAGCAAGCGAGCACCTTTCCTCTCGGTCAACCCTCCAATGCATGAGGTCGGCATCGTCACACTCCTGCCGACAGCGCCCCCGGCTCGATTCGAACGAGCATCCTCCGGTGTAGGAGACCGTTGCGCGTCCAGTCGCGCCACGGGGGCAGTGGGACCCGAACCGGTCCGGAGCCACCACCCGGAACCGACCCGGGGACCTCAGCCGTACCGGGGCTGCGCTCTTCCCACTGAGCTATGGCGGCGTGGCCTCGTCGACTGGACTCGAACCAGTGGCCTCTGCCTTCGGAGGGCAGCGCTCTTCTCCGTCTGAGCTACGACGAGATGGCACCCCGGCCAGGACTCGAACCCGGAACTGGAGATTCGTAGTCTCCTGTGATCATCCGTTTCACCACCAGGGTTTGGCGCCACAGACGGGTTTCGATCCCGTTGCCTCCGCCGTGACAAGACGGCGCTCTCCCGATTGAGCTACTGCGGCACGACGAGGCATTGACCGGGCCTCTCCGGTGCTCGGGAAGATGGGTTCGAACCACCGTCTCTCGGTCCAGAGCCGAGCGTCCATTCCGCTGGACCACTCCCGAATGCTGCGGTGTGAGACCACCGCCGGTCTGGTTGAACGGACTCGAACCGCCGACCCCCCGGTCCCGAACCGGGTGCTCTGTCCAAACTGAGCTACAACCAGGTGCTACGACCGGATGATCGGCCGGGGTGCGCCTCGAGGGGCTCGAACCCTCGACGACATGGATTAAGAGTCCATCGCTCTACCACCTGAGCTAGAGGCGCGTGGTGCGGGCGGAGAGGGTCGAACTCTCACGGGCGTGAGCCCACCGGATTCTGAGTCCGGCGCGTCTTCCATTCCGCCACGCCCGCATGGTGGACCCAGCCGGGCTCGAACCGGCACGCGTCTCGCTGCAAACGAGGGGCACTGCCACTCGTGCTCTGGGCCCAGGGTCCCGGTGGGTCGAATCGAACGACCGTAGGCACAATGCCACGCGGTTTACAGCCGCGTTCCTCTAACCAACAGAGGTCACCGGGGCGGGATCGGTCGGTATGACCGCGTCAATAGACGTAGTCCCGATCCCCAATCTGGCGTACTATTTAGTTGTCAATGTGCGTCGATTTATCTGCCTTTTAGGGCAAATAGGGCAAAGCTTCGCCCAGCAGGGGTGGCAGGAGTCGAACCCACGTCCGCCGGGTTGGAGCCGGCTGTCCGTACCGCTGGACTACACCCCTTCGAGTGTTTGATGTATGAGTTGTGCATTAGGCCCAGGAACACAAAAGAGCCGCCCCCTTTCGGAAGCGGCTCCTCAACGAACTGGACACATATGTCCTAGTTATGCCGTTGAGGGCACCTCCTGGGGGTAGGTCGTCGCCCAACCGAACGACTGCGCGTTCAATTGCTGGGCCATGTCGCGCCCGCGCGACGTCAGAAGGCCTTTGAGGCCTCCTGAGTGCCGGTCAATCCGGCAACTTTCCGCGTAGACGTACTTCATGGTGGAAATGATACATCCATCGGGGGCTGCATGGAAGCACTTTCACAAATCTGTCGAGTTATATCGTCCTTCATTTACATATCTGCGTGATTGCGCGTTGCTATATCTCTCAGCGCGACAAACCTGCGGCTACGGTTGCGTCAGGGGACAGCCCTAAAGTCACTTGACGCGAGCCGCCTGACCGATTCTCGAGGGGCGGCCGAGCTGCTACGCCAAACGGATGGTGCGGAGGAAGGTCTACCGGCGTGAGGGCTCACTGACCCGGTGGATCTTCCGTTCGGTCTGGGAGTCCCTCGTGCTCCCTTTACCAGCGGCAACGAACCGGTCCCCGCAAGTGCCTGTAAGGGGAGCGGTATCCTGATCACATCCTGGGTTGTGTCGCCAAGACCCGGGCTGGACAAAGCGAAGGCACCAGAAAGTTGGAAGGTGTATGGACGATAGAAATGAGACGGAGAACGAAGGTGCGGCCCTCGAGCATTGCAATCCTGTAGGAGACATCGACTCAGGGGACCAGCTGCCACTGTCCGTCGAAATAAATTGGACGGCTTCCCGTCTTCCCTCCCTCTTGATCGAACCAGCCGTCAGTCTGCACAAGTTCACGTTTACGACGTCGTTCTCCATCGGTCCAACGTTTCCCGCTCCTGACGGAGATGAAATTGCTGATTTGTTCGATGAGGAATTCACGATTGTAGGAGGCGGACAGATCAACGAGGAGACCGTGCTGGTGGCCACAAGTTCGACGAGTGATGTTCGTATCGCCATCGACGGCCGTGCCGTGGACATCCTCGTAGCGGCCGCATCCTTCAAGGTTGCTCGGGACATTGGACTCGGTCTTAAGGACCGATTTCCGAAGGCTGACAAGAGATCGGATGTTCTAATGGTCAGGACCTGGTATGCCGGATATCAAGGTGTGACAAGTTCGTATTCTGACCTCATCCTTCCCTCGTGGGACGAAATCGCTCCTAACTATCCCGAACCAACCCGAACACAGCTCAATGAGCTAATGGCGCTCGGCCCGCCCTCGCATGACTCATTGGAAGGAAAGCTCATTCTGTTCCACGGCCCACCAGGGTGCGGAAAGACTTTCGCCATTCGCGCCCTGTTCCGGTCTTGGTGCGAGTGGTGCGCCCCAGAGCTTCTGATAGATCCTGAGTCTGCTTTCGGTGAGACTCGCTACCTGATTCAACTGTTGAGATCCACGGCGCATCAAGAACCGGAGTCAGCTGAGAGGCTCTGGCGAGTCCTCGTAGCTGAAGACGCCGACAAATATTTGGGAGCTGACGCAAGGGCAAGCGACAATCCGGCATTGGATCGCCTCCTCAACGTCTCAGACGGTCTCATTGGCCAGGGGTCCCGCCTTCTCTACCTGTTGACAACCAACAGCGAGCTGGCCGTGCTTCACTCTGCGTTAGTTCGTCCCGGTCGAAACCTGGGGGTTGTGGAGTTTCGCAAATTCACTCCGGATGAGGGTCATAGGTGGCTCGGAGCCGATGGTCCCGTACCGAAGGGTGAGATGAGCCTTGCGGAACTATTTGCTGTTCGTAACGGGAGACGATCAAATAGAACCGCCGACAAGAAGTTGCTGGGCCAGTACCTCTAAACGAGCTGCGTGAGAGGCAAGTCGAAGGCCATGTGGCGATCGGTCGTAGGGCGGCACTCCGTTTCGGACGGCTGGGACGTACTACGACATCACCCAATTAGAATTGGAGGACCTGTGCGAGGGCATGACGGGCGAAGTCGGATTTGGCTGCCAGCAGGGCGTTGGATAGGTGATGAGGAAGCTTCCGTCAGGGACGCCGCTCGCTGTCAGTGCTCTCAGTGGTGAGCCGCCCTAATCCTGATCGGCCACCGGGACCGCTCGCGGGTCTTTCGGTACTCGAGCTGGCCGGCCAAGGGCCGGGACCCTTTGCAGGCATGCTGCTCGCCGACATGGGGGCTACCGTGGTCAAGGTCGACCGCGTGGAGCAGGCGACGGCGTGGACTCGTGATCAAATCGCCACCGGTCCTATGGATCGGGGCAAACGATCGGTTGCCATGAACCTCCGCCACCCAGACAGTGTGGCGGTGGTGCTCGGGCTCGTGGAGCGGTGCGACGTCCTGATCGACCCGTTCCGCCCTGGCGTAGTGGAGCGGCTGGGCATTGGCCCGGATCCGTGTCTCGCCGCCAATCCCGCGCTGATCTTCGCCCGCATGACCGGCTGGGGTCAGGGTGGACCCTGGGCGCAGCGTGCCGGGCATGACATCAACTACATCTCGCTGTCCGGAGGTCTCGACCTGCTCGGTGAGGCGGGTCGGGCTCCACAAGCTCCTCTCAACGTCCTGGGGGATTTCGCCGGGGGAGGTATTCTCCTCGCGTTCGGGGTTATATGCGCCGCCTACGAAGCCCGCACCAGCGGGCAGGGCCAGGTGATCGATGCCGCCATGGTGGACGGGTCCGCTTTGGTTATGGCGCCCTTCATTTCTGGAAGTCTGCGCGGACAGTGGGGACCGAGAGGGACCAACCTTCTCGACGGCGCCGCCCACTTCTATGGCGTCTACCGCACCGCCGACGACCGCTACCTCAGCGTCGGCGCCATCGAACCTGAGTTCTATGCCGAACTGCTGGACGGCCTCGGACTCGATCCTGTGGTGATGGGACCGCAGTGGGATAGGGACCGTTGGCCGTCCAACAAGAAGGCGGTGGCCGCCGCAGTCGCCACACGTACGCTGGACCAATGGTCGGCAATCTTCGAAGGTGCTGACGCGTGTGTGTGTCCGGTCCTCACGCCCGCAGAGGCGGCCTCTCATCCCCACATAAGGGAGCGGGGCACTTTCGTTGATATCGACGGCGTGATCCAGCCAGGACCCGCCCCCCGATTCAGCAGGACGACGACCTCGACACCGGAGGGTCCCTGCTTCCCGGGGCAGCACACGGACCAGGTCCTGGCCGACGCGGGACTGACCGCCTTGCGCATCGAAGAGCTGCGACGTGCGGGGGTCGTCGCATGAGGGCCTGCAGCTCCGCATTGCCGGGCGCGAGACCATGCACCTCGACGCTCGCCCATCCCGGGTGTCAATCAGTATCGACAATGGTGTCGTCGTTTGGGCCCAGGCCGGATAGCTCAGCTCATAGCCGGCCAGTTACGTTCGCCCCTTGAAGCTGGGGAAGCAATGCAGGCAAGGTGCCAGCCCATTGCTGATGGCCACCCCGACGTGAACGCCCACTATTTCTGAAGGTGAACCTCCCCGGCGCTCGACCGACCCTTGGGCGGTAACGAGTGCCTTGCACCCCGGCACCTTGTGGAACGCCGTGGACCACGCCGAGCGGAAGACATGTGGAGGGATGTCACGTGGCTTGCAGCGATGGCAGTAAACAATGTTGTCGGCATCGCAGGGGAAGCCAGTCGTCCACTCTGCCAGTCGCATGTCGACCTCCTCTTGGAGCAAGGATCGCTGACGGCACCAGTCGCCTTTGCAAGGATCTCACGGCCATCGGGCCAACGAGGCGAATGGGGGCCAGAAGCAACCAGACTGCAACCACATGGCGCAGAGTGACGCTAGTTGGCCTTCTCGCGTCGATGACGACGTCTTCGCCAGGCCACGCGGTGCGCAGCACCCCCGAAGACAAGAGCTGACACCGGAAGCAATGCAGGGGTCGCGATGTCAGGCGTGGCCGCTGGGGGGCCGCCGCTAGAAACGAAGGTGACGAAGCGGTCATGAGCCCGACCATCAGTGATTGAGGGGTGACAACACGGTGACCCATACATGAACTTTCGCACCGTCAGAACGCGCGATTGGTAGTTATCCAGATTCAGCAGCTGAGAGCCGGCTTACAAGTTCATTCCCCCGGATCTCTGCTTGGTTCACCTGCGTGTCGCCTTGCTGAATCAGGGCCGTTCCAGCGGTCGTGTTGCCGTTGGCACTGTCCGTGAATCCCTGGAAATAGGCTGCTGCAGCCACTGCCAAATCGGAAAGCTCAGTGGTCCAATAGGACTCGGCCTCTGAATCGGGGATCGCAGGGAGTTTCTGATCTGTCGACACGTCTGAAGAAAGTTGTTGGGCGGCCGACAACGCAGCGGAGTAGTTATGCGGAGCAACACCTCCATTGCTCGTTTTCATCTCGTCGTTGGCGACATCGATACTTTCTTCGTCAGTACCAAGGTCTCTCATATTGTCTTCGTACTGCGAGCTCCACGTCGATACTTCCTTCGCCACAGTGGGAATATCGGTGCGTGTGTGCACTGGTTGATCAGTGGTCAGTGTGGTGGTGGTAGTAGAAGTGTTTGTTTGATTTCCTTGCGCGGCGGAGTCCGGATCCGACGGAAGTCGCGGGTTCCCGGTCACGACCAGCGCGAAAATCAAGACTGCAGCCGCCAGCAGCAATCCGATGTTGATAAGTGCCGACGACCTTCTTGTGCTTATCCGGGACCGGACGACCGGGGGACTGTCAGCTGGCTCCGATGGCGGCGTTGCCGGAGATGAGTGCTCAGTCCATCCCGCGCCGTCCCAGTATCGGAGGTCAGATTGATTGGTCGGGTCGGGGTACCAACCTGCCGCCGCGTGTTGAACGATCTCTGGAGCTGGCTGTGCGAGTAGCGCCGGCATGGCACGGATGGCCATTGGTTCGACCGGCGCGAATCCAAGCGGCTCCGTCCCGGCCCACCCGGAATGTCCCAAAGGGTTGAGGCCGGTTTCAACGTGGCTCCTGGCCGTTGGCGATGTGCCGCCTTGGTACGCTCCGCCACCAGCAGCCCCTAAACTTGTCGGTTCTTCAGGAGTGAGGTTACGTCCATCGCCGTAGGAATCCATGCGCCGCCCAAGAAGTGACGCTTGAGGGGAGGCGGGTAGGACTGGAACATCCAGAGCACCGTATTCAGGAGGCGGGTCGTACGAGGTCTTGCCACCATCACTGACGAGACGCGTTGGCTTGCCATTTAGGGAGAAGTAGCGTTGCTCATGAACCCCATAGGGATCTGGCCGCCAGCCCCTTCGTTCTACCGCCATGCTGTGTCGCCGCTCTCCAGTTAAGTGATGATGTGGCAGTCTCGCACTGTATGAGTGAGTGGTTCATGAGCTACTGATGAACTGTACGTGATCAATCCGTTAAGTATGCGGGGGAATACGCGGCGCCGCCGAGTGATCGCTGGGCCTGTTCCTAACGAAAATGCCGGCTCTGAACTGGGGTTATTCAAGTTGTTACGGTTCCGAACGCCCTCCGGAGCCCCCGCTAGGTGAGACGACTGCTCTCCGTCCTTGCTCCCTACCCGGTAGCGGAACAGGTTTAAGATGAGACGTTCACTAGGTTCCTCACCGACGGCTGGCGGCGTCCGAGTTCGCGCGCCACCAGCCCGTGCGGGATTTACAATGCCCCCCGTCCCATTTCGGAAAGTCGTGTATCCGTGAGAAAGCTCACCGTGAAGGTCGTCGCCAACACAGGCCTTGCCGTAATCATGATCGCCCTTGCAGGGCTCATCATCGCCGTGCCCTCAGCGACCGGCACGACGACAGCGCACAAGCCGTCGACCAGCGTGCTCCTTCCCGTGTCTGCGGCAGAGGCGGCCGGATTCACGAAGGTTGTCAACGCTCCTTCCGTCTCCACGGATACCAGCGTGACGGGGTGCCCCGATGGAGCGCAGGAGGAGTTCTCCAATGCGTCCGGAAACCTCGGGTTGGCGTCTGAAGTGCTCTACTGCGAATCAGCAGCAGATGCGACGACGCTCTTGCAGAATTTCGCTACAACGGGCGAGGCGCAGGCGGGTCTGACGCCTCCGAAGGGTCTCGGATCGACAGCCATCGAGCGAGCGGGGTCGGGCTCGAGCTATCTGATCGTCTGGCGGCGCGGTGCTGCAATCGAGCTGACCGGCCTCTCCACAGACTTGTCCTCGAGTTCCACGACGAGTACCACTACAGCAACGACAGTTCCGCTCTCTGCGCATGACCAGCAACTGCTGGAAAATGCAGCTACCCAGCAGTACGCGCACTTCGAGAACGTCGTGGTTTCCTCGGGGACCGGATCGGCGGCCGATGCAAAGGCACAGACGACCGCAAACTTAACTTCAGCGGCCGCGGGTTGTCCGAAGAGCCCTGCCACGGCCCTGAAGAAGACGAAGTGGAGCAGTGCACCCGCCATGACCATCGATCCCGCGAAGACCTATACCGCCACCGTGGAGACCGATGTCGGCTCGTTCGTCATTGCGCTTGATGCAAAGGATGCCCCCCAGACGGTCAACAGCTTCATGTTCCTTGCTCAGCATCATTTCTTCGACTGTGTGATCTTCCTTCGGGTCATCCCGGGATTCGTGGACCAGACTGGAGACCCAACGGGGACGGGGAGCGGAGGCCCGGGATATACCATCCCCGACGAGTATCCCGCTACGGCATCGAACCCCGCCGACCAGTACCCGCTCGGATCCGTCGCGATGGCCAACACTGGCCAACCGCATACCGGAGGAAGCCAGTGGTTCATAGTCGCCGGCACCCAGGGCGAATCGCTAGCGGCTACGTACTCACTTTTCGGCCATGTCACCTCGGGTCTGAGCGTTGTCGAGAAAATCAATGCCCAGGGGAGCACATCTGGCGTGCCTCCCGACGTAACGCACCGGATGCTGAAGGTCACCATCACCTCGTCCTGACCGCATTGGGAACGAAGGCCTCCTCCGAGGTTTAATCTGGACCTCAATGAAGGTCCAGATTTCCGTAATCGGCGGTTCGGAGGCGAAGGAGCCCACATTGGCTATCGCCGAGCAAATCGGTTACGCCTTGGCGTCCGCAGGAGCCGTCACCGTTACCGGTGGTCTCGGAGGAGTAATGGCGGCCGCTTGCCGGGGAGCCAAATCGGCCGGAGGACTGACGGTAGGAATATTGCCGGGGAGTGATCCGGCAGCTGCAAACGAATGGGTTGATGTAGTCATCCCGTCGGGGCTCGGTGAGGCACGCAACACCCTGGTGGTCAACTCGGCTGCCGCCGTAATCGCCGTGGGGGGTGAGTACGGAACCCTGTCGGAGATCGCATTGGCTTTCCGTGCTGGTATTCCCGTGATCGGCGTTGGCACGTGGCGTCTGATCCGGCCGGATGGGGAAAGTGATACGAAGATGATTCGAGTGAATGATCCGCTTGAGGCTGCGGCAGAGGCGTTCCGCCTGGCATCACCCTGACCCGGCTCAGTTCACCCGTGGCACTCGCACCGAGGGGGCCGAGCCGAAGTCGGAAAGCCGCCAAAGAGCCGGGCCGTCAGCGCGTTGACCATCGTGAACCCCATTTGGATAACCGATGTGGGATCCGTTTACAACGACGAACGGTGCGCAATCGTCTGTCGCCGTTGTGGCGTCATGTATTCGTCGAACGCCGAGCGCGAAGATTGGTGGTTCGGGCCTGGCAGGTACATGTTTCGATATGTGCGACCTGACGAGGGTCCGCCCGGGCCCTCGAACTAAAACGTCAGATCGAACCAGACGGCTTCGCAATCACAGCGCGACTCGTTGCCCCACGAAGTAGCCAGAGCATTGATCATGTCCAATCCCCATCCCCTCGGTGTCCACTCTTCGCAAGAGGGTTCGAACGCAGGAGTGGTATGGGCGTCGCGTACTTCGACGTAGATGTGACCTTCCCTTGTGTCGAGGAAGAGCTGGGGATCGGCGTTGGCAAAGACCATGGCGTTGGTGACTAGCTCCGAGGTGAGCAGTGCCGCCGTCTCGACAGCATCACTGGGCGCACCACTAAGGGTGGAACGCACAATTTGTCGTGCATATGCTGCGCCCTCGGCACGGATGGTGAACCTGCTACCCATGGACACACAGCTCTCTATCCATTTGGGCAGACGCCGGAGCGCGCATGAGATGGGCAGGCGACGACGGGGCATTGGGGGGACCCCGTCGTCGCCTGGGCACGCAGGAGCCGTGTGCCTGCCTGCACGCGTTGACGACACCTCGAGACGAGAGGAGGTGCTTCTCGACCGGAGACGCGCGTACGCACTTCCGTCAACTCCACTGGCCCTACCTTAGGAGTTCGAGATGAACGAG
>JBEKWB010000053.1:0-57459 GCA_049513455.1 Acidimicrobiales bacterium
TACCCCGCCGAGTGGTGCTCGCCGAACCAGGCCTCGTTGAAGCCGAGCGCGTCGAGGTGCTCGATGAGCTGCAGGTCGCGCTCGAGAGCCAGCGTCGGGTTCTGCCCTACCGGGTGGAACGGGGCCAGGAAGATGCCGAACGTCAGATCGTCTGGGGCGTCAAGGCTGGTCATCGCGGGGTGGGTCCTCTCTGTTCGCTGCGGGTGATCTGCTCTCCGGGGGGTGCGTGGCTCACGCGTTCGTCACGGTTGCACCAGAATCTTGCCGTGCGCACCGGGTGTGCGCAGGGTCTCGAACGCGGTCGGGGCGCCCCCGAGGTCGACGGCCGACGTGATGAGGAGGTCCGCCCCGGGGACGCCGCCGCCGAGGCGCGCCAGGGTGGCCGCGAACTCGGTGGGGTCGTACCCGAAGGAGAAGCGGAATTCGATCTCCTTGGTCACGGCCATGAAGGGCTCGATGGTGTCGGTGTGCATGCACACGCCCACCACCACGATCCGGCTGTGGGGCGGCGCGTCGGCGATGAGGGACTGCAGCATGCCGGGAACCCCGACCGCCTCGAAGATCACGGGGTCCTTGACGTCGCTCCCCATGATGGACGCCGCGATCCGTTCGGTGATCGTCCTCGGTATGCCCAGGTCGGTCCAGCGTTCGTGCGGCGACAGCTCGGCCGGGTCGATGACGTCGTCGGCCCCGAACGCCTCGGCCAGCCGGCGCCTGGTCGGCGAGAAGTCGGCCGCCAGCACCGGCCCGTGGCCGCGTCCTTTGAGCGCGGCGATGACCGCCAACCCGACGGGGCCGCAGCCGACCACGAGACACGGCTGACCGGGTTCGAGGCCGGAGAGGCCCACGGCGTGCTCGCCCACGGCCAGCGGTTCGGTGAGCGCGGCCATGTCGGTGGGGAGGGAGTCGGGTACCGGGAGGAGGAGGACCTCTTGGAGGGCCATGTGCTCGGCCAACGCACCGGGGTAGTGGTTGGAGTAGCCGATCTGCTCAATTCCGGTGGGCCCGAGGATGATCGGCACCGAGCAGACCCGGGTGCCGATCGGGAGCGTCCCGGCGGTGTCGGGGCCGTGCTCGACGATCTCGGCGCAGAACTCGTGCCCGAAGACGCAGTCGGAGGTGGGGTCCAACGCGGGGACCCCGACCGAGTCCATCAACCCGGTGAAGTGGGAGAAGTCCGCCAGCGCGTGCAGGTCGGAGCCGCAGATCCCGGCGGCCAGCGAGCGCACGACCACGTGCCCCGAGCCCGGGGTCACGTCGGCCACCTCGGCGACCACCAGCTCGCCGCCCCTGGTCACCGCAGCTCGCACTATGCGCCCCCCTCCGGACCTCTCGACGGATTGCCGTTGGTCCGAGTTTCACATAACAGCCGATGGAGGGCGGGCCGGGGGGGGCCGGCGGGCCCGGGCCGCCCGGGGCGTGGGTGGGTGTCGGAGGGGACGGGGTCGCGCCGCCCGCCCCGCCCCGGCCTACTTGCCGGCGGCCAACGCGAACGCCTGGCGCTCCTCCACGAACGCCTCGACGCTCTGGTGGCGGATCCGCACCTTGCGCGGGATGCCCTGGAGGATCAGGCCGGAGGTGACGCTGCAGATCGCCATGAAGATCCAGGCGTGGCGGAAGGCGTGCACGGCCGCCGCTCCGCTGGCGGTGCCGAGCACGGCGACGAGGCACGACACGCCGAGGGCCAGTCCGATCTGCCGGCACATGGCGTACAGGGCGGTGCCGGTGGCCGAGCGCTCGGGTGGGAGGGGCGCCGTGGCGGCCCCGCCGAGCGAGGGCAGCATGAGCCCCACCCCGGTGCCGGTGGCGATGCCGCCCGGGAGGTAGGTGCCCACGTAGTCCGGGGTCAGCCCGAGGCGGGTGATCCACCAGACGGCGGCGCCGGCGAAGATCAGGCTGCCGACGGTGCCCACGGACCGATGGCTGAACCGCGCGCCGAGAAGCCCTCCGGGGAAGGCACACAGGGCGGCCACCAGCGGCCCGGGCGCGATCATGAACCCTGCCCGCAGGATCGGTTCGTGCCAGACCCCGGTGAGGAACAGGACACCCCCGAGGACCATGGCGCCGAAGCCGGCGAAGAAGACCAGCGAGCTGACATCGGCCAGGGCGACAGCACGGTGGCGGATGACGGCCGGTTCGATGATGGGGTTGGGGTGACGGCCGGATCGCACCACCAAGAGCGCGCTGGTCACCACCGCCAGCGCGAAGGCACCGAGGATGGACGCGCTGGTCCAACCCCAGTTCGACCCCTCGACAATGGCGGCAGCCAGGCTGGCCACGGCAATCGACAGCAGCGCGGCCCCGGCCAGGTCGGCCTTGTGCGCGGCGGGGTCCTTGATCTCGCGCAGCACCCGCACCCCGACCACCAGGGCGATCAGGCTGAAAGGGAGGTTCACCAGGAACACCCAGCGCCAGCTGGCCTGGACGAGGATCCCGCCGATCGGCGGACCGAAGGCGGCCGCCGCCCCGCCGACGGCCGACCACAGTCCGATGGCGGCGCCCTTGCGAGCCGGGCCGAAGGCGGGGAGCAGGAGTCCGAGCGAGGTGGGCAGCACGAGGGCGCCCCCACCGGCCTGGAGGATGCGGGCCGCGACGAGCAGGTCGAGCGAGGGCGCCACCGCACAGAGCGCGGAGGAAGCGGTGAAGATGCCCAGCCCGATGAGGAATGCCCGCTTGCGCCCGGCCCGGTCGGCCCAGCGCCCCGCCGGCACCAGCAGCGAGGCGAAGACGATGGTGTAGGCGCTCAGCACCCACGACATGGAGCTCAACGACTCGCCGTGGAAGCTCTTCGAGATGCTGGGGAAGGCGATGTTGACGATGAAAAGGTCCAATGACGAGAGGAACACGCCGGTGAGCACCACGAGGGCGGTCAGTGTGGGGCGCGATCCCGTGGTCCTGGGGGTGCCCCCGGGGGTGGGAGTGAGTTGCGTCATACGACTCACTGTAATCGAATGAGTTGCTCCATGCAACGCTCTGAGGGAATTGGCGGTATACTGGGGGGATGCTGAAGAGGGACTATCCAACCCAGTACTGCTCCATGGCGGCGGCACTCGAGATCATCGGCGAGCGCTGGACCATCCTCATCGTCCGCGACATCTTCCTCGGCGTCCGCCGCTTCGACGATCTGCAACGGAGCCTGGGTGTGGCGCGCAACATCCTCCAGACGCGCCTGGAGCGGCTGGTCGAGCAGGGGATCGTGCGCAAGAAGGCCTACCAGCAGCACCCCGTCCGCTACGAGTACCGGCTCACCACCAAGGGGGCCGACCTGTGGCCCGTGTTGATGGCGCTGCTGCAGTGGGGCGACCGGTACGCCATCGACGGGGAACGGCCCGTGATCGTCGAGCACCGGGGATGCGGGGGAGAGCTCGACGACCGCCGGCGCTGCCTCCGTTGCGGCGTCGACGTGTCGGTCACCGAGGCGGTGGCGGTCCGCACCGGTGCCGAGCGTCGCCCGGCGGAGGCTTCCGTACCGGCCTGAGCAGACCCCCGGACGCGCCGCTACGGTGAGCGTGATGAGCGACGACACGACGTGGATGGACGCGACTGACCAGGCCGCGCTGGTCCGGAGCGGGTCGGCGTCCCCGTCCGAACTGGTCGACCAGGCCATCGCCCGTATTGAGCGCCTGAATCCCGCGCTGAACGCCGTCATCTTCGAGCTGTTCGACCGGGCCCGGGCCGCCGCGGCGGGCGACCTGCCCGACGGTCCGTTCAAGGGCGTGCCCCTCCTGCTCAAGGACCTCGGGGCCGAGCTCGCCGGCACGCCGTTCTGTGAGGGCACCGCGTTCGCCGGCGGGTACCACTCCACGGTCGATCAGGAACTGACGAAGCGCTTCCTCGCCGCCGGCTTCGTGGTGTGCGGCAAGACCAATACCCCCGAGTTCGGGATTCTGCCGACGACCGAGCCGAAACGGTTCGGGGCGTCGCACAACCCGTGGAACACGGCGCACTCCACCGGCGGCTCGTCCGGCGGCTCGGCCGCCGCGGTCGCCTCGGGCATGGTCGCGGTGGCGCACGCCAACGACGGTGGCGGGTCCATACGGATCCCGGCCTCGTGCTGCGGTCTGGTCGGTCTCAAACCGACCCGGGCCCGGGTCTCGACCGCGCCGCAGTACGGGGACTTGATGGGCGGGCTGGTGGCCGAGCACGTGGTCACGCGCTCGGTACGCGATTCGGCCGCGGTGCTCGACGCCGTCGCCGGCCCGGTGCCCGGCGATCCCTACTGGGCGCCGCCGCGGCGCGGCCCGTCGTTCGCCGCCGCCGCCCGTACGGAGCCCCGGGCGCTGCGGGTCGCCGTCCTGACGGCGTCGCCCACGGGGAGCGCCGTGCATCCGGACTGCGTCCGCGCCACGGTACAGGCGGCGGCGCTGTGCGAAGCGCTGGGCCACCACACCGAGCCGGCCGCCCTCGACGTCGACGGGAACGCCTTCACGGAGCACTTCATCAACGTGTGGGCGGCGGGGAACGCCTGGACCCTTCTGGACTGGGAGCGAAGGGTCGGCCGTCCCGCCGTCGAGGACGATGTCGAGCCGCTCACCTGGTCGCTCGTGCAGCTCGGGCGCTCCCTCGACTCGGGGCACTACCTCCGCTCCGTGCAGGAGCTCCAGAAGATCACCCGGCAGATCGCCGAGTACTTCGAGGGGATCGACGTCCTCCTCACCCCGACCCTCGGGGAGCCTCCGGCCCCGTTGGGCACCTTCGACTCTCCCCCGGGCGAACCCCTCACCGGGCTGTTCCGGGCCGCCGCCTACGTCCCTTTCACGCCGCCGTTCAACGTGACGGGGCAACCCGGAATTTCGCTGCCTCTGCACTGGAACGAGGATGGACTGCCGATCGGTGTGCAGTTCGTCGGCCGCTTCGGTGATGAGGAGACCCTGTTGTCCCTGGCCGGACAGCTGGAGGCGGCGGCGCCGTGGGCGGACCGGCGCCCCCCGATCAGCGCCTGAACCACCCTGCGCCGGGCTCGGACGACGCCGTCCGAACGGCTCGGCACTGCTCCCCGGGCGTGTTGCGGCTTGGCGCGGCGTCAAAACCTGACTAAACTCATCAGATATAAGGGACTGGGGCAGAGTGCCCGGTGTTGGGGAAGGATTCGCGATGACGATCACGCAGGCAACCCCGGCTCTTGGGGCCGATCGAACCGTCCCTGCCGCGCCGCCGGGGTCCGGTGCGTACCCACGGTCGAACGGGCCGCTGGTGCTGCTCGACCTTTTGCAGAGCTACGTCGCCGAGACCGCCGAGCTGCTGCCGCGGGCCGACCCGGGCCTGGCCGAGCGCTCCTACGAGTTGCTCGAGCTGACCGACGAGCTGGAGATCTGGGCCATCCATTGGCCCCAGGGGAAGGGCCTCGAGCTGCACGATCACGGGGGATCGGTGGGCGCGCTCTGGGTCGTCGAGGGAACCTTGGAGGAGCACTATGTCCGCCCGGAACGGACCCTCGGTCGCCGGACCATCGTGGCCGGTGGTGGCGCGGCCTTCGGCCCCCACTACGTCCACGATGTGGTGAACGCGCAGGCCGCCCCCGCGACCAGCGTGCACGCCTACTCTCCCCCCATGGAATCCATGACCTTCTACCGCCAGGAACCCCACGGCCTGGTGGCGGAGCGCGCCGAGTACCGCTCCGATCCGACCTGGGCCCCTTGAGCGGAGTCGACCGTCTGCTCGCCCAGGCGCGCCTCGGCCTGCGCCGGGTGGACCCCCACCAGGCCAAGGAGATCGGTGACGATGGCGGCCTGCTGATCGACATCCGCCCGGCCGCCCAGCGGGCCGAGTTCGGCGAGGTTCCCGGCGCGCTCATCGTCGAGCGCAACAACCTGGAGTGGCGCCTCGACCCCGGAGGCTCCCACCGCATCCCCGAGGCCGAGCATCCCGATCGACCCGTGGTGATCATCTGCCAGGAGGGCTACGCCTCCAGCCTCGCCGCGGCCAGCCTGATCGCTGTGGGCCGCACCGCGGTCACCGACCTCGACGGGGGCTTCGTGGCGTGGAAGCGGGCCGGGCTCCCGACCACACCGGGGTCCCGCGACTGATTCGCTCACGGCTACTCACCCGGGGGCGGAGCCGGGTACTCAGCCGGGGGCCGAGCCGGGGGAGGCGGCCTCGGCGGGTCGGAGCGGGGGGCCGTCGAGTGCGCAGTGGTAGCCCCGGAGGCGCAGCCGGCCCGGCCGTGACGAGCCGGGCGGGTTGCGGATGGTCGCCGCGGCCAGAATGCCGCCGGCCGCGCACGTGAGGCCGGCGATGATCATCGCCTCGTGGAACCCGACGGCCAACCGGTGCGGCTCGAGCGCGGCGGCCCCCGTGATCCCGGCCAGCAGGGGGAGGATCGCCACGGCCAGGAGCCCGGCCGCCCGCGCCACCACGTTGTTCACGGCCGAGGCCACCCCGGCGTGCTCGGCCGGGGCCGCGCCCATGGCGGCGGCGGTGAGCGGGGCCACGGTAATGGCCAGCCCCAGCCCGAACACGGTGACGGCCGGCAGTACCCGCACCGCATAGCTCCCGCTGTGCGTGGCCCGGGTCAACAGCAGCAGGCCGGCCCCCACCACGACGGGCCCCGCCGTCATCTGCAGCCGGGGGCCGATGCGCGCGGCCAGCTGGCCGGAGCGGGCCGAGAAGACCAGCATGATCGCGGTGACCGGGAGCAGGGCCAGCCCCGAGGCGAGAGGGCTGTAGTGCACCACCAGCTGGAGCTCGACGGGGAGGAGGAACAGCGCGCCACCCAGGGCCCCGTAGACGATGAAGGTGACCGCGTTGGCGCCGCTGAACTGCCGGGTCCGGAACAGCCCGAGCGGGAGCATCGGGTGGGCGCTAGCGTGCTCGACGAGGACGAACGCCGGTCCCGTGACCGCGGCCAGGACCAGGCCGGCGAGCACGGCCGGGCTGGTCCAGCCGTGGCTCGGCGCCTCAATGAGTCCGTAGGTGAGTCCGGCCAGGAACATCACCGCCAGGCCCGCCCCCACCGCGTCGACGTGGCCCGCCGTCGAGGGATCGCGCGATTCGGGCACGTGGCGCCGCGTCACCGCCAGCACCACGGCGGCCACCGGGACATTGATGAAGAACACCCATCGCCACGACCCGGCCACGATCAGGTAGCCACCCAGGAGGGGACCGGCGGCGGTGGCCACGCCGCCGAGCCCGGACCAGGCGCCGATGGCCCGCGAGCGGTCCTTTGGGCGAAAGGACGCCTGGAGGATGGCCAGGCTGGCCGGGGCCAGCAGGGCACCCCCGACGCCCTGGAGCACCCGGGCCGCGATGAGCACGCCGGCATTCGGGGCGAACCCGCAGCAGATGGAGGCCAGGTCGAACCAGACGACGCCGGCGAAGAACATGCGCTTGCGCCCCAGGCGGTCGCCGAGCGAGCCACCGAGGAGGAGGAAGGCGGCCAGCGTCAGCGAGTAGCCCGAGACGACCCACTCCAAGGTGCCCACGCCGCTGTGAAACGCACGCCCGATGGTCGGGAGCGCGATGCCCACCACCGTCGCATCGATGGAGGCGAGGCCCGAACCGAGCACGGTGGCCGCGATCACCCACCGTCCCTGGCCGCTGCCGAAGGGGAGCCGTCCGTCGCCTTCCACCGCCCCCGATTCGGACTCGGACCCCGGACGCCCCACACGCACCTCCGGGCCGAGTCTGGCACGGGTGCGACTACCCCGAGCGGGTGAGCACCTCGGCGCCGCCTCCCGTCACCAACAGGGTGTGTTCGAACTGCGCGGTGCGCCGCCCGTCGGCCGTGACGGCGGTCCAGCCGTCGTCCCACGCCACGTGCCGCCACGTGCCGAGCGTGATCATCGGCTCAATGGTGAAGGTCATACCGGGCTCGATGATCGTGCCGGCCGACGGTTCGTAGTAGTGGGGGATCTGCGGGGCGGAGTGGAAGACCTCGCCGATGCCGTGGCCGCAGTAGGCGCGGACGACGCCGAACCCGGCGGCGTCGGCATGGCGCTGGATCGCCCGGCCGATGTCGCTGATCTTGTGCCCCGGAACGACCGCCTCAATGCCTCGCTCGAGGCATTCCCTGGTGACGGTGATGAGTCGTCGGGATTCGGCGTCGATGTCCCCTACCCCGAATGTGGCGTTCGTGTCGCCGTGCACGCCGTCGACGTAGACGGTCACGTCGAGGTTCACGATGTCACCGTCGGCCAGCGGCCGCGAGTCCGGGATCCCGTGGCAGATGACCTCGTTGACCGAGGTGCAGACGGACTTGGGATAGCCGTGGTAGTTGAGCGGGCTCGGGTACGCACCCCGCTCGACCGTGGCGGCGTGGCAGATCGCGTCGAGCTCGTCGGTGGTGATCCCGACCCTCACCGCGTCGCCGGTCACGCGCAGCACCTCTGCCGCGATGTGCCCGGCCACCCGCATCCGTTCAATGACCTCGGGGCTCTTCACCATGGACTCGTCCACCTTGACCGGGCGCCCCGAGGCGGCGTAGTCCGGACGAGCGATCTCGGCTGGCACCGGGCGCGGGGGCGAGACCAGGCCGGGAAGGACGCGCTCCTGGCGGGCCTGGTGGCAGCGCTTGTACTTGCGCCCACTGCCGCACCAGCACGGGTCGTTCGACTTGAGCGGCGTCGTCACCGGTGCCGCCGTGCCGCGGCCCAGGCCCGGATGTGGGGGCGCAGCCACAGCTTGGGCCGTCCCGGCCCCAGATCGACGACGGGTCGCGGCATGTCGGGATACCGCCGCTGGTAGGTGCTGACGCTGTTGGAGTGCCCGAGCCCCAGCAGCTTGGCCAGCTCCTGGGCGTCGGCCAGGTCCTCGGTGCGTACGGTCGGTGTCATGAGTTGAGTCTACCCGCTTAGACAGCATTGTCGTGACCTTTAGACTCAAGGATGGAGCGCGACTCTCCGGCTCCTGGAGGAGGGTGGGGTTAGCCCGACCTGCCCGCGGCCGCCGTGGCGCGATCGGACGTCGCGCCGTCGGCGACCGAGCCGTGCGCCGACGGCCAGCTGAAGACCAGCCGCTGGCCTGGAAGCAGCTCGTTCCACTGCGCCAACGCCCGGTCCAGGTCGTCGGTGACCGGCGACGGGCGGCGCGCCCTCCACAGGCCCATATGAAGACCCGCCAGCTCCTCCGCCCCTGCCAGCTCGTCACGGTGCGCGGCGATCACGGCGCGGCCCGGCTTGGTGCGGCGCCGACCGGTGCTCTTGAAGGTGGCCCCCCGGGCCACGAGATCCCAGAAGCCGTCGTGGTAGCCCGCCGACGCTTCGATGACGTACTGCGCCAGGTCGTGGGGGATGCTCTTTCCCGCCGCCATGCAGGTCCCCGGAACCCGGGTGCGCTTGTTGCGGGTGGCGTCCCAGCCCGCGACCACACGACCTTTGTTCTCACGCTTGTAGAACTCGACGTGCACGACAAAAACTCTAGGCCGTGCCCACATCCGGGTGCGTATGCGGACGCGTAGTGTGAGCGCGTGGTGCGGGCGGTCATCTTCGACTGGTTCGGCACGCTGGCGGAGTGGCCGCACGGCTCGACCTCGAGCTACACATCGGTCTTCTCCGATCACGGGCACCGTGTGGACCCGGCAGTGTTCGATCGGTACCACACCCGATGGGACGGGGTCGATCACCGCGAGCACTCGACCAGCCGCGACACATATCTGGCGTGGTCCCGACAGCGGTTGATGGCCCTGGCCACCGAATGCGGCGTGGCCGATCGCGAGAGGGATGTCCTCGTCGACGCGCTGGTCGAGGTCGACCGCCGGACGTCGATGGTGGTCTTTCCCGAAGTCCCCTCCGTGCTGGCGGAATTGCGGCGGCGGGGTCTGACCATCGGGGTGTGCTCCAACTGGGGCTGGGACCTCGAGGCTGCTCTCCACGCCACGGGCGTCGACGCGTTGATCGATGTCGCCGTGACATCGGCCCGCGTCGGGTACCGCAAACCGCATGCCGCCATGTACGAGTCGGTACTCGGCGCGCTGGGTGTGGCCCCACCCGAGGCGATCTTCGTGGGCGACTCGTGGGAGCCCGATGTCCTCGGCCCGATCGGCGCCGGGATGCGATCGGTGCACGTCGACCGGGAAAGGGGCGAGAGGGCGGGATCACTTCCACCACTGGTCGCGGGCGCGACCCGTGTCAGCGACCTTCGTCGCCTCCTCGATGCCGGGATCCTCGAAGAGGGGAGCTAGGACTTCTCCGCGTCCTGGTGCTCCGGGGACGAGCCGTTGGTGACCTCGGTCCCGGGCGCACCGCCTTCGGCAGCGCCGGCGCCGGCACTCGCGCTCGTCGCACTGACGGCGTTGCGCAGGGTGTCGTAGATGGTGAGGCCCTGCGCGACGACGCCGGTGAGAACCTCGTTCACCCCCTCGGATCCGTTGAGGACGGTGAGCGTCGAGCCCTTGATGCCCTCGGCCGCCGCGGAGACCAAGCTGGGCAACATCTCGATGAGCTTGTTGGCGGCGATCAGCGCCTGATTGCCTTCGGAGAGCGCGTCGGCCCGCAGGTTGATGGCCTTCGCCTCGGCTTCGGCCACCGTCCGCTGGGCGTAGGCGTCGCCGTCCGCCTCGTGTTTCTTGGCCGTGGCGTCCGCCTGGGCCTTGACCGTCTCGGCCTCGGCTCCCGCCTCGGCCAGCTTGCGTTGCCGGTTGGCCTCGGCCTCGGTCTGGAAGTTGACGGTGTCGCGCGAGGCTTCGGCGATCGTCCTCTGCCGGAAGGCCTCCGCATCGGTCTCGGCCTTGACCCGGTCCCGGTTGGCGTCGGCCGTCGTCCGGGTGCGGTAAGCCTCCGCGTCCGCCGGACGCCGCACCTCGGCTTCGAGCTGCTTCTCCTTCAGATCGGCCTCCCGTTCGGCCAGCACCGTCTGCTGGGCGATGACGTCCTGCGTCGCCTTGGCCGCAGCCAGCGGGCCGGCCTGGGCCGCCGCCGCGTTGGCCTGCTCGGTCTCGGCGTTGAACCCGGCCTTCTTGATGGCGGTGTCACGTTCGTACTCCGCCTTCAGGGCCTGCGCGGCCTGCTCCTGCTGGGTGGCCGCCTGGTCGGCATGGGCGCTGGCGATCCGGGCCTGGCTGGCCACCGCCGCGGCGAACGGTGCGGCGATGTTGTTGATGTACCCGGTCGCGTCCTCGATCTCTTGAATCTGGAGCGAGTCGACCACGATGCCCAGCTTCTCCATTTCGCCGTGGCTGCCGTCCTTGACCTCCTGGGAGAGGCGATCGCGCTCGCGAATGATCTCCTCCACGGTCAGGCTGCCGATGATCGAACGGAGGTGACCGGCGAAGATCCGCCCGACCAGCTCCTCCATGTTGTTCTGTTCGGACAGGAACCGTCGCGCCGCGTTGGCGATGGAGGCGGGGTCGTCGCCGATCTTGAAGGCGGCGATGGCCCGGACGTGAAGCCGGATCCCCTGGGTGGTGATGCAGTCTTCGGCGATCTCCGCTTCCTGCAGGGAAAGTGACAGGAAGCGGGCCTTTTGCTTTATGGGGAGGACGAAGCAACCGTGCCCGGTGACGATCCGGAACTGCGTGTCCTGCTCCTTGCGCCGTGAGCCCGAAATGAGCAAAGCCTCGTTGGGTGCCGGAACGTGCCAGAACAACATTTAGACGACCTCCTCGGTCAACAAGGGGTCACCGAAACGGTCCGCCCCGACAGGCATTCGACTACAACGACGCGTGTGTTCTTGGCAATGGGCTCGTCGCTCAGGGCGGCGAAGGTCTCGGTGCCGCCCCGGATGGCCAGAATCACCTCGCCGGCATGATCCGGGGTGATGCCCAATGTGACGCGTCCCACCTTGCCGACCATCTCGTCGTCGGGACTCTCCACGTGGCCGCTCCTCGAATCTGCTGCGCATGTGAATGTAGCGGGGATCCGCCGAACCTCTAGCGGCAGGGCCCTCGCTTGGCCGTGATGAAGCCTCCTCCTTCGGAGGCATGGGTGATCACCACCGGGGGCGCGGCGATGGCGGCGGGAGCGCCGAAATCACCGAGGTCGATGATGCTGACGCTGGTGACGCGGCCGACGGGAAGACCTTCTCCCGCGAGCACATCCCCCGGATGGGCGTTCTTCGCAATGTCCTCGGTGATCGACTGCCGGGCTTGCACCAAGCGGCCATGACCGTCGACCCAGAGCTGGAGGGCCCCCGTCGACTCGCTGAGGCCGTCGCTCGGTGTGGACGCCCCGCATGTCGGCACGACGATCCGGTACTCGGTCGTCTCTACACCGTGCACCGTGCCGGGCCCGGCGTCCTCTACACGGAGCCCGGGCACCCCCTCGTCGAGGGAGAGCTCGCCGAGGGGGCCGACCATCTGCAGCGCCCCTAACGGGCCGAACGAGTCCTTGGGCCACGTGGGCCCCTTCAGCCAGGGCGAGTCCGGGTTGTCGTCGAATCCGATCCGGGTGTACTCGGTGCGACCGATCCACACGTCGTCCATCACATCGTCCTGCACCACGGGTTTCTCCGTGGCCGCGCTCGTTCCGGAGTATCCGATGCTCCGGTCACGTTCCGCGGTGCGCATCACAGCGCGCGCGAAGTTGACCTCGCCGCTTCCCCGGGTGGACCCGCGCAGGAGTCGATTCGTGCTGGTGTTGGTACTCGAATAGGTGAACCGGGCCGTCCTGGCCTGGCGCGTGGCGGCCACGATGCGCGAGATCTGCCCGGTCGCCGTCAGGGGACCCGGCGTCGGGGTCTGTCCGGCAACCCCCAGCCCGGCGCCGGCGCCCACCCCCAGGATCAGCAGCCCAACTGTGACCCAGGGCAGGGCGCGCCGCATGCAAGAGCTTGGCATAGGGGGCGCCCCGGTGACCCCTCCGCTCGCAGCGGCCACAATGTCGCCATGCTCCGCCCGATGCCGCCGGCCGCGATGCCGCCGGCCACGATGTCGACGGCCGAAGGCGGGCACCCGGGCGGCTCCCCGCCGGCGCCGGCCCCGGCGGACCCCGACGCGCCGCGCGAGGAGCCGGGTCTCTCCTACGTCCCCGCGCTCGACGGCATGCGTGCCTTCGCCGTCGTCGGGGTGATGGCCTACCACGGGGGCATACCGTGGTTACCGGCCGGCTTCCTCGGGGTGGACGCGTTCTTCGTCCTCTCGGGCTTTCTCATCACCTCGCTGCTGATCTCGGAGTGGCAACGCCGGCGCACCATCCGTCTGGGACGGTTCTGGGCCCGGCGGGCCCGGCGCCTGTTGCCCGCCCTCCTCCTCTTGCTGGTCTTCGTGGCGCTCTACGCCGCCTTCGTGGCACCGGCGGGCACGTACCCGGGCCTGCGGCTCGACGCCCTCTCCACGCTGTTCTACGTGGCCAACTGGCACTTCATTCTGATCGGCAGCAACTACTTCAACCAGACCGGCCTGCCGTCGCTGCTCACCCACACCTGGTCCCTGGCCGTCGAAGAGCAGTTCTATCTGGTGTGGCCGCTGGTCGCCCTGGGAGTTCTCAGGTTCACCGGACGATTGTGGGCTCTCCTGGCGCTGTCGGTGGTCGGCGCGCTGGCGTCGGCCGCCGAAATGGCGCTGCTCTTCCGCCACGGGGCGGGGACGACCCGGCTCTACTACGGGACCGACACGCACGGCCAATGCCTGCTGGTCGGGGCGGCGCTGGCGTCGGGGCTGGCGCTCTTCGCCCGCCGACGCCACCCGGTCGTGATCCGAACCGGCGAGGGGCAGGCACCCGGTGGGAACCCGGCGTGGGCGGCATCGAGCCGTTGGGCCCGTACCGTCCTGTCGATTCTCGGGGGAGCGGGGCTGGCGGGAGCCGGCCTCCTTTGGTGGCGAAGCTCCTACAACGGCTCATTTCTGTGGGAAGGCGGGTTCCTGGTGGCGGCACTGGCCACCGCGGCCGTCCTGGTCTGCGTGGTCTGCGCCCAGCGGAGTTGGCTGGCCACCGCCCTCTCGGTCAGCCCACTGCGCTACCTGGGCCGCATCTCCTACGGCCTCTACCTGTGGCATTACCCGCTCTTCCAGTGGATCGACGGGCAACGGACCGGGCTGGGCGGTTACGCCCTCTTCGGCGCCCGCTGCGGAGCGACCCTGGCGGTGGCCACGGTCTCGTTCTACCTGGTGGAGCGCCCGATCCGGCAGGGCGCCTTCTTCCGGCAGTGGCGGGCCTGGGTGGGCGCCCCGGTGGCGGTGGCCGCGGTGACCATCACGGTGGTGATCGCCACGGGGTCCGGGACGGTGGCAGCGGTGCCTGCTCCGTCCCCGGTGCCCGCGGGACCGTCGAGCTCGCACTCCACCGTGCTGGTGTTGGGCGACAGTACGGCGCTCACCCTGGGCCTCGGGCTCTCCTACGAGGCCACGCGCTACGGCTTTACCGTCGTCGACAGGGGAATCCTCGGCTGTGGCGTCGCCGTGGTGCCCGAGGTCAGCCGCCACGGTGTCGATGCCGCCGTGGCGGCGGCCTGCAACCCGGCGACGCCCGCCAGCGGCCAGTGGCCGGCCGAATGGACGGGGTGGATCGACCGGTACCGCCCGGCCGTGGTCGCCGTCCTGGCCGGACGGTGGGAGGTCAGCACCGTCGAGTGGAACGGACGATGGACCGACATTCTCGACCCCGCCTTCGCCGCCTACGTCCGGCAGCAACTCCAGCGGGCGGTCGACGTGGGCTCGTCGGGAGGCGCCCCGGTGGTTCTCTTCACCGCCCCTTGTTACGACAGCGGCGAGCAATTCGACGGGGCACCATGGCCCGAGGACCAACCCGACCGGTTGAACGCCTACAACGCACTCGTACGCGGGGTGGTCGCGGCCAACCCGCAGAGGGCGACACTGATCAACCTCGACGGCGTCGTGTGTCCCGGGGGCACCTTTGTGACCCAGATCGACGGTGTCACCGTGCGCGCTCCCGACGGGGTCCACTTCCCCTACTCCTTCGACCCGGGCAGCCCGCAGACCGCTCTGGACTCGCTGGCGCAGGTGAGCGGGTTCGGTGCATGGATCGGTCCGAGGCTCTGGCCGTCGATCGTCGCCGCCGGCCACAAGTCGGAGCGCGTCGAATCGGGCTAGAGGGCTCCCGGCCGGCGCGGTCTCGGTCTCAGCCGGTCAGGCCGGTCAGCGGGACGCGGCGCGCCCGGCCCAGTGACTGGATCGCCACGAGGAGGCACGCCACCATGGCGATCAATGCAAAACGGTCGATGGCGCCGGTGGTGAAGAGTCCCCGCGGCCCGGGACCACCGTTGAGCATCCACAACCCCGCCGCCAAGACGAAGAGCACCATGGCCGCGACCGCCAACCGGCCCAGCACCATCTCCGCCCGCAGCACGCGGGCGCTCAGGTGGGCCCGACGCACCGTCTTGGCGCATCCGCCGGCGACGGTCGCCATGGCCATCGGGCTGGCGATCATCCAGGCCACCTCGGAGAGCGGAAACGTCGACAGTGCAGTGGGATGTGCCCAGTACGACGTGACGGACAACGTCGAGGCCCAACTGAAGGCGGCCACGCCTCCGGGAACCAGACCCTGATGGGCCCAGGGGTGCCCGCCCGTCCCGGGCCATCCGTTCCCGAAATGACGGCTCCCCACCACGACGATGCCGAGCCCCAGCGCGATCAGGAGAATCGGCCGTCCGAGGCCCTGCGCCTGCCGGCGCCTGAAGGCCAAAAGGACCGCCCAGATGACCGGAGCCGCCGCGGTCGCCGCCAGGGCGGCGAACACGACCACCGCGCCCGTCATGGCGACAACGGCGATCGCCGTCGCGGTGGTGTCGGGAGCCGACCACTGCCAACCGATGGTCAGCTGCGCCCACATGGAGACACCCAATGCCAGGAACGCCGCCAACGAACAGATGAGCGCAGCCAAACTGGCCCGAGCCTGCGCAGGACCGTCGAGCAGCCCTCCGGTTATGCCGGCGTCGGACAGGCGGGCTACCAGTCCGCTTGCCATGACGTTGGCGGTGCGCCTCGTGCAGCGGGGGCGTTCGGACCACTCTTCCATCAGTAGTTCCGCGAACTCCTCGCCGTAGCGCTCCCGCCAGGCGCGCGGGTACCAGCGCAGCAGCCGTTCGGCGTGGCGCTCGGCCGGCGCCGCTGCACTCATGCGGTACCCCAGTTGCCGGCAAGCCGACGCAGGCCCACCTCGGCCGTCTGGCGTTGCGCGTCGAGGTGGGTGCGCAGGGCCACGGCCCCGGCCGGCGTCAACTTGTACGGGCGCTTGCGGTCCTCGCTCGGAACCGCCTCTATGAGCCCCTGGCTCTCGAGCCGGCTCAGGGCCTCGTAGAGCGTGCCCGGAGCGAGCCGGATGCCCGCGAAGGTCTCGATGTCCTTGGTGAGGGCGTACCCGTGCTTGGCCCCGTCGGCCAGGCTCGAGAGGATGAGGGTGGCCGGTCCGGCATAGCGGCCGAACGTCCCGAGCGACGGGGCCTCCGCCGAGTCCGCCCCGGCCCTCCGCGCGCGCGCCATGGCGCTCATCCTATATCGGCTGCCGATCTATCGCCTTCCGAGCTCCGCGGGGCACAGGGCGGCACGAGATACGGGAGACGGGACGCCAGCAAGGTGCGAGGGAACGGCTTGCGCAGTCGCCAGAGACCGGCGTCGACGACGAAGTGGGTCATGACCAGACCGAGGTAGAGGCCGAAGAGGGCGCGTTCGGCCGTCGGGCCGCCGTGGAGGTGTGAGGCGGCGCTCAGCGCGAGGCCTCCGAGGAGGGCGATGGTGAGGAAGGCCGCCGCCCCCACGACCCGGTCGGCACCGGGCTCGCCTCCAGCGGACATCATGCCGACCAGGACGAGGTACTGCAGGCCGTGGGCAATTGTCATTCCGGCGACCGCTGCATAGGGGGAATGGAAGAGGAACACCGGGGCGAAGAAACCGAGGGAGGTGAGGGACACCACGCAGTAGCCCGGCGGGCGCGCCGCGCGCGGGCGCGCCAGGAGTGCAAGGGCCCCGCCGCACACGGCGACGAGCGCGAGGGCGCCCGCGCCGTCGTACAGCGCGCCGAGGTGCGGCGCGATGCGGAGTTGGAGGAGGGCGGGGCGGCTGGCCAGCGCGAGGATGCCGGCCCATCCGGCCAGCGAGAAGGCCCGCCTCTCGGCCGGCCCGGGGCCACTCAGGGCGAATGCGCTGGCGGTGAGGGCGACAATGCCGATGTTCTGCTTTTGGAAATGGGAGAACTGCCAGCAGAAGTAGGGCAGCAGGACCCATCCGTACTGCGACGGCCTCAGTACGACAGCGACGAGCACCGCCAGGGCGATCAGGGCCGCCGGGGCGCGGAGATAGCGGCCGGGCTGCGTCACCGCATGGGCCCGCACACCCGGGAGCGTGAAGAGATAACCGGTGGCGGCCACGTGCACCGAGGACCCGAGGAAGAGGAGCCAGGTCAAGGCCGGTACCGGCGGCGCCGTGGCCGGGGGAGCCAAGACCGCACCGGCCGCCAGGGCCCCGAGCGTCACCAGGGCCGAGGACCACAGCCAGGCGCGGGAGCGGGAGCGGGAATCACCCACCCCCGCACCCGCCCGCCGCTCCGGCCGAGACCACGATGAAGTGGAAGAGGAAGAGACCGACGATGGCGAGAGGGAGGAGCGTGACGACAGTCCAGGCGACCCACCGGCGCGCCGGGGGGTCGCTCGGTCGGGGAAGTTGTGAGGCCGGGAACATGGGGCACAGACTATATCGGAAAACGATACATCGTCAAGCGGTACATCGTCCGGCGAGAGAGGCGCTCCCTGTCAGTTCGCAATCGTGATTGCCGGGCGAGCCCGGACCGTGTATTCGCTGCGACTCCATACGACCAGCACGCCGAGTCCGGTCAGGACGAGGGAGTCCGCCAGCACCTCTGCGGCCAGCCCCGTGGTGAACCACCAGTACGGCGCCAAAATGGAAACGGCGAACAGTGCACAGAGGGCCGACCGGGTCGGGCCCCGCAACGAGCGTCCGCCTTCGGTCAGAAGCAGGGGCGGGATCAGCACGACCCACACCCAGTGATGGGTCCACGAGATCGGACTTATCAGCAGGCCGACGAGCGCGAGCGCAAGCATCGCCGCGGCGCGGTCGCCGTGGGACAGGCGTCGATGAGCCACGTAGAAGCCCATCAGGACCGCCGCGCCACAGAGCACGAGCAGAATGCCCGCTTGCCCGTCCGACGGGAACGGCCAACGGTGGAGCAGCCCGCTGAGCGACTGGTTGCCCGCGGAGGCGATGTTGCCGACGCGCTTCGCCGCAAAGAGGTCATGGGCCCAATAGGTCTCCGTCGCGTTCGGCCAGAACAGCCAGGTGAGACCCGTGGTGCCCGCGACGGCGGCGAGGCCTCGGGCAACCGCCTTCCAGTCCCGCTCGAGCAGCGGCATGGCGACGAAGATCAGGGGAGTCACTTTGATGGCTGCGGCCAGGCCGACGAGCCAACCACGGTGCCGCTTCGGCATGACCAGCAGGTCGACGACGACGAGGCCGAGCAGAAGTGTGTTGATCTGGCCGTAGTCCATGTTGGTCCGTACCGGCTCGACCAGAATGACCGCCAGGCTCGCCCAACCGATCGATCGGGCCGCGAGGGGCCACCCACTCCGCACCCCACCGCGCCGGCAGACCACAAAGACCGCGAGGGCGAGAGCCAAGATGCTGAGAGCCCAGAGCATGATCTGGGTGGCAGCGAATGGCGCCCACGCGAGCGGGGAGAGCGCCACGAGCGCGAATGGTGGGTAGGTGAACCGCAGATGATGGATGGTGAAGACTCCGTTGTAAGGGTTGTGGCCACTACGCCAGGAGGCGATACCGGCGCGGTACACCTGGAGGTCGAGTCCGTAGGCCCGCCCCCAGTGCACGAGGTACACCGCGGCGGCCACGATGAGCACACCCGTGCCCACGTAGGTAAGTGAGGAGGGCACTGCGCGCCGGCTGCGGGTTCGGACCTCGGTCGTCACGCAGCAGCTTCCGTGCCGGCCCCAGCGGGCCGTCTGTCCCGCAGCCTAAACATGCCCGCTATCCGCGGTCACTGACTGTCGCAGCGCACGTCGGGAGTCCCGACGGTCGAGAAGCTTGGAGCCGAGCGAGAACGTGGCCGCCGCGTACAGCCATCCCATGAGGATGTCGATGACGAAGTGCTCTCCGGTGTAGACGAGCGTGAAGGCCATACAGAGGGGGTAGGCGAGGAGGAGCGCCCGCTTACGTCTACTGGCGCCTTTCCAGAAGAACAGGCAGATCAACATGGGATAGGCGGCATGGATGGAAGGCATGGCGGCCACGTTGTTGTCGAACTTGTCCCCGCCCGTGAGGACGGCCGCTCCCGAATGCAAGTGGAGGTGGTCGAGCACCACTGGGATTATGCGAACCGTGTGCGGGAGGTAATGGCGGCTACTGGCCATCCACGGCGGCATGGCCGGATAGAGGACGTAGGTGGCGTAGCCGAGAAAGGTGAGCGCCACGAACAGCGGCACGAAGCGCCGGAATTTGTCGTAGTTCGTCTTCCACAGGACGGCGGCAACAATGAACGAGGCGAAGAAGTGACTCATGTAGCAGCACCAGCACAGGTAGTCCCAGACGTGCAGGCCCGGTGAGTACAGCCACCGTTGCAGTTGAACTGTCGGATCGACGCCCAACCCGAAGACGTGGGTGTCGATCCAGACCTGTGGCCTGACGAAGGGGCCCCACAGTGTGTGGGAGGCATAGCTGCGCAGGAGTCCGTAGACGGTGAGAACGAGAAAGAACGGCAGCCAATCCTTGACCAGTCGCCCCCACTTCACCCCGCTCCCGAGGCTGGAGACCACGAGTCCAGCCGCGACATAGATGAAGACCCAGTTGAGGGACCACGGGACGCCGGCCAGGAAGAAGTACACCACGAGGCTGGCCACCAGCAGTGCCCAGCCAACCGTGACCCGCCGCCGCCCCGGATCCGACCAGTACCGGCTCAGGCTGCGGCCGATTCTTCCGGAGGCGTTCGTGTCGCGTTCGTCGGGTGCCGGGGCCGACTCCCCCGCGCCGACCGGGGAGTCCCCGTTGGCGGCGGTGGGGCCGCGCGTGTCGTGAGTGGTCGTCATGAGCGGGTTGCCCGTCGATGCTACCGTCCTATGCCTCGTCAGCCGAAGCGGGCGAGTCGATCCCGGAGATGCTTCCGACATGACGGCCATTCCGCCGCGATGACGGAATACATGGCGGAGTCGCGCAGGCTTCCCTCTTCGCCGGGAGCCCATGATTCCGACCAACTTCTGAGCACGCCTTCGAAGTGCACGCCGAGGCCCTCGATGGCGCGACGGGACTTCTCATTGCGCGCATCGGTCTTGATGTCGACCCGGGCAACTCCCAACTGTTCGAAGGCATAGGTGAACAGGAGCAGCTTGGATTCGACGTTGATCCCGGAGCGCTGCGCGGTGGCGCCGAGCCATGTCCAGCCGATCTCGACGGCACTCGTCTCCGGCCGATTGGGCCAGGTGCGTGGATTGCCGTAGGCGGTGCAGCCCACCGCTCGTTGATCTGTCATGCGGATCTGGGCGAACGGGATGAGTTTGCCCTCCACGGCACGCTGGAACTGGGAGTGCAGATAGTCGTCGATCTCGTCGCTGCGGGGAACCCAGGTGAAGCCGTAGGCGCGGCGGTCCTCCTCGGCCGCCCGGGCCAGGTCCGCAGCATGGCGCCCCGAGAGGGGTTCCAATCGCACCAGGGCCCCGTGAAGTACCGGAACATCGCGCAACGGACCCACGGAGCCTCCTCATCGTTCCGGGCAACTGGCACCCTGCCGCCCCGGCCGGTCGCCTGATCATTACGGGACCGGATCCCGATCCTCTGGATGAACGACGAAACATACAGCAATGACGTGGGCGAGGGCCCCAACGCTGGGCGAGATGCCGGCCTTCGCTGCGTCAGCCGGCGGGGCGGACGAACTCCGGCTGGTCGAGGAGACGCAACCACGTCCCGTCGGACTGCCTGCGGACCACCTGGGCCCGCGCACCCGCGCCGTCCTTGGGAGGGGTGGAGGTGAGTGCGATGTCTCCGCTCACGAGAGTAGGCAGCGGGGTCTCCTGTTCGAAGTGCGGCGAGTTCGCCAGCACCTTCTCCCATAGAGAACGGATGGCGTCACGACCGACCGTCTGGGCGCCCGGCGGGTAGGCCATGACAGCGTCCTCTTCGTAGAGAGCGGCAATGCCATCCGGGTCGCCGTCGTTCGCACATTCGACGAACAGGCGGGTGAGGTCTTCTGGTTTTTGAGCTTGCTCTCTACGAGGCATGGGAGTCCTTTCGTTCAGCCGTCTCACTGCCCAGTCTGAGCCTGAATTAACTAGAAGTCCAACAGATCATACGGATCACCATTAGAATATTTAGTTATGGAAATCAGGCAGCTCGAGTACTTCGTCGCCGTGGCCGAGGAGGCGAATTTCACCCGCGCCGCGGCGCGCGTCCACATCAGCCAGTCCGGTGTCAGCGCACAGATCCGCCAACTCGAACAGGACCTCGGCGCACCACTCCTCGACCGATCCGGCCGCACCGCGAGCTTGACGACCGCCGGCGCGGCCGCGCTCGACGGCGCGCGGGCCGTGCTCGCGGCCGTGGCTGCCGTGCGCCAGGCGGTTGATGAAGTGAACGGGCTCATCCGCGGTCGACTCGTGGTCGGCATGGTCACCGCGTGCACCGTCACCCCGTTGTTCGACGCGCTCGCCGCGTTCCACATCGCCCATCCCGGGGTCGACATCACGCTGATTGAGGACAACTCTGACCAACTCATAGAGCGTGTGCGCAGCGGCACCGTGGACGTGGCCCTCGTCGGAGCCTCCGGCACCGCCCCTGCGGGGTTGGAAGCACTGCCGATCGTCAGCGAACGACTCGTCGCCATGGTGCCGTTCGATCACCCTCTGGGCGAGCGGCAGCACACGACGCTCGCTGAGATCAGCAGATACCCGATTGTGTGCATGCCCGAGGGGACGGGTGTCCGAGCCGTGTTCGACGAGGCATGCGCGGCCAACCGAATTCGGGTGGACATCGCGCTCCAGGCCAGCGCACCCGGAACGGTGGCCGATCTGGCCCATCGGGGGCTTGGCATCGCCATCCTCTCCGAGTCGATGGCGGCGACCCATTCCACCCGGCTCAGGGCGCTCGTCATCGGCGACGTCGACACTCTCGCGGTGCTCGCCCTCATCTGGTCGTCGGTGCCGAGCCCTGCGCTCAAAGGATTGCTGCCCCATCTGCACGCGACCTTTACCGGCGCCGATACCGCCCCGAATCGAACGGCTGGTGCGCGAGGAGATGTCTCGACCTCGCGTCAATAGACTGGTGCCGTGGGAGGTGCACGGCAGGCGTGGCGTGATCTTCCGCTGCCATGGGCACTGCATTTGAGGAGGCCTGGACCTCTTGGCGGCAAGGATCCCTGGCGGTCGGTGCCGTCGTCACCGATGGAGAGGAGATTGTGGCACGGGGCCACAATCAGATGTTCCATTCCGGACCCGGTCCAATCTCCGCTACGTACATGGCCCATGCCGAAATGAACGCGCTCGCCCAGCTGCCGGCGCGGAGGGGGCCCGACTATTCGATCTACTCCACGTTCGAACCCTGTTACATGTGTGCGAGCGCGCTCCTCTTCTACCGGGTGGACCGGGTGTGTTTTGCCTCATCCGATCCGGTGTGGGCCGGCATGCACGAGTGGCTCCGCACCGCGCCCTGGTCGACCCGCACGGAGACCCACCATGAGCATCTGGGTGGCGAGCTGGGCGCATTGGGCTATGTGCTGCACGTATCCAGACTCGTCACCGTCGCGCCGCGGCACGTGATCGAGGCGCACCAGCGTGTGGCCGGCCCGTTGTTCCACCGCGCGACGGATGGCACGGCGATGCAGGCGCTGACCGAGCTCAGTGCCGCAGGGGCGTCGACCACAGCGGCAGATGCGCTCGAGCTCCTCTGGGACGACCTGGTTGGGCTGCGGGATTAACGGCGACTCCAGTCCCATGGAGACGACGACAGCGTGCTCGGCGCGAGGGCGCGCGAGGAACAGACTTCTACGGGCGGTGTATGTCCTCGGCCTGTCGATCCTCTTCGTGTCCTCGGGGTTGGCCGCCGGACCGCTCGGTGCCAGTACCGCTCCCCGGGGCGGGGTGGTGGAGGTCACCGGCTTCGGCCGGCTCTCGCTCGTAGACGGATCGCAGGACCCGGTGACGGTGGTCGTCAAGGGGCATGAGGCCGCCAGGATCAGGGCCGCTCTGGCGGGACTCTCCGGGAGCACGGCGTCATTCTGTATGGAAAACGAAAACGGATTCACCATCAGCTTCCTGCCGCGCTACGGAGCGCGGCCGACGTATGTGGCGACCGAAGAGAACTGCCCTACTCCAGGGGTTGTGAACATCGCCCGGCCCGGCTCGCAGACGCAGCAGCCCATGAAAGAGGACTGCGCGCTGCGGGCCGCCGTTCTCGCCGCCTTGCCACCTGGAAGAGCCGAAGGGACGAGGCGCGGATTATCGCACTGCGCGTCCTGAATCGGCAAAAGATCGGCCGGTCGCCCGTCGATCGGATTGGGGCGCCGTTGGGAGACCGTTGCTTGCCAATGGGTGCCGGCGCCCGTACCGTTCCAGGGAACGGTTTGCGCAGACGAGGCGGTGCACGCAGTCGATGAGCATGACTCCGCAGGGACCTGGTTGGTGGGAAGCGTCGGACCGGAAGTGGTACCCGCCCGAGCTGCATCCGGATCGGAGGACGGCACAACCCTCACCCGCTGAGTCCGCCCCTCCTCTGACGGGTGGTCCGTTGCCGCTCCTCGTGTCGCTGCCTGAGCGGGAGCGGCAACGTCGCTGGACCGTGCTGCTCCGTCTGCTTCTGGCTGTTCCCCTGGCCGTCGTCGTCTTCCTGATCGGGATTGCCACGTTTTTCGTCGTGGTCATCGGATGGTTCGCCGCCATCTTCATGGGACGTGTTCCGGGCTTCGTACGAGACCTCGTCACCGTCTACCTCCGCGCGGACCTCCGCCTCCTGGCGTACACCATGTTGTTGACCGACCGGTTCCCGCCGTTCGCCACCGAGGATGTCCCCGACTATCCCGTCCACGTGGCTGTGCCCTTCGCCACCCCGATGAACCGCGCCGCCGTGTTCTTCCGCATCGTGTTGGCGCTTCCAGCCACTCTGCTCAGTGGAGTGCTCGGGTCCGGCTCTGCCCTCCTTTCATTCTTCATGTGGATTGTGACCCTTATCACCGGCTGGCTTCCGGCTCCCGTGCACGACGCCTACCAGGGGATCCTCCGTTTTCAGACCCGGCTCAGCGCGTACACGTTGCTGTTGGTGCCCACGTATCCCGCCAAGCTGTTCGGTGACGGCGAAACCGGCGTCCCGCCCGTCATGAGCGCCGTCGCGGCAGCACCACCGGATGCAGTGGGCGGAACCGTGGTGGTTCCACGGGCGCCAGCGTGGAGCCTGTTCCTGGGCAAGGGTGCGAAGCGGGTCCTGATACTGGTCATTGTTCTCGGCGTCCCCACCTATTTCGGCTCATTGGTGCTCAGAGTCACCGCGCAGGACCACTCGAGGCTTCTCCAGCAGAACAACGAATTGGTCGCCAGCATCAACCAGTACGTCGTGTCCGCGGACGAATGCCGAACCGCTCCCACCCCGGTGTCATGCCAGGAGGATGCCGATCGCGTGCTGTCGCAACAGCTGCAGGAGTTTGTCAACAACGTTCAAGGAACGAGCGCGTTCGGGATCAGCCAGACTCTCATCGTTCAGGTGACCGCCGACGCGGACAACGCCGAGACCGTCACCGCCGAATTGGCCGACGCAGGTCCGACACTGACCGACTACCAGAACGTCTACCTCCGCACCGGCGCGGCCAACGTCCTCGATCAACTCGTCAGCGGGCAAACGCAGTTGAAGGACGCCTTGAATGCGACGCGATTCGGCTAGTGCTGCTCCTCTGATCAGCTCCGCGTCGGATCAAACTCGAGAACCTGAGTGAGCCGGATGTTGTTCCCGGACGGATCCCGGAACGACGTATCGATGCCATAGGCTTGAGGGGTCGGGGGGTCGTTGAACGTGACCCCACGCTGCGACAGCTCGTCGTAGCTGGCCTGGAGGTCGTCGGTCTGAAGGAACAGTGTCCCACCGGCCCCTTTCGCCACCAGTTGGGCCAGTTGTGCACTGTCGCCGGCGTCGAGCATGGGCGGTCCGGGAACCGGCATCAGCACCAGGCCCACGTCGTCCTGGCCGACGGGGCCGACGCACAGCCACCGGAAGCTCCAGGCCTCCATGGTCACGTCGGCCCGCACCTCCCAACCCAGAACCCTGGTGTAAAAGTCGAGCGCTTCGTCCTGGTCATGGACCCAGAACTGTGCGTAGGCGATTCTGGTCATGGCGTCCTCCTCGTTCAACCCGAAAAGGTGAGCCCAGGGGGGTGAGCCCGAATACCCTGCGGAAGCTGGTGGTGAACGAGCCCACGCTGTTCCAACCGACCGCAAAGCAGATGTCGGTCACCGGCCGGTCACTCGTCCGCAACAAAGCTGCCGCCCGCTCCAGGCGACGGGTGAGAAGGTACTGATGGGGCGGTTCGCCGAAGGTGACGGAGAACCGGCGACTGAAATGCGACGGGGACATGTTGGCCGCGGCAGCCATGTCGGCCACGGTCAGTGCCTCAAAGTACCGGGCATCGACGAGATCCCTGGCCCGGAGGAGGTGCCGGGCCACTCGCTCGCGCCTCAGGATTCTGTCGCTATCCGATCGAGGTTCTCGACCGACTTCTCGAGCATGGCAACCGGTACAACTGGCCACGTCAATCCCGAACGCATCTCTTCGGAGGCATTGGACCAGTCGCAGTAGTTCGTGACGTCGGTTTCGCCCTGACTGACAGGATCGAGGGCCCAGCCGTAGGTATGTCCGAATGGCGGGTTGTCCCCAAAACCGACGGTCCACTCGATCAGGCGGTCAGGAACGATCTGGGTGACGGTGTTCCGGACCTGGTACTTCTTCAGATTCGGAATATCGCCCAACGGTTCCCGATCCATATCCATATCGAATGTCTGGCCGACTCTCGTCAACGGCTGATCGTCAGGAGCTGCGTCGAGCATCCCGGATCCATCGATGGCAACTTGGCCGGAGGGAGTGGACACGATGTGGAACAACTTCTCCGCCGGAGCGGCGATACGCCGAGTTGCAGACACGCGGTCGGAAGACACGGAACCTCCTGTTGGTCTTGTGTGCGGTCAGATCGTATCGATTTTCAACGGCCAGCACCGGGGCCACCCTCATCGGACGGCGGTGAGCTTCGATTCCATTGCTGGAAGGGTGTGACGCCTGCGCCGTCGCGGTTTGTGGCCGGAGCGGAAGACCGGGCCCGATCGGGCCTTCGGTGGTAGCGAATGGAGGGGATTATCGTGGTCTCGGTGGCTGGAAGCGAGCCGGTTGCAAGTGTGGGCAAGCGCATGGAGGCCCTTGCGCTGGCCCCGCTGCTTTTCATCGTGACGCTCGGAGTCGGCTGGCTGGTCTGGTGTGTCGTCGAGTGGGCCAACGGCAGGACCCCGAGCTATCGACTTCTCGGGTTGCGCGTCGTCCGAACTTCAGATGAACAACCGACTCGTTTGATCAGATCCTCCGTTCGCAGCATCCTCTGTCTGCTGTTGGTGGTTCCGACAATTGCGGTCTGCTGCATTATTGGTATCAGCTTTGTTTTTGGGGCATCCCCGCCTGAGGACCTGCTCCGGCGTCCTCGGACGGCACCGTGGGACCGCATCACCGCCACGAAGGTCATTGATGAAGGCACTCAATCGAGAGGAGGTCGCCATGTGACGCGCAAGACCTTGGAGCATATCGACCTGGCCGGAGCTCGGCAGGCGACGCCGGAGGCACGGACAAATGGACGGGTCCGGCATTAGTGGGCGACACACGGCATCTTCCTATTCGAGCTCCTTCCAGTGCTCCCGGCCGAAGAGACGTCCCAAACGAGCAGTGAGCGAAGGCCCTTCGTCATGTGCAGTATCGGGATGCAGTACAAGTGAGCCCTTGGGCTCGGGAAGATTCGCGGCCTCGTCATCCGTCAGCGCACAACGCACCAAGGTCGTTGTGATCTCGGTAATTTGGTCACGGTCGACAAATCGCAACCCATGCTTCGTTTTCACGGCGATGCCATCGAAGAGATCAAGTTCAGGAATCTGCAGGACGTGTTCTACGGTGCCGAACTGGGTGTTGGTGGAGCTCAGGACGGCTGCGCCCTTCGGCAGAGCCTCATAGGAAATTGGACGTCCCTCATCCATCGTCGTCTCCTTACCTCAAAACGCGGCGCAACCAACGGCGATCGTCGGCACGGCAAAGGGTATCCCGGTGTGCTCGGTCCGGGCATGGCGCAGCCGTTTCGGGTCTCCGGCGACTCATGCAACCCCGGGCACGCCCCCGGTTCTGACCCCGGGGCGGAACCGGGTGTCGCCGGCCGGTGCCGGAAGCGGCAGAATATTCGTCAATGCGCTCGATCGAACTCGATGTGGACACTTCCCGAACGCGGATCGTCGACCTGACGAGGGAGTTGGAACGATTCTGCGCCGACCTCGGTGATGGGCTCGTGAGTGTTTTCGTGCCTCACGCGACGGCGGGACTTGCCCTGATGGAAACGGGCTCGGGATCCGAAGCTGATCTGCTGGCCGCACTCGACCGGCTGTTGCCGCGAGATTCTCCCTACCAGCACGCCCACGGTTCGCCGGGACACGGAGCCGACCACCTGCTGCCGGCTCTGGTCAGCCCATCAACCACCATTCCGGTACTAGCGGGGCGGATCGCGCTCGGCACGTGGCAGTCACTCGTGCTGGTGGACCTCAATGTCGACAACCCCCGGCGACATGTGCGATTCACCTTCCTCCCGGCATAGTCGAACCCTTCACCCACTCGATAGCGAACGAGGACCCGGAGTTCAGCGCTCGTCCGCCCATGCGGCCATGTGGGCCATCAGGTTCCCCGCGTCGTTCGGCATATCGGCGCCGAACTCCCGGTAGAGGCAGCCAACGTTGACGACAACGCGTTCATCCTCGCTCCAACCGGAGTATGGGCCGAGGTCGATGTCGCGGGCTGCATCGGCGGCGCTCATACCGATGTCGAAGCGCCGTCGGGCCTCAACGGTCAAATACTCGAAATATCCCTTGAGGTCAGCAACTGCGGCGGGTTCAGCGAGAGGTCCATGACCGGGAACGACCACCACCGGTTCGAGGGCCAGTATCCGATCGCACGCCGCGATCCAGTTGGATAGCGGGCCCGCCCACACGATCGGGTGGCCGCCGTGGAAGAGGATGTCCCCGGTAAAGACCACCCCGTCGACGGGTAGGTGGACGACCACATCGCCCGCCGTGTGCGCCGGTCCGACCTCGAGCAGGCTTACGCGACGATCGCCGACAGCCAGCTCGAGCTCGCCGGAGAAGGTGTGATTGGGAAACGCGGCATCGATGCCCTCGAAGTCGAACGGCCCGAACATGCGAGCCAAGAACGCCCCGGTTTCCCCCATCTCGGGGGCGGTTTTCATCAACTGTGCAAAACGATCGGGCGGGAGTTCGAGCATTTCCGCCGCGGCGCTGGCGGAAGCGACGATCTCAGCCCCCTCGACCAGCGAGTTGCCGTACCAGTGGTCTCCGTTGGCGTGTGTGTTGACGAGAGCGTCGATGTTCTTCGCGGCCGGTGTGGTCCGGCGCATGGCATCGAGCATCTCTCCAGTCAGTTTGAGGTCGAACAGCGTGTCGACCAGCAGCGACCGGTCGCCGTCGGTAACCAATCCGGCGTTAGACCACCCCCACCCGCCGTCGGGCTGTAAGTAGGCCCACACCCCGTCGGCCACCTCAGACATCCCCTTCTGGTACTTCATCGCCCCGTACCGTACCGCTCCTCCTACGTCGGTGCCATCGTGCTGATCGTTGGGGGTCACATCTCGCGTCTCGGGCTCAAAGGCGTCAACGGCCGGCCCGGACGCCATCACGTGTCGCGCTTCTGAAGTAGCGGTGACCACAGCTGGAGGAATTGAGTAACGGGGATTCACCGGATCTACGTCCACTGGGCCACCGGCACTGACGGCGGCCCCCACTACTAGGCTCTAGTTATGTTTGAGCGCTTCACCGACCGCGCCAGGCGAGTCCTCGTCCTGGCGCAAGAGGAGGCGAGGCTACAAAACCACTCCTATATTGGTACCGAGCACATTTTGCTCGGACTCATCCATGAGGAGGAAGGAATCGCAGCCCACGCGCTTCTGCGGTGCGGCATCACGGTCGAGAGCGCGCGGCGCGCCGTAGAGGAAACCGTCGGAGCGGGAGGAGAACTCCCGGGTGGGTCGCCGCCGTTCACGCCGCGCGCCAAGAAAGTTCTGGAACTTTCCCTTCGCGAAGCACTGCAGCTTGGTCACAGCTATATCGGGACGGAACATCTACTGGGACAGCTTCGCCAAGAGGTCATCGCCCTCATGTCGGGGACAACCGAGGACCTCGGGGAGGAGGGCGAGGGCCGGCACCCCGCTGCACATGCCGACCCACCCCGCTGCCCTCGCTGTCGGTCCGGTCTGTCCGAAGAGGCGCGGTACAAGGTGGTCGAGGTGCCGGCAGAGGACTCTGAATCGGACGAGGGCGTGGTGTCGGTCACGGTGATCTACTGCAACCGGTGCGGCACCGCCCTCGGGACTACCTAAGCCGGGTAACGGCGTTGGCGGTGATCCGGTCGGATAACGGATGACTCCCGAGGGATGTAGATGCGCAGCCGGCTCAATTCAGTATGAACTTTTCCACCGCATTGGTAAAGCCCTCGTTCTGGTTGGTCGTGGTTACCCGACGGGCCGCTCGCTGCACCTCTGTGGAGGCGTTCCCCATGGCGATGCTCAGTCCCGAGTGGGCAAACATCAAGACGTCGTTCGGCATGTCGCCCATCGTGGCGATCTGCGGGGTCGGTATGGAGAACCGGGCGGAGAGGAACTTCACGACGCTGCCCTTGTTGGCATCTGGATGAGTGACGTCGAGATAGTAAGGCTGTGATTGCGCTGCCGTGACGGTGTCTCCGAAATGCTCCCTCGCGGCTTCCGTGGCGCGGTCCATGGCCGCTCGATCGTCGCTCACTCCTACGATTTTGGCCACGCCATCATCAAGGTCGGCAAAGCTCTTCACCAGAGTGGGTTGGAACTCGACGGTATCGGACTCTTGCTTGACGTGGGGTCCGGCAGGATCCTGGACGTACCAGTCGGCGCCCCGGTAGATCCACGTAACCAGGCCAAAGGACTCAATGAGTTCGAGAACCGGAGCCACCAGTTCGCGCGGAATCACCTTCTGTTCGATGACGGTCATGTCGGGCTCGACGATCAGCCCTCCATTGAAAGCGGCAACGGGGGTCGAGATCCGGAGGGGCTCTATCAACATCGACATTCCCCGAGGCGGCCGCCCACTGGTCACCGCGAACAGCACTCCTGCGGCATCAAGTGCGTGCACCGCGTCGATGGCGCGCTGGGTAAGCAACTTTTCCTGGGTAACCAGGGTGCCGTCGACATCGGCGACGAGGAGCCGGATGGAGTGCTGGGACATGTAGCTATCAACCCTTCCTTCTACCCTGGGGGACACCCTCTTCGATGCACACATGGGCCAAGTCCCGTCGAATCGGTTCAAGTCTACGTTCCGGGGTGTCGCAGATCGAGTCCGAGTGCCTCAGGCCGCCACCTCGGCGACCACGACGGATACGTTGTCGCGACCTCCATGAGTGATGGCCCCGTCGATCAAGTTGTCAGCGACTGAGGCCACGTCTCCGCCTCCGGCCATGGTGCTCGCGATCTCCATGCGGGACAACTCGTTGAACAGCCCGTCGCTGCAAACGATGATTCGGTCTCCTTGGTCGACGGCAAGAGTTGAGCGGTCGATCTCGACATCGGGCCCCACGCCGAGCGCTCGAGTGAGAACACCGTAATAGGGGTGCTTAGCTGCCTCCTCCTCCCGTAACTCTCCACGCTCGATGAGTTCGGCCGTCACGCTGTGGTCCTGTGTCAGCTGGTTCAGCGCACCCCCATGCCATAGGTAGGCCCGGCTGTCGCCGACATTGACGAGTGCGAGCTGTCCGTTTGTGAGGAGGCCAACCGCACAGATTGTGGTACCCATGCTCTCCAACCCAGGTTGAGCAACGGCACGGTCCCGGATTGCCCAATTCGCCGCGCGTATCGCCGCTTCGAGCTCGTCCACTGATTGCCCCGTGAAGGATGCAGGAACCAGACCCGCCACGACGTTCGCTGCGATCTCGCCCCCTGGATGTCCGCCCATCCCATCGGCGACGAGCGCAAGACGATCACTGCTCACAATGACGTCTTCGTTGTTCTCACGCAGCCGCCCGATGTCAGTACGACCTGCAGTTCGCAGTCTGGTCATGAGTCTCTCCTTGGAACGTGGGTCGGCAATCGGAAACGAAGAGTCCTCGTCGGCTGCGAGGAGCTGGCGGGCGAGCACGAGGGCTTGCTGGCGGTGGTTCGCATCGGTTTCGAGTTGTCTCGCCCAGACGCCGAGCTGTTCTTGGGTTGGCTGACGCAAGAATGTCCGGATATCGGCGAGCGGCACGCCCGCGTGACGGAGCGCATCGATCACCAGGGCATCCGCCAACTGACCCGGCGAGTAATAGCGATACCCTGACCCCGGGTCCACAGCCGCAGGGGCGAGGAGTCCCTCGGTCGCGTAAGTCCTGAGCCGCTTGGCCGAGAGACCAGAGCGCTCCGAGAACTCACCTATTGCCATGAGGTCGTGCACAATATGAAGCTTGAACCCTTCCCAGTGGTCAGAGTCAAGTGGGATGATCGAGAACAGGCTGGGGTGCCCCAACACGCGGGGAAGGCTCAGGCGCGGGTCGTTTCGTACTCCTCGACCCGTGCCTTCATCAGTGCTTTCAGGAGCTCGGTCGGCAGATCGCGATCGTAGGGGAGCTTGATGAAGCCCTCGCCGGCCTCATAACCTGCGGCCTCAACCGCGGCCTTCTGGGTACCGAAGAACGGAGGGGAGAACCGAAGCGAGCAGTGCCTTTTGAAGTTCTGAAGCATCCACAGGTTCGTCTTCTCGCCGCGGACATACACCGGTAGGTTCCATTTCAGTTCCTCCCGCGCCTCCGGATCGGCATCGAAGCTCAACTTCCTCAGCACCTCGAGGTGCGGCCGCTGCACGGCACTCAGTTGTGCGAAGAAGTCATCGACGCTTTCCCGCTTGGGCATCGGCACCCCATCAGCGTACCGCCTGCTCCGTGACAACGACAATGTCCCACCACTTTTGGCCGGGCACCGAAGCGGTCGAGCACGAGCTGCATGATTTCGCTCAACAGAGCATGACCGTCCCCTCAGCGACAGTTCGCAGCCAGGCTGCGGATTCCCCCGAGAATCCTTCGGCCAGGCGAGCCGCCGCGGCCAGTCGAATCCACGCATTGCAAGCGGCCTCGTCCATGCCGCATTGCCGCACACCGTGCTGCCGCACCGCACGCATGAATTCGGACACGCGCGAATCGGCACTCTGAGACCCCAAAAGCAGGGTCCGGGCCAGATCAGCCACCGGCGGACCACTCGCAACGCCGAGCCAGTCGATGACGATCCAGCCGCCAGCGGTGACGATCACATTGTCGGGATGAAGGTCATAGTGGCAGACACGGCGCGTTCCATCGTCGAGTTGTATCAGGAGCTCGCCGAGTTCACTTACCAGTTGAGAAGGCAAGCCGCTCTGCTCGATTTCGCCACTCAGCCGGCCCACGAGGTCCGGGAGACCCTCGATGACGGTAGCGTTGATCATCGCTTGCAACGCCACGAACTGCTCCGCCAGCGAGTCGATGTCGGTCAGCGCTGTCTCGATCACAACCCGGAGAAGAGAGTGGCCGTAAAGCCGGTCCAGTAGGACCCCGCAGCGCCCATCGATAGTGACGACGCCGTGCGACCGAGCGACCGGCAGGCCGGCCTCCGCTACACGGGTGATGACGTCGGATTCGAAGGCCGAGACGCCGTTCCACTCCTGGCGATCGAGCTTGACGACCCGCTCATCATCGATGACAAACACTTCGGCCATGCGTCCCGACGCCAACAACTCCACACCCGAAGAGTACTGATCCCTCACACCGTCTAGCTGCCCACTCCTTAACCGAGATCGGCACACACGACCGTCTCGATGATCGGGCCGGATCGGTTCAAGGTGTGACCGAAGCGCAGAGGTCATCCCCGTCCCGGTGACCGGGGGACCTTTGACGCTGTGTTCCACACAGCCGTTTCGAAAAGGGGTGCTAGCACCAGTAGCTGGAGACCTGTCTCCCGGATTCTCAGGTCTGCCACCCGTAGGTACCATTGCCGTACCGGGTGTCTGCACCGCTGAACCGACAGGGCGCAGTGAGAGCCGGAAATGGGAAGAGTGCAGGCACAATGACACGTGCAAGAGTGCGCCCGCTCGGGCCAAGCGGGACAATCGTATGAGTACAGCATTGCTTTCGGACGCCGTGGACGGGCGAGCGGCAGACAGCCAGTGGGCGGTCGAGACCCATGGGCTCACCAAGCGATTCGGCGAGAACGTAGCGGTGAACGACGTCGAACTCCTCGTTCCACGCGGCTGCGCCTTCGGCTACCTCGGACCGAACGGTGCCGGCAAGACCACGCTGATCAGGGTGCTGCTGGGCCTGACCCACGCCGATGCCGGCACCATGTTCCTTCTCGGCCACGCGGTCCCTCGACACCGTGACGTGGCCCTGGCCCGCGTCGGGGCGATCGTGGATGAACCCCGCTTCCACGGCCACCTGACCGGCCGACAGAACCTGCAGATCCTCGCCGCGGCGCGAGAGCCCGCGGCGAAGGGTCGCATCGCCCCGGCACTCGAGCGCGTCGGCATCCTGCATCGAGGCGACGACAAGGTGTCGAAGTACTCCATGGGCATGCGCCAACGGCTGGGCGTCGCCGCCTGCTTGCTCGGCGATCCCCAGCTGCTGATCCTCGACGAGCCGATGAACGGCCTGGACCCCGCAGGCATGCTCGACATGCGCGACATGATCAAGTCGCTCGTGTCCGAAGGTCGCACCGTGGTGCTGTCGTCTCATCTCCTCGACGAGGTCGAGCGCACTTGCGACGCGGTGGCCATCGTCGATCGGGGCACGGTGATTCGACAGGGACCGATCGCGCAACTGCTCGCCGGGTCCTCCTTCGAGGTGCAGGTCGAGTGCTCCGACCCCGACCGGGCGCTCAGCCTGCTCGAAGCAACATCGTTCGGGGCGCACGTGCAAGTCGGGCCGGACGGACTCGCGATCTCCCTTCCGGAGGCTACGGAGCGCGATGCCATCGCGGAGATCAATCGCGTGCTGGTGGAGGGTGGCATCGCGGTGTACCGGCTCCAACACATCCAGGCCTCACTGGAGCAGTGGTTCCTTTCGGTAACCAGCCGATTGGGAGCATCCGAATGACGACTATCTCCGACATCGATCCGCCAACGCCGGATACGGCTCCCGCTTCGATCCCGACCCAAGTGCGCGGCGATCACCGTGGCTCGTGGATCCCGACGTGGGGCATGGTCACGACGCGCTTCATGGAGCTACGCAAGAGGCGGGGACTGATGATCGCCCTGATTGCCGTCAACATCGGCATCCCGGTCGTCTTCCTCGCCGTGCGTCTTGTCTCCCATGCCGTGGACCCCAAGTCCTACGGGGCGGCCGGGGGCTACTCCATCTTCACCTCGCTGGTGGCCGGCTTCATGTACATCTTCGGGTTCATTGTGGCGGCCGTCGTCGGCTGTACGGCGGGGTCGGTCGACCTCACCGAAGGCATGTTCCGGCACCTCGTGATCACCGGCCGTTCCCGCTTGGCCCTGTACCTGGCCCGGATCCCGGCCGGGCTGGCCATCGTCATCGCCATGGTGGCGATCGGCTACACGATCGTCTGCGCGGTGTGCGTGTTCGCCGCCCCGACGCAGCTCAACTACAACGGGGTGATCGTGCCGCAGGGCCTCTCGCGCCCCGCCCTGGACAGCTGGGCCGCCGCCCACGCCGACAAGGTGATCTGCAACTTCAACTACAACGGGCCGAATCCACCGCCGAACGTGCCCTGCGGCAACGGAAACGGTCCCTCGGGTCCCACCGCGGTCGTCAAGACGCCGCAGGGGACGGTCGTTCCCGTACATGTCACCCAGGCGCAGATCCGGGCCTTCGCCATCACCATGGCCAATCAGAACTACTCGGACTACCGCGCCACCTTCTTGGTCCCCTCGACCTCGTTGATGATCGACGTCGGCTTGTGGATCGCGCTGGAGGCGACCATCGGGTTCACGGTCGGCCTCGGGCTCGCCTCGCTGATGGGGCAGCGGACGGTCCCGGTCATCCTCCTCATCGTGCTCGAACTGATCCTGACGCCGCTCTTCAGCCGCCACATCATCCCGCACCTGGTCAACTTCGAGCGGGCCATCGTCGGCGTCGCCATGGTGCATATCGAGCCGGGCGGGCTGCCGACGCCGTTCGGCGGCGGCGGGCCGGGCGGCGGCCAGGGGGGCGTGACGCTGATACCCGAGTCGACCTTGGCGGCGTCACTGGTCATCGCGGGCTGGATCGTGTTCTGGACAGCCGTCGGGGCCTGGCGCATGAGGACCAGGGACGCGTGACGTTGGTGGCCAGGATGGCCGCCATACTCGACTGCGGAGCAGACTGGCTCGTTCGTGAAGGTCGGCGAAAGGTTGCGGACGATGCCGGCGCTCACTTCTGGCTCGTCGACACCGTGTGTTCTGATGTAGCGCTCCATCGCCGACGTTCGAGTCGCGGGGTGCTCGAAGGGAGAAACCGTCAGGACCGTTGGACCGACGACTGAGCATGGACCGTGTCGTGGATGAGCATGAACCTCATCGACCAGTACCCAGGCCGTGGCTCGGGAAGCTCGTGCCGGGACCAGAAATACCCCGTCAACGTGACGGCTTCGGCGGCCAGCCAAATGAACACCCCGGCGGCCAGGACCCACGGCATGGATCCCACTGACATCACTATGAGGCCCGCAATGGCGACGGCCAGCCCGACGTACCCCACTCGGAGGGCCCAGACAGCCATCCTCCAATGACCGTTGTATTGCAGCTCCGACGGCTCGTCCATGCCAGGGGTTGTCCCACGGTAGCGGGACCAGGGTCATTGGTCCTCCAGGTCGGTCCGTCCTCCGGGACCCGGTCGGGTCACCGATTGATGGGGCGGACCACCCGGAGGGGGACATACCGCGAAATACGGCGAGGTTTCTGCCTTCGAGGCGTGTCAAGCTCGTCACGATTCGAACAGTATTCGGGCAGCCCGGTAGTCGATCACGACTGCTCCAAAGTGCGACAGGACATCTGACCCGAGTAAGCCCGCGATTTGTAGTCCAGGGGCGGGAAGAGTGGCCACCAATTGGGGCGGGAGCGGAGTCGAGCCGACTGTCCAGCGGCCGCTTTTCACCTCAGTCAGGTCCACCGGACACCCAAAGGACGCGGAAAACTCGACACTCCGATGTGCATTTGCAAGGTGAAGAGAGTGCGCAAGCGGCGACGAGATGTTGGAGACCGCTGCGCCGGTGTCGACGACGAAAGGCTGTGTAGTGGATCCGTTGAACTCAATCGGTACGTAGGCCACCACTCCGCCCTGTCTGGTCACGATTGTAAGCTCGGCTTCGGCGCGTGTGTCCTTCATGAACTGCGCCGGTGTCGGCGTTGAGGTGGGTCCCCGGACGACTCCGTCGGCCGTCGGAGATTCGCTCTCGGCAGCCCCTAAGCTCACCGTCCGGTTGTGATAGTCGATGCGGACGGAGCCGAACCGGCTCAGCACGTCTGAACCGATCACCCCGGCTAAGGGCTGGTTCGGTTCGAGGTTGGGAAGCGATGCGCTGAAGACGACCTGCGGGCGTAGGGCGAGCCCGTCCACTGACCAGCTCGAGAGTTGCTCGGGAACGACCGTCGCGCTGCAGGCGATACCTGCGGCCTGTTGAGGCACTCCGACTTGGTGCAGGTGGAATCGCCGTGCGAGCTGCTTGTCGATGACCGAGAACGAAGAGCCGGAGTCAATCACGAAGGGGAATGGCCCAGCACCATCGATGCACGCATTGACCAGCACCACATCGCCCGTATCGATGCGGACGATCCTGACCGCCAGGACTGAAGGACGGCCAATAGCAGGCTGGGAAAGTGCGCACTCTGAAGGATCTAACTCTCGAGACGATCCGACGACCGGCGACCTCGAGGTGGCGTGGCCCGTTGTCGCCGCAAAGGAAAGCCCTCCGCCCACGGTAGTGCCGACCACAAGAATCGCCGATGCGATCAAGAAAGGGCGGAACACGACATCAGTCTGCCCGGTGAACGTGCCCGGTGTGTTGTTCTAGCCGGATTGCGATCGCCATCTTCCCGGCGTACCGGGGCAGAGGGGCGCCTCTCTTCGTGCGTGCCTGCTGGGCGCAGCGTGCACCGCGTCAACCGATGGTAGATCGATTGCATCGGATACCCCCGAGTCCGGAGACACCATTCAAGACACGGCTCCGCTACTGCGCTGCTTCCCACTCCGCCTGTTCGAGCCGGTAGATACAAAGAGGTACGCCATGCAGGGGGTCGACCGTTGCTCGGTCGAAACTCATTCCAAGGCGGTGCATCACTCTGGAAGACGACACGTTGTCCGGCTCACAGATACTCACGACGCGGTCCAAGCCGAGATCCTCGAACCCGAAGGCCAACGCCGCCCTCCCCCCTTCGGTTGCGAGGCCCCTGCCCAGGCGGCCGGATCCAGCCGCCATCCGATCTCAACTGATGGCATCAATTCGGGCAGGAAGTCGGGTTCCGATAAGCCGATGTAGCCAATCAGTCGACGCGTCCCTCGATCTTCGGCAGCCCTAACGCTCCAACCCCGGGATTCTTGTTCCTCGATCCGGCGAAGAAGAAAGGCCTCCGTCTCTGCAAGCGAAAATCCTCGACGAAATGGGAAGTGCCACACCTGAGGCTTAGCAAACACCTCGGCGAGCGGCGCAAGGTCGTCAAGGCTCCAATCCCGAAGGCGCAATCGAGAAGTGAGAAACTCTGCGGCCACTCACAGATACTGGCATGCCGTTTAGTCGAGGAGTAAGTGAGTTTGCCGGCACGGTGCCAGTCGCCTTCGCCACGGATTGCGGCGTCCCAGTCGACTGACCCCGAAGCGCCGAAGCTTCCGCGCTCCTGGCGGTGTGGGGCAGTCGTGTCATCGGCGTAGCACATCCCTCATGGAGTGCCATCGACGGGGCCGAAGGCCGCGCCTGCGGCTACCGTTACGATCACGGGAAAGGAAGCTATATGAGCACGGCACGAAACGGTGAAGTCGATATTCACTATGAGGTGTTCGGTAACCCAAATGAGCCGACCCTTCTCCTGATCAATGGCCTTGGGTCACAATGCATCAACTATGCCGTGCCATGGTGTCAACTCTTCTGCGACGAAGGCTTCCAGGTAGTCAGATTCGACAACCGCGACGTCGGGTTGTCTACGAAGCTCGGTGGTGTTGACTACTCACTAGTCGATATGGGCGATGACGCCATTGCGGTACTCGATGCGATCGGCAGCAAGAAGGCGCACGTCATGGGTTGTTCAATGGGAGGGATGATCGTCCAACGGCTCGCCATCGACCATGGCGACCGCTTGCTCTCTATGACATCGGTTATGTCTCGTACCGGTGAGCCCGGCTACGGCGACAGCTCCGAGGAGGCTCTGGCCTTTTTGATGGCTCCGCCAGCTATATCTCGATCTGCTTATATCGACCATCAGGTTGCAGCGTTGCACGTGTACGGCTCAATGCCCGAGTGGCTGGACGACAACGCGATTCGTGACCGGGCCGCCTCCGCCTACGACCGATGCTTCTGCCCTGAGGGGATAGGCCGACAGATGAGGGCGGTGATGCACGACGGCTCCCGTGACAGACAACTCGCCACGGTTGATCTACCCGCTCTCGTGATCCACGGCAGTCGTGACGCCCTTATCGACCCTAGCGGAGGGCGGCACACCGCTGCCGTCATTCCCGGTGCCCGATATTTCGAGATCGCGGGCATGGGACATGACTATCCGCCTCCCGTTTGGAATGGCTGGGTGCGCGTCTGGTCGGAGTTTGTGCACAACAGCATCCCAATCTGATCCGCCACCGGGTCCCCCTAGCGGTCAGAGCGGGCCTGAAAGGAATTCGCCCGTCCCGGACACATCAGAGGGTCGCAGCTGAACACTCCGTGGCCGGCACAATCACGAGTGCATCTTGATCACCGCAAAAGTCGCACCATCTGGGTCGGTCAAGACGGCGAAGCGTCCCGGTGGAATGTCAGTCGGTGGAACAACTGTGGTAGCTCCGAGCTCCGTCGCATTGGCGACTGTGGCATCGGTGTCGGCGACACCGAAGTAGACGAGCCAGTGCGCTGGAACCTCAGCCGGGACCATGTCAGGCATTGTCATCATTCCTGCGATCGTCTTGTCGCCGAGCTTCCATTCGGTATAGCTCACCCCGCCCATGTCGAGGTCGTTGGGCTCCCAGCCAAACACTCTCGCGTAGAACGCCTTGGAGGCGGGCAGGTCCCGGGTGTTCAACTCGTTCCATGCGAACGCCCCGGCCTCGTTGGCGAGCTCAGCCCCGATGAACGACTTCGGCTGCCAGACGCCGATCGCGGCACCGGTGGGGTCTGCGAATACGGCCATGCGCCCGATGTCTGATACGTCCATCGGCTCGACGAACACCGTGGCACCTGCTTCCTGGGCCAGCTCGACCGTTGCGTCAGCATTGTCCACCGAGACGTAAGTCACCCACGCGCTGGGCTGACTCTCGTTCATGGCCGGCATACTGCCGGCGACGGTCTTCCCGCCCTTGCGCATCAGGGTGTAATGACCCATGTCTTCGCCTTGGTCGTCGGCTTCCCAGCCGAAGAGCCTCCCGTAAAAGGAATTGGAGGCTTCGAGATCCTTTGTGGCGTGGTCTACCCAGGATGGGGTCCCAGGTTCGTACGAGGTGAACTCGGGCACGTGCTTCTCCCTCCAACCGGTCTGCGTTGGCCTGCTAGAAGCTCAGCCTAATAGGGTCAGACCGGCTTGGCGCCCGTCGGCCCTTGAGCACAGCGGCATCGAAGAGGAGACACTAGGGACTTTCGGCCCTGCTCAATGTGACTCCCTCGGATAAATATGACAGGTGAAGGATCCGTCAGGATCCAGAAGAGAGGCGCTTATGCGATGTAGCAGAGGCAGCTCATCCTGAGAGTGGATGACGGAGGATTGACCGGGAGTCATCCCGGTAGGCCCCATGAGTGAAAAGAGCAAGCAGCTCGAAGGTGGAGCGTTGCTAACGGACGGAACACGGAAGTTCCGCTGGGTTGCCATTTCCTCAGAGTTATCCACTCTGGGAGTACAAGTTGAACGTAAAGCGTCCGACCCCACCCCCCTGGAGTCGGCGCTTTCGCGTCAGGGGAACCTTAGGTCCCGGATCATTTGGATGAGGTGCTCGAGGGATCGATCCCAGGCGGTCGAGCCGCCGGACCACCTCCGTATCCGCTGGGGTCGCGTAGATGCTGTGGGTCGTTGCGGCCTAGGCCGGGGAGACGGCGGTGTTCCCAGACCCCGAGAGCACCGTGAAGCTGGTGGCCGCCACGCCCCGAAGACGACGTTCCTGTTTGGTCGTAAAGTCGGGTGATGGCAACCAACTGGGAATACTCGCTTGAGCCAATCGAACCGACGTCTGCCGGGCAGGACTTGGCGGACAAGTTCCAGATACGTGGCGAACTTGGCTGGGAGTATGCGGGCATGGCAAAGGACTCTGACGGTGCCGATTTCTACGTTTGGAAACGCTCGCTAGATACGTAGCTTGCGCCACCTCCCCATTAGGGCGCTGCGGACGCCGGGTCGCTCGTAGAAGAGCGGCCCGAGCATGCCTGCGACGCCGGACCGGATGAGCCGGCACCCGAATTCACACTCGATCCGGAGCTCGCACTGCATGACTGGGCGCCGCCCGGCGGTGGTGGGAGGGTGGCCCATGCGGGGAGATTTCCCGCCCACTATGTAAACGTGCATGCACAATTGAGCGTGGACATTCTGTGAGCGAAAGGATGAGTTCCCGAGAGCATCTGAAAGTGTCGGGGAGGTCAAGTTGATCTCGCGATTGTCGGCGGTAGTGACGACCATTGTGCTGGTCGGCTCCCTGTGTGCTGCCTGTGGCCGGGCGACCACCCCCAGCCGCTTGACAGCGTCTTCCACATCGGGCCACATCCTCTTGCACGGGCTGCTGTTGCCTCAGGTTGCGAGCACATCCGCTGGTCTCTACGTCGCCTGGCAAGTGTCACGTCTTGGGGATCCCCCGATTTCCGAGCTCGCACGTGTCAACTCGACGACCGGCCGGGTTGAAGCAACGAGGCGGCTGGGAGCGGCCTTCGACCAAGCAGTCGCAGTCGGCGGTTCCCTTTACGTAGGGATCTCGACAACCTCGTCCAAGCCGGGCGAGGCGTTGCTGCGTCTTAACGCTCGCACTCTTGTGGTTACGCGGCGCTGGTCGGATCTCGAAGGAGGAGGCTCGCTCGCACTCGCAGGCGGGGGGCTCTGGGTAGCTGGCGAAGACCGACTGCTGCGCCTGTCGCTGTCCGAGGGAAATGTGATCGCCTCGGTGTCGCTGCCCGGAGCCAACAGATCGGATGTCGCTTCCAATGCCGCGGGGACGATCCTGGTCGTGGGTGAGGCAGACGAGGGCCTCGGTGCCTTGGAGCGGCGCGACCCGAGAACGGGGAGTCTCTTGACCTCCTACTCTCCAATGATCGGCGTGTCGGCTCCCGAGGTCGCCGAGGTGATCGGCCAGGGCGTTTGGGTTTCAGAGCCCACCGGCATGATGGGCTACGTGGAGCGCTTCGACGCGGCGACGCTGACCCCCGATCCCAGCACCATGATCGAGGGAAGCAACGGGATCTCGGCTTCGGTGGCGAACGGGTTGCTCTGGGTGAGTCAAATTGAAGGGGGGCCGACGCGAAACTTCTGTGGCAATCCTTCGGACGGGGTTGTGCTTGCGCCTCTGAACCTGCCGTCCAACTCGCCGCCACTAGCAATCGGACGCCATGACATCTACTACCTCACCACCGCCAATCCCGCTGGAGCGCAGCAGACGCACATGGACGTGAACGAGGAACCAATCCCGGCCGCGTGCCGGGTGGGCTGACGTTGGACTGCATGCTGCCGGGAAGTAGCTCCGCGTGGAGGCGCTCTTATGCCCTCCGATATCTGAGGACAGGCAATCGGCGTGAAGACGGCGATCAACATGGCGGACCAGGCCAATGCCAAGGCAACATCGTTGGCGGAGCCAACCAGTGCGGATCGGACAGCATCCACCATCGGCGTGATCGGCTGGTACTTTGCGAAGACCTGGAGCCAACTGGGCATCGTGCTCACGGGTACGTACGTGCTCGAGATGAAGGCGAGGACAAACGCGACCTGGCGGAGAATTCGGAATCCTTGCCCCGCGTGACCCTCCTCGAGTCCGAGTATCTTCGTGCCGTTGCCGACGCCGAGCTTCGCTGGGTGAGCAGCGTGATGGATGACTTGAACACGGGTGCCCTGCGTTGGAGCCAGAATGCGCGCGACAACGGATTAGGGAGCCGAGGGTGCCCCTATCGCGCTTCCGACGACCTTGCTCCAGTCGCCCCGTCGCCGGCCCGGGGTCTCTCATTTCTTAGTCGTCCGCCTTCGATCAATCTCCTTCTCAATAGCGTCTGGTATCGGCCGACATCCGCAAACTTCGGCGTGCTCAAGGTGCCACTGAACCCGGTCATCGAGACGGGCACCTTTACCGAGGCGGTGCTCATCGTGCCATTCTTTGTTGAACGTTGGGGTCATAACCCAGTATCCCTCGTCGAACAGCAAGTTCATCACGCCAAACCGAGGGTGACCCTTACGCCGGCTGGGAGGCATGCTTTGTGGAGTACCCGACTGAATGCTCTTACCCGGCCAAGAAGTTGCAGACGGTCTCGCTGAAGAGAGGGCCCGCCTCCACTTCGACGAAGTGTCCGACCCCGGAGAACTCGACATACCGACTGTTCGTCAGTGCGTCTGCTATCCACCGCATGGCTGCAGGGGGCACGGTCACATCGAACTCGCCGGCTATCACGAGGGCAGGGGCGGCGACCTTTTCGGCGCCCTCAAGCACATCGAGTCCGTCGACCATCTCGGCGTACATAACGGACACCGACTCCCAGTTCATCGGGGCGGAGCACAGCCGGTCGAGAAGGGCGGTCTCGGCCGGACCCTCGTGGGCGACGTAGCGGGCAATCAAGGTGCGAAATTGCAGCTGTCGCTCTCCGCCGTCGATGTCCGTATCCAAGGCGGCATCGGCTGCGTCTGCTGCGGCGAGCCGTTCGGCTCCGTCCTCGAAGGTTTCGGCGAATCTTTGCCGGAGGTCTGCTGCCGCCGCCCGGTAGGCGTCGTCCATCCGTGGTGGCGCATTCGTCACAATGAGACGGGCGACCCGATCCGGATGGCGGCAAGCGTAGGCAAGGCTGACCATTCCCCCATGGCTATTCCCATAGAGGGTGAGCTGATCAACACCGAGGTGGATCCGCAGACTCTCGAGATCTTCGACGTAGCCGGCGATTCTGTAACCGTTGGGCGTGGGCGGGCGACTCGAATCCCCCGTTCCCCGTGGGGCGAAGATCAGCAACTGAAACCCTGGAAGGTCCATCGCAGTGAAGTAGGCCTCTGGGTCCATTCCGGGTCCGCCGGGAACGCACACAACTAGTGGCCCTGATCCCCGGCTTGAGTACGAAAGAATCCGATCCGCGCCCGCATCGAAGGTTGTTTCCATCACCGTACTTTAGGCATTCAGAACCGGCGTCAAGGCTTAGCTTCAGCCGGGCCGGGGTGCCCCCTGTCGCCGGGACGAAGCTCACGGTCGAGCGAACCACTCCTGCCCTCACTGCGTCAGTACCGGTAGCGTTCTAACTCGGTCGAAAGGAGTGCCTGGTGCTACGACCGCTCCCCCGTGCGCGATGGAGCTGGCCCATCGTCTGCCTGTCCGGGCTTCTGCTGGCTCAGTGCACCCAAAGCTCCCCGCCTGCGGACGGCACGATCACAGGAGTCGCCTCTCCGTGCACAGGGCCGATCGCATCGGCTGGGTACCACCGTCTCTCGGTCAGCGTATACCTGACCCAAGGATCACGAACTGTCGCGCACCAGACAGTGAAGGGCACCCATACCTATAGGTTCGTTGTGCCCCCTGGCAACTACGTCGTTGCGACCCATGAGGGCGAGGGCTCCAAACCGGTTCCGGTGACAGTGCGTTCAGGTCAGGCCACCCACGCCGACATCCCGAGCTATTGCATGTAGTCCCGTTCGAGAATCGGGAGGGTTCGCTCCTGTCAGTAATAATGGATATGGTGAAGGATCCGTTTCGGAGGGTTTGGATTGGCCTCGGGGCCTTAATTTTCGTGCTTGTTTTGGGCACTTCCGGGTATCTAATACTCGGGTTCGGTCTCCTTGACGCCGTTTATCAAACTGTCTCCACCGTTACTACCGTGGGATTCAACGCCCCCCATCGGCTGGATGCGGCCGGGAAGGCTTTCACCATTGCCCTGATCTTGGTGGGTGTCGGTACTGCCCTGTACACCTTTTCTTCGGTATTTGAGATGTTCATAGATGGCCATATGCGGGATCTGGTGAGGAGACGCAAGATGGAACGAAGCATCGACCGGATGGACAAACATGTGATTGTGTGCGGGTGGGGCAGAGTCGGGCAAGAGGTGGCCCGATTCCTAACCAACGCGGGATGCAACATTGTCGTCATCGACCGCAATTCGGACCGGCTGGTCGATTTGCCGTTCGCATTCGTGTGTGGAGATGTGACGGACGACGAAGTCCTGATCCAAGCGGGCATAGATAAGGCGGCGACTTTGGTGGCCGCGCTCGACACCGACGCCGACAATCTCTACGTCACGGTAGCAAGCAAGTCAATGCGACCGGACCTTCAGGTCATTGCCCGGGCCCGCAGCGCATCGTCAGAACCCAAATTGGTGCGCGCCGGGGCCGACCGGGTGGTAAATCCTCAACAGCTCGGCGGAGACCGAATGGCATCGTTTGTGGTTCACCCCCACGTAGTGGATTTTGTCGATGTGGTTATGCACGATGGAACCCTCAAGTTTCGCTTGGAAGAACTTGTGGTCTCGGCCGAATCAACGCTTGCCGGCGGCACGCTCCGCTCGGCACATCTGCGCGACCGCACTGGCGCACTTGTGCTGGCGATCCGGCGCCCCGACGGTAAATTCGTTACTAACCCTTCTCCAGAGGACACAATCGAGGCGGGGGACGTCCTCATCAGCGTGGGAACGGCCGACCAACTTGCCGCTCTCCTTGCCTATACGACGTAGCACCGAGTCGGGCGAATTGGACATGGGGACGGTTTCTCGTATTCGCCGAACTCCTCGACAGAACGGGCCACCCGAAATGGCCGTTGACTTCTCCGGGCTTTCCTGCACCGTTACCTCGCTGCTGCCCAACGGTCACTGCACGAGGCCCGCTCTCCTCGGCTGCGTCTTCGAGAGCGTGTGAACGATGTGGATTTCTTCGAGACCGGTCCGCAGTTCGTCACCATCTTGAAGCGGCAGCGCAAGCAGGCCGACCAGCGCTGTCGTCGTGCAAGACTGAGCCGAAATAGGTTTGGCTCAAAAGAAGTCCTCGTCGACGAAGTCTGCCAAGCGCCGACCACTAACTGTCTTCGGTGTGATCACCACCCAGATCTTGTGGATACCCTTCTTCCAGGGCAGCGGCACGTAGCCGTCGATCCGGCTCAACAGTTCGTGAAGGTGCTCGAATTCGACCTCTTCACTGGTGCCACGAACGAGGACACTCCATCCCGAACGGCTGACTTCATCGATGTGGTCGACCTCGAAGGCAACGTCGTGTTCCCGCAATCCCCGTATTTTGGATCCATCCTCTGAACGGAAGACGATGCCATGACCAGCGAGGGCATAGTTGACTGGAACTGCTGCCGGCCCCAGGTCGTCCACATAGACGAGCCGTCCTACGGTTTCTTGCCCGAGCAGCGTGAAGCACTCGTCCGATGTCATGTCTTCGAGGGTTCGCCTTGTCATGGGCAAAGTGTATCTGCCTCGACCTAATGGCCTCTGCTGTCAAGAGGGCTTCGAGCCCAACCTCGGCGAGGTGTCGCCGTCCGCCGGGTCGGTGGGACCGCGTTCCGGAAGTGCGATCACGCCATCACACCGTGAGCCGTTGGAAGCCGAGCCGCCCGGTCCTCGTAGCCTTGGTGGTCCTCCACGTCATCGTGAGAGCCAACTGATTTCAGACGACGTCGGTTTCTGTTTGCTGCGAAGTCATGGTTGGTAAATGGCTTCGAGGTCTCACAGCGGCCGCGCCGGCATCGGCGAGGCAACAACATTGCGCGGCAGCGCATACTGGCGACTGGCCGTCTGGGGGCTGCGGTTGGCGGAGCTCGGCCTTTTTGTCGCCGTTGGCGGCCTCGACACTCGTGTGTGGTCAACGGCTACTGGCCTCACGATTCTGGCCGTCGGCGTGGGCATCTATCCCGTCGGCGCCGTGGTCGTCTTCACCGGATTCATCCCGGCCATCCGGGCGTTTCCGAGGCCGAGACCGTGGTGCCGGAGGTTCAGGCGACTGCTCATAGCTCGTCCCGGCTGAGGAGCTCGACGGGGTCTTGCATGCGCACCATCCCGAGATAGCCACCGCCACGCGAAATGCTGTCGTGAACGGCGTAGCCGAGTAGTTCCTGCGCTTGGCGTGGGAGCTTGGTTGCGATGACTGGAGGGACTGCTAGGTAATTGTTCTCCTCTGTCCTCAGCCACCCCAGGCAGTAGCTGAGGTGCGCGCCTCGCCGGGGGATCTCTGTGGTGTTGGACCCTCCGGCGTGGATGGTCCCGCCCGTGTAGACCACAGCGGACCCGGCAGGCATTTCTGCGTACGCAATCTGTTCCGCCGTCGGACGCGCCTGCGCGAACTGCTCGACCGGCGAGAGAGTCCGGTCCGGCCAGCGATGGCTGCCGGGGATGATACGGGTGCCGCCGTTCTCACGGGTGAAATCGACCAAGGCGATCACGGTCGCCAACTGCAATTCAGGTGCTGGCTTGGGAACGTCACTCCACACTGCCTCGTCACGGTGGAGCAGCTGTTCGTCGGCCCCCGGTCCGCGTTGTAGGAGGTGGCCGAGGTTGAGCTGGTAGCGCGCGCACGAAGGAAGCAAAATGCGGTCACAGAGGGCCAAGAGCAGGGGGTGACACATCACCTCGGTGGCGAACGTCGGAGAGATGGCACAAGCACCCGCGACCTGCTTTGTGCACGGGCCGTGGAACCCCTTCATGATCGGGTTGAAAAGCTCCGCGTCGGGATCGGCATCGTCGAGGACGGCTCCGACTTCGTCGTTGACCCGGGCGACGACATCAGCGCTCAGCAGACCCTCGATAATCACCACCCCGTCCCGCTCGATGATCGCGTGGACGACGTCGGGGTCCGCCGCCGAGGCGTGGAAGCGTTCAATTACGGCCGTGGCAGTCATGCGAAGTGGGCGCCCCTTCCTTGGCGGTGTGCCAACGGTAACTTATCGCCACGTTCCATTGCGATCAGAACAAGGACTTGGATGACCTCAGCCCGGCGGTCGGGGGAACCCCACCCACCGAGCGATCAGAGCTGGTCAAGCTCCACCACTGGAGCTCTACGATCACGACCTGAGCCGCCAGTTTCGATCGATCTGTATAACGAAGGGCGGCCAGGTGGCCCAAAGGAGGGTAAGTGACCAAGTACACAGAGGACAGCTCTAATTTTGGAGCCGATGGTCCCTTCTTCCATATCATTCGAGAAGGACTGAAGGATCTCGCCGATGGCGAGGACTACTTCGACCTGCTGGCTGACGATGTCGTCTTCGACTTCGTCATCTCTGTGCCTGGGTATCCGAAGCGGGTTGAAGGCCGACAGAACATCATCGACCTGTATAGCGACTACGACAACTTCATGACCGTGCGCAGCGCCGACAATCTCATGGTCCATCGTGATCCCGCAGCGTCGGTCGTGGTCCTTGAGTATGAGGTGCACGGCGAATCCGTGCAGGCCGGACGTCCGTACGACAACCGGTTCGCCTCTATAGTCACGATCAAGGACGGCAAAGTGACCCGGTGGCGGGACTACCTAGACCCGGTGGCAGTGTTCAATGCCACAGGCTGGCCTGGAAGTCCCGATTAGGCAGCGAGTGGGCGACCCTCGTAGACCGCGTGGGCTGTCCCGCTCACTTTGGCTCGGCTGCTCGGCGCCAGTTGTAGAGGTGGGTGGCCCAGAGGTAGGCCGCGAGGGCGATACCGACACTCCACGCGATGGCGACGATGGCGTGGTCGCCAACAGCAGCATTGGTGAGCAGTCCGCGCAAGGTGTCGGTGACTGGAGTGAAGGGTTGGTACTCGGCGAACTGACGCAGCCCGCCGGGCATCGTGTGGATTCGCACGAACCCGCTGCCGAAGAACGTGAGCAGGAGCAGGATCATCGGGGTGTTGCTGGCGGTCTCGACGCTCTTGGCGGCCAACCCGAGCGCGACGGCCAGCCAGATCAGAGCGAAGGCGAACAGGGCGAGTATCCCGATCGCCGCGAGCCACCCGAGCGGCCCGGCGCTCGAGTGGAACCCGAGACCGAAGGCGACGCCGATGAGGATGGCGATGCCGGCCAGGGTTTGGATCAGGCTGCCGAGCACGTGCCCGGTGAGGACCGAGGCGCGGGAGATGGCCATCGTGCGGAAGCGGTCGATAATGCCGCCGGTCATGTCCATGGCGACCATGATCGAGGTGCCTTGTACGGCTGCGGCCACGGTGATCAGCAGCAGCCCCGGGACCACGTAGTCCAGGTAGGCGTTGCGCCCTTGGTGCGCGCCGAGGCCGGCGCCGAGCTGGCCGCCGAAGACGTAGACGAACAGCAGCAGGAGCACGATCGGCATGCCGACCAGCATCAGAGTCATCGACGGGTACCGCAGCTGGTGCTTGAGGTTGCGGCGCAGCATGACCCGCGAGTCACTGAGCGTGTACGCGAGCGTGGTCATCGTTGCGCTGCTCCTCGCGGTGCGGGGTCCTCATCGGGACGACCGGTGACGTGACTGCCGGCGACATGACTGCCGGTGACAGCGAGGAACACGTCATCGAGGTCCGGCGTGTGGATCGATAGCCGATCCACGGCGATACGGGCCTCGTGCAACTCATCGAGCAAAGCACGAAGAGAGTCCACCGTGCCATCTGCGGGGACCTGCAGGACCAACTGGTCCTGGTCAGGGGCAGCGGTCGGGAGTAGCCCGACCGCCGAGCGCAGCAGGTCGGGATCAGCGAAGTGGAGTCGGACGTGCCCGCCGGGGATCCGGCTCTTGAGCTCCGCCGGGGTTCCTTCGGCGACGATCCGGCCCTGGTCGAGCACGGCGATCCGGTCGGCCAGCTGGTCCGCCTCGTCGAGGTATTGGGTGGTCAACAAGATCGTGACTCCGGCTTTGGCGAGTTGGCGGACGATCTCCCACATGGTGAGGCGGCTGCGCGGGTCCAAGCCGTTGGTGGGCTCGTCCAAGAAGATCACCCGCGGCTCACCGACGAGGGTCATGGCGAGGTCGAGTCGCCGTCGCATCCCACCCGAGTAAGTCGACAGCAGCTTGTCTGCGGCGTCCATGAGGTCGAACTGCTCCAACAACTCGGTCACCCGTCGCTGCGCAACGTCGCGGCCGAAGTGACGAAGGTCGGCCATCAACCGCAGGTTCTCGGCCCCGGTGAGCAAGTTGTCCACGGCCGAGAACTGGCCAGTGACCCCGATGAGCGTTCGCACCTCATCGGGGTCGGTGACCACGTCGTGACCAGCGATGTGCATGGAGCCGGAATCGGACGAGATCAGGGTCGAGAGAATGCGGACCATCGTGGTCTTGCCGGCCCCGTTCGGACCCAGCAGAGCGACAACCGAACCCTCATCCGCGGTCAGGCTCACCTTGTCGAGCACCAGATGACTGCCGAATGACTTACACACATCCCTGGCCACGATCCCCGGCGTGCTGGTGTGGCCTGTCATTGGGCTCTACCCTCTCGATGAGGACCCGGCGCCTCGGGGAGCTCGCCGGCGGCCCGCAGCTTCTCCCGCTGCTCCTTCCACTCCTGCTCCAGCACGGGAAGCCGCTCCACTAGGAAATCGGCAAATGCCGCCCACTCCAACAAGATCGCTCGCCGTTCGGGCGGGGCGTCGGCCAGCAGGCGCAGACCCTCCCGGGCCAGCTCGCCCTGCTCCTGGTATTCGGACATGTCGAAGCCCGTCGCTCGGGGCGACGACATGTCGATGCGCACCCGGTCCATCCGCTCGCCCGCGGCCCGGGATCGTCGGATGAGCCCGAGGCTCTCCAGCGTGTTGACCGCGCCGGCGATGGCGCTTCGGCTTGCCAGCAGGGCGTCGGCCAACTCGGTGATGCTCTGCTCCCGTGGGTCACAGACCGCCAGGTATCCGAGCAGGCGGCCCACCATCGGGGCCATGCCGTAGCGGCGCGCGTAGAACCGTCCGGTGTGGTCGGCAAACGTGATCTCCTCGTCACTGGGCACGTCGTTACTCTACATAAATATCTGTGATCACACAAATCTGTGTTATTTCAGTAGGACGTCTTTCCTCAGCAGCGGGTCACCTAGCTCAATTTCGGCCCGACCAGGTGGGGACCGATCGCGCTGTCGCGCCACCGCCCGTGACACGAAGCACTCGGCCAAGGTTGGGGAACTTCGCGTGTAGGCCGGCCTTGCTAAAGGCCCCCTCGTGCAAGCCGCTTGCGTGCGGGTGCATGTTGGTGGGCTGTGCTGTGTGTCGGGTTACGACGGAAGGAGCCCGCTGATGAGGGCGTCGAGTCCGGTCTCGAACGCCCGATGGAGGTCCGGCGGCAGTGCGAGCCGGGCGGCCGCGACGCGATCGATCGGCACAGCGCTCTCTTCCCACGGCTCGGTCGTTCCTTTTTCGACGCCTGCCGTTCGTGCAGTGACCGACTGCATGAGCGAGTAGCTCCCTACGAAGAGCAGGAGCGCGTTGGTGGCTTCGGCCAGCCGCTCGCCTCGCAGCCCGGCCGCGAAGAACTCGACGGCGACAACCTGACGGGCCGGGGCGAATACCTTCGTGATGGCGCCGCGCTGGTGCGCAATCGCTATGAGCTCACCGTGCGCCTCAATCGCGTCGAGAAGCGACCGGGCAACCGATCGGACACGCTGCTGGGGTGTCTTGCCTCTCGGTTTGCGGTCGATGATCGACGCTTGCATGCGTTCGACGAGCGCGTCCAGGAGAGCTTCCTTGTTGCCGACGTGCCAATAGATCGACGTCACCGAGACGCCAAGCTTCTCGCACAAGGTGCGCATCGATAGCCCTGCGAGTCCGTCAGCTTCGACGATCGCAACCGCGGCGTCGACCACTCGCTCGCGTGTCAGCCGATCGCCCATCAGGGGCACTTTACCGTGGGGCTTGCCCCCGGGTCTGTAACACCATTACAATCTGCCGCAGTTGAACCGAGCAGGGGGCGCCATGGCCGATAACGACCCGTATCTGATCATTGCCGCCGACAGCCACGCCGGGCTGCCGACCGCACAGTATCGGGACTACCTCGAACGCCGTTTCTACCCCCAGTTCGATCAGTTCCTGAGCGAGAGAGCAGCGTTCGTCGAGGCCGCGACGAACCTCGGTGTCCGTGACGACCAGTTCGCGCGGCAGTGGTTTGAAGAGCACGACGAGGAGCTCGCTGGCGGCTGGGACGCCATCAAGAGGGATCAGGCGCTGGACAACGACGGCGTCGCGGCCGAAGTCGTGTACCCCGATGCCGATGCGGTGGAAAGCCGGACCTGCGTGCCGTTCGGCGCCGGCCTCGGCCTGTCCGGGGACCTCGATCCCGAGCTGGGGATGGCGGGAGCGAAGGCACACAACAGGTGGCTCGCCGAGTTGTGCTCGACCAGCCCAGAGCGTCGCTGCGGCGTCGCACTGGTACCGATCACGGTCGAGATTGACGACGTGCTCGCGGAAATCCACCACGCCAAGGAGTCCGGACTCGGGGCAGTGATGATTCCCGCGATGTGGGTGCATGAGGCGCCCTATCACGATCGTCGCTACGACCCGGTGTGGGCCCTGTGTGAGGAGCTCCAGATGCCCGTCGTCACCCACTCCGGCTCCGCTAGCCGTGACGAGTACGGGGATCACCTTGGCATCTATGTCACCGAGGTCACATGGTGGCCGGCTCGTCCGATGTGGTTCCTGTTGTGGTCCGGGGTGTTCAAGCGCTTCCCGGGGCTGCGGTTCGGGGTCACGGAGGGGGGTTGTTGGTGGCTGCCCGGCCTCCTGTGGTCCTGGGATCGACTGTGCCTGGGATCTCGGGGCGCATCCAAGCTCGGCAAGGGCAAGTTCGCAGAGGCGCTCGGTGACATGCTCCCGAGCGAGGTCGTCGACCGGAACTGTTTCACCGGACTCGCCAATGCGAAGCGACGCGAGCTCGGCATGCGATACGAGATCGGCATCGACAACATGCTCTGGGGGACAGACTTTCCACATCCGGAAGGCACATGGCCGAACACCCACGAATGGTTGACGAAGACGTTCTTCGACATTCCGATCGACGAGACCCGTCGGATGCTCGGTCTCGCTGCGGGGGAGACCTTCGGTTTCGACATGGAGGCACTCGCGCCTCTGGCCGAAAAGATCGGGCCGACGCCCACCGATCTCGGCCAGCTCACCGCGACCCAGACGGCCGCCGACCTCGAGGCGAAGTGGGCTGGCGTCAAAGCTGTCGGGCGCCACTGGCTGACCGGCCACGACTTTCCATTGCTCAGTGGAGATCCGAACTGATGTCCGACGGCGCCGCTCTCGCAATCGATGCCCACGGCGACGAGCGTTATGTCGTCGTGTCCTCTGATTGCCACGGAGGCGGAAACGTCCTCGACTACCGCCCGTATCTCGAGTCATCGTGGCTCGACGAGTTCGATGCGTGGGCGGCCGAGTACGAAGTTCCATACGACGATCTCAAGGGTGACAACGGCGAGCGCAATTGGGACTCTGTACGCCGCGCACACGATCTCGAGGTGGACGGTGTCGTCGCCGAGGTGATCTTCCCGAATACGGTGCCACCGTTCTTCCCCAAGGTGTCCTTGTCGACGCAGCCGCCAGCGGTCACCGCTGCCGATATGGAGCGACGCTGGGCGGGACTCCGGGCCCACAACCGCTGGCTCACTGATTTTTGCAGCGCAACACCCGGGCGCCGCGCTGGGGTGATCCAGATCAACCTCCACGATCCCGAGGGATCGGTAGCGGAGATCCGACGTGCAGTGGCAGGTGGACTGACCGGAGGTGTCCTCCTTCCGGGGACCCCTCCCGGTCTCGGGCTCCCCCAGCTTTTCGATTCGGTCTACGAACCGTTGTGGAATGTGTGTGAGGAACTGGCGGTGCCTGTCAATCACCACACCGGCAGCGCCGCGCCCCCGATGGGCCCGACCGATGTCGATGCCGTCGTTTTCTTGCTCGAGGTGTCGTGGTGGGCGCACCGCGCGCTCACACACCTGATCACGGGCGGCGTACTGGAACGTCACCCGGGCCTTCAACTTGTATTCACGGAGCAAGGGACCGCATGGGTGCCCGAGGAACTGGCAAAACTCGACTACTTCTTCGGCCGGATGAGTTCAGCCGAAGGCTCACAGGAAGCCGTATGGGGGCGGTCAGTCGTCGATCGACTGTCGCTGAGACCCAGTGAGTACTGGGCACGCCAGTGCCATATCGGAGCCAGCTTCATCCGACCTGCGGAAGTCGGCCTCCGGCATCAGGTCGGTGTAGACAAGATCATGTGGGGCAGCGACTACCCCCACAAGGAATCCAGCCATCCTTTCTCACACGAGGCGCTGCGAGCGGCGTTCGCCGGCGTACCCAGCGACGAGGTCGCTGACATGGTCGGTGGCAATGCCGCCGCGCTGTACGGGTTCGATCTGGATCTGCTTCGTCCGATCGCCGCCCAGTGGGGACCGCGCGTGAAGGACATCGACCAACCGCTCGTCCCGGGCGAGCTGCCGATCGCGGCCCACAAGTGCCCGGCTTTCGCCGGACTCGGCGCCGCTGACCGCTGAACCATTTCAAGCGTCCATCAACGAGGAGGAGCAATGGCGACCACCGTCGGCCAGTACTGCATCTATGTCAGCGACATCGAGAAGGCTGAAGAGTTCTACACCGAGGTAATCGGCTTGAAGGTCCAGACCCGCACCGAGATCGACGACGTCCACGAGATCGTCGTCGCTGCCGACCAGGGTGGGGGACGCTTGCAGCTCGCAGAGCGCTACAACGGCGGCCAGCCCGTCGACCACGGCTTCGCGCTCTGGAAGATCTATTTCATCGTCGACGACGCCCAGGCGGTCCACGACAAGGCCGTGGCCTACGGTTGCGAATCAACCTTCGCTCCCCAGCGACTCGATCGCTGGCCGGTTATTGCCGCGTTCTTCCTGGATCCCGACGGTTACCTCGTCGAGCTCATCCAGCATGTGACCGACTGATCACCGAGGCCGCAGCCAGTTCGTCGCACTCTCGCCCAGTGGCATCGACGGGATCACGGCGACCGATGCGTCTGCCTAGAAGGGGAGCAGTTCGGTGCCCAAGCGGCAGCCATGGTCGACGCTCTGGCCGCTGGCGGACTCGCGTTCGAGAGTCACTCGGGAGCCTCGACTGGTACTTGGATCCGGGTCCAGGAGTCGAAATCAGAGCATGGCTACCAGTCGGTAGATGCTGAATTTAGCGGCGCAGAAGTTTTCCAGTGGGGCACGTGTTGGGCACGAAATTTCTTCCCTCTAAATCTGCCGCTCCAAGATCCGCCTCTGAACTGCCCTTTTCCAGTGGTCGGGACCGGCGTCGATCCGGTGACCCCACGCTTTTCAGCTGGGCCAGGCACAGATTCCGTTTGGAGCGTCCGCCTAGCGGTACCGGCGAAAATCCTGTTCACAGCCCCTCTTTCTGAGAAATCCGGCGTCCGTCACCACCCTCCGTTCTACCTTGTTTCGCGTTCGTGTGGGCACGTTGTGGGCACGAAACTCCATACGGGTATAAGTGACTGCCGATCCGACTCTCGTACGGACATCCTTTCTCGGTCCGCAAATAGTCGGCGTGAACTGACCGCCTGCAAGTTGGTGATGAACCCGTCGACACGCCCCCTACCGAATCCTCTTTGAGTCAAGACCCCAATTTCAGCCGTATCGGGACGCGCGAAGCCGAGCCAGCGTCCAAAGGCGTTGGCGCGTAGTGTGGAGATGGGTCCGGGAGTGACTTCGCCGAAGAACCAGCCGTTCAGGGTGTAAAGCCGGTCACGCAGGCTAAGAGTCGTTCCCTAGTGTCCTCCCGGACCCCCTATCGGGCGTCGAGGAGAAGCTGCCGGTAGACGGCGTTGCTGATCTGACGCTTAAGCGAGCGGAGGGCTTCCATCTTGGTCTTGCCCTCCGCCACCTTGCGGTCGAAGTATGCCCGCCCCTCAGAGCCCGACTGCCGGATCTGGCAGATGGCGACCATGTGGATGGCGTTGTTGAGTTTGCGATTGCCTCGTCGGGAGAGCCGGTGGGTGACCCGTCCGCCTGAAGAGTGCTCGATCGGCGCCACTCCCGCCTAGGAGGCGAAATGGTCTCGATTAGCAAAGCGGTGAACGTCGCCCGAGTAACCAATCAATGCGCAGGCGAGAATCGGTCCGACGCCGTAGAGCTCGGTCAGCGATGTCTTCGATGCCTTGACGGCCGTGCGGATACGCCGGTGTGACGCCTTGATCTGCGTGTCAAGACGACGAACGTCATCGAGCAACTCAAGGGCCAGGTCGCGACGCATGTGCTCAATCGAAGTGACCGGTTCGAAGGCTTCGAGCAGCTCTTGGGCGTCAGAAGCGTAGAGTTCCTTGGCAATTCCACCCGGTGAGAGGTCGGCCAGGGCGGCGTGAAGTCGGCAGACCACCTTGGCTCGGAGCCGCCCCAAGTCGTGGTTTCGCTTAGCCAAGAGACGCAGAATCTCGGTGTGATTGGCGAGCTCGACCGTCCGAAGCCCTCCTGAGCGTAACGCCGCGATGGCGATCGAAAGCGCATCGTTGGGATCGTTCTTTTGTCAGAGCGACCTGAGCTGAGCACCCGCACTCTCGCCGCCAGAGTCGGCGGAACATCGAGCACGCACTCGCCGGCCTCGACGAGCTGCTGCGCCAAGAGGTATCCGAGCCCGCCGGCTGATTCGATGGCCCACCTGCGTTTGTTGAATGGCTCCGCCCACGAGAGCAGCTTCGACACCTGATGGCACGTGGCCCGAACGGTAACCTTGGCTACCTCGTGTTCGTCGCCGCAGATGGCTACCGCTGTGTGCGTGGACTTGTGGGGATCAACCCCAATGATCGTCACCATGAGCTCCTCCTTCGTGGTTGAATGGCAACCGCGAGGGCACTCCTGATTCGAATCTTGTGCATGTTCCTCTTTTGAGCCACTCGCGGCGAAATCCTCACGGGGGCTCCTCGAAAGAAAGCCAGCCGGCCAGGCCGGCGGCAGGCACTTTAGCGAGCCACCCCGTGAGGACCTCTAAACGCTACGGAACCAGCCGCAGGGTCTGCACACATTCTCAATCAGGCACTTATATGGGTGAGTCACGAAATCAGGTTTGGGCGACCGTTCATTGCTGTGCATGTATCAACTCCGGAGCCGCCGGACAGGGTGGAATTTGAGTTGGAGGAGGCTCTTGATCTGCTGGCGGCGCTCGAGGACAGTCGGGACGTCCTTGTCGACACCGACCACCTTTCCGTGCTCTCCCAGGTCGAGGATCAGATCCAGCACTTGACCCGTAAACTTGGTATTGACGAAGGAGGTCCAGATGTCTACTGAGCTACTCAGGGCGTCAGAAGCTGCACGTCGTCTCGACATTCCAACCAAGGAGCTTCTGCGCCTCGTTCATGGTCGGAGGATTCGCTACGAGTTGGTCGAGGGGATCGCTCACATCCCAGAGGATGCTCTTGAGGAATACCGAACTAGGGCTTCCTGAATCGGGGTCGGATGCGCCCCGATCGCCGGGCCGAGGTGAGGCCGTTCGGCACTTATATGGGTGGGCTAGGACGCTTTGGCTGAGGGACGTGGTAACAGGTCGAGAAACCATCGGTTCGTGGGGTGGAAGCCAGTCTTCTCAAAGCTGGCAAGACGTCCGAGACGGCCTGAGCTAGACCGCAATGAAGTGTCCCACGGGTTCTGAACTGGGAGCACTGCCAGGGTGCCCACTACGTCGCCGGTCGTGAGACCCTTCGGTACGTAGTGAATGGGCCCATGCCCGATGGCGACGAGCGATAATGCGATCGATGAAGTTCTCTGGAGAGATCGAACCAAGAATCGGGAAGATGGTCCCGGGGAATCAAGAAGGTCTGCCCTACGTACCGGGGGTCTGGGCCGGATGCGGAACTGACCTCAGATCCAAACCGTCGATGTGTTCGAAATCGGCTGGGTTGCACGTGAAGAGCGGAAGATCGTTGGCGAGCGCCACGGCAGCGATCATTGCGTCGTAGGACCGAGCGCCGGTCTTGCGGCCGGCACGGTGAAGAGACGCGGCGACGGGTCCGAACGCTCTGGCCGCCGCTGCGTCAAAGGGCAGGGGGTCAAAGTCGGCCTCCGCCTGCTGCAAACGAAGCTGGCGCGTCGCCCGCTCGCTAGGATCAGCCGCCACGAGGGGACCGACGGAGAGCTCTGCGAGAGTGACGGCCGTGATGAGTGGTTCAGGCGGGAG
>JBEKWB010000054.1:0-28837 GCA_049513455.1 Acidimicrobiales bacterium
CATCACAAGCTCAAGACCGACGGTGGGTGGCGCCTCGAAGGCCGGCCCGGTGCGTGGGAATGGGTCGCACCGCCCAAGCCGCCGAGCGCCGGGCGGATGGCCCGGGCCCGCAAGGTGGCGGTAGCCAAGGGCAAGGCGTTCGTGGCCAAGGACCGGAACGGGCCCAGGCGGACGTGATCAAGTCAACCGCCCATGTTCACCGCGTTGACCTTGTGCGGGTGGAGGGTGACCACGACGCGGGACTGGCCGGGTTGGTCGTGCGCGCGCAGGTCGCTGCCGTATTTGGCGCCGACCTTGTCGGCGAAGCGGTAGTCGTCGTCGGGCTCGACCAGCGCGTCGGCCCGCAGCTCCAGGTAGCGGAACGTGTTGGCCACGTCGAGGATGAATGCCGCGCGCTGTTGAGCGAGAGCCGGATTGGTGTCGTCCTCGGCCAGGAACCAGACCTCGGAGAGCTGGGGATAGCCGTCGGTGCCGACGGTGGCGAATGTGGCCACCCGGGCCTCGAGCAGGTCGCGATGTGACGCAGGGATGATGCCCATTCCGGTCTCCTTTCAGCGAGCGGCGTCGCCCAGGCGGTACGAGCGGGTGGCCCCGTCGAGCTCGTCCTTGAGCTCGGTGGACATGGTGAACTCGGCGGCGGCCAGGCTGGCCTCGAGCTGGTCAGGCCGGCTGGCCCCGATGATCGGCGCCGTCACCGCCGGATGGGCCAGGACCCAGGCTACGGCGAGGGTGACGAGGGGGACCCCCTCGCGCTCGGCAATTTTGCGCAGCTCCTCCACCGTGGCGAACTCCTGGTCGTGCCAGTAGCGGTTCTGATAATTGCCCGCCGCGTTGCCGAGAGTGAAGCGCGTGCCCTCGGTCGGGGGCCCCGAAGCGTTGTGCTTGCCCGAGAGCAGGCCGCCGGCGATCGGATTGTACGGAATGACACCCAGGCCCTCCTCGGCGCAGAGTGGGAGGAGCTCGCGTTCGATCTGGCGGAACAGCAGGTTGTAGCGCGGTTGCACCGAGTCGAAGCGCACGAGGTGGCGGGCCTCGCTCCGGCCGAGCGCCCGCGCCACCTGGTAGGCCAGGAAATTGGAACAGCCGACGTAGCGGACCTTGCCCGAATGGACGAGGTCGTCCAGGGCGCCCAACGTCTCGTCGATCGGCGTCGAGGGATCGGGCGCGTGGAGCTGGTAGAGATCGATGTAGTCGGTGCCCAGGCGCCGCAGCGAGCCCTCCACGGCGGCGAGGATGTGCTTGCGCGAACTGCCCTGCTCCCAGGCCGCCGGGCCGGTGCGGCCGACGCACTTGGTCGCCACCACGAACTTGTCCCGCTTGCCGCGGAGCCAATCCCCCACGATCTCCTCGGTGCGGCCCACGGTGGACAGGCCGCCGCCGAGTGGATAGACGTCGGCCGTATCGAAGAAGGTGATGCCACCCTCGGCGGCCCGATCCATGATGGCGGCGGACGTCGTCTCGTCGCACTGCAGCCCGAAGGTCATGGTCCCGAGGCACAGCTCCGAGACGAGCAGGCCGGTGTTGCCGAGTCGAGCGTGGTCCATGGACCCACGGTATACGGGGGGCGCGGTCGTGGTACGCCGCGGCCGAGGCCCTACTCGACCTGGTGGTGTCGCTCCCCGCCGCCGGGTTCGAGCTCCGCGGTCGCGGCCCGCTGGCGCTCAGGGTCCAGCGAGAGATAGCGGTTCAGGGCGTCGAGCGTCGCCTTGGCCGCCGCCAGCAGGTCGTCATGGGCGAGGGCGATGCCCATCCGGTCATCGCTGGCCGCCAGCGACCGCAACGCGACGATCACCGAACACCCGATCATCGTGTCGACCTTGGTCACCCCCATCAGGTAGAACGGGATCACGTTGCCGAGGTCGCGCAGGGCACCGAGCGTCGCCTCGGCCCCGCCGATGAGCGGCCCGCTCCCGGCCCGACCGACCCCGACGCTCCCCGCGAGGCTCAGGCGCACCTCGCTGACGCCGTCGAGTTCGTTGAACTCGGCCGCCTCCAGGGCGATTCGGGCCGCCGCCGCGACCCCGCCCCGATCGGCCCGCGGCGTGCGCGTCTCCTCCAAGATGACGGCGGCGTCGGGATAGTAGAGGCTGGCGACCTGAATCGCGCTCTCCCGTACGACCTCGGGATCGTGGTTGCGGATGGTCAGCACCACGGACTCGACATCGCCGTCCTCGCTGTGCACCATCCCCACGTTGACCACGCCGGGGAGGGAGCGGAGCTCGAGCTCGAAGTCCTCTTCGATGGTCGAGCTCACCGGAGCACGATGCCCTTCTTCTCGTAGAGGCGCGCATCGGCAATGCGGTAGAGCTCGGCGGGGTCGGTCGAGTCGGCGGGCGATGTGGCGGTGCCCACCGAGAAACCGAGCTCGGGCAACGAGACCAGGAGGGCCCGGAGCCGCTCGGTGAAGGCCAGGACCTCGGTTCCCTCCGCGTTGGCGAGGATGATGGCGAACTCGTCCCCGCCCATGCGGGCCGTCGTGTCGCCACTGCGCACCGAACGGCGCAGGGCCCAGCCGAAGGAGCGCAGCATGTCGTCGCCCACGGCGTGGCCGAGCTTGTCGTTCACGGCCTTGAACCCGTCGAGGTCGATGAGCACCAGGGTGAAGGCCCAACCGTACCGCGCGCTCTGGACCGAGGCGTTGCGCAGGGCGGCGTCGAAGGATCGCCGGTTGGCGATGTTCGTGAGCGGATCGTGGTCGGCGCTGTGCCGGGCCAGGTGGAGCGTCAGGGCGAGCTGGCACACGTTGCGGACGACGTCACGCACGACGTGGGGGACGCAATCGGGCTCGCAGAACACGCCCGGGGACGTGGCGTCGGCGGCCGGGGAATCACCGTCGAGGCTCTTCTGTCCCAGCCGGAAGGCCTGTGTACCGAGCGCCTCGTCGCGCAGCACCACCACGGCGTCGGTGAGCTGGTAGCGCCGGGCCAAGAGGTCGATGACCGAGTAGATGAAGCCGATGTTGACCTCGCTCGTCGACATCTGGTCGAGCATGGTCAAGAAGACCCACGGCTCGTGGAGTTGCCCGTCGCCTTCGCCGTCGCCGTCGCCGTCGATGTCCCGCTCCGCCATGTCGTCCACCAAGGTCACAGGGACCTGTCCGACAACGCGGGGGCCACCTTTCCACTTGTACGGAACGCCGTAAGAGGCACCGCGCCCGCCCGCAGCACCGGCGCGAGCTCCTCGGCGGACATCGGTACCGACATGAGGTACCCCTGGCCACGATGGCAACCCAGCTCGAGCAGCTTGTCGATGGTGGCCCTGCACTCGATGCCCTCGGCAATGATGCCGAGGTCGAGGGCACGGCCCAGTTGGATGATCGCCTCGACGATGGCCCGGTCGCTCGGGTCGGTTTCGATCCCTTGCACGAAGGTCTGGTCGAGCTTGAGGAAGTTCACCGGCAGGTGCTTGAGCTCCGTGAACGAGGCATACCCCGTCCCGAAGTCGTCGATGGCAACCTCGACACCGAGGGCCTGGAAACCGCGCAGAATGCGCGCCGTCTGCTCGGGCTCCTGCAGGACGGCGTGCTCGGTCATTTCGATGCACAGGCGCTCGCCGGGGATGCGGTGCACCTGGAGGCAGTTCTCCACGAACTCGACCAGGCCACTGATCACGAACTGCGCCGGCGACATGTTGACCCGCACGACCAGCGGCAGGTCGGGGTAGTCCCGGCGCCACACCGACAGTTGGCGGCACGCCTCGGCGAAGACCCAGCGCCCCATGTCGACCACCAGGCCGGTCTCCTCGGCCACGGTGATGAAGGCGGATGCCGGCAGGAGCCCGCGTGTCGGGTGCTGCCAGCGCACCAGGGCCTCGACGGCGAGCAGCCGGCCGGTGCGGAGATCGACTTCGGGCTGGTAGTGCAGGCGCAGCCCGTCGCCCTCGATGGCCTCCCGGAGGGTGAGCTCCGTGCGCGAGCGCTCGCTGACCGACTCCCGCAGCACCTCGTCGAACACCACAGCCTGGTTGCGCCCCTGGCGCTTGGCGGCGTAAAGGGCGACGTCGGCCCACCCGAGCAGCTCGATCCCGTTCTTCACGCCCGGCTTGGAGAGGACGATGCCGATGCTGGCGGTGTGGCTGACCTCCTGGCCGGCGAAGTCGATGGGCTCGCCGATGATCCCGAGGATCCGGTACGCGGTGGCGGCAACCTCCATTTCGCTGCCCACATCGCCCACCAGGATCACGAACTCGTCGCCCCCGAGCCGGGCCGCGAAGTCGTTCGGCCTGATGCTGGTGCGGATGCGGTCCGCGATGGTGGTGAGCACCCGGTCGCCGCTGGCGTGACCCAAGAAGTCGTTCATGACCTTGAAGCGGTCCAGGTCGAAGAAGAGGATGGCCGTCTCCCGGTTGGCGGCCAGGCGGACCTCCAACTCCCGGAGGAGGGCGCGGCGGTTGGGCAGCCCGGTCAGGTCGTCGTGGAGGGCGATGTACTCGGTCCGCTCCTCGGCGTCGATGCGGGCCTGGAGCTGGACGAGCATGGAGGCGATGGCCTGCAGGGCGCTGATCTCCTCGGGCGTCCAGCCGTGGAGCCCGAAGTGGAGGAAGCCCAGGACACCCCAGGTGGTGTCGGCCAACAGGAGGGGCACGCACGCCCCGCCGACCAGCTGCACGTTGCTGGGCGAGCCCTTTTCCACCCGGTCCAGATAGTCGTCTTCGTCCGCCCCGGCCAGGTAGGGCGTGCGCAGGTCCCTGGTCGCCGCGAACACGGGGTCGGCGTCGAAGGGCACCTCGCCGAGGGGATCCGGGTCGGGAATGTTCTCGCGGGGCGGCCATTCGGCTTCCAGGACGCTCAGACCCCGCTGGTGGTCGTTGCGCCGCAGGAACGCCACGTCCGCGCCCAGGAATTCGGCGAGCACGCGCGTCGTCCAGGTCAGCACGTCATGACGGGTCCGTGACGAGGCCGACATGAGCCGTTCCGCCACCTGACCCACCAATTCGTCCAGGCGGCGCTGGTCGAGCAGGGCGCTCTCGCGCGAGGCGAGGGTGACCGTGTGGCTCAGCAGGCCGCCGAAGGCCTTGGCCAGCGCACGCTCACGGCTGGACCAGGCCCTACCCTGCCGGGCCACGACGAGGGCGCCGATGACGGCGCCGTCCTGCAACGCGATGGGCTCGACCAGGACTCCCCAGGCGACGCCCGAGACGACACACGAGAAGGAGCCGACCGCATTCTGGGCCCCCAGAAGGCTGACGACGCGCTTACGGATATGGGTGAGTGCGTGAGCCGAACTGGGGATCGACCACGACTCCGCTTCGAATCCGGGTATGGTCTCGTCGAGGCTGCCCACGATCTCGACGACCTCCGCACCTGAGACGACCTGGGTGATCGTCTCGATGACGAGACGAGTCTGCAGGCCGGCCACGCCGGGCGAAATGTCGGTCGGAGCTGTCATATTGGAACCCCCCCCTCGAGGGTTCACTGGGAATAGGCACGTTTCCCCGGCACCTATACCTGCCCATAAGTATTGCACAGCCACCAGGGCGGGGGAAGTCGGTTCCGCAACCCCCTAGTCGCCGCGTTTCATGCCATTTCAAGCTCACGGCTGAGAAGGTCATTGAGGGGCAGCCGTGCGCTGCGCGTGGAGGGTGGCGGGGCATGGCTCAGGCGGAGCAGCAGCGTCGCCTCCTCCCCGTCGTCGAGGTCCCAGAAGTCGTGGAACCGCCGGGACAGGCCGTGGATCGTCTCGACGTGGCGCTCGCCCCCCAGGCGGAGGAGATCCTTGTCGTCGATGGCGTAGAGGAAGACGGGGGACACGGGCTGGACGGCGAGACCGTGGAGCTCGGCGGTGAGCCAGAGGCGCTCCACCGCCGCCCCGCCGCGGACATACCACGCGGGGTCTGTCCGCGGCACGCTGACCACGGCCACCGCCGAGCTCGATTCGACGGCGGCGCGGGTACGGGCGCCCAGCATCCGTCCGGCCCGCCAGTCGGCCAGATGCTCCATGACGTCGGAACGGCGCAACAGCTCGAGGGCCGCCATCTCGGGCGGGGAGAGCTCCAGCGTGCGCACGTCGAGCCCCTCGCTCAGGGAGTCCCGGCCGGGGAAGCGCAGCTCCCCCACCATTTCGCGGTGCAGCGTGGGCAGCAGGAAGCGGATGCGGTCCGACTCCCCCAGCAACTCGGCCATGGTCTCGATCCGCCTGCGGTCGGTGGCGAGGCGGAGCTGGGCGCCCTCCCGCTCGACACCCCGGGTGAGCACCTTGACCACCTGCTCGTCCAGGGGCTCACCGTCGCCCAGCTGCCGGTTGGCCACGCGCGTGCGCACCCGGCCGGCCAGCGGGGCGATCTCGTAGTCGGTGGCGTCGCCGACCATCAGCGTGGCGACGTGGTGCGACGGCGACCCTTCGGGGAACAGCTGGGTCTCCCCGAGGTTCTTCAGCGAGGCGGCGGCCACGCGGGCGTTGAAGAGTGCGGCGCCGATGGCGACGTAGCTGCCCCGGTGCCGCACGTCCATGGTGGTGGTGCGATCGGGCACGAGGTACATGCGGATCTCGCGCGGGTCCGCCTCGAACCGCCACGGCTGGATGTTCCCGCCGGAGGGGGCCCAGCGCGCCGCGTCGACGATCATCTCGATCGGGTCGGACCCCTCCGGGAGGGGAGCGTCGGTCCTGGCCACGGAGACGTCGTAGGCGGTACGGATCTCCGCCCCCGGTCCGGCATCGTCCTCGAACTCGAGGTCCAGATCGTCGTCGACGGTGACCTTCACCGGCAGGATGCCCGACAGCACCTCGTCCACGTCGAAGCGGACGCGGCCGGAGGGCAGGTCCCCGGTGAGGCCGATCCGCCGCACGGCGGCCGCCGCCGTGGCGGCCCCGAGCGTCACCTCGCTCCCGAGCTGCGGCCACCCGGTGATGGTCTCGCCGACCTCGATGAGCGAGGCCGCCCCGCGGGAGGTGATATCGCCCGGACCGAGGATCCGCAGCACGTACGGCGCCTTTTGCGCGGTGGTCAGGTCGGCGAGGTCCGACGAGTGCAACCCGTCCAACAGCCCGTGGAAGACGGGCCGCTCCGGTTCGAGGTCGAAGCGCTCGACGTCGAGCACCCCGCGGTCGCTGGTCTCCATCAGCACCGGTATCCGCCGTGCACGGGCCGCCTCGCGCACCAGGAGTTTCACGTCGAGCGAGTCGCACTCCTCTATCACCAGGTCCAACCCCTCGAGAAAGTTCTCCAGATTCTCGGGCGTGATGCCCTCGGTGATCGTCACCACCCGCAGGTACGGGTCGATCTCGCCGATCCGGCGCGCCGCCACCACCGCCTTGTTCACGCCCAGGTCGAGGACGCTGGCCGGGATCCGGTTGAGGTTGGACAGCTCGATGTTGTCGAAGTCGGCCAGCCTGAGCTCGCCGGCCAGCCCTTCCATGGCCAGGACGTGGGCGATCGTATGGCCGGCGCTCACCCCCACCACGCCGATGCGCAACGTGCGCTGGCGCGCCTGTTCGGCCCGGGTGAGCTTGTTGCGGTTCCGGTCCAGCCGCAGCGTCCCGAACGCCCGCGGGCCGAGCAGGCGCACCACGGCCCGGCGCCAGGGGTAGTAGATCCAGCGCTGGGACTCGTCCTCGAGGGAGCGCGGGGGCGACGGTATGACGGCGGAGAGCTGTTCCCGCTGCTCGGACAGGCGGTCGATCACCTGCAACGACGGATCCTCCCGCAGCACGCGCAGGATCTCGCGTTGCTCGCGGGCCCGCACGTCCAGTACCAACGGACGCCACGCCATGGTGCTGGTGGATTCGTGGGGGACGGCCCCGCGGAGGTGGAGATCGGGGCCGCGCGCGAGCTGCTCGCCCTCCAGGCGCAGAGCCTGCCGGCCGTCGGGCGTGGCCAGCTCGAGGGTGCGGGAACGGTGCCAGGAGAGGGCGATGGTGCGGTACCGCGCGTCGGGAAACGGCACGGCGACGGAGCCGAGCATGCGGGCCCCGCTGGCCGTGCCGGCGGAGAGCAGCGTGTCCGAGATGGCGGCGACCGCGTGCTCGGCGCCGAGCCAGTTCATCGAATGGGTGGCCGTGCGCGCGATGGCTTCGATGAGCCGGTGGCCGGTGGCCGCCTCGCCCTTCGACCACGCCCCCTTGATCTCCACGACGCCGAGCGGGATCTCCTCGTCGAGGGTCCGGGCCAGCATGTCGATCTCCGGGGAGGAACCCATCTCCTGGAGCAAGAAGGCCTGATCCCGCGAGTCCAGCGGGCCGTGGCAGCGCACACCTGCGACGGGCTTGCCGTGGACGTCGAAGCCCAGGAAGAACAGGGGCACGCAGTTCCCCTCGTCGAGGTCCTGGAGGTGCAGCTTTCCCTCGAAACCGAAATTGCGGTAGCGCCCCTCCGCCTCGTGCAGGTAGAGCTTCCACAGGTCGGGCCGCTCATTGGGGTGGTGCCCCTCGAACCGGACCCCTGATGCGCGGTCGATGAAGCTTGCGCCATAGCGATACCGCCGACTCATCATGTTGCCCACTGATATGCCTCATTCGTGCACGAAATGGATCTGGCACCTACATGAGGATCCCTCCGGACCCGATCGAAATCTACTGCCCTCTCCCACGTGCCACGCGGATACGGGATCAGACGGCGGCCGCCTCGGTCATCAGGTCGTCGAGGCTCTCGGCCGACATGGGCCGGGCGAAGTAGTAACCCTGGTAGCACTCGCTGCCCATGCGGCGCGCCTCGTCGCGCTGGGCAGCCGTCTCCACGCCCTCGGTCACGACCGAGAGATCGAGCAGGTGGGCCAGCTCGATCATCTTCGAGGCGATGGCACGGCTGGCGGGGTCGTGCACGAGGTCCGCCGTGAAGAGGCGATCGATCTTGACGCTGTCGACCGGGAAATGCTTGAGGAAGCTGAGCGAGGAATAGCCGGTGCCGAAGTCGTCGAGGGCGATGAGCACCCCCAGTGCCTTGAGCTCGGACAGCACGACCCGGGCCCGCTTCGGGTCGTGGATGAAGACGGTCTCGGTGATCTCGAGCGTGAGATCGTGCGGGACCGTGCCCGTGGCCTCCAGGACCTCGGCCACCGTGGCCACGAAATCCGGAGCCATCAGCTGGTGCGCCGAGACGTTCACCGCCATGCCGAAGGCGTGCGGGAGTCCGTCTCCCCCCATGTCCCCTTCGCTCCACCGGCGCAGGTCGGGGCAGGCGCGTTCGAGCACCCACCGCCCGATGTCGTTGATCGCCCCGGACTGCTCGGCCAGCGGGATCAACGTGGTCGGCGGGATCAGCCCGAACGACGGGTGGTCCCAGCGCAGGAGCGCCTCGGCCCCGAGAATCCGCCCGTCGCTGATGCGCACGATCGGCTGGTACTCGTTGCGCAACTCCCCCCGCTCGACCGCCAGGCCGAGATCCCGCTGGAGCGCGACCAACCTCTCGGCCAAACCCTGCTCCTGCACATCGACCACCTGGTGGGTGCCACCCCCCCGGCGCTTCGCCTGGTACATGGCGATGTCGGCCTCGCGGAGCAGCTCCTCGGGATCCGTCCCCTTCGGGGTGGAGAACGCGATGCCGACACTGGCCGACACCTCCACCACCACGTCATCGAGAGGGAACGGTGACCCCAGCGCTTCCACGATCCTGCGGGCGATCGTGTGGATCTGCGCCTTCTTGGTGATCGCCTCGCAGACGATGACGAACTCGTCCCCCGAGAGGCGGGCCAAGGTGTCCCCGGGCCGTAGCAGGCCCGCCATGCGATCGGCCACGGCGACCAGGAGCTCGTCGCCGATCAGGTGCCCGTGGCTGTCGTTGACCAGCTTGAACCGGTCGAGGTCGACGAAGAGTATGGCCACCGGGTGCCGGGAGCGCACGCTGCGGAGCAAGGCGTGTTCGAGCCGCTCGAGGAGGAGGAGCCGGTTCGGGAGGCCCGTCAGGGGATCGTGCAGGGAGCTGCTGTGAAACTGCTCGGACGCGTCCTGCAGCTCCGACCGGGCCTGGGCGTTCGCCAGGTAGGCCACGGTCACGTCGGCCAGCGTCTGGGCCGCCTCCATGTCGCCCGGGCTGAGCGGTCCCGGCGTGTCCCGGTACAGATCGAGCGCCCCGAGCTGTCCGGCGTTGTGCCGCAACGGGAACGTGAACACCGCGGCGAGCCCCGCGGCGAGCGCCGGCGGCCCGAACGCCGTGAACGGGTGCCGGCCGCGCAGGTCGGGCACGGCAACCGCCCTCCCGGACCGGTAGGCGGTGAGGCAAGGACCTTCGCCGATCTCGGTCTGTAACTTCTCGAAGCGGAGCGCGGCGTCATCGGAGGCCGCGCCATCGTGGGGGCTGACCGTCGAGGAGATCAGCGTGACCCCGGCTCCGGTGATCGGCAGGATGTCGACGATCCGCCGGACGAGGTGATCCAAGATGCCCTGGATGGGGAAGTCGGAGGCCATGGTGCGAGCGAACTCGCTGAGTACGTCTGCCAGTTGCCGGTCCGTTGCCACGCCAACCGCTCTCTCGCCGCCCCACGGTCTCCGTGTTTTGGGGTACCGAGAGCGACGGGGCCAAGCGTACTTGTCGGCCCCGACCCGTACAACGATTTCCGAACTGCGGCGGTCAGGGGCAGGGCGGACGGCGATCAGACGGCCACCGGGAACGTGCCGCCACCCCCGTCCGGTCCCGTGAAGAGGGTGACGGTCGGCGACCCGAGTCGCTTCGACTCGTACATGGCACTGTCCGCCCAGGCGATCAGGGTGTCGGCCCCGAGGGATTCGGTGGTCCACGCCACGCCGACACTCGCGCGCAGCTGTACCGGCCGCGACCCGATGTCCACCGTGGACGTCAGCACGGTGGCGATCCGCTCGGCGATCTCCCTGGCCTGATCGGCACTGTCGACCCCGGGACAGATCACCAGGAACTCGTCGCCTCCGAAACGGCCCACGCGGTCACCGTCCCTGAGGGTGCCCCGCAGGCGATCGGCCACTTCGACCAGGAGCCTGTCGCCGGCGGCATGGCCGAGATCATCGTTGACCGCCTTGAACCGATCCAGGTCGATGAAGACGACGGCGTTCCCACAACCCCCGGCAGGCGCCGAGACGGTGCGGTCGACCAGTTCCAGCGTGGCGGCCCGGTTCAAGCAGGAGGTGAGTGCATCGACCGAGGCCCGGACCTCGAGCTCCCGGCGGAGCTGCGCCCGCTCGGTCACGTCGCTCAGGCATCCGACGGCACCGCTGACGACGCCCGTGCTGTCGGTGAGGGTCCGCAGTCCGAGCAGGCACACCCGTTCCTCGTCGCCGGCCGGGAGGCGGAGCCGGATCTCGACGTCCTCGACCGGGCGGTCGGCGAACGCCGTGGCCAGGGCGGCCTCGAAGAGGGGCCTGTCCTCCTCCGCTATGGACGCCATCTGCTCGGCGATCGTGGCCCGCAACCCGACCCCCACGATCACGTGGAGGCGGTCGTTGGTGAAGGTCACGTGGCCGGCCATGTTCACCTGGAAGACGCCGACGGGCAGCGCGTCCGACAAGCGGCTCAGGAGCTGGCTGCGGGCGTACAACCTCTCCTCCATGCTGACCTGCTCGGCCGTCACCCCGGTCATGGTGGTGGACACGATCGGGTCGTCCGGTCCGCCGTACCGATTGACCGTCTCGACCCACACCCACGTCCCCCAGGCCGATTGGTAGCGTCCGCGCCAGACACCGGCGCCGTCCGACGAGTCGATCATCTTCACCCAGGCCGCGATGGCGGAAGGCTGGTCGTCGGGGTGGATGAATCTGGTCGAGGACGAGCCGACCATCTGTTCGGGCCTCCAACCGAGCAGGTCGTAGCAGGAGCCCCCCACCGACATGATCACCCCGACGCCGCTGCGCGTCATATGGACGAGCGGACCCGGCGCCTCCTGCCCGGCCTCCTCCGTCGCGCCCGCATCCATGTCGTTCCCCCTTGCCAACCGGTCCACTGCTCCGCCCTCGTCCTCGCCCGCGCCGTCCTCCGGTCGCAGGAGTGTCCCATCAATCACGGCCCTTCTTTGGTGCGGAACGGGGAAAGCAGTCGAGAAATCGGGCGGATTCACCCCGAACAACCGATGCGCAACCGTGCCGCAACCCCGGGGGCAATCCCGTCCACCCTCCGGGCCCCCCGGCGAAGCGGGGACCGCCGCTGCGTAGGATGCGCGGATGCAGATGCTGCTGGTCCGCCATGGACACGCGGGCGCCAAACGCCAATGGCAGGGCGACGACGGCTTCCGCCTGCTCGACGCGCAGGGTCTGGCCCAAGCGGCGGCTCTGGTCGATCTGCTCGCCCCGTTCACGCCGACGCGGATTCTTTCGAGCCCGTTCCTCCGGTGCGTCCAAACGGTCACCCCGCTGGGTGACGCGCACGGTATCCCGATCGAACGCTCACCGAGCCTGGTCCCCGAGGCAGGCGCGGCGGCGACGCTGCTGGCGCGGGGAGTCTCCATCGACGGGCCCGGGGCCATTGTGCTGTGCACGCACGGTGAGGTCATCCACGACATGCAGGCACAGCTCGCCCACGACGGCCTCCCTGACTTCGGCCCGGCGTCGTTACGGGAAAAGGGGTCGGTCTGGCTGCTCGACCGCACCGACGGGCGGTTCACCGGGGCCTGTTACTTGCCCCCGCCGCGGCTGGGATGAGGCGAGCCGGGCCCCGGGCCCGGGCGCCGTTCAGACCCAGGTGTGGAGCTTCCTGGCGTTGGCCTTGCGCCATATGGCGGGCCACTGTGCGCGCAGGGCTTGGCGTCGCTCCTGTTCCAGCGCGATCAGCTGCTGGACCGTCGCGACCGCCTCGGGGTGGCCGACGACCGCGTTGCGCAACCACGCCTCGGCCAGGACGGTGTCCTGGTGGTCGCCGAGCACGGTCTGCAGGTCCGCCACGGCCGCGGCGAAACGCGTGGCGGCCGGGCGCAACAGAGGGGCGGCGGCTTCGGCGGCGTAGCGGGAGCGCTTGGCCAGAATCCTCACCTGGTGTAGTTGCGCATCGGAGGGGTCCGGTCCCAGCGACTCGACGGCGTAGGCCACACGCCGCCATGGCTTCTGGACGATTTTCGACGCCAACCGTTGCGATGTACGAGGGGTGAGCTTCCCGGCGGCCTTGCGAAACGGCGGTGCGGCGGCCAGGTCGACGAGCGTGTCGAGGAGATGGAGGTAGCGGGCACTACGCAGCGCGATCAGCATGGCGGTGCGGGTGTCCACGGCCTGGCGCTCCAGGAGTACCTGCAGGCGGTGCACCCCGGCTGCATCGGGCTCGGGGAGGGCGGCGAGCCGGGTCGCCAGACGGGCGGAGAGCACGTCGGTATCGCGCACCACTCCGACCACTCCCCCCAGCCAGCCGAGCTCGGAACGGATCGTCTCGGTCCGTGCGGGATCGAGCACGGCGGCGAAGCTGTGCAGATCCGAGCGCAACCGGCGGGCCGCCACACGGAGCTTGTGGACGTCCTCGGGGTCATCGCCCAGCCTGGCGCCCGGATCGTGATGGAGGATCTGGGCCACCGCACCCGCCGCGGCATGGCGGACCAGATCGACCACGGTGGCTCTCGGGGGCATCGGGGGCACGACCACATCGGCCGGCCTGGTCGCCGGCTCGCCCAGTGCCCGCACGAGCTTGGGAAGGGGAGGCTCGGCTCCGCACCCGGCCCCGATCAGCCGGGAAACGGCGGCCTCGAGGACGCGGTCTCCTTTGTCGCCGGAGATGTGCAGCTCAACCTCGACTTCCCGGAACCACCCCGTCGGGTTCTGGTTGTGCGACACCGACACGGTGTCGTCGACCACCTCGGCCAGAAGTTCCCCGTCCACGCCCCGGATCTCGACCGGACGCCGGACGGTGGTGAGGCTGGCCACCGGTTCGAGGGGCAGGGCCCGGGTGGAGGCGAGAACCAGGTCGGCGGCCGCATCGGGAACCTGGTCGACCGGACCTTCGAAGCGGATCTCCCGGCGGACCAGATCCGAAGCCCTGTCGTCCTCGGGGAGCTTCACCGTCCAGGGGGGCCCGGACTCGCCGCCGCGGTGCCGCACGGTGATGCCGGAACGAGCCAGGCGCAGGTCGGCCGTGTCGTAGTAGGTGGCGTCGAGGCGCTCGACGGGCAGCACTCTCGCCGTGGCCCCGAGTACCAGGCCGTTCAGATCGGGAATGGCCAACCCGGGCGGCGCCACGAGTTTCGCCTCCCGTTCGATGTTCGACCCCCTTCCCGTCTCCGGGCCGGCGGTCGGGACCAGTGTCGCGAGCGCCGTCAGGTCCACGACGGAGTCGTCGGTGCCGAAGGCGTTGGGCACGTAGGCGTCGGCGTCCCAGTCGTTCTCCCATCGCTCTCCGTCAAGGAGGTACCGGAACCGGTACGCCCGACCCGGCTGGAGCTCGATGGTCAGGGAGAAGACGTCTCCCACCCGGTCCATCACGTCTCGCCCCGCCGACCAGCCATTCCACTCCCCACAGATGGCCACCCGGGTCGCCCGCACGGCCGCGGGGAGCGTGAACGTGACCGATGCCCTCCCACACCGGTCGATCGACTTGATCATCACCCCTCCGCGGCTCGCCGACTGCTGCCGGAGTGAGTCTCTCACGCGGGGAATGGGCCTCCCAAGCGGAAGAGGAAGTCCCCAGACCGCCGAAACCGGGGCGACCAGGCGAGCGGCGCACGATCCCGCCGTTTTGCGGCACTCCCCTGCGGGTACCTGACACCCTGCTGGCCCCGTGAGGAGCCGGGTCTCTGCCGAGACGAGAGGAGACAGAAGACAGATGGTGGACAACGAAACGCAACCCGACGAAGGAACCCGCGAGGCCGAGCGAATCGATGCCGCGGAGGCCCACGTGGCTGACCGGCCCCCGACCAACGAGGAGGAGGCGGCAGCAGAGGGGGCGGCCGAGAAATTCGCGGGCGATCGCGCGGAGGCGGCGGCGCACTACGAGGAGATGTCCGATATCGGCGCGCACGCCAAAGGCGAGGGCCGCATCGAGTAGAGCGACGGCCGGGGGTCCCGCGGGAACGGCGCCCCCCGTTTCAAGCTGTTTCGCACTGGGTATCCACCATGCGTGTCGGCGGCGCGGCGCGAGCGGAAGGGTGGCGAGCCGCCCGGCATGGTGATCCCTGCGAGACGTGTGCCCGATTTCCCCAGCCCAGAGGAGAACGCACCATGGAAGGAAGCATGACATCGCCCCCTCAACCTGCCGACGGCGCCCTGGACCTTCCCACGTTGGAGGTGGAAGGGGAGCTCGACCTCGCCGTTGCCCCGTGGCTGCGGGACCAACTGGATGCCCTCTACGTCGGAGGGGCCGACTCCATCGTCGTCGACCTCTCCGCCGCCACCTTTCTGGATTCGACCGCGCTGGGTGTCCTGGTGGGCGCACTGAACCGGAGTCGCGAACGAGGGGGGCTGGTCCACCTCATAGTGCAGGAACCCCAGATTCTCCGGGTGCTCACCATCACGGGACTCGAAGACGAGTTCGCCCTGCACAAGGACCGGGTCGAGCTGCGACGAAGTAAGGGCGAACTGTGATTGCAATGGCCCATGGAGATCTGATTGAGGGTGTCGTGCGGACGTCGGAGCGTGAAGTCATCGAGATCTCCATCCCTGGTTCGGTCGACCTCGTCGTACTGGCGCGGTTCACTGCCGCCACAATCGGGGCCCGGGCGCGCTTCGATCTCGACGAGATCGACGACCTCCGGCTCGCCGTGGACGAACTCAGCGTCTCCTTCGGGCCTCTCGACGCCGAGACGCGCCTGCGCTACACCTTCCTCCGCGAGGGCGACACGGTGAATGTGCGCTGCACCCGCGAGCCGTCCGACGAAGAGGGCGACGGTGGCCCAGGGCATTCCGAACGGGATCTGATCGACTGGCAACAGGCCCGCGAGTTGTCGGCGCAGCTTCTCGACGAGCTCGTCACGACACATGGTCGGGAGATCGCCAACGGACGCTCCGTCGCCTGGCTGACGAAAGAACGCGGCACGGGCGCGGGGTGAGCGCAGCCATGGCAACCATCGACGCCGATCTCTCGGCACCTGACCGGGAAATCCGTGACGAGCGCGTGCACTCGCACCTCGGGCTGGCCCATCAGCTGGCGCGCCGATTCAGCAATCGCGGCGAGACGCACGACGATTTGGTGCAGGTGGCATCGTTGGCCCTGGTGAGGGCGGCCGAGCGGTTCGATCCCGACCGAGGCGTGATGTTCAGCACCTTCGCGGCGGCCAGCATCATCGGTGAGCTCAAGCGGCACTTCCGGGACCGAGGTTGGGCCGTGCGCGCCCCGCGCCGCCTCCAGGAGATGGTCCTCGAGATCGGAAGCGCCACGGACCGCCTCGGACAGGAACTGGGTCGGGCACCGACCGTCCCCGAACTCGCAAAGGAGATCGGCGCCAGCGAGGCGGACGTCCTCGAAGCCCTCGAGGCCGGTCAGAGTTACCGAACCGCCTCGCTCGACGCCCGCGACCGGGAAGGTCAGACCATGGCCGAATCCCTCGGTGCGGAGGACAGTGGGTTCGTCGGGGTCGAGAACCATTCCGCACTGGCGAAAGCCATGGGCACCCTGTCGCCGCGAGATCGGGAGATCGTGCAGCTGCGGTTCGTCGACGGCCTGACCCAGTCCGAGATCGCCGCCCGGCTCGGTGTCAGCCAGATGCAGATCAGCCGCCTGCTCGCGGCCAGCTTGCGCCGGCTCCGCTCGAACATCGACGCGCGCGAACGTACGAGGACCGTCAGCGCACGCTGAGCCGCCGCGGCGGAACCACCGCATTGGTGAAGACCCCGGCGTCTGGCCAGGGCATGGCGGAAGCCGCTCCCATCCTGCAGGTCGAACTCGACGTGCAGGGACCGACGTGCCTGCTCACGTTGCGGGGCGTGCTCTGCGGCGGCTCACTGGCCGCACTGGCGGCCCAGGTCGACCAGCTGGGTTGCCTGCCCTGCGAACGGGTCGTCGTCGACATGTGCCAGGTGACCCAGCTCGATCAGGCCGGGGCAAGGTCATTCTCGGCCTGTACTACTACGTCCTCGGCCGGGGTGGCGCACTGCGCGTCACCGGGATGGCGGGCCAGGTGGCGGATACCCTGCGCGCCACGGGCGCGGAGTTACTGCCAGAGGGCGGACTCGCCTGATACGAGAGGGAATCAGGTTTTCCTCTTTGTCGTCTTCGGCGTCGGGGCAGGGTGATCCGGAGTGGACCCCTCGCGCTCTTGCAGACCACTGAGCACCAGGCGCACGAGCGTCGGCGGGGCCAGGGGGCGAGCCCCCAGCCGCAATTCGATCGGGAGGACGATGTCGTGCTGCAGGAGCGATACCGGCACCCCTGTGCGCCCGGCGTGGTCGAGCAGCACCTGGGAAAGGAAGGAAAGGGTACGGTCCCAGACGCAGCGACCCGATGATCGGGAAGGCGTCCCTCCTGCCGCGGCACAGGTGGCCAGAAGTTCCTCTGACGCGTGGGCCAGCACGTTTACCCAGACCCAGTCCGGGGCCGAGTCCCGGTCTTCGCGATAGCTCTCCAGAAACTGCCCTCCGAGGAACTGCGCGCACTCGTCGAGCACGTCCGGCACCTCGGCCGCAGTCACCGGCTCGCTCCTTCGCCGCCAGCGGTGCACTCCCCAGGCCTTTCCCACCCTCGTCCTTTCGAGACTGCTCCTCTTCGGCCTACCCGCGGGACTTGCCGCTACACGCCGTCGGCGCGGGTCGCCGGGAGCCCTCCAGATCCTACCGACGCGGGCGTGGATGTCGACCAGAGGATCGCCCGGGCGGGCCGCGGAGGGCCGCGAGGGATCTAGCGGGCCCGGGGTGAGACGGGTATCTCGAACCAGACGACTTTGAAGCCCTCGTGCAATTCGACTCCCCAACGCCGGGCCAACGACTCGATGATCGTAAGCCCATGCCCCCCGATGCCATCGGGGCTCGACCTCCGGATGACAGGCCTATCGGGAGATTCGTCGCGCGCCTGCACGCGGAGCTCTTCACCATCGAGAAGGGCCAGTTCGAGACCGACGCTGCCCACGGCATGGCGCACCGCGTTGCTGACGATCTCGCTGGTGAGGAGGGGGACGACCTCGTCCGGGTCCTCGTAGTCCCATAACTCGAGCATGGAGGAGACGAAACGGCGGGCGGCGGACAGGCTGGAAGACTCCGGGGCGAGCACGATGCCCGCCCTTCGCTCTCTTTCGTCGACGGCGTGGCACACGCCCTCTACGAGGGCGACATCCAGGACGACCGACTCTGACGACTCCACATGAGGGTCCCTACCCTCCGCACACTCAGCCAAACCTCAGTCGATGCCGATGCGCGACATTTCAGCCCGACTCGGCCACCGTTGGCGCGTCACGACCCGGAGTTGACGACGGGATTCAGTCCCCGAGCGCCATCTGGAGGTCGCGCACGTGCTCTTGTGTCTGCTCGAGTAGTGGGCGCAACGCCTCGGCCACGTCGGCCAGCTCGAGAGCGTTGGCCTGGGCGAAGCGCTGGCGGTAGCGCTCGAGCTGGTCGGTCTCCAGGCGCAGGTCGGCTTTCAAGGCCAGGCGGCTGTCGGCGGCGCGTGCGACCGGAGGGACCGTGACGATGGGCTCCCCGCCCAAGAACGAGACCTGCTCGGCCAGAATCTGGGCGTGGGAGAGCTCTTGGCCGAGGTGCACCTTGAGCTCGTCGAGGATGCTCAGGTACTCGGCTCCGGTGATGGTGGCGATGTGATTGGTGTACTGCACGATCGACTGGTACTCGGTCCCGAGGTCCTCGTTGAGGAGCTCCACGAGTTTCTCCACGCTGACGTCTGCTGTGTGTGCCATGCGGTGTCAGTACCCGGTTGCGGGCCGCTCTACACAGATGTGTGCGTTGCCGACGTTCTTTTTCTCGACGCCGAACGTGGGCGGCACTCCGTTTAAACGGCTGTGCGATGGGAATTATGTGGATGGGAATTATCTGAGGGGACACCACCGAGTGGTAGGGAGCTCCAGATGACCGAATCCGAGGAAGCCGAATCCGGGGAGGATCCGGTCGTGGCGGCCCTCACGGCGCTTTCCGATGTGGCCGCATCGAGTGCGGACGATCTGATCAGCCTCAACGAGAACCTCGCCGCTCTCCGCAACCACCGCGACCGAGGCAGGTCGTGGCATCGCATCGTTTCCGACGTCGACTCGCCGAATCCGCTCCCGTCCTTGACGACGATCGCCACGAATTTCGCACAAGCCAGCGGGGCGTTCCGGCGCGCGCTGGCGGTGGGACTGCGCAAGGAGGGAATACAGGTGACCGAGATTGCAGCCCTCTTCGGCGTCTCGCGCCAGCGGGTGAGTGCCTTGATCCGACCTCGACGCCAGGGCGAGAACGAGTAGTTGGTCGACTAGAGCCACAGGCCGGCGCGGCCGTATGCTCGGCCCATGCTGCTGACGGCCGAGGAGGCACGGGTCCTGGGCTCTCTGGTCGAGAAGGAGCTCACCACGCCCGACCAGTATCCGCTCACGGTCAAATCGCTTCTCGCCGCGTGCAATCAGGCCTCGAACCGGGATCCCGTCGTGGACTACGACGAAGGGACCGTCATGGGGGCGCTCGACAGCCTGAAAGCGCAACGACTGATCCGATTCGTCCTGCCCTCCCATGGCCGAACCGCCGTTCGCTATCGCCACGTGCTCAACGAGGCGCTGGGGCTCGACACGCGCCAGTGTGCGCTGCTGGCTGTGCTGGTGCTCCGCGGCCCGCAGACCATCGGCGAGCTCCGGGCGCGCACCGAAAGAATGGCGGACTTCGACGGGCTCGACGAGATCGACCATGAGCTCCGGTTCCTCTCCGCGGTCGCCGAACCGTTGGCCACCAGTCTCGGCCGCCGACCGGGACAGAAGGAGGAGCGCTGGGCGTCCCCGCTCGTCGCTCCGGCACCGACGGCGCCGACGGCTCCTCCAGCCACCGAGGACGCCGATTCACAAGAACCTCTTGCGTATGGGCGCGACGAGTCGCCCGATGGGGTCCGCTCCGACTCCCACGAGCCTGTAGGAGAGTTGCGGTTGGAGATCGCCGCCCTTCGCTCGGAGGTGGACGGGCTGCGGCGCGACCTGAATGCCCTCCGCACCAGCCTCGGAGGGTGAGGCGGCCGGCCGGGAAGCGAGCCCGCACGGCCCGCGGCACCTTTCCGGCGAAGAAGAATCTCGGATCTTTGCCCCTTACCCCCGAATGGCAACCGTCGAGAACCCTACGCGCAACTCCGGTCGCACAAGCTGCCCCTCATTGACAAGGAGTCAACAGCGCACGAGATCGAAGGCGTTGATTGAGAAGGAGGCCACCATGAACACCGTGGCAGACACAAGGACATACGCCGAGATCCTGCGGGACATTCCCGCTTTCTCCCGCTGCGCCCCGGACGTCCTCGATCACTTCGTCACCGAGAGCGTCTTCACCATGCACACCGCAGCCGGCCGGGAGATCCGCTCCCGGACAGATACGAGCCGCAATCTCTATGTGGTCGTGGCCGGATCGGCTTTCCTCGACGCCGGCGACGACGTGCGAGTTGCTCTCGAGCCGGGGGACTACTTCGGAGGGGACTCCGGACACCACCATCACAAGCTCACCGCCTCGGTGGTCGCCGAGGAGGACGCCGAAGTCCTCGTCATCAGCCCCGAGGAGGTGGCGCGGCTACAGCATGCAGCCTCTCGGCGTCGCCATCCTTCGAACGTCGACTGGATCCCCGAAACCGCCGTGCCGAGTTTGCGGTTGGTTCGCTCCCGTCGTCGCCCGGCCGTCCTGGAACGATCAGCCTCGTAGGGAGCCGAAGCATCGGCCGGAGTATGGTGCCGACATGAATTTCTGGGTCACGTACCCGTTGGTGGCTCATCCCTACAATCCCGAATTCCTGACGAAGTCCAGTCTGACCCGGTTCAGCGTGGCCGCAGAAGCTGCGGGATTCTCCGGCATCGGATTCACCGATCACCCCGCACCGAGCGAGCGTTGGCTCGCGGCCGGCGGTCACGATGCCCTCGATCCACTCACCGCGCTCGCCTTCTGCGCCGCGGTGACCGATCGCCTCCGGCTGATCCCGAACATCCTGGTGCTCCCGTACCGCAACCCGTTCCTGGTGGCGAAGGCCGGTGCCACACTCGATGCCCTCTCCAACGGGCGGTTCACACTCGCCGTCGCCACGGGCTACCTGCGCGCGGAGTACCAAGCCCTCGGTGTCGATTTCGACCAGCGCAATGCGCTCTTCGACGAGGCCATCGAAGTGATCCTGGGCGTCTGGAGCGAGAATGACTTCGCCTACCAGGGGACGACGTTCGCCGCATCGGGTCAGACGGCGAATCCCAAACCGGACCCGCTTCCTCCAATTTGGATCGGCGGGAACAGCCGGCAGTCGCGGCAGCGGGTCGCCCGCTACGGACAGGGGTGGAGCCCGTTCCCCGCGCCGCGGTCTTTGGCCCGCACGACGAAATCGACACCGCTCGAGTCACTGGCGGATCTGCGTCCGATGCTGAGCGAGCTCTGGCGGTTCGTCGAGGACGCCGGACGCGACCCGGGCGACATCGACGTGTCGTTCGGTTCCGGGGCCGGCGGCAACCCGGCCGATGACAGCTTCAACCCCGACGCCCAGCGGGAAGCCGTGGCCGAGCTGGCTGAGCTCGGGGTCACCTGGTCCGGCGTCGGTGTACCCGGGGATTCACTCGACCACGCCATCGAGACCCTGCAACGGTTCGGTGAGTCCGTCATCGCCTGAAGAAACCGAGGAGGCCGAAACTCAATCGGCGGGTGTGTCCAGGCGCAATTCCGAGGTGAGCCGGCTGAGTAATTCCACTTGCGCCGCCACCAGACGGGTGCTGGCTTCGCTGATCGTCATCCACTGCGCCCGATCAACCTCGGGGAACTCCCTCATCGTTCCCGATTTCGGCGGCCACTCCATCTCGAACCGGTTGCTGACGACCGCTTCCGTGGCGAGATGCTCGGTTCGGACCGCCCAGGCCCGCACGCACTTTCCGCTGGCCTGACGGATCGTTCCCAGATCGATACGGGGTCCGTCGGGCACCGGCAGCCCGAGCTCCTCGGCGAACTCACGTTCGGCGGCCTGCTCGGGGTCCTCTCCGTCCTGATACTCCCCCTTGGGAATCGACCAGGCACCCACATCCTTGTTCTTCCAGAACGGGCCCCCGGGGTGGACGAGGAGCACGGCGAGGGAGCCGTCCTCGGCGAACTTGTAAACAAGCAGCCCGGCGCTCAGCTTCGGCATCGGAGCAGGACCTCCCTCCCCCTCACCGTGGTGGGGTACGGCAATGTTGTAGCGCAATTCGACGGCGGAGACCCGACCGGAAACGGGCCCGTTCTCGCCTGCAACGGATATGCCGCATAATGAGGACGTGAGCGACGAGGAGCCAACTGCGCCCGATGACCCAACGACGGAGGTCGATCGGCGGCGTGGTGAGCGCCGAGCTGCTTCGGACCGCCGCACGCACGCCTCACCTCCGCCCGATGGGATCGACCGGCGCCAGGCTGAGCGACGCCGGGGCGATCGCCGTAAGGCAGAGGAGGACCCCGAGCAGTAGCCGGGCATGTACTCGACTCGCGTCGCCCGTCACATCAACGCCGCCCCGGCAGCCGTCTACCGTGCCCTGCTGAGCCCCCAAGCGGTCGCACTATGGCGGGCGCCGGGAGGGATGACCTGCGAAGTGCTCGAGTTCGATGGTCGAGAGGGGGGTGCGTTCCGCATTTCGCTCACGTACGACTCCCCCGACGGGATCGGCAAGAGCAGCGCGCACACCGACACCTACCACGGCCATTTCGAGACGCTCGTGCCGGACGAGCTGGTGGTCGAGGTGCTCGAGTTCGAGACCACCGATCCGGCGCTGCAGGGGGAGATGGCGATCACCACGACGCTGACGGCGGTGGACGGGGGCACCGATGTTCTCATCGTCTTCGAGGGCGTACCCGATGGCGTGCCCGCCGACGACAACGACACCGGCACGCGCATGGCGCTGGCCAACCTGGCGCGCCTCGTCGAGCACGATGACCCCGAGCCCGAGGGCGACCCCTTCGACCTGGCGCGGTTCGTCATGGCCCAGAACGAGAGCGGGACCTATGCGCGCGCAGTCGGGGAACTCCGGCAGGGCCGCAAGAGGACCCATTGGATGTGGTTCGTGTTCCCGCAGATGAAGGGACTCGGGCACAGCAGCACCGCACGGAGATTCGCCCTCACGTCGCTCCCCGAAGCCCGGGCGTACCTACGGCACCCCGTGCTGGGGCCGCGGTTGCTCGAGTGCACGGGCATTGTGGCGCATACCAGTGGGCGGACGGCGGAAGAGGTCTTCGGGCCGCTCGACGCCATGAAGCTCCGCTCGTCCATGACGCTGTTCATGCGTGCCGCACCGGAAGAACCCCTGTTTCGAGGTGTCCTGGAGCGCCACTTCGACGGACTCGCCGATGCGGCCACCGACGCGTTGCTCTGAACGCGGGGCCGGGCTCATCACTGCCCGCCTCACCCGGGCCTCCAATGACTTTTGACCCTAGTTCTCGCGCGAGGGCCATCGCATAATGAGAACGTAAACGAACACCGGCGGCGAGGGTGGAGGATCCGGCGATGACGCATCGGAGGGCGGCGGGAGCGCGATGAAGGCTCCCCGGCATGTCGCCGTACTCCTCAATCAGGCGAGCGTCTGCGCGCACCCCGACGAGGGCTATGAACCCCCCTACGGGTACATCAAGGCGATCGAGTTCTTCGTCGAGGCCACCAGCGCATTGGCTGCGTGCGAAGTCGCGTACGCGGTCACCAACTCCGACCTGACCGATATGCACTGCGACCCGGCCTACGCCGACGTCGTACGTACCTACCGCGAGATCGCAGGCTTCCGATTCGTCACGGTCGACGACATGTTCGAAGTCGACGGGCACTCGTTTCTCTGCGCCCGCTTCGGATTCATCCGCGTCCCGGCCTGACCCTCTTCTATCCCGCGAGTGCGCTCGCCCGGGACGCCGCGGTGCGGGCGATGTCCTCTTCGCCGTGGGCGTCCGCTCCGCTCACCCCTATTGCACCCACCACCTCCCCCTCGACGAGGACGGGTACCCCACCGCGTCCGAGGAAGTAGCCCCCCTGGGCCACGAAACTGTGGGCGAAGACCGGTCGATCCGCGTAGAGCTCTTCCAATCGTGAGGTGTCGGCGCCGAACGCGGCCGCGGTGCGTGCCTTGGCGATGGCGAAATCGGCGCTGAACCGGGGGGCACCGGTCATCCGCTGGAAGGCGACCAGTGCACCGGCGTCGTCCACGACGGCGATGCTCACGGCGACCGCGGCAGAGCCCTTCCCGCCGACGACGGAGCTGATCACATCGGCCGCGATCTCGCCTGTGATCCTCTGCATAACGCTCCCTCCCCTGCCTTCACGCGTCCTTCTTCGGCGTCACCCCGGCCTGACCCAGGACTCTCCAGGTCCGATGCACGGAAACGTCCAACTCCACTATGGCCCGGGCGACCGCCGCGAAGGGATGGGCGCAACTGCAGTCGAGGTTGGAGCAGTTCTCGCAGCGGCGCGCGTGGCACTCGCGGCAGAGCCCGGGCTCATTTCGCTCCGGGTCGGTCCTGTCCGAGTCTTGATCGAAGGGCTCGGCAGTGGTCCGGCGGGCTTTGATCGGGTCTTTGGCCATCTCTCAAACGGTAGCGACCGTCGACCTCAATTTGGTGTATCTCCCCTCCCCCCGATGAGAGGGAACGCCAGGTTGCCTCGATAGAGTGCGCACGTGGCCGTCTACCTGATCACCGTGAAGGGACCGTCCGGATCCCACGAGACGTCCGAACTCGAGGCGGAGCAGTACTTCACGAACGACGACCGGGTGACATTTTGGAGCGCGGGCCGGCTGCGCCTGCCGGAACCGGTCGCCCAGTTCGAGCGGGCGGTCGTCTCGGCGATCGTCAAGAAACCCGGGTCCTGACGGGGGGAGCAAAAGGGCCCGGAACCGGGACGGGTCGTGGCGGTCAGGCGGGGATCACCACGTCCAACCGGGTCGGGCCACGCATCATGAAGAACTCGACCCTCTCATAGTGGTAGTCCGGGGCCAAGGTCATGAGCGGGAAGCGGTCGAGCATCGCATTGAGGGCAACGACCCCTTCGAGTCGGGCCAGGGGGGCACCCACACAGAGGTGGATCCCGAAATTGAAGGCCAGGTGCCGACGGGAGGCGGTGCCGCGGGTCACGTCGAACTCCTCGGCGTGCGGGCACACGGCAGCGTCGCGGCTCCCCGACGCCAGTCCCAGGACGACCACCGAGCCGGCCGGGATCGGGCGCCCGCCCACGGTGGCGTCGGCGGCGGCCTTGCGGAACACCACCTGCACCGGGGCCAGGTGCCGCAACGACTCCTCCACGGCCGTGGGCACCAGCCCGCGGTCCTGGCGAATCCTCTCGTACAGGCCCTCCTGCGAAAGGATCTGGAAGAGGAGGTTCCCGATGAAGTGGGTCGTGGTCTCGATACCGCCGATCAGTACGTCCTTCGACAAGTGCGTCAGGATCCGCTCGTCGGAGATGGGCGTTCCGGCGTCGTCGCGGCACTCGATCAGCGTCGTCAACAGATCGTCGGGACGCTGACCCGACTCGCGCCGGCTCCGGATCACCTCACGCAGGTGGTCGTCGAACATCAGGCAGCGGGCGCTGGCCGCATCGGCCTCCTCCGTCCCCGCGTGCACCTTGGCAAAGATGTAGTCATCCGAGTACGCCCGCACCAGGCGCAGGTCCTCCTCGGGGACTCCCGACATACGGCCGATGACCAGTGCCGGCAACGGTGCGGCGAACGTCGCGATCAGATCCACCTCCGCCGGGCCGGCGAGGCTCTCGACCAGCGCGTCGCAGGCGCCACGAACCAGTGGTTCGAATTCGGCCATCTTCTTGGAACTGAAGAAGGTCGCCAGGTTGCGGCGGACGATGGTGTGAAAAGGCGGATCGGTCTCCCCCAGTTCGCGCTCGTCGAGCGGACGGTTGTCCTCGGCCAGCGGCTCGAACCCTCCCTGCACGAATGTGGCAGGGTCCTTGGACACGGCGACGATATCGTCACGCCGGGCCAGGTAGAACACGCCGGGCATCACCTCGCTGATCGGATCGGCCTCGCGCAGGCCGGCCAGCACCTCGAAGTGATCGTCCACCTGAGCAGGTTCGAACGGGTTGTAGCGCGCCGTCATCCGTAGATCCTCCCCGATACATCTCATCCACGCTGTCGCTCACCCCGCACCCTACACACATTGGAACGGCAGCCAACGCCCGCGAGCGACAGGCCCGACGCCGGGCTTCAGGTGGCGCGGGCCCGCCGGACGGCGCGCGACGTCGATTGCGCCTCTTCGGCAATCGGGGCCACTCGTTCGAGAGCCTGCGCGATCGCCTTCTGATCCAGACCGGCGACGAGGTGCGTGCCCCCGGCCTCGGTCAGCATCTCCGGCAGGCGGGTCCGGATCCGGTCGAGGGCCCACGGCAGCATGTCGCCGTGCGCGATCACGTCGAATTCGACGACGTTGTTGACCACCTCGGGACCGCGATGGTTGTAGTGGTAGTGCGGGTCAGTGTCAAAGATGTCGAAGCGCACGTACTCATGACCGTCGGCGGCGTCGAACACGTGCAGCGACACGCCTTCGTCCGTGAAGCCACCCTCCGGCGATCGTTCCAAGAGCTCCGCCAGGTGGGCGGGGTTGTCCCGGTAGGTGGCCACGAGTCCCTCGGGATCGAGGTCGCGGTACTCGACGCCGATGGAGAGGTTGCCGGCCTCGAAGGTGATGAGATTCCCGGGAACCGGCGGCTGGGGCGGGATGGCGTATGTCTTGCCGATCATGGTGGAGACCTCCCTACTCGACGACGGTCACGGCAGGCGGGTGAAGATGGAGCGGGCGTTCTCTTCGAGAAGCAGGGAGCGCACCTCGTCGGAGAGCGCCAGATCGTCGAGCTGCGCCAGGGCTTGGCGGTGACCCACTGTGGGGAAATTGGTGGCGAACACCACCTTGCGCCGTCCGGGGCGGCGGAGGAATTCGACCAGCTCACTCGGCCAGTGGGCGGGAGGGAACGAAGCCGTACCGAGGTAGACGTTGGAGAACTTCAACGCCATGGCCACCGCTTCGGTCACCCAGGGCCATCCCGTGTGCGAGAGCACGAACGACACGTCGGGGAAGTAGATCGCCGGCCGGTCGATGCCGATCGGCTTCCCGCACTCGCTGGGCAGGCGCCCGCCGGAGGCGCCCGCCTGCATCACCATGGGCACGCCGTGCCGGGCGCAGAGGGCATAGAACGGGTAGTGGTCGGCATGGTCGAACGGTCGGTCGAAGCTGTGGGTGTGGAGGTACGCGCCCACCACCCACGGCTGTGCGAGTGCCTCGTCGGCCCGGCGGACCCCCGCCAGGCCCAGCTGGGGCTCGATCCCCCACAGGGCCGCGAAGCGACCCGGGAACCGGTGGGCCAGCTCCTCCGCCTCCTCCCAACGGGCTGTCACCGTCGACACGTCGAAGGCGGTGCCGTGGTGGTGGATGTCGCTGGCCACGAGGGTGATTGTGGCGATGGCCAACTCGTCCATCCGGCGCACCATCTCCTCGGCCGTGGTGAAGCTGTCACGGGGGTCCCGGCGCACCTTGAGCGGAAGTCCCTGACCGACGACTGCGGCGTCCCACGCCTGCTGGCGCGCCGGGAGGAAGGCGTTGCACAGGGTGTCGACGGTGCCGGTGCCGGTGCCCATGGACGTCAGTTTCCCACCGTGCGCTCGTCTCGGAACCGTTGCAGCTTGGCCGCCACGTTGACCCCGGTGTCGACGTCGAGTGAACCCGGGGCGACCACCTCGACCACGATCGCGAGACCGAGCTCTTCGGTGAGGCGCGCCCCGATGGCCGAGGCGACGGCCGGGTACTCGGTGGCGTCCCGATCGCTGACCACGGCGACGATGAGCTCGTCCCGGTTGTTCCGGCGGATCGCCCGCACGAAGAAGTCGTTGGTGGCGCCGGCGACGGAGGTGGCGATGTCCCCCAACGCCTCGGGCCAGACGTTGATGCCCCGTAGCTTGACCATGGTGTCGCCCCTCCCGGCGAAACCGCTGATCCGTCGGAGCCAGCTCCCGCACGCACACTGACCGGGGGGATAGAGCGACGACAGGTCCATGATGTTGTAGCGGAACTGGGGGCTCCCGGTCTTATACAGCTCGGTGATGCACAGCGAGCCGAGCTGCCCGTCGGGCTGCGGTTCGCCTGTCTCGGGATCCACGACCTGCACGACGAAGGCGTCCTCGAAAATGTGGAGCCCGTCGTGGGCGCTGCACTCGATCGCCACCGTCTGCACCTCGTGAAACCCGTACGTGGCGAAGTACTCGAGGCCGAACGTGCGCTCCAACAATGCGCGGTCACCGATGTTGGGAATGGCCCGCAGGGTGAAGTCGGTACGGGGGTCGTAGCCGAGCTCCCTGGCCGCGTCGGCCAGTCGCAGCAGGTAGTCACCGGTGGTCATGATCGCGGTCGCCCCCGAGGACACGGCCAGCTCCACCTGGCGACGGCTGGAGGTGACGTTGCCGGTGGACGTGGTGAGGACGACACAGTTCAGCCAGCGGTACGCAGCCTCGTCGAAGGCGAACGCACCGTTGTGCAACCCGTAGGCCCACGAGTTGAGCACCACGTCACCGGGACGCACGCCCTGCATGTAGAGCTGCCGGGCCAGCAAGAGGCCTCCCACCTCGCGGTCCCAGGCGGTGTAGAGGGTCGGGCGGGATTTCCCCGTCGTCCCGCCCGACATGAACACCCGCATGGGTTCGCGGGGCGCATCATCGGGCAGCACGCCCTGATAGTCCCCCCAGGGCGGGTGGTCTTCGATGCTCTGGCGGATGTCGTCCACGGTGTAGAACGGTGCCCGCCACAAGTCCTCCAGCGTGCGGAGCGACGAGGGATGGAAGCCGGCCTCGTCCCAACGGCGCCGGAAGAACGGCACCCGGTAGGCCTGCCACGCCCGCGCCACGAGGCGCGACAGCTGGGTACGGGCGATGGTGTCAGGGTCGTCGAACCAGGTGGTGGCGAAG
>JBEKWB010000055.1:0-27806 GCA_049513455.1 Acidimicrobiales bacterium
CACGTCGAAGTCCACGTCGAAGACCACCTCGAAGGTCGGTCGTCCCTCGACGGCCGAGGAGAGCGGTCGCTACACCCGACCGATCCCCAAGAGCGTCCGCCGCAGCCCGCCGTGGTACGGCGCCCTCGTGCTCATCCTTCTCATCGTCGGCGTCGCCATCATTGTGGTCAACTACCTCGCGCACATACCGGGTGTCGCCCATGGGTCCCCGTGGGGCCTGGTGGCGGGGCTGGTGCTGATCTTCGTCGGGTTCCTCATGGCGACCCGGTACCGCTGACCCGGGGAGTTCAGCCCAGCCGCTCGATGATGGTCGCGTTGGCCAGCCCGCCGCCCTCGCACATGGTGAGCAGCCCGTAGCGACCATCGGTCCGCTCCAGCTCGTTGAGCAGCGTGGCCAGCAGCTTGCCTCCCGAGGCTCCGAGCGGGTGCCCGAGCGCGATGGCGCCGCCGTTGGGGTTGACGAGCTCCATGTTGGGGTGGTGCTCCTTCTCCCAGGCCAGCACCACCGAGGCGAAGGCCTCGTTGATCTCGATGGCGCTGATGTCGTCCAGCGTGAGCTTGGCCCGCTCGAGCACGGTGGTCGTCGCCGGGATCGGCCCGGTGAGCATGGTGATCGGGTCGACGCCGGCCAGCGCGAAGGCGTGGAAACGCGCCCGGGGACGCAGGCCCAGTGCACTGGCCTTCTCCTCGCTCATGATGAGGACGGCCGACGCGCCGTCGGTGATCTGCGACGAGTTCCCCGCGGTGATTTTGCCGCCCTCGGCCTTGAAGGCGGGCTTGAGCTTGGCCAGGGTCTCCACCGAGCTGTCGGGGCGGATTCCCTCGTCCGCCGTCAACAGCTCCTCGGTGTCGTGCCCCTCGTCGTCCCGGATGGCCACCGGGGTGATCTCGTTTTCGAACCGGCCCTCGGCGGTGGCCCGGGCGGCCCGCTGGTGGCTCTGCACCGAGAAGGCGTCGAGCTCTTCGCGTGAGATGCCCCACTGGTCGGCGATCATTTCGGCCCCGATGCCCTGGCTGACCAGCCCGCCCTTCTCGGTGTAGCGGGCCATCATGCGGGGTCCGAAGGGATACCCCAGCTCACGGACGACCGAAGAGCCCATGGGCGTGCGGGTCATGCTCTCCACGCCGGCGGCGACCACCACGTCGTAGGCGCCGGCCATGACGCCCTGGGCGGCGAAGTGCAGGGCCTGCTGGGAGGAGCCGCACTGGCGGTCGATGGTGGTGGCGGGCACCGACTCGGGCCAGCCGGCGGCGAGCACGGCGTTGCGGCCGATGTTGAGCGCCTGTTCGGAGACCTGCATCACGCAGCCCATGATCACGTCGTCGACGAGGGAGGGGTCGAGCGAGTTCCGTTCCTGCAGCGCCTTGAGGGCCTCGGAGGCCAAGTCCACGGCGTGCCAGTTGCGGAGCTTCCCGTTGCGCTTCCCGCCTGCGGTGCGAACGGCGTCGACGATGACGGCAGTGGTCATGGGTGTCTCCTCCCAGTTCCGGGCGGGTACTCCCGACCGGTTGCAAACAGCAATTCTAGCGGCCCCCCATGCGCCGGGAGTCGGGAGAGGCAACGGGGGAGTGGTCACCGAGAGGGGGGCGATCCGGGGGGCAGATAGGGTCTGCCCATGGGCGCCAAGGACATGGATCGCTGGCTGGGCGACGGCGGCATGCCGATCATCGCCCTGGTGGGCGGTGCCTTCACGGCGTATGGAGTCGACGGGGAGGACCTCGGTTGGGTGGCCGGGACCTTCACACCGGAGGAGCTCGCGTGCAATCCCCACGGGGTCACCCAGGCGGGGATCCACTCCCTCCTGCTCGATGCGGGCATGAACTTCGCCATCAACGCGGCCCTACCGGGTCGGGACCGGACCAGAGGCACGCTGGAGATGAAGACCGAGACCATGCGCCCGGCCTTGCGGGGAGCGACGTACTCCCTCCGTGGAGAAGTGGTGCGCATGGCCCGGCAGGTGGCCTACGGCGAGGCGTCGTTGCGGGACGCGGACGGCGCGCTCGTGAGCCGCGCCACCGGGACCTTTCTTTTGCATCGAGACGAGGCGACCCCTCACAGCTGAGCACGTCGGGACAGGCGGGGTCACCGCCTGCCTGATCTGTTGCGGTCCGACGAGCCCGCGCTTCGCCCACTGCTTCGCCTGCCGGACCGTGGCGTCCCGCCTCGGCCTGCCACTGGCCCCGGTCCTGCCGGCATACCTCTGCCCGGTGCCGGGGTCCCTCTACACGGTGCTGATGGGGTACAAGGAGGCACCGGTCGACGAGGCCCGCCGGCGTTTCGCCCGGCGGGTCTCCCGTCTGTTCGCCGACTTCTTGGTGACGCACCGGGCCTGCCTGGCCGAGGCGACCGGGGGCGGTGTGGACCTCATCGTGCCGGTTCCCTCGTCCTCGCGGCCGGGCCGGGCCTCCCTCGAAGCGGTCGACGGGTTGGGCGCGCGGAGCGTCGCCTCGGTGCGGCCCGGCGCGACCTGGGCCCCCCGGGTGCTGCAGCGCGCCGAAGGGAGGATCGGCCCCATGCGGCCCAACGCGCGGGCATTCGCCGTCCCCGAACTCTGGCGCGCCACCGTGAGGGGCTCGCGGGTGCTCCTGCTCGACGACACCTACGTGAGCGGGGCGCGGGCGCAGAGCGCCGCGGCCGCGCTCCGCCGTAGCGGCGCCCGCTCCATCCTCGTCGTGCCGTTGGGTCGGGTGATCCGTCCCGAGCGGTTCGCCGTGCATGCCGCGTTCATGAACGGGCAGCCCGGCGGAGAGCCCGCCGGAGTCGGTCATCGCTCCCGGTGTCTGTTGGTTCAGACGGGCGTGGGCAAGGGGTAGTGCACGTCGGTCAACTGCTCGGAAATCTCCCACAGACGCGCGGCATCGGCGAGGTTCCTGGCGCGGCGGTTGGGGTGCACGACCGTCGGCGGTCCGAAGAGCTCCGCCAGGTGCGCGGGACCGATGAACTGGCCCGACCGTACGTCGGGTGAGGTCGCGGCGTACAAGGTCGGCCAGGCACCGGCGGTGGTGCTCTGGCCGAGGAGCGTGCCGAAGGCGCGCCCCACCCTGGCGCGGACCTTCCCCGTTCCGAGCGCGGCGCCGTTGCCGATCAGGTTGCTGCGGGTCCATCCCGGGTGGGCGGCCACCGCCAGGACAGATTCACCGGCCTCGTGCAGGCGCCGGCTCAACTCTGCGCTGAAGAGGAGATTGGCCAACTTGGAGTTCCCGTAGTGCGACCACGTGTTGCGGATCTTCAGCCCCGCCACGTCGTCGAAGTCGATGTGGCCCATCCGGTGCATCAGCGAGCTGACCGTCACCACCCGTGCGCGGTCGGAAGTGATGAGCCGGTCGAGCAGGAGTCCCGTGAAGGCGAAGTGTCCCAGGTGATTGGTGGCCATCTGGAGCTCGAAGCCGTCCGGGGTCTGCCGGTACGGGGTCCCCATGACCCCGGCGTTGTTGATGAGAAGGTCGAGCCGGGCGTGCTCGGCCAGAAACTGTTCGGCCGCCCGGCGCACGGACACCAGATCTGCCAGGTCCAGCGCCAGGAGCTCAATGGACGAGCGGTCGAGGTCGCTCTCCAGTTCGTCCGCGGCGCCTCGGGCCTTCGCTGCGTTACGGCAGGCCAGCACGACGTGGGCTCCCCGCTCGGCGAGTGCACGCGCGGTCGCGAACCCGATGCCGCTATTGGCGCCGGTGATCAGCGCGACCCTGCCGGTCTGGTCGCCGATGTCCTCGGGGCTCCACGTAGGAGGCGGCACCGGGGCGGCTTACGCGTTGCCGATGTGGACGGCGGGGACGGTCCCGAGGCGACCGGCCTGGTAGTCCTCGAACGCCTTGACCAGCTCGTCCCTCGTGTTCATGACGAACGGACCGTGCGCCGCCACCGGTTCGCGAATCGGTTGTCCACCGAGCACGAGAACCTCCAGCGCCGGGTGTCGCGACTCCTGTACCTGATCCGCCCGGAACTCGAGGGCATCGCCGGGGCCGTGGACGACCAGCTGCCCCGAGTGGAGCGGTTGCGAATCGGGGCCGACGGTGCCGGCGCCGGACAGGACGTAGACGAGCGCATTGAACCGGCTCGGCCACGGGAGCACCAGTTCGGCCCCCGGCTGCACGGTCGCATGGACGAACGAGATCGGCGTGTAGGTGGAACCGGGACCGCGCTGACCCGCCACATCGCCGGCGATCACGCGCACGAGCGCGCCGCCGTCAGGGGAGGTGAGCAGCACCGTGTCCTCGGCCTCGAGGTCCTGGTAACGGGGGTCGACCCATTTCTCGGCGGCAGGGAGATTCACCCACAACTGAATGCCGTGAAAGAGCCCGCCGGTGGCGATCAGCTGCTCGGGCGGTCGCTCGATGTGCAAAATGCCCGACCCTGCGGTCATCCACTGGGTGGACCCGTTGGTGATGCTTCCGCCGCCACCGATCGAGTCCTGGTGCACCATGGTGCCGTCGATCATGTAGGTCACTGTCTCGAAACCCCGGTGCGGGTGCCAGGGCGTCCCCTTGGGCTCGCCCGGCGCGTACTCCACCTCGCCCATCTGGTCCATGTGGATGAAGGGGTCGAGGTCGGCCAGGCTGGCTCCGGCAAAGGCGCGACGCACCGGGAAGCCCTCACCTTCGAAGCCCGAAGGTGCGTCGGTGACGCTCTTCACCCGCCGGATCTGTGCTCCGGGCTCTACTGCGGCGATTTTCGGCAGCGTCAGGTTGTCCTCCACGGTCACAGCAGGCATTGCTCACTCCGTCTCTTCACTTGGCAGCAAACACTGCAACACAGGATCGTGGCCTTCTGTTCCACGCGCAGGCGGTGTGACGGGGCAGGCGGTGTGACAGTCATGCGGCGTTCAGGCGTGCCACCTGGTCCGGCGTCAACGTGAGGTCGGCCGCGGCGGCGGACGCGATGGCCGTGGCGGGACGACTACTCCCCGGAATCGGGATCACCCGTGACCCTTTCGCCAGCATCCAGGCCAGGGTGACCTGCTCGGGAGTCGCCCCCACTTCCGCGGCCACCCCGGCGAACGCCGGGAACTCGACGGCAATGCGATCGGCCTGTCGGATGCCGCCGAGAGGGCTCCACGGGATGAACGCCACTCCGATGTGCTCGCAGTGGGCCAACTCGCCCTCGGAGGAGCGGAACCGGGGTGAGAACTCGTTCTGGACGCTCACCAGGCGACCGGCGAGTACCTCCTGCGCCTCGTCGATCTGGGCCACGGTGGCGTTGGAGATCCCGGCCATCAGTATCTTTCCGGCGTCGAGGAGGTCGGCCAGCGCGCCGATCGACTCTGCGTAGGGCACTTGGGGGTCGGGGCGGTGGTGCTGGTAGAGGCCGATCGCCTCGACGCCGAGTGCCACGAGTGATGCGTCGCACGCTTGCTTTATGTAGGCGGGATCGCCGTGGACGGTCCAGCTGCCATCCCCCGGACGCCGGTGCCCTCCCTTGGTGGCGACGAGCACGTGATCGGTGGAGCCGCCGTACGTCGAGAGCGCCTTGGCGACGAGCCTCTCTCCGTGGCCGTGCTCCTCGGTGTTGAGTGCGTAGGCATCCGCCGTGTCGATGAGGGTGACACCGGAATCGAGTGAGGCGTGGATGGCATTGATGGCCTGTGTCCGGTTGGGACGACCCTCAATCGAGAGGGGCATCTCGCCGAAACCGATGGCGCTCACCGTCCGGCCGCCGATCTGTCGCTCCTGCACCGCGGATCTCCATTTCTGGTAGATCTCCACACGGGACCTACTCACTGCTCGAGGGGGCGTGCGGGCCATCGACAGTGCGCCGTCGCCGCATTCCTCCGCCCAGACTACTGCGGGTCGGAATTCGCCGGAATCCCCGCCTGGTCGCCCGGGAGCGGGCCGGGTTCTGTGTGACCTTCGCGTGACGTCGAGATGAACTCTCCGCGATCGTGTGTCGGAAACGCGACGATTCCAATACCATCGCCGCCATCATGAGGCTGCCGGGCCGGATCGCTCTCTCGGCGTCGCTCGTGTTCGTGGGGCTGCTTGACATCTGCGGAGTGGCGGGGGCGTCCTCGGCGAGCCGGTTTCACCAATCCTCTGGCGAGGCGACTGATTGCACACCGGTGTCAGCGCCCGCGGCCCGGGCCGATGGCGCACTCGATGGCGTGTTCTCGGATCAGCTCGGACCGGGCTGGGTCGGCGGGGACGCCGCCTACTCGACCGAACTGCCGAATGGACGCGAGGCGTTCGTATTCTCCGACACGCTGATCGGCACCGCGGAACCGGACGGGACGGCGACCTTTTCCGGTTTCGCCCACAACAGCGAGCTTGTGGGGTGGCTTCCTCGACTGCGGGCCGACTATGGGGGAACATTCGCCGCGCCACAACCGTTGATCCCCGATTCGGATGGAAATGGGGATCAATGGCAGGTGGGCGCGACCTATGTCGAGCATGGGGAACAGCTTGTCTTCGTCAACGAGTTCTCACCACAGGCCGGGCCGTTCGAGCTGTTCACCGGTCGAGTTGGGATCGCCGTGTTGAGGCTCCCGCGATACGGGGCGCCCACGTTCTCCTCCATCGTTCCCCTCGCGAGCGATCCGCTGACCCAGTGGGGTAATGCGGTCTTGCAGGACAACGGGTACACCTACGTCTACGGGAGCGTGAGCGATACCTCGACCGGCGCATTTTCCGGGATGAAGGTGGCTCGTGTGCCACGCGGCGCTTCGTTGCTCACCGGTGAGTGGCGGTACTGGGACGGAGCGAGCTGGGTGGCCGGTGAAGAGAGTGCGGTGACGATCCCGACCGTGAACGAGTTCACGGGGGTCGTCACCCAGGATGGGGTAATGGGGTACGAGGCGGTTTCGATACCGGCAGGTGTCTTGGCCGACACCACGGTGGACCTCTCGTACTCCTGCTCCCCGGTGGGACCGTGGAGCGCTCCGGTCTCGGTGTATTCCATACCGCAGATCCAGGGCCTTTCCGGCCAGATCGCCTACATTCCGACGTTTCACTCCGAACTCTCGCAACCCGACGTCTCGGTGATCTCCTACAACGTCGATACGACCGATGGTCTGTCCCCGCTGCAGGAGGACATCCACGGCTATCAACCCCGCTTCGTGCTGCTCCGCAGCCGTCCGTGGTCTGGCGACCCCGTGCCGCCGGCAGAAACTCCTGAGGCGCCGGTTCCGCTGGTGCTTCCCGCGCTGGCGGCATTTCTGATGGTCGGCGTCTATGCAATGCGCCGCCGCCGTCTCCACCGACAGGCGGCGCGTCACAACGTCGTTTGATCGGTCCGCGTCGGCGATATGGCGGACGTGATGATGCAAATGAACTAGGAGAAAGCGTCCATTTGCATCAGACGTAACAGCACGTACGCATCATGAATTGCCAGGTCATGACGCTCACGATGGATGCATGACCACCACACCCGCACAGGCCGGCGATGGCTTTCCTTTAGCCACTGCGCTCGACCTTCTCGATACCTACCGTCAAGAGGCGCGGCTCTCCCACGGGGAGTTATGGCTGCGCTACTTCGAACTAGGAGGGATGAGGACCAGAAGGGACGTGGAAGCGATGCTCTGTGGAGCGGTCGTTCCGAGTGACGACGACCACGACGTCATCGCACTGGCCCTCAACGAGCGATTCGCGGAGTTGGGGAGGGACCATCCCGTTCCCTACGCCACGGAGTAGGCGAGATCGTCGGGCATCAGCGCGGCCCACCTCATTCTCCATCGCTGTCATCCGCCTCATCGGGTCAGGCATGAAATCTCCAGCGCATCGAAGCGGGGAGGACGCAGCCCTGGAACTGAAGTTAACTGGGCGCCACTGGTCGTCGTCTCCAGCGCCGGCCTGAAGTAAGTCGGAATCGCCCTGTCCGATAGAAGACGCACGCAAGGAGGCGCACGGTGACACTGCCCTGGAGCGAACCACTGGCCGGTCAGATGCATGAGCATGTACTGGCGTCGAGGGCTCTTGAAGGCAATCCTCTCGGCGATCCGACGGAACGCCCTTTATGGGTCTATGTCCCCCCTGGCTACGATCCCGAGGGTGAAGGTTTGCCTTCGATCTACGTCATTCAGGGCTACACCGGTCACCTGACCATGTGGAATAACCGGTCGGCCTACCGGCAGCCATTTCCCGAGACGGCGGACCACCTCTTCGCGAGCGGTGCCGTTCCACCCTGCATTGTTGTCTGGGTCGATGCATGGACGGCGTATGGCGGATCGCAGTTCGTAGACTCCCCTGGAACCGGCCGCTACCACACCTATCTGTGCGACGAGGTGGTCTCCTTCGTCGACGCCCACTACAGGACACTTGCCGCGCCGGAGCACCGGGGAATACAGGGCAAATCGAGTGGCGGCTTCGGGGCCATGATCACCCCGATGCTGCGACCCGACCTCTTCGGCGGTTTGGCCACCCATGCGGGGGACTCCCTCTACGAGTTCTGTTACATCGGGGAGTTTGCCAAAGCGACGAGAGCCCTCCGCGAGTGGGATGGGTCCATTCAGTCGTGGTGGCAAGACTTCCGAAGCCGAGTGGCGTTCACCAAGAAGGACGACGCCCTCTTGTTGATGATGTTGGGCGTCTCAGCCTGTTTCTCAGCCGAGCCCGACGGCACCCCCGTACTTCCCTTCGACCCGCACAGCGGCGTTCTTCGCGATGATGTCTGGCAGCGGTGGCTGGACTGGGATCCGGTGCGCATGGTCAAGGACCACGCGGAAGCACTGCGCGGCCTCCGGGCCATCTGGATCGATGCCGGTACGCGCGATGAGTGGTATCTCGACCTCGGCGCGATTGCCTTTAGGGACGCGTTGACCGACATCGGCGTGGTCGACGTGCGATTCGAGTTGTTCGAGGCCGGTCACGCCGGTATCGACTGGCGTTACCCATTGTCACTTGCCTACCTCGCCGAGCGTCTCTCGATTCCGGATCCGTCCCCCTGAGCTGATAGGCCGCTGGGTGCGACGCACTGGCTCCACGAAGTGTCAGAGATGGATTGACTCTGCCGCCCGACGTTGAATCCAGATCAGGGAGCGGCGGGAAGCGTCAAGAAGTCGGTGTCGAAGGTCGTGAACGACGTGGTCGCCATCAAGGTCTCCATGGGAATGCTCAACTGGTTGAACACGGCGAACAGCCGCTCGGCCTCGAACCGGTCGAGGTGGGCCTTGGACTCCCAGATCGAGACGACATGGAAGCCCTGGTCGGAGCTTCCCGCCGCCTCCGCGATCAGGCCCTCGATTGGGCCGTCCTTGGCCAGCAGTTCATTTGCCTCGTTGAAGTGGTCGATCGTCTGCGTGGTGCTAGTGGCGATGTGGACGTATGCCATGTGGGGATCTCCTTATGGTGACGGTTGGCGCCGAAGTCGTGAACCGCATCCACCGCGGCCAGTTCAAGGTGCTCCCCAAACGATGGATCGTCAAGCGCACCTGGGCCTGGCTCATGAACAGCCGACGCCTCCAGGTCGACTACGAGCGCGATCCGATCGTCACTGAGGGCTTCATATGGGCCGCCCACAGTCGCCACCTGATGCGCCGGCTCACCCAATCATCGATCGCGTGATCGCGCTGGGGAAACAATCGCGACAGTCTCTTACGTTGCGAGTTCCGGCCTCGTCACCATGGACCACGAGCGGATCAAGACTCCATCGGCGATACTCTCGGGATTCGACATCGATCCGGGACGAGGCTCCATGGCAGCAAGTAGTCATCACGTCGCTTGCATCACCGATGATCCGGAGGCGGTGGACGCCTTTCTCACAGAAGTCGTTGGACTTGAGGTGCACCTCAAGTTCAGGACCTCCGGTGTGGACATGAGCAGGACTGCGGGTTGGCCCGAGAGCGGCGGGGCGGACATAACGATGTATGGCAAGCCACCCGCGGGCATCGTCGAGGTCATCGCCATTCCCGAGGAGCTGCTCGGCCGAGTTCGTCCACGTATCTGGCTCGTCTCGTTCGCCACAACTGACATTGCTGCACGTATCGAAGCGTCGCGCCAGCAGGGTCTGGATGCCACTGAAGCAATAGGGCCACCTGACGGTGGGGTCGACGTCTCTGTGTCGATGGTCGAGGTCGGCGGCATCTCCTGGGAATTCGTCAACTTCGGTAGCTGACGGCTCCAACGCAATCCAACTGCCAGCACACACAGCGGTCAGGCCTACGCATCTTCGGGCGACGCGAGGGCTGGGAGCTGTTCGGCTAGCGGCGTGTTCGTCGGGTCGTGCGGACCGACGACCGCAACCGAGTCGGATACCGATCCACGGTCGACGAGCGCCCCGATCGACCCGTCAGCTCGGGCGAGAGGTAAAGATGGCCGGCAGCTGCTCGATGGTGAGCAGGAGAGCGTTCTGGGTCCGGGTGGGTTCGACGCCATCGGGGACACGGATGTCGCTGAGACGTCCGAACAGCTCTTCGAACACGATCTTGAGCTCGGCACGGGCCAGGTTGGCGCCGAGGCAGAAGTGGGGTCCCATTCCGAAGGTGAGGTGCGGGTTGGGGTGTCGGTCGATCCGGAACTCCTCGGGGGCATCGAACACCCGCTCATCCCGGTTGGCCGACTGGTAGAGCATGAGCACGAAGTCCCCCCGCTTAAGCGGCTTGCCGCACAACTCGTGGTCCCTAGTGACGGTGCGGCCGAAGCCCATGACCGGCGAGACGAACCGCAGGACCTCTTCCACGGCCCGGTCCATCAACCCTGGCTCGGCGAGAAGGCGCTCGTGTTGCTCGGGGAAGCGACTGAACGCGTGCAGGCCACCGCTGAGGGTGTTGCGGGTGGTGTCGTTGCCGGCGACCAGCAACACGAAGAGGAACATGAACAGGTCATCAGCGGGGAGGCCCCGGCGCTGCTCGATGGCCGTGCCCGTCGTGGTGTCGAGTGTGCCCTCGTCGAAGGCGCCAGTAAGGATGCTGACGAGGTCCTCCCGGGGTTCGCGCCGGCGTTCGTCGACGAGCTTCAGAATGTACTGGTAGTACTCGAGAGCGGCGGTCGCACTCTGTTGAGCGAGCGGATCTTCCGGTGGTCGGCCTTCACCGGCGCTGATGGCGTCGCTCCACCGCAGCAGCAAGGCACCCATGGCTGGATCGAGGCCGAGCAGTTCCGCGATGACGATCAGCGGAACGTGCACGGCGAAATCGGCGACGAAGTCGATCTCGCCTCGATCCTGGATGCTCGTGATCAGCTCGTCGGTTAGGGCCCGGATGCGCGGGATCAGACGCTTCACTTGGCGGGGGGTGAAGCCCCGGTTGATGATCCCGCGCTGTTGCTGGTGTTCGGGGTCATCCATCGTGAGGATGGAAGCGGGGGCACCGTTGCGATGGCGCACACCCTGCTTAGAACAGTACAGCTCCGGGTGACGGGAGATGTGGCTCACCTCGGCGTGGCGGGCGACGAACCACGCCTGGGCCTCCTCGTGCCAATGGACCGGGTCGTGGTCACGGAGCCACCGGTAGCTGTCCCACGGATCGTCGAAGGCAGCGGCCTGGGTGAAGTCGGGAATGATCGGGTCCATGGCTGAGCTCACCCGAGGTCCGCAGGTGAGACCGTCTCGCCGACGAGCACCGCGCCGAGCAGGCGGTACTCCCGACCACTGACAGCGACGTGTTGTGCTGCGACCTCGATGTCGCGCAGGCGTCGCTGCAGTGGGGAGTCCTCGCGGATGGAGTGCTTCCCGGCAAGCCGGAAGGCCGTTTCGACGACCTCGACGCATTCGCGGGTCACCAGAGCCGCCATAGCGCGATGGCGCAAGATGTCCTCGGGCTGGATGTGTACAGCCTGCACCGCGCAGTCCCAAATTTCGCAGGTAATCTGGTAGGCGTAGACGCGAGCGGCGTCAAGCCGAGCCGCGATTTTGCCAAGACGGTGCTGGAAGACAGGATCCTCTGCCGTGCGGCTAAGCGGGTTGTAAGTGGGGCGTTTGTCGCTGACGATCGACAGCAGATCGTCGAGCGCTCCTTTGGCGATTCCTATGGCCACCGCCGCGTGGCCGGGTGCGACCGAGACCCAGAAGGGCAGCCTTGACGAGGGCACGGAGAACGGAGCACTCGCCCGATCGGTCGCTGCCACCGCGAATTGCTCAGGGACGAACACCTCATCGAGGACGAAGTCCTGACTGGCAGTGCCGCGCATCCCCGCAACCTTCCAGTTGTCGAGGAACGTTGCCTGCTGGGCCGGCACCATCGCCATCACGATCGTGGGGATGCCATCGGCCCCGGTCTGCAGCTCGCCGTCCTTCATCACAACGCAAGTCGCCGCAACCCAGTCGGCATCCGCGGTTCCGCTGGCAAAAGCCCACTGGCCAGTCACGATGTAACCACCACCGGCGGGAGTTGCGACCCCTGTTGGAGCAAAGACTCCACGCACCTTCATTGTCGGAGCATTCGCGTACAACTTCCGCGCCATGTCCTCGGGGTACTGCGTCGGGAACGTGGCCCCCATGAAGCCGATCATCAGCACCCAGCCGACCGACGAATCGGCGCGGGCGAGCTCAACCAGCACGTCAAAGACCTCCGGGAAGGTCATCTCCTCCCCACCGAACGCCTTTGGGACGTACATCCGCCACACACCGGCGCCGACCAGTGCATCGATCAGATCCTGCGGCAGGGTTCCAGCCCGCTCGATCTCCTCGCTGCGGGCGGTGATCAATGGACGTAGCTTCCGGACCGCGTCGAGCACGGTGGTGTTCGTGGCGTCGGTGGCGATGGCGGTCACGACCGCAGCTCCAGAGCAGGATGGTCGAACAGGGCACCCTTCGAAGGGTCGACGACCACTGCTTCGGCGTCGGAGCCGTATCGCTGCCGGGTGCTGGGGTGGATCGGGTCGGTTCCAGCCGCCACCCACATGGGCGGATGGGCCCGGTCTCCTCCGAAAAGCTTAGGCACGACGTCACGGCCGGGTGTCGGAAAAGCCGGTCCGTGGTGGCGATAGTCGCGCGTCTCCCACATCTTCTTGAACACGACGATCACCTCGTCCCACGAGGATCATGCACCTGACGTCCGGGTTGGCTCGCCTGCACATTGCTACCGAACTTCACGTCTGTCCCCCCATGGACCCTGACTACGCGACTCCGTGGTCGATCGACGGGGAGCGTAACCGATATGCCCCGAGATGTAAAGTTTGTTTACACCCACAAGAACAGGGAGTCATGCCAGCCAACAGGCACAAACCTCATGGACGAAATGAGATCGTCTCTGCAGTGCTCGACGCGGCCGAGAGGCTCTTCGTCGCCCGCGGTCCAAGCCAGGTGCGGCTGAGGGACATCGCGGAGGAGGCCAATGTCAATGTGACGCTCATCTACCGGCACGTGGGGGCCAAGGACGACCTGCTTCGTGCCGTCGCGGGTCGCCTCGTCCACAACGGGCAAGGGCACATCAACCATCAGTCAAGTTGGAACGATGTCGTCGCTCTGCTCTTCACGCCGACGCAGGAGTACTTTGACTTCACCCACCTCCTCGCCTGGTTGCTACTCGAGGGGACGAAACCGGCGGACCTCGAGCAGCTCGTGCCGGTGGTTGACGGCATCTTCCGGCCATTCGACAAACCGGGGGTCAGCAGCTCGGGTCCCAGCATCGTGGCAGTACTGGCGATGTCGTTCGGGTGGCAGGTGTTCCGACCGCTGCTGCGCCAGTGGTTCACCGATTCGACCGGCGATGCTGACGAGGTCGACGAGCGCATCAGCTCCTGTCTGACTCGACTAGCCCAGCAGCTCCCATCCCTGGTCGCCCTCGAGGATGGGCAAGCCTGAGGACTCACATCATTCCGACCTTCGGGCATCGGGCCATCAACAGCATCGAGCCGGCCGAGGTCGAAGCGTGGGTCAGGGATCTCGACGCCCGGCGGCAAAGAGTGGCTCTGATCAGGGACGCAAGTGGTGGGGCTAGCAAGAATCGAACTTGCGACCTCAGCATTATCAGTGCTGCGCTCTAACCGACTGAGCTATAGCCCCTCACAGGGTCCGCCAATCTACCCCGCCGGGGCGCCGACCACGATGCGCTGGGTCTCAGGAGTGCTTCGGCGATCCTGGGTCGGGGTCATTCGGGCGCCCCGTCGTCGCCGGGCCACAGCCGGACGACGAACGACTGGCTGGCGGTGGCGAGGAGCTCGCCTTCCTGCGTCCACAAGAAGGCCACTCCCTGGGCGTATCCGTTGACGATCGCATGGATGCGTATATCGCAGAGGACCCATTCGGTGGGCTTGAGCTGCACCACCCGCAGCGTGTTGTCGAGGCTGCGACCCATGGAGCGCCGACCGAGCGCCTGCGACGCGCTGCCCGAGACGTAGTCCCCGAAAATGGCCAAGGTCGCCGCAGACGGGGTGAGATGGCCCGGGACCCGCGCCCACAGAGCGGAGTCCGGATCTCCGGGTTCCCCGTTCATTTCGTCGAAGGTGAGGCCCTTGGCCACGCGGACCTCGACCTTGTCCATGATCGTGTTGCGAAACATCGGCGGCAAGAAGCGGCTCGGGCACTCCTCGGGGGGTGGCACGACGGGGGGTTCCACCCAGATCCCGTTCAGGGCGCGCTGATCCTGGCCGAGTGCCGCGTTGACGGTGAGGATCTCCCGATTCCCGACGCTGCCGACGGCCCTGCCCTGGGTCACCCGGCCACCGACGACGGCCAGCGTGACCTCCCACTCCACCAGCGAGTGGGTGGGCGCATAGGAGAGGTACTGGCCGGTCGCCCAGACTGTGGGGCGGCCGGACGCCTCTTCGAGGGCGACGAGGGCACCGCCCAGGGCGCAGCCGCCGAAGAGGAAGTTCCCCGGTGTGGTCAGTTGTGGCTCAACCTGCATCTTCCAATGCAGGTTGTCGCCGACGGGTTCCATGCCGAGAAAGGTGCGGGCATCCATCGGGCCGCACCATAGCGGGGTGGTTCAGCCGCTCGACAACGTGGTGGCGATGAGGGATGCCAGCTCTTGGGCCCCGGGACCGTCGATGGCCAGGTGCGTCCCATCGGGACCGAACCACTGGGGATTGGCGGCGGCCAGGGTGGCCCAGTCGGCGATCAGCACCCCTGGGTAGCTGGCTGCACCCTGGGCCAGGACGGCATTGTTGGGGTCTTGCCACGGACGGTCCACATGGATGTTGACGAACACGATGCGTGAGGCGCCCTGCAGCACGGTCATCATGTCGGAGAAGTCGGTCGCCGTGATGGGTCCGTTCGTGCCGAGAGCGACTATCACTTCGGCCCCGAGACGGCCCTCGGCCTTGAGTTGGGCGAGCTCCTCTTCCCCGGCCCCCCACTGCTCGCTCACCGCTGCCTCCACGTCGACCCCGGGGATGTCCGCTTCCAGGGGGGTCTGGTAGTCGAGCATCACGGAGTCGCCGACCGCGGTGACGTGCCCAGCCACGAATCCCGCCGCAGGAGCGGGCAGGGTCGTGATCCTGGGGGTCGTCGTGGTGGTGGTCGGCTTGGGGGTGGTCGCCGTGGCGGTGGTCTCCGGAGGGGAGGTGGTGGTCGGCTTGGCGGTGGTCTCCCTGGGGATGGTCGCCGTGGTGGTCGGTGCCGCGATGGCCGTCGTGGTGGTGTGGTTGGCAACGGTGGTCCGGCTCGTCGAGTGCAGCGGAGGTGGGTTGTGGGCTCCGGCGCGCCGACCAGGTGCCGCCGCACAGCCAGCGGTGATGATCCCGACCACCCCGGCCACGAGCAGTGCCCGGGGACGGCCCCTTCGCCCCGGAGTGCGTGTCACGGGGTCATTGTGGCCGCGTTCGCACGGCGCCGTGGTGAGATAGGTCAAGGGTCGTCGCTCCGACGCCCTAACATGGGAATTCGCCGTTCGGCCCTTTGCCCACGGTTTCCGATTCCTAGTGCTGTGCGGGGTTCGGGGGTGTAGCTCAGCTGGAAGAGCGGCGGCTTTGCAAGCCGTAGGCCGAGGGTTCGAGTCCCTTCACCTCCACTGATGTTGTGAGAACTACAACGTTTCCCTTGTGGATGGTGGTTTTTGGTCCCCAATTCGCCAACCGAGGCAAACGACGAAGTTCGAACCCCCTGGAATGGCCGTTCCTCCGTGCAGACGGCCGGTGCGCAGAGTTCAGGGGAGGTCGAAGCGGTCGAGGTCCATCACCTTGTGCCAGGCCGCCACGAAGCCCTGCACGAACTTCTCTTCTCCGTCGTCGGCGGCGTAGACCTCTGCGAAGGCTCTGAGCTGCGAGTGCGATCCGAAGAGCAGGTCGACGGCAGTTCCCGTCCACTTGATCTGCCCAGAGTCCCGGTCACGACCCTCGTAGAGGTGCTCAGTGGACGAGACGCTCCACACGGTGCTCATGTCGAGCAGGTTGACGAAGAAGTCGTTGCTGAGCGAACCGGGGCGCATCGTGAAGACCCCATGGTCAGCCTGCCCGGTGTTCGCACCCAGTACCCGGAGGCCACCGACGAGCGTCGTCATCTCCGGGGCGGTCAAATCCAGCAGGCTGGCTCGGTCGATCAGCAGCTCCTCCGGGCGGCGCTTGTCACCGGGGCGGATGTAGTTGCGGAACCCGTCAGCGGTCGGCTCGAGCACGGCAAACGTGTCGACGTCGGTCTGCTCCTGAGAAGCGACCGTGCGCCCAGGCGAGAACGGGACCGACACTGCGTGCCCGGTTCGTTGGGCGGCCTCTTCAATGGCGGCACACCCTCCGAGAACGATCAGATCGGCCAGTGAGACCTGCTTCCCACCGGACTGCGAGCTGTTGAAATCGGACCGGATGACTTCCAGTGCGTCCAGCACCGTGGCCAGCTCGGCGGGGTCGTTGACCTCCCAGTCCTTCTGCGGTGCGAGGCGGATCCGAGCTCCGTTGGCACCACCCCGCTTGTCGCTGTCGCGGAAGGTCGACGCCGACGCCCATGCCGTGGACACGAGTTGCGCAACGGACAGACCGGACTCGAGGATCGTCCGCTTGAGCGTGGCGATGTCGCCCTCGTCGACAAGCGGGTGGTCGACGGCGGGCACCGGGTCCTGCCAGATGAGCTCCTCGGCCGGAACCTCGGGGCCGAGGTAGCGGCTGACGGGCCCCATGTCGCGGTGGGTCAGCTTGAACCAAGCCCGGGAGAAGGCCTCGGCGAACTCGTCCGGGTGCTCGTGGAAGCGCCGGGAGATCACCTCGTAGGCCGGGTCGAAGCGCAGCGAGAGGTCGGTCGTCAGCATCATCGGTGCGTGCCGCTTCGAGGGGTCGTGCGCGTCGGGGACGGTGTCGTCGGCCGCCCGGTCGGTGGGTCGCCACTGGTGCGCCCCGGCCGGGCTCGTCGTCAGCTCCCACTCGTAGCCGAAGAGGTTCTCGAAGAACCCGTTGTCCCACTGCGTCGGATGCGAGGTCCAGATCACCTCCAGGCCGCTCGTGATGGCATCGTCACCTATGCCGGTGCCGAACGCGTTCTTCCATCCCAGGCCCTGCTCTTCGATGGGAGCGCCTTCGGGCTCGCGCCCGACGTACTTGTCGGCATCGGCAGCACCATGGGTCTTGCCGAAGGTGTGCCCACCGGCGATCAGCGCGACTGTCTCCTCATCGTTCATGGCCATGCGGGCGAACGTCTCTCGGATGTCCCGTGCGGCGGCAATCGGATCGGGGTTGCCGTTCGGACCTTCCGGATTCACGTAGATCAAGCCCATCTGCACCGCTCCGAGCGGGTCTGCGAGCTCCCGATCGCCGTGGTAGCGCTCGTCGCCGAGCCAGGTGTCCTCCGGGCCCCAGTAGATGTCCTCTTCCGGCTCCCACACGTCGACACGCCCACCACCGAAACCGAAGGTCTTGAGGCCCATCGACTCAAGGGCACAATTCCCCGTCAAGATCATCAAATCGGCCCACGAAAGCTTCCGGCCGTACTTCTGCTTCACGGGCCACAGCAGGCGGCGGGCCTTGTCGAGGTTCGCGTTGTCGGGCCAGCTGTTGAGGGGCGCGAAGCGCTGCGTCCCGGATCCCGCGCCGCCCCGCCCGTCATGGATCCGATAGGTGCCGGCACTGTGCCACGCCATCCGGATGAAGAACGGCCCATAGTGCCCGTAGTCGGCCGGCCACCACTCCTGCGACGTCGTCATCACCTCGGCGATGTCCGCCTTCACGGCGGCAAGGTCCAAGGTGGCGAACTCGGCGGCATAGTCGAATCCCTCATCCATCGGATCGATCAGCGGCGAGTTCTTGGCGAGCGGCCGCAGGGTGACCTGCTCCGGCCACCAGTGCTCGTTCGCCAAAGAAGCGACGGCCGAGTGGGTGTGGTTCATAACCGGGCACTTCGCCGCCGGTGCCGCCTCCTCGGACGTTGTGGCGACTGCTCCCGTGTCGTCGTTGTCCATAGCGCTTACCTCTCCTCGTGCTGGTGGTGGTCTGAGTGCTGGATGCGGTCTGGCTGAGCGAAGTTCCCCGTCATTTACTAACCGGGCGGCCGGCAGCCTGGCGACAGTCGGGGCAGGTGCCCCAGTAGATGACCTCGGCCTCGTCGATTTCGAAGCCCTGGTCGTCCGACGCTTCGAGGCATGGCCTGTACCCCACAGCACAGGGGACGTCGACGGTGATGCCGCACTTCCGGCATACGAGATGGTGGTGGTTGTCGTCGACCCGGTCCTCGTAGCGAGCCGGCGAGCGAGCCGGCTGGATGCGCCGGATGATGCCCTTGTCGGTCAAGACGCCCAGCGCGTCATAGATCGCCTGCCGTGAGACGGCGCCGATCTCCCCCCGGACGATGCTCTCGATCTCGTCCGCCGTGCCGTGTGGCCTGTTGGAGACGGCCTTTAGGACTGCCAGGCGTTGAGCGGTCAGCTGCACCTGGTGCTGACGGAGTAGGTCCGCTGGGTTGGTCAGTATCGCCTCGGGCACGAGTGCATCGTAAGTCTATTTCTGGACTCAGTCAAGAATCAGATACACATGCGGGTTCGAACATAGTCCCATCACTTCCGACGCCGGACTTGGGCCGAACCTCTCGGCGCTCCGAATTCGCCCCAACCGGGGGTTTCGGGCCGCATTACCCCAGGTCAACGGCCCAGGAGGGGTTCGAACATAGTCGCATAACCTCCACTCACTGCGGTCGCCGGAGGTCAGCGCTCGGCGATTGCTTCGCGGACGGCGGGCACCACTTCGTTCGCCCAGAGGTTCAGTGTCGTGTCGCTGATGCTGTCGCCGGGAGGGAGCAAGTAGATGAAAGCGGCGGCGCCGTGTTCGAGCACGGCGAACGTCAGCTCCTCTACCCACTGCGTCACGCCGCCCCCGATCCAGCGTCCCTCGTCGTCGCGGGTCTCTGGTAGCGGGACCCGGGTAAGGCGCCCTGACACGTTGTAGATGGTGTCGACATCACTAGGGTCTCTCCCGGCCGAAGCAGCCGCTTCGTCGACGAGGGGCCGTGACTCGGCCACCAGCGTGCTGCGCCAGTCAGCGAGGTGCCCTGGTATCCATCCGTCCGCGTTTCGGCCGGTTGTCGCCAGCGCCTTTGGGCCGAGCGATCCGGTCCAGATCGGTGGCGTTGGTGCGGCCGCGGGCGTCAGCCCGGTGACGTGGTAAAACTCGCCGTCGAACGTGACCGGATCGCCGCCGCCGGAGAGCGCTCTCACGACCTTGATCGCCTCTTCCAGCGCTCGTATGCGGGCTGCGGGTGACAGGCGGGGGACGCCGAGGGCGATGATCTCCTCCCACATCCCGCCCGCCCCCAGTCCGAGAACGACACGACCGCCGGAGAGCGTAGAGAGCCCCGTGATGGTCCGGGCGAGGATGGGAGCGGGACGGCTCAACAGGTTTGTCATGATCACCGCCCCGGTGATGTTGCTGGTTGCGCCCAGAACGAACCCCAGTACGGCGTAGGCGTCGACGCGCTCGGCGAAGTAAGGATGGTCGCTGACGCTGACGCTGACGCTGACGCTGACGCTGACGCTGACGCTGACGCTGACGCTGACGATATCGAGACCCGCGTCGTCAGCCAGTCGGGCGTGCCCGAGCATCTCGCTCACTTGGTGGACGCCGGTCTCCAGCCCGAGGCCGAAGAGGACTTTAGGGTTGGCGGCGGTGTGCATGGGGTCCTCCTGAACGGAGATCGAGCCGATCCAGACGAGAGGGCAGGAAGGTAACGAACAATGTTCTCGACCCCCAAGACGCCGCCTGGTCTTGCGACATCTTCGTGTCGTTGGCGACCGCCGCCGCCCGGGAGGACGACGTGCGGCGCCCTCTCGGCCGCAACGATGACGACGATCGCCGTGAGCAGGCCGACGAGCTCTACAAAACCTTCGCCGGATTACCACCCGGCCGGTTCCCTCTTGTCGCCTCACACGCGGCACAGATGGTCGCCGGCGATGGCGACGAGCGGTTTCGCTTCGCCATCGACGTTGTTATCGACGGCGTGGTCGCCAGAGCAGCCCGGCGGGTACCCCGTTCTCTCCGGGACGGAGCTCGCCCATGAGCTGATGGACGGACCCTGAGCCGCAGGTCGAGTTCGGGGCTCGATCGCTGGATATATTCGGCTCGTGGCCCGTCTCGAGGAGCGGCACCCTGACGGCGTTGCCGGGGACTGGTATGCCGACACCCGCTGCATCGCCTGCGATGTCGCACGCCATTACGCCCCTGGGCTGATCGCGGCCGACGAGCGCGGGCTGTCGGTGGTCATTCGTCAACCGCAGAGCGCCGACGACGACGCCGCCATGTGGCGGGCCACCTTGGCGTGTCCGACCCAGTCGATCGGCACCCGGAGCCGCCGCCGCCCGCCGCCGGGGGTGTTCCCCTGGCAGCTCACCGATGACGTGTACCTGTGCGGCTACAACGACGCATCCTCCTTCGGCGCCCACAGCTATCTGGTCGTTCGGGAGGGGGGGAATCTCCTGGTCGATTCGCCGCGCTACACCGGCAGGCTGGTCGACCGCATTGTCGAACTGGGCGGAGTGGCCCACGTCTTGCTCAGCCATCGAGATGACGTGGCCGACGCTGACCGCTACGCCGCCCGTTTCGGCGCCCGGGTGTGGATCCATGAGGCCGACGCCGATGCCGCTCCCTACGCCACCGACGTCGTGCGTGGCGACGGAATCGTGGCCGTGGCCCCGGGCGTGCGGGCCATTCCGGTGCCTGGTCACACCCGGGGCAGCGTGGTCTTCGAAGACGACCGGGGCCACCTCTTCACCGGGGACACGCTGGCCTGGAATGAACGGAGAAGGGGACTCGACGTGTTCGGCTCCGCCACCTGGTACTCGTGGCAGGCGCTTACCGAGTCAATGGCCCGGCTGGCCGGTTTGGCGCGGTTCTCCTGGGTCCTTCCCGGTCATGGGAAGTGGGGCCACGCTGACACCGAGGAGATGACCCGCCAGCTCGGCCGGCTGGCGGAGGATATGCGCCACCACACCGCTGCGATGTGGGATCGGCGGTAACGCAGCCCCGGGGACTTCCGTCGCCATTGGCAGTGATCGATTTTCTGCGACAACGACGGTCGGGGGAGTCCGCGGCGAGGGACCGTTCCCGAGGCGTAGGAACTGCGGTTGATACTCGTGAATGTCCTTCTTCAACGGGGTCAGTCCGTCGAGAGTATTTAGGTTGAAGGAGACGACGATGCCCGAACTCCCGGACAATTCGGGGTGAAAGGTAGGAATGTAGGCAAGCTCGCGGTGAAGGTGGCTGACCTGTGGGATGGAGTAGACGGCGGTGGGTCTGCTCCACGGACCCTGGGGGGAGCAAGAGTACGAGAGGTCAACAGTCCGGTCGGTACGGACACTCCCCGGAATCGATACGGCCTCATAGCCGTCATGGCCTTCCTGGGTCATGACGCCGGTCAGCTCGTTGCCGGTGTGGATCGTGAACGCGTGCGCCTCTCCGGCTACCCATCTCGAACCGTTCCAGTACCGCCAGGCGCGTAGCTGTAACGAACGCCCGCGAGGGACGCGGGCCACTTTCATTCCATAGATCGTGCCGGTTGTCGTGTCACTGACCGACCCGTAGACGTAGGTGAACGAGGTGCCGCGTAGGACCGCATTCCCCCATTGGTCGAGCGGACCGCCCGCAAGTCGAGTGATGGATTGGAACGTCGGCGTGCCGTCGGCCGACAGCGAGAGTGCGGCGATGGCGGAACGACCGGTGAATCGCTCGAACGGCCCGACTCGGGGCACGAATTCGTTCACGAAAACCAACTGCTCGCCGTGCTCGACGTAGGTGGACGCCACCTGCCACTGATCTCCGTGGCCCCGAAGGTCCGGGATCAAGGGCCGGGGCGAGCGAAAGGACCCTCCGTAGTAGCTCGTGAGGTGGGCCAGTGGACCGACGAGCTCGCTGTTGTGCGCCAAGCCCGCAATGTTGGCCGATCCGTTCGGCTTGGCGCGCCCTATCACCGTGTCCGAGAACACGAATGCCTCCCGACCATCCGGCAAGGCCGTCGAGTACGCGGCATCTCCGCCCACCCAGCCCGGACCGAACTGATGTGAGAACACCTGATGGAGCGAGCGGTCCACCGTCACGATCGGTGGGGTCTTCGGGGCGCACTCGGCTCCGGCCGGCCTGTCATGGGGGACGGCTGCGGCTGCAGGCACCCCCCCGGCGATGTCCGCGGAGGCCAACAGCACGAGTGGCAGGGAGATCGTTCGCGCGATCGCCCGCTTATGCACGCGTCAAGCGCCAGATTACCGAAGGACCAGAGAGCGGACCCGATGCCCGGAGGACGACGTCGATGTTCCGACCGCCCAGATCGACGTCCAGGACGCCGATGCGGGTGCCCCGCGTCACCACCGACGGCAACCGTCCCACCGAAAGCCGCGCCGGCATGGAGAAGCCGGGCCAGCCCACGACGCTCGGTGACCGCGGGGCCTTGACCGCCACGGTGGCGCCCCAGGGCGTGACGATCCGGCCGACGAGTTGGTCCGCCGCCACCACGGGAACCGTGGTCATGGCGGCGAACGCGGCCGTTGCCAGGGCTTCGGCTACGTGCAACACGGCGGTGATCGGGCTGGACGTCCGCTGTCCGAGTACCGCGCCGACGATGGTCACCTTTTTGGAATCGACCATCTGCTGGGCCTCGAACAGGAAGCACCCGCCCGCCGCCGCATCGGTGCCTGTCTTGATGCCGACGATCCCGTCATGACCGAGGTCGTAGTCGAAGTTGTAGAGCAGCCCGGCCACCGGGAGGGTGACTTCGCCCATGGAGGCGATCTGCAAGAACGCCGGCTCGCCCATGGCCGCCTGGCCCAGTCGAACGAGGTCGGCTGCGGTGCTCGTCGACCCGGGGTCCAGCCCGCTGACGTCGGCGAAGTGAGTCGAGGTGAGGCCGAGGCTCTCTGCGGTGCTGTTCATTTTGGCGACGAATGCAGTCGTGCTGCCGGCATCCCACTCGGCCAGGAGGGTGGCAATGTCGTTGCCCGACGGAATGAGGAGGCCCTCCAAGGCCTCGATCTCGGTCAGGCTTTCGCCCGCGGCCACCTTGACCACGGATTGCTGGGAGGCGAGTCCGGTCTGGTAGGCCGCGATGGTGTCTGCCGTCACCGGGATGGCGGGTCCGGCCGCCCCCGGTCCCAACGGGTGGTCCTGCAGAACCACATAGGCGGTCATCACCTTGGTGATGCTCGCGATGGGAACGGGCCGGGTGCTCCCCACCTGGCCCAGGCTCCCTACGCCCTCCATGGTGAGCGCGGCGGAACCGGTCGTCGGCCAGGGGAGGGACGGGGACTTCCCGGGAAGGTGCACCGATGTCGTCACCGCCGGGCGGAAGATTGGTAGGGGGATGGGTCGGGTCCACTGGAGTCCTGCGACCACCGCGAGGAGAGCGACCAGGAGGGCGAGACACACCGGGATGAGCCAGCGCCGGGCGCGGCCAACTGACCGGGCAGGGGCACCCGAGTGCCGGTGGCGCACATGGGAGGGGTCCCGGCGGGTCGGGGACGAGCGCCGGTTGAGCATCTTTGCTCACAGTAGCCAACGCCCCCTGGCAAAAGTCATCCCCCCGGTGCACCGCACGGGTTCCGATGGCGCCGAAGTTTTCACGTAACGTCGATGTGATGTCCCGGCCCGGCCTGGAAGGACGCATCCGGTCGATCTGCCTGGATCTGCCCGGCGTGACGGAGAAGCTGAGCCACGGTGCGCCCGCTTTTTTCGTTGGGCGCCAGTTCCTGATGCTGTGGACCGACGGCCATCACGAGCTCGTGTTCCCTCACTTGTGGTGTGCGGCTCCGCCGGGCGCCCAGAGTGAGCTCGTCACGACCGAGCCCGACCGGTTTTTCCGGCCACCGTACGTCGGGGGACGAGGGTGGCTCGGAGTTCGTCTCGACGGCAGGATCGACTGGAGAGAGATCGAGGTTGTGTGTGAAGAGGCGTACCGCAGCGTCGCGTCGAAGAAACTCATTGCGAGCCTCGACCTGAAGAAGGCTGGAAAGGTCGGCAGCGCAAGGCGCTGAAGAGACGCTCCGGGGGTCCCCGGCGCTACGGGCCAGAGGGCGCCGTCAATCAGGAGCTGGCAGTGAGCCCCAGAATCTCCTCAATGCGGCCGCGCCGGCAGCCGGGTCCTGGATCATCCACCAGTGACCGAGCCCCGGCAGCACGGCCACCTCCGCCTTGGCTCGTTGGGCGGACCAGCGGGCCCGTGCCTCGCCGCCCGTGTACTCGTCCTCGGTGGGGATGATCACGAGGCCGGGCCGGGCCGCCGCAGCGCCGAGTCCGTCGCCGAGGCGAGCCATCGCCGGTTGGGCCGCGGACCGGTAGAGCGAGAGGATGCAGCGGCCCATGGTTTCGTCAGAGGCCGACGCAACGGCCGCGGCGATTTCGGGCGTCATCCCGAGCGACTCGAACACCGAGGCCCGGTCCGCGACCGGAAGCGATGCGATGCCGGCGACCGCGTCCTCGCCCGCCCCCGGTGTCTGCCACACCTGGGCCAGGTTGTGCCACACGTAGTCGGGAGCGAAGCAGCCGGCGATGTCCATCACCCACGACCGGATGAGGTCCGGACGTTCGATCGCTATGCGCATGACATGCCCGCCGCCCCAGTCGTGGCCGACCAGGTCGACCGGACCGCCCTCTCTCTCGAGCTCGGACGCGAGCCACGCGACGTACTCGTCCGCCGTGGCTCCGAAGCCGTCCGCCACCGGGGTGCCGAAGCCGGGGGGAGAGAGGGTCACCGCCTCGGGGATCTGCAGCGCGGCGAGGAGTGGGCCCCAGATCGCGGACGTCTCGGGGTTGCCGTGTACGAACACGGCACGAGTCTGCGACCGGTCAGACAAGGAGTTCCTCGAGTTCGGCCCGGGTCGGCCCGGGTGAGGAGTAGGGGGGCGTCGAAAGAGCCACGTCGAGCACCCGCTCGAATACCCCGTCGCGGGCCATCACTTCGTCGGGCAGAGTCAAACAGCCGACCACCTCGAAGAACCATTGCAATACCTGCGGGTCGTAGTGCGAGGCTGAGGCGAACGCCCGAGGCCCGGCGACCGACGGGTCCGAGGCATCGAACGGATCGGGGAGACCGTGTAGATGGGCCTCGACCTCGGGAGCGCGGATCCGGTCGAAGCCCACCGTCGAGGCGTGCCACTTGGCGGCCCGCTCGTCTGTCCGGCGCTCCCACTCGGCGGCGAGCCGGCGCGGGTCCTCCACGTGCGCGGCGATTGCCGGGGCGATGTCCACCGCATGCATCAAGCCGAGAGTGATGCCCCGGCCGATCGAAGGATTGGTGAAACCCCATGCATCGCCGACGGGTACCACCCCCGTGGCGCACGGGACGCCGTCCACGACGAACTCGCGCGTCGTGTTGGCCGTGCTGGCCATGGAGAAGCTGTCGCCCTGCGGCGCGCCGTCGGCCCAATGCGCATGGTTGGGCAACGCCCGAACGACCCGCTCGAAGACCTTCGGGTCGCGCACATTCCTCATCAGCTTGTCTTTGGGGGAGTGGTAAAGCGTCACTGACCACCAGCCGTTGTCGCCCGGAATGGTCAGGACGGAGATGGATCCGATGGCGGACAGCACGTCGTCCCGCTGCTCCGGGAGAGATGCCCCCCGGTAGTACTGCGTGTTGTAGACGAATCCCGCCTCGAAGGCGTGCTCCGGCGACTGGTGGCCACCGGCGGCCTCGATCATGCCGGACAAAGGCGAGCGGCGGCCGGCTGCGTCCACGACGACCCTGGCGTCAATGGTCTCGCCCGACGCGGTGCGCACGCCGGTGACGTGCGGCACGCCCGGGATGGCCTCACTCCCGATGACCAGTCCGGCGGCCGGGCAGCCGGAGCGAACCTCCACCCCCGGTGTCTTCCTGGCGGCCGATGCGTACGCGTACTCGATGAGCGGGCGTCGGCAGGAAAGCCGACGCCTTTCTCGGCGAGATCCTCGATGAGTTGGATCAAGTGCTTCAGTGATCGGCCCAGCCGGTCCAGCCGCCATACGACAACCGTGTCTCCGGGTCGAAGCTGGTCCAAGAGCCGGTCGAGCTGTGGTCGCCGGTCAAGTGACCCAGATGCCTTGTCTGTGAAGAGCTTGATGCAACCAGCGGCCTTGAGGGCATCAAGTTGCAAAGAGGCATCCTGATCAGCGGTTGACACCCTTGCGTATCCCAATAGATCTCCCATGGTCAGTTCAACCGTGTCAGAAACCCAGAAATTCCCCTGGGCGACACTTTGATTGTGCACAAGGTTTCTGACCCGCTTCGCCCGCCTTCACGAGGCCGAGCTGACTCTCGTGTCAAAACCGGCCGTTATTGACTTGCGATCCTGGGCCGACCCTGCCCACAAACGGCACTTTGTGGGCAGGGGACATCGATCCATGGGCGACCGGGTCATCTACGGTCTGGAAGCAACAGACAACCGGTCCGTGGTCCCGAAGGAGCCCCGTCATGATCTCAACCGTGTCTCTGAGTGCCCTCACACCCGTCGTTGTGCTGCTCATCGTCCTACTAACGGATGTCTGGGTCTACCTGGATGCACACGCCCACCTTGCACGAGGTGAGCCAGTTGTTGTCACGATTGGATCATTCAGCCTTGAGAGCCCGGCAATGTGGTTTGTCGTTTGCCTGGTGCTGTGGATCTTGGCTTTTCCTCTGTACGTGGTGGCTCGAGGCAAATCCCAATAGTCCGGAGATAGTGTCCACGCCTTGAAGGTTGCGATCAACTGCGTTGTCGTTCGGCATATCCAGAGCGCCTCCTGTGTAATCGAGTCATCAACCACTCACGCTCAACGTATACACCAAGGGCCGGGACGCCGCCCCTGCCCCCGACCGCCGGGAGTGGGTGGGACACATCGGCACATCGGAGGAAGGTTGGGGGTGAGCCACCCACACCAAGGGACAATGAAGGATGGCCGCCACTCCGACTCACCGCCCTCCGCTTACCGCTTGCGATGGTGACGGACATCAACAGCCAGAAGTACGCCAGAGATAACGCCCACCACGAAACCTCCGGTGCCCCACTCCAGCCGAACCCTGACGGAGTGGCTGAGCACCATGACGATTACGGCGACAGCGATGACGCCGAAGATGATGGCATGGGAGCGAAAGCGTTTCACTAGTGTCCCCGTCCTTGTATCGTCGTCCGCTGGCACGGTGCTCGAGTTTAAGCCCTCTTTTTCAAAGGGGCCGAGCATCGCGGGGCATCGCGGGGATAAAGGATCAGGTCCCCTGGAGAGCCTGGAGAGCCTGGAGAGCAAGCCGAATCGTCCACCACAGATGGGGTCGCCGGACTGCCCCATCAATCCAACTACCGCGGTATCCCAGGGTCGCCCAGAACGCCGGTCTCGTGAGCGGGATTCAGCCGTTGACTTGAGGTCGGATGTCTTCGGCCAGAGAGTCGATTACCGCTGCAGCGGCACGAGTCAGCTCCGAACCGGTCGGCGTGCCGCCGACATGCCACACCTCACGATCTTCCTGCCAGACACTCGTCACTCCTGGCACGGCTTGAAGGGCTTCGGTGAGCATCAGACCCATTTGTGACTTGAGAGGCTCTTCCCGGACGAACTCGGCTGCCCATATGCTGACCTGCCACTCGTCATCCAGCCACTTAATG
>JBEKWB010000056.1:0-27206 GCA_049513455.1 Acidimicrobiales bacterium
CGGTAGTGCAAGACGGACAGTTCGCAGGGATGATTACCATTGACGACCTTCTGATAGACCTTGCCGCCGATCTGGCAGATCTCGCCAGGCCGGTGAGTGCCGAGGTCATCTTTGGTGATCACGTGAGCTCAGGGGCAGTGTCCGAGACCTAGAACTTGCGAGGAGGTACCGACCAGTGCGGTCACGCTGACTCGGTGCTCTCCGGCGCGCGCCGCTGAGGATCGGGGCAGGCAGGTCGCTTGACGTTGCTTCTCCCGGTCACCCGTCCGTTGTCGTAGGAAACAACAACGTCACCGAGACCCTCTGCTTCCTCGGCATCGTGTGTCACGAGCACAGCCGGAACACCAGACGACACGATGACGCGCCGGATCAGCTCTCTCAGCTCACGGCGCACCGTCAAGTCGAGCGCGGAGAGCGGCTCGTCGAGCAGTACGAGCGCTGGGTCGCCGGCGAGGCCGCGCGCCAGTGCCACTCGCTGGCGCTGACCGCCCGAAAGCGAGCTTGGTCGCCGGTCGGCGAGCTCGTCCGCTCCAACCTGTTCGAGCCATGAGCGGGCGACCTCTCGTCGTGCCCGGCGGCCGCTGGACTGACGGACGGCGAGGGCGACGTTGTCGAGAACGGAGCGGTGCGGCAGCAGCAAGCCATCCTGAAAGACCATTCCGATGCGGCGATCCTGGGTGGAGACGTGGATGCGCTCGGAACAGTCGGTGACGATGTGGCCGTTGATTGTGATGGTGCCGGTGTCGGGACGGATAAGACCCGCGATGAGCGCCAACGTCAACGACTTCCCTGCCCCCGATGGGCCGAATAGCACCAATATGCCTGACTCGGCGGTGAAGGCGACGTCCAGCTCGAACTCGCCGATCTGCCGAACGACTGCGACTTCGAGTGCGGCGGTCACGCGCGACTTCCCCCGAGCAGCCCGGCGCCGGTCATCGCCGTGACCGCCATCAAGACCCCGATGAGCACCATCATGTTCCGCTCCGACGTCGTGAACGAGTCGAGGACTGCCAACGACAGCGTGCGCGTCGTCGGGCGAGCTGGCGCGCAGCCGAAGTCACACGGGAATCATGGCGGGGCAGGCGGAGCGATTCACGATCTCCGTCCCGCCGTTCACGGCGAATCCGTTGACCGATGCGATGGTCGGCCCGGATCACCGATTCCGTCATCCCGAGATGACGTCCCTGATGCACTCGCGGAGCATGTCACCCAACTTGGCGGTGCCGGAGTCGGGAAAGCTCTCGCCGGCGAGGAACAGTCCCGCGAAGGCAGCTCCAAAGGCGGCCGCCATGCGTACCCGGTCCCGCGCGGCCACCCGGGTGTCGAGGAGGATCTTGCGGAACTGGTTCTGGATGTCGTCGTGCTCGGCGTCGTGCTCCACGCTGTGCAGCTTCTCGAGTGTGGCCTGGTTCCGCTGGTGCATGAGGAAGAGCTTGCGCTGGACCAGCATCTGGTCTACCACCTGGTCGAGCAACTGGCCCCAGAGCTCGAGGGTCATCGGTTCGTCGCCGGCGCTGTTGAGGGCGTCCTTGCCGAACTCGTGCAGGCGCATGTGGAGGGCCCGGAGGATGTCCTCCTTGCTCTCGAAGTGGTAGTAGAGGGCCGCCTTGGTGACGCCCAGCTGCTCGGCGATCTGCCGCAGGCTGGTGCCGTCGTAGCCCTGAGCCACGAAGAGGTCGAGGGCCACATCGAGAATGCGCTCGCGGGTGGAGTTGGCGTCGTGTGCGAGGGCCCGGCGCTTGGCCTTGGCGGCCTGGGCGAACTTATGCGGGAGGGCGTCGTCTGTGGCGAGGTCGGTTTGCGTGCCCGGCTCCTGGTCGTTCGTGCCTGGTTGTGCGGTCTGGGTCATATTTTGATTCAGCCTACTTGACGAAAGGTAAGTTCATCCTTACCATGCGGTTGGTTAGGAGTTTACTTAACGACAGGTAAGGGCGTTCATGGTTGATCTCATGATTCAAGCCGAAGGATTGCAGAAGCGCTACGGCGACACCCAGGCCCTGGCCGGCGTGTCCTTCGACGTGGCGGCGGGGACCATCCTCGGCCTGCTCGGGCCCAATGGCGCCGGCAAGACCACGGCGGTCCGGATCCTGACCACGCTGGCCGTACCCGACGCCGGGTCGGCCACGGTGGCCGGGATCGACGTGGTGAAGCACCCGAACGAAGTGCGGCACCACATCGGCGTGGCCGCCCAAGACGCGACGTTGGACGGGCTGCTGACCGGCCGCCAGAACCTCACCCTGGTCGGGGAGTTGTCTGACATGGGGCGCGGGGGGTCGAAGGCCCGGGCGACCGAACTGCTCGAGCAGTTCGAGCTCACCCATGCAGCCGACCGGGTGCTGAAGGGCTACTCGGGCGGCATGCGGCGCCGGCTGGACCTGGCGGCGTCGCTCATGACCCGGCCGCCGGTGCTGTTCCTCGACGAGCCGACGACGGGGCTGGACCCGACATCACGCCAGCGGGTGTGGGACGCCATCCGCACCCTGCGGGACGAGGGCGTGACCGTGCTGCTCACGACGCAGTACCTGGAGGAGGCGGACGAGCTGGCCAACCGCATCGTGGTGGTGAACCACGGGCTCGTGGTTGCTGATGGGACGCCGCTGGAGCTCAAGGAGGCCTCCAGGAGCGCCCGGGTGGAGGTGACCTTGGCCACGCCTTCGCCGGCGGCCGTACCGGCCCTCGCCGGGTTGGTAGCCGGGCAGGTCCACGTGAGCGAGGACGGGCGCCAGCTGTCGGCCGGCGTCGACTCGTCACCCGGGTTGGCGACCACCCTGGTGCGGGCTTTGGATGCCGCGGGAGTGCTGGTGGACAACATCGAGGTGCGGCAGCCGTCATTGGACGACGTGTTCTTCACGTTGACGGGTGACCACATCGAAGAGGACGTGGCCGGTGACGACGGTATGGATGGTGACGGAGGTGGAGGAGGTGGCGGCCGTGGGCCCACCGGTGTGGACCCGTCCCTGGACGGCAGCGGCCAGGCCGCTGAACTTGAAGGAGCGAACGCCTGATGACGACGACGACCTTGACGCCTCGACCGGTGCGGGTGGAGAACCAGCGCTCGGGTCGTTTGCTCGGCCCCGTGACTGACGTCTGGGCCATGGCCCGGCGCAACCTGGTACACATTTCGCGAGAGCCGATGCAGCTCTCGGACGTGACCATCCAGCCCGTGCTCTTCACGTTCCTGTTCGTGTTCATTTTCGGTGGGGCGATCCCGATTCCCGGCGGTGGCTCCTACAAGGACTACCTGCTGGGCGGCATTTTGGCCCTGAACCTGGTCACCTCGGTGATGGGAACCGCGGTCGGGTTGTCAACCGACCTGCACGAGGGGATGATCGACCGCTTCCGGGCACTACCCATCTGGCGGCCGGCCGTTTTGATCGGCCGGTCGGCGGCCGACCTCATGACGTCGTGCCTGTGCGCGCTGATCGTGGGGCTGACCGGCCTGGTCGTCGGGTGGCGGTCGGGCGCCGGAATTCTGGCCATCCTGGCCGGGTTCGTGCTGGTGCTGTTCTTCGCCTACTCGCTGACGTGGATCGCCCAGTGCGTGGGGTTGAACGCCAAGAGCCCGGAGTCGGCAGCCTCGTTCGGGTTCATCGTGCTCTTCCCCTTGGCCTTCGTCTCCAACGCCATGGTGCCGACGGCGCACATGCCGGGCTGGATGCAGGCCATCGCCGACTGGAACCCCGTCTCGGCGGTCTGTGCCGCGGCGCGGCACCTGTGGAACAACCCGAACCCGTCGCAGGTGGTTCACGCGTGGCCGATGCAGCACCCGGTGGAGGCGTCGTTGATCTGGTCCGTGGTCATCATCGCCATCGCCGCCCCGCTGGCGTCGTACTTCTTCAACAAGCGCTGCACGGACTGAAGGGTATTCGGCTGCGGACGGAGGACTGAGCACATCGCGGGAGATTTGTACGAGCTCGAACGCGCTGTCCAATGCGCTCAGTGGTCGTGACGGATCAGCATGACTGGACACGGTGCGTGGTGGGCCACGTAGTCGCTGACCGAGGCACCGAAGAGTCGGCTCAACCAACCTTTGCTGGATGATCCGATCACCAGCACGTCTGCTTTCGTCTCGCCGGCGACTCGGACAATGACTGACCCCGTCGATTCGTCGTCGGGAACCAGACGAACCTCCGCCTCGGTTCCGAGCGCCGCGGCGGTGCGATCGAGTGCGGCTTGCCCTGCGGCGGTTTCCTTCTCCCAATCCTTCTCCGCCTGCTTCTCGCTGATGACCGGGCCCTCTATGCCCCCGGCATCCTCCGTGGGGTCCTCATATGCGGGGATGACCATGACGAGCACTACGTGAGCCCCGGGGCGCAGCAGATCAAGGGACCGGCGTGCCGCGTCGATCGCAGTCTCGGATCCATCGGTAGCCACGACGATGTTCATGGGTTCCTCCTCTGACGGATCCGTCCAGATCCTCTGCGCAATATCATGCCTCGGAGGGGCCCACTTCCGGCATCACGCTGCCAACCTCGCCAATCACACGAGCTGAACCGCATCTGACCCTGGGACTGGCCCATATCTGCGCTTTTGCCTTCGCAGGCCCTACGCTCCGAGAGAAAGCGGTGGTGCCGGACAGGGATGCCGTTCGGCGAAGGATACCGACACTGGCCGGGTCGTGAGGGAAGGAATTGAGCATGGGTATGCCGTCTGGAATTCGGGTCATCGACACCATGATGGGGTTGCCAGGGGGTGATCGCCGCTGGTGGACCCGCTCCATGGCACCCCTCCTTCTCGATGCGGAGAGTCAGCGAGACCTCGACCATGCAGCCGGGTACATGTACAAGGACTTGCCCGACTCGGACCCCGCCGATGATCCGGTCGAGACCCTGCTGAACCAGATGGACGCTTTCGGCATCGACATCGGAATGATCCCCGTCACCTTCGATGACGAACCCAGTCGGAGAGCCATCGCCGAACACAGCAATCGACTCGTCGGGAGCTTCGCGGTAGATCCCAATCGAGGGATGGAGGCTGTTCGCTCCTTGCGCAGGGCCGTCGACGAGCTGGGGGTGGTCGCCGCTTCGTTCTTTCCATGCGGCTGCGTCCCTCAGGTGCCGATCAACGACAAACGGGCCTATCCGGTCTATGCCTGCTGCGTCGATCTGGACATTCCCATCTTCATCAACGCCGGCGTGCCCGGCCCCCGGGTGCCCATGGGCGCGCAGAAAGTTGGCCGCGTCGACGAGGTCTGTTGGTTCTTTCCCGATCTGAGGATCGTACTCCGGCACGGATGCGAGCCATGGGAGAAACTGGCGGTGAAGCTCATGGTCAAGTGGCCCAATCTGTACTACTCGACCAGCGCGTTCGCTCCGCGCTATTACCCGAAAGCGATCATCGACTACGCCAACACCCGGGGGGCCGACCGGGTTCTCTATGCCGGCTACTACCCCTCCGGCCTCACCCTCGAACGGAGCTTCTCCGAGTTGGAGGATGTCCCGTTCCGTGAAGCCGTCTGGCCAAAGTTTCTGCGTGAGAACGCCCTCGGGCTATTGAAGCTGGATGGTCGCCTAAAACCGGACAGCTCCACCGGAGGCGGCAGGAACGTAAAAGGGTGACGGGGGTCAGCCATCCGGTGGCCTCGGCTCTCGGGGCAATCCGAGGACCCGTTCGGCAATGACATTGCGCTGGATCTCCGACGTTCCCCCAAAAATGGTGCCGGAACGGGCGAAAAGGAAGGTCGACTGAGCCGGGCTGGCGGGGTATTCATGCAGGGCCGCCCGGTGGCCCATCCCCACGCCGACGACAGGTGCGGCACCGGAGGTTCCGGTCAGAATCTGGCCACTGGGCCCGAGGACGTCGATGCCGAGCTCGGTGAGTCGCTGATGGAGCTCGGTCCAGTGCACCTTCGTGAGGGACTGAAGTCCGGCGAGACCTTCCTGCAGTTCCGGACGTACCAGACCGGTGACCATCCTGTAGCCATTGATCCGCATGATCTGGATGTCCGTCCACAACCGGGCCAGTCGCTGCCTGATGATCGGATCGGCCAGCCGTCCGTTGTGGCGGGCCACGTCGATGATGCTCAGCGCTTCCCCCTCGAAGCGACGGTAACTGGTGGTCGCCGAAATGCCCCGCTCGAACCCCAGCGTAGAGTTCGCCACCATCCACCCGTTGCCTTCGCCTCCCAGGACATTGTCGATGGAACACCGGGCGCCCTCGAATTGAACGCGGGCGAACCCCGCGGTGCCGTCGGGCTGGGCGATGGGCTCCACCACGACGCCAGGTTGGTGCATCTCCACCAGGAGGTAGGAGATGCCGCGATGTCGGGGCGCGTGAGGATCGGTCCTGGCCAAAAGGAAGATCATGTCGGCGTCGGGAGCTTCGCTGGTCCAGATCTTCGTCCCGTTGATGACCCAATCCTCTCCCTCACGCACGGCGGTGGTCTGGAGGGACGCCAGATCAGAACCGGCATCGGGCTCGGAGAAGCCCTGGCACCAGATTTCGGTGCCGCTCACGATCGGAGGCAGGAACCGCTTCTTCTGACGGTCGTGACCCCAGTGCAAGATGGTCGGACCGACCAGGATCTCCCCCCCGGCCGGGGGCTGGATCGGTGCACCCGCCTCGGCCAACTCCTCGGTCAGGATGACGGCCTCGAGCGGGGAAAGGCCCTTGCCTCCGTATTCAACCGGCCAGGTCGGGCAGCTCCAACCGGTTCGATGCAACATGTCGTTCCAGTCCTGACAGAACGCATCCCAATCCGGACCGGTCGGGCGTCGCCGGTCGCGCCACCCTTCGGGCAACACGTCGCCGAGCCACTGACGAATCGACGCGCGGAAGCGCTCGGCCTCTTCGGAATAGCTGAGATCCATGCGTCCTCCTCGGCCTTCGGGCCACACGATGCCACCCGGCCACGTCGGGCAAATCCCCTGTCTTGTAGAATCGCCGATCCTAGGGGCACCCGGAGATCAACTCACCGAGAGATCCGGCTTACACCGACAAGGAGATCGCCCGTGGTCGACGCAACGCCCGGACCCTCCGACGGACTCTTGATCGAACAGCGGGGTGCGGTGGGGTGGATCACTCTCGATCGAGCCGATGTGCGGAACGCCATCGGTCATCGCCAGCGCATAGAACTCGTGGCTACCTTGTCCGGCTGGTCCGCCGACCCGACCGTGCGGGCCGTGGTGATCACCGGATCCGGGGGCAGCTTCTGCGCCGGCGCCGACCTCCGCTCCAACGAGAGCCCGCCCGACCGTCCCGACGGTGCCCCCGAGCGCATCGGAGGGGATCTGGTCCGGCGTCAGAAGCGCAGTGCCCAGAGCCTCATCGCCGCAATACTCGATTGCGAGAAGCCGGTCATCGCGGCTGTCAACGGGGTGGCCGCCGGAATGGGAGTCCACGTGGCGCTCGCCTGCGACTTCGTCGTCGCCGCCCGGGGCGCCCGCCTCATGGAGGTGTTCGTGTCGAGGGGCTTGGTACCCGACGCCGGCGGGGCCTATCTCCTCACGCGGCTCGTCGGCCTGCAGAAGGTGAAGGAGATTCTGCTCCTCGGTGACGCGCTCTCGGCCGATCAGGCCCTCGAGCTCGGCCTCGTCAACAGCGTGGTGAGTGAGGACGAGCTCGAGGAAACTGTTGGCGCTCTGGCCGAGCGGCTGGCTTCGGGCCCGACCCGCACCCTTGCCCTTACCAAGTGGATGATCAACCGGGCGGTCGATGCCGATCGCTCCACTTGCTTCGAGGACGAAGCGATGGCGGTGGAGATGAACATGCACTCCCGCGACGCCCAGGAAGGGCTGGCTGCCTTCGTGGAACGTCGCAACGTCCACTATCTCGGTTGGTGAGGCCCGGAGAGCCCGCACGACCAGGCGGCGCTACTGTCGAGTCGGAGAAAGGGGTAGCCATGGGCACCATCCCGCTGTTCGACTGCGACAACCACATTTACGAGCCCCCCGATGCGGTCACCCGGTTCCTGCCCGAGGAGTACCTCAACCGCGCCATCACCCCGGTGACACTGGCCAATGGGGAAGAGGGCCTGCTGGCCGGCGGCCGTCTGGTGACCGGGTTGGATCACCCGATCGACATGGCCCACCGGCCTGGGGCCTTAAAGACGATGCTTCGGGAGATGAAGTCTGGCAAGCCCACCGACAGTTACGCCCTGGAGCCGCTCCGCCCTGAGTACCTCGAGCGGGAGCCGCGTCTCGCCCTCATGGACCGCCAAGGGATCGAGAGCGCCATCCTCTATCCGGCGACCATGGGCACCATGGCCGAGCACTATGTTCGAGGGGTCAGGCCTCTCTATGCGAACCTGCACTCGTACAACCGGTGGTTGAACGAGACCTGGGGATTCGATTACGAGGGCCGCATCTACACTCCAGCGGTCCTCTCGCTCCGGGATCTCGACGAGGCGGTTCGAGAGCTTGACCACGTGCTCGGTCTCGGGGCCACGTTCATCATGCTCAACGCCGGGCCCGCCTACGGGCGCTCGCCGGGTGATCCGTACTTCGACCCCTTCTGGGCCAGGATCGACGAAGCCGGAGCAAGTGTGGCGTACCACATCGGGGAGTTCTGGTACAACGAACACCTCAGTCCGGCGTGGGGGCTCGATCCCGAGCCGGTGTTCTTCGAGATGTCCGCGTGGCAGTGGCAGAACTGCTGGGGCGAGCGGCCTATTGAGGACACTCTGGCCGCACTCATCCTCGACAATCTTTTTGGCCGGTTCCCCAATATCCACGTGGTGGCCTCCGAGTTCGGCGCCGAATGGGTGCCCCATTTCGTGCGCCATCTCGACAAGAGCCGCGGCATGGGAAGACGCGGGCCGTGGATCGGCGGCAAGTTGACCGAACGGCCGAGCGCCATTTTTCAGCGCCACGTCAGGGTCTGTCCGTATCCTGAGGACGACGTCGTCAAGATCGTGCGGGACCTGGGCCACTGCGATTCGATCGTGATGGGTTCCGACTTCCCCCACGGCGAAGGAATGGCCGAGCCGCGTGAATTCGAGGCGTTGGTCGCCGATCTCTCGGCCCAGGAGCAACAGAAGATCCTGCACGACAACGCCCTGGTCCTCGTCGGAAGAGGATGACCACCGCTTTCGGCCGCTAACCGAGGCCGGTGCTCACCGCCACCCGGCCCGACAAAGGATCCATCGCCGCACTCACACGAGCGGGTTCAGCGCCGACCTGAGCGCGGCACCTATCTCGCGTTTCGCCTCGTCTGCCGCTTCGAGCACCGTCAAGAAGTTCAAGAAGCCGTGGAACATCCCCGGCACGCGGTGGATGGTCGTCGGCACTCCCGCCTCGATCAGCACACGACCGTAGGCCTCACCTTCGTCGCGGAGCGGGTCGTACTCGGGGACGATGATCAACGCCGGGGGCAAATGCCGGTGGCTGGAGGCACGTAGAGGGGACGCGTAAGGGTGCTCCCCCTCCTCGCTGCGCCTCAGGTACTGATCCCAGTAGTACATGACCTCCCGGCTCTTTAGGAAGTAGTCGTCCCCGATGGTGCGGTGCGAGTCGGTCTGGTCAGAGTGGTCGATGACCGGATAGAGAAGCACCTGGAGGGCGATCTCGGGCCCGTTCCGATCACGTGCCATCTGGGCCACGGCGGCAGCCAGGTTCCCACCGGCGCTGTCCCCAACCACCGCCATACGCTGTCCGTCGAATCCGAAGGTCGATGATTGGCCCGCCATCCAGGCCGTGGCGGCGTAGCAGTCCTCCACGCCGATGGGAAATCGATGTTCGGGTGCGAGGCGGTAGTCGACCGCGACGACAACGCACCGGGAGGCGTTGCAGATGGCGCGGCAGAGGGCGTCGTGGGAGTCGAGATCACATAGCACCCAGCCACCGCCGTGGAAGAACATGGCCAGCGGGGCCGAGCTGCCGATGCCCTCCGGGCGGTAGATCCGCACCGGGATGGTCCCGTTCGGTCCCGAAACGAGGTGGTCCGAGACGTGCCCGACCTGCTCACCGATCACCGGTCCGATCTGGGCCGTGGACTCAGAGATCCGCCTCCGCATCTCCGTGCCGGAGACGGTCGTGTCCACCTGTGGAAAGGTGGACTCCATGTATACGATGATCGCAGCGGCTTTGGGGTCAAGCGCCATTGGTTGCCTCTTCTTTCAGATGTGCGGCCGTGGTCGCGGATCTGGCGGTCGGCCGCGACGGCCAACTGCTGCCATGTTCCATTCCGAGTCCATCGCCAAGGAATGTACAGGACCGACCGCACGCCGGCGGTGCTCGGGGCGAGTCGTATCTACCCTGAATGCAGCAGTGTGGGTGGAAAGCGCTCCAGCGGCGGATGCCCCGTAGGATGGAAGAAGGAGCGGGTGTATCGATGGCAGGGGGGACAGTGAGCAACGAGAAGGCCGGCGCACTCTCCGGAGCCATCGGACCGGGTCGTCGGGGTCTGCCGCAGAGCTTGGCCAAATGCTCGAAGATGTAGACGTACCGCCTGGACGGCGGGTCCCGGTGCGATTCGCGGAGCGAACCGTATGGGACTTGATTGCCCGGCGAGCCGCCGACACCCCTGACGGCGTGATGGCAATCGACGAGCGGCGGCGATCTCTGACCTTCGCGCAGTACCGGCAGCGCTGCGAGCAGGTCGCCGCGGGATTGCAGGCGCTCGGGGTGACGGCAGAAACCCACGTCTCCTGGCAGCTGCCGACCTGTCTGGATGCCTTGGTCCTCTTCGGCGCCCTGGCTCGACTGCAGGCCGTTCAGATTCCTCTCGTCCCGCTCTATCGCGATCGCGAGATGTCCTTTGTCCTCGAGCAGACCAAGTCGAGCTTTGTCGTCGTGCCCGGAATGTGGCGCGACTATGACTACGCGGCGATGACCCAGCGCGTTGCCCAAAGACTGACGAGGCCCATCACCACCTTGATCAGTGACGACGGTCTCCCCGAGGGCGACCCGGCCAGCCTGGCCGGCGCTGCCCTGCCGTCCACTCGGCTTGGCCAGGACCCGGTGCGCTGGATCTACTACACGTCGGGGAGTACCTCGGATCCCAAGGGAGTGCTGCACAGCGACGGCACGCTGGGGACCGTCGCCGCGATCCTCGTCGACCGTCTCCACATGAGGGGAGACGACCGGATTGCCATGGTCTTTCCGTTCGCGCACATCGGCGGCTCCAACCTTCTTTTGAGCGCGCTCATGGTTGGTTGCCGCTGCATCTGCGTGGAGTCGTTCGATCCGTTGACAACCGTGGACTTCCTGGCCGACGAAGGGGTGACGCTGGCCGGAGCGGGAACCGTTTTCCACTCGGCGTACCTGGCGGCGCAACGGCGCACTCCGGGCCGGCGCATTTTTCCGAGCGTGCGCGCGTTCCCGGGAGGTGGCGCCCCGAAACCGGCGCACCTGCACTACGAAATCAAAGCCGAACTCGGTGGGGCCGGGATCGTGTCCGCTCTTGGCCTTACCGAGTGCCAGATCGTGTCCATGTGCGACATGGACGATCCCGACGACAAGTTGGCGACGACCGAGGGACGACCGGCCCCGGGAGCGCAGGTCAAGGTGGTCAATCCGGATGAAAGCCTCTGTGGCCCCAACGAGGAAGGTGAGCTACGCCTGATCGCGCCGCAAATGTTCCTTGGCTACGTCGATAGCGGCCTCAATGGCGAGGCGTTTGATTCCGATGGCTACTTCCGCACCGGCGATCTCGGATTCTTCGACGAGGACGGCTACGTTCACGTCGTCGGGCGGCTCAAGGACGTCATCAACCGCAAGGGGGAAAACATCAGTGCCAAGGAGATTGAGGACGAGCTCTACCTCCATCCCGGCATCCGAGAAGTGGCAGTGATCGGACTACCGGACCCCGTGTCGGGGGAACGCTGCTGCGCGGTGATCGTCCCGTCCGACCCTGGTAAACGCCTCGACATGGCCGGAGTGCAAGAATTTCTGGACGGTCGTGGTCTGATGCGCCAAAAGTGGCCGGAACAGTTGGAGTTTGTCAGCGAGTTGCCGCGTGCCCCTGCAGGCAAGGTCCTCAAGCAGGAGCTGAAGAATCGCTTTGCTTCGCCGCAGGAGGTAACCGGCCGATGACAGGGCCGAAGACGGTCATCGCTTTCGAGACGGATTGGGGGTCGGATGGATACCAACGACGTGGCCGGAGATGACCGTGTGGAGCGGCTGATCGCCCAACACGAGATTGAACGACAGATTTATCAAATGGGCTACTACCTGGAAGACGGCAACTTCGAGGCCGTGGCCGAACTGTTAGCTCATGCCACCTTCGGAGCCGACATTATCGGTCGGGCCGCCTTTCGGGGACGAGAGGAGATACGCCAGCAGTACGAGCGGACCAATGTAAGATACGGCGACCGAGGACGCGCGACAAAGGAGATCTACTCGAACATTCTGGTGGACATCGATCTCGAGATTGGTCGAGCCAAGTCCGTGACCAGCTACACCGTCGCCCAGCAACCCCCGGGCGATAGCTTCGAACTCATTGTGGCCGGTCGCTACGAGGACGAATGGCAACGACTGGACACGGCGTGGCAATGGGCCGATCGTTACATACGGGTCCAGTATCGGAACAACCTTGATCGTCATATGCACGCCGATCAACATCCTTGGACCGGTGACGGGCGGGATATTTCGCCTCCTGCATCCGCATCTTCGTCTCCGTGACTACACCCTGCGGTTAGGTGCATCACATGCGCAAAGAAGCCTGACGTCATATGGCCCGTGCTGCCCGCGCTCCTTCCAGGGTGGCATGCATGATCCGGCGGGGGGCGAGGGCATCCCCGACCACATGCACTTCAGGGAGCCGGCCGCCCAGCGCCGAAACCAGCGAGTCATCAGGGACAAGGCCGCACGCGAGGACCAGGGTGACCCCCTCCAGGCGACGCTCCTCGCCGCTGAAGGTCCCCGAGACGACCGCACCCCCGGCGTCGACAGCCACCAGTCGGTGCAGCAGCGACACGGTGACCCCCTTTCTCAGAAGCCGTTGCATCACCACGAACCGGGTCCCGTCCTCCGCTCCCCCGGCAAAGTCGAACCGCTCGGAGATGAGCTCAACGGTGCACCCTTGATCAACGAGAAACTCGGCGATGGTCGGCCCCGCCAGATGATTGTCGAAACCCGCCACGACCAGCGCTGCGCCGGCCACTGGTGTCCCTGCGAGGACATCGAGCGCTCCCCGGACATTCGGACCCTCGATCCCGGGTACGTCAGGGATCAACGGCCGGCCACCGGTGGCGACCACCACAACGTCAGGGGCGAACGCGATCATCTCTTCCGCAGTGACCTCGTTCCCGAGCATCATCTCTACACCGAGCCGGGCCAACTGCGGTTCGAAAAACGCGGCATGATCTCGCAGGTTCCGCCGGTTGGGGTCGACGGCCAGCAGCGCCGGGGTACCCCCGATCTGGCGTCGCCGATCAGCCAGGTAGACGTGGTGACCGCGTAGGGCGGCTACTCGGGCCGTCTCCAGCCCGGCGGGACCAGCCCCTACCACCACCACGGTCTTGGGACGAGCTGCGGGCACGATCTCCATTTCGTCTTCACGGGCTGCGGCCGCATTGACCGCACACGTCAGCGGTGTGCGGTGCGGCCCGATGTGGTGGCACTCCGACAGGCCCAGGCACATCCGGACATCCTCGGCCCGACCGGAGCGAACCTTGTTGGGAAGATCGGGATCGGCGATAAGGGCACGGACCATGCCGACCAGGTCGGCCGAGCCGTCGGCCAAGATCCCCTCGGCAATCGCCGCATCGGCGATACGGCCCGTCACGATGACCGGCACATCTACGACCTTCTTGATGGCCGCGGCCGCCGCTGCGTTGAACGCCGGTTCCTTATACCAAGGGCTCACATAGGCCGTCTCCAGACCGTCACCGAAACCTGCGTAATTCCCGCCGCTCACACTCACGTATGCCACGTGCGGCCCCAGCAACCGGCACACCTCGGTCAGCTCGGCAACCGTGAGCCCCCGATGCACGCCATCACCGTCGACACCGACGCGGATTCCTATCGGGAAATCCGGCCCCACCATCCCTCGGGCTTCAGCGATCACGGCCAGTACGAAGCGAACGCGGTCGGCACGCGTCGCGCCCCAGCGGTCTGTGCGCCGATTGAAATAGGGCGAGAGAAACTCGTTGACCAGATACCCGTGCGCACCGTGGATCTCTGCGGCGTCGAGCCCGGCCTCCTTCGTCCGGCGAATGGCGTGGGCAAAGGCCACCACCAGCTCTTCGATCTCGTGCTCGGTGAGCGGGTGGGGACTGAGCGCCTCGTAGGGATCCTGGACCGCCGAGGGGGCCATTACCGCGTTCGGGTTGATGCCATGTCGCGCTGCACCGGAATGGTAGACCTGCGCGAAACAGCGTCCCCCCTCGGCATGAACGACTTCGGCTCGGCGGCGCAGACCCGGGAGCATGACCTCGTCATAGTGGGCGATGCCTTCGGCGGTGACCGGCGAGAGGCCCTTGCCATCCCAGTCAGGAGCCGTCGAGCGCGGTCCGGGGCCAACGGCGTACCCATACACTCCCCCGCTGGAGTGGATGCCGAGCAGACCGGCCCCGCCCCGAGCCCGTTCCTGCAGATAGCGAAGATCGCGTGCTTCACCCAGCCCGGTGCCATGCGTCGTCACGACGATGCGGTTGCGTACGGTGAAATCGCCGATTTCGAGAGGCTCGAACAGCCGTCGAAAGCCTCCCGATTGCTGCTGCGAAGTCATGCTTGCCCCTTCCCGGACCGCGTCGACGTAACCCCGACTCCGACCGCGCCGGATCGTAGTTGCACGCAACGGGACCCGGGTTCATCTCCGGCGGCAACGCTTGCCGGCCTCGCCTGACCTCTGCCACGAGGCGTTCGTACTGGCCGCCATGAAGGACGCCATCGAAGGGGCAGGCGTGCCGCCGGCCGAGGTTGCGGCTCTGGTATTCGACGCAGTCGAGCACGATCGCTTCTGGATTCCCACCAAGCCGAGCTATCACGACCAGATCCGAGTTACGCACGAGAGTATGCAGACCCTCAGCCTTCCCCCCGGGCCTGAGCTGAGGATTGAGCCGGAAACACCCGGTCTCGGAGCGAAGGACGGCTGAAGCTGCGGTGCAATGATTCCTCGGGAGTCCGGTGTCCTTGCTGCGCCCCCTCAATTGGCGATCTTCTTCACCCTCAGGCATAGCCAGACTGCCAAAGTTCCCGCCCGGAAGAGCCGGGCGGAGCCTTGTCGTAGGCGTGCATCGAGGCCGTATTCGTCGTCCAGGGCACGTCCCCCGAGGCTCAAGAACCGGGTGGTGCTACCTTGGCGTGTATGCCCCGCTTCACGGCTGGCCCGGCCCGCCTGCAACGCCTCGGCGACGGGATGCAAGAGGCCGTTTTCACGCGTTTCACCGCGGTGCCGGTCAGTCCCGCCATTGGTGTCGAACTCAGCGGTGTTGATCTTCGCCAGCCCGTGGACGAGGAGTTGTTCGAAGAGTTGCACCGGGCGCTCCTCGAGTGGAAGGTGCTCTTCTTCCGTGACCAGGACCTTACGAGCGAGCAGCACGTGCGGTTCTCGCGATTGTGGGGAGAGTTGGAAGTCCACCCGTTCCTCGCCCAGGGCGACGTCCCGGAGATCGTGCGCTTCGCCAAAGACGACAAGACGAAGGCCGTTGAGAACGTGTGGCACAGCGACGTATCCTTCCGCGAGTCCCCGCCGATGGGTTCGGTTCTGCGCGCCCTCGAGGTGCCGGCCGTCGGCGGCGACACCATCTGGGTCGATATGACAGCTGCGTACGACGGGCTGCCCGACCATGTCAAGGACCGGATCGACGGCATGTTCGCAGTGCACGACTTCGCGCAAAGCTACGGATTGGCCATGTCGCCCGAGGAATTTGCCAAGGCGCGCCAAGAACTTCCCCCCGCCCGTCACCCGGTCGTGCGGACTCACCCCGAAACCGGTCGGAAGATCCTCTACGTGAACGAGATCTTCACCAGCCATATTGAGGGGCTCGCACCCGATGAAGGCGAAGCACTGCTCCTCTACCTCTGTCGCCAGGCTGCGGTACCCGAGTACCAGTGCCGGTTCCGGTGGCGAGTCAATTCCGTCGCGTTGTGGGACAACCGGGGCACCCAGCATTACGCCCTCTCTGACTACTGGCCGCAGCGGCGAGTTATGGAACGGTCTGCCATCATTGGAGACAAGCCCTTTTGATGAACACGTCTAGAGCGTTGGGGTGCCGACCCGCGCAATGACGGGCAAGACTATCGGCTTCTCAACAGATCAAGGATGGAGTCCTCGAAGGAGAAATCGAAGTCGGAGCGGTCAAGTTGTTCTTGCTGCTGAAACCATTCGAAGGTCCGCTCGACCGCTTGCCGGAAATTGTGTCGTGGGCGCCAGCCGACATCGCGAGCAAGTTTGTCCGTGCTGAGCACGAGGCTCTGATTCCAGCGGTGCAGATTAGGCTGGGCCTTCTGGATGAGCGTGGCGAGTTGCCAGCGTTGCATCCGAGCGGTCGAGTTCTCCCTTTCGGTATGGCTGGAGCGGACGTCGATATGTGACGTCAAACGTCCTTGTCCAGCCTCGATCTCTCCATCCCACAGCTGGTCCATCAGGTCAGCTGGAATGAACACTTTCTCGGCCTTGGCCCCGACGACGTCGGCGATCACGTCGACGTACCCTTCGTCACTGAAGAATTGCGAACCCGTCAAGTTGTATCGCTGACCAAACGTGTTGGAACGACCCATCACCGCGCACAGGGCTTCGGCGTGATCGTCGACGTACCCAACCTGACTGAGAGCCGTCCCATCCCCGGGAATCAAGATCGGCCGGTCCTTCTGCAGCCGGACAAACATCCTTTGCTCACGGTCGGGCATGATGTTTCGGGGGCCGATCACCATAGGGAGGACCACAGTCGTTGCGGGGAAGCCGTTCGCGTCATGCTCGGCGAGCAGGTGGTCCTCGCACAGGATCTTGTGCAGACCGTACTCGTTCTGCTTCGGACCGCGCTCGACCGGAAAATCCTCCGTTATCGGCAATATCTGGGACGGGGCGTAAATCGCGATGGAGCTGATGAACACATAGTGGCCAGTGCGGCCGCGGAAGAGGTCCGTCATCAATTCCACATCGGGTGGGTGGTATGCGCACATGTCGTAGATGCAATCGAATGTCTCAGAGCCCAGAAGCGTTCGCATGCGGCGCACGTCCGTACGATCACCTGTGAGCCGGCGAACTTTCCCTGGAATAGTCGCTTCCGTCCGCCCCCGGTTGAGCACGGTCACGTCGTGCTCCTCACGCACCAACTGGTGCACCAACGCGAGACCGTTGAACTGCGAGCCCCCCATCACGAGCACCTTCACCTCTGCATCCTACGTCGGCACGACAACCGCCCGCGTTGTATCGGAACCGCGTCTCACCCCACGAGGTACGACAGCTTCACGCTGCGCCGGCACATCACGAAAGGGTCGTTGCCGGGTTCAGGGACGTTCGACTTCGAGTCGCCGGTTCACGGAGTGGGCGATTGCCTCGAGATCATCGGGATCAGAACTGATGACAATGTCATGACGCCTGAGCGCTCCCTCGACGAGGGTCGCGTCGACAACGTCGGTGGCGCCGGCCCGTCCGGCCGGAACCCCGACGGCGCGTGCCTGGTCGTCGTTCATCGGTTCGACGTTTTGCCGACGAGCAACCTGGCCAGGAGGGCTTGGCGTGAACCACCTCGCCAGACCTGGGCCACGACAGGTGCCGGCGTCGTCGGGACCTCCCGAAGGGAAAGCAGGGCCCGATGCCTTGCCCAGACCCGACGCTCCCCCCGGTCGGCGGCGACGAGCGCTCCCGCGTCGTACGTGACGCCCATCAAGCAGACCTCCGCCGGCGCGTTCGGTGAACGGCCCGGGAGACCCTGGGTCACTACCAACGCCGGTAGTAACGTCGCCGACGATGGTGCCCGATGGTGTGAGGGTCTTCCTGTTCACCGACATCGAGGGTTCGACGCGGCGGTGGGAGCGCGGGGACATCGCCATGCCCGAGGCTCTGGCCCAGCACGACGCCATTCTGGCCGGAGCCATCACCGGCGCCGGGGGGGGAGGTGTTCAAGCACCTGGGGGACGGGATGGCCGCCACCTTCCCATCGGTAGCCTGCGCCGCCCAGGCCGCCGTGTCGGCTCAAGTGGCGCTGTTCGCGGCCGAGTGGCCGCCCGACGCCGAGCTGCGGGTGCGCATGGGGATCCATGCCGGTGACGCCACCGAGCGCGACAACGACTACTTCGGGGCCACCGTGAATCGGGCCGCCCGGCTGATGGGCGCCGGGCACGGCGGGCAGATCCTGCTGTCGGGCGCGGCCAAGGCGCTGCTGGACCTTCCCGACGACGCCTGGGTCATCACCGTCATGGGGCACCACTACCTGCGTGACCTGGCTGAGCCCATGGAAGTCTTCCAGCTCCACACGGCCGGCATCCCCGGGTTGTTTCCCGAACTCCACTCGCTCGACTCCTTCCCCACCAACCTGCAGCGGTACCTGCCCACGTTCCTCGGGCGCGAGGACCTGGTGTCCGCCGTTCGCCGCGAGCTCCGGGACCGGCGCCTGGTGACCATCGTGGGCATGGCCGGCATGGGCAAGACCCGCCTGGCCCAGCAGGTGGGGGCCGAGTCGCTGCCCGACCACCCCGCCGGCGTGTGGTTCGTGGACCTGAGCAGCTCGTCCACCGTCGACGAGGTGGTGGCCGCCATCGCCGCCGCCGACTTCAAGCTGCGGTCCTCGGAGAGCTCGATCCACGCCCTGGCCAACGAGATCGCCACCCGCAACATGGTCCTGATCCTCGACAACTGCGAGCAGGCCGTACGCCAGGTGGCCGAGGTCGTCGCCAGCCTCCTCGACGCAGCACCCGGGGGCCACTTCCTCGTCACCAGCCGCCAGGCCCTGGACCTGCCGGGCGAGGCGGTCCACCGGATCGAGGGTCTGGCCGTCGCCCGGGCTGCCGAGCTGTTCTGCGAGCGGGCGTCGACCGCCCGCGGTGACGGCGACCTCGCCGCCGACGACCCCACCGTGCTGGCGCTGTGCCAGCGCCTCGACGGCGCCCCGTTAGCCATCGAGCTGGCGGCGGCCCGGGCCCGAGCCCTGACCCCGAGCGAGATCCTCGACCGACTGGACCAGCGCTTCCGCCTCCTGAGCGGGGGCGGCCGCCGGGGGGAGCGCCACCAGACGCTGCAGGTGGCCATCGACTGGTCCTACAACCTGCTTTCGGAGCGGGAGCAGCTCCTACTCGACCGCATGGGGGTCTTCGCCGGCGGTTGCGAGCTGGAGGCGATCGAAGTGGTGTGCGCCACCGACGCCATCGATTCGTGGGAGATCCTCGACCTCATCGAGCAGCTGGTCGACAAGTCCCTGGTGGTGGCGCAGAGCCAGGGATCGAAGTCCCGCTACCGCCTGCTGGAGATGGTGGCCGACTACGCCCTGGCCCACCTCGAGGAACGGGGGGAGACGACCCTGCTGCGCGATCAGCACGCCCAGTACTTCGCCAGCCGGGCCGTGAAGTTCGACGAACGGGTGCGCGGGGCCGACCTCGAAGCGGCGGCCATGGACGTCCGCGCCGACTACGACAACCTGCGGCGGGCGCTCGACTGGATGGGGAGTCGCGGCTGGCACACCGAGCAGGCCCACACCGTCCTCAACCTGAAGATGTACTACACGATGCACAACCACGCCGAGGGCCTACGCCGTTACGGCGACATCATCGCCATGGGGTCGAAGCTCGAACCCGAGGTGCTGATCGAGCTCCTGGTGGGGGCGTCGCACGTCTGCGTGCAAGCAGGCGCCATCCGTCGTGGTGAAACCTACCTGGACAAGGCCCGGAGCCTCAGCGAGCAGATGGGGGTGGACTGGCCGAACACCTTGGTGTTCTCTCTGGCCACCCTGGCCGAAATGGACGGCCGGCCCGAGGACGCCATGCGCCACTGCAGGGCGCTGTTGGCCTCGCCGGAGGCGCAGTCCGACCGCTTCGTCGACCTGTTGACCCGGGCCCGGATGGGGCTCAATCTGGCGCACCGACCCCGACGAGGCCGAGGCCTTCTGCGACGAGACGGAGCGCCGGGCCAGAGAGGCCGGGGTTGACCTGCTGGTAGCGGCGGCCTGCTTGACCACGGGCATCACCCACATGATGGTGACCGGGCGGACCGCCGCCGCCGAACACGAGTTCCGGCGGACGCTCGACATCGCCGGGAGCGCCGTGCCCAGCGCCTCCCTGCCGGCGCTGGTGGGCCTGGGCATGCTCCGCCTCGACGACGAACCGCTCGGGGCGCTCAAGCTGGCCCTCGAGGCCCTGGTGATCGAGAGCGACGGGATCGACGAGCCGGTGTCGCGGGCCTGCTGCTACGACGTGGCCTCGGCGGCGTGCTTGGACCTCGGCCAGACGGAAGACGCGGCCGCCCTGGCCCGGGCCGCCGACCACCTGCGCGAGACCTGCGGGTTCGGCGGCTACGCCTGGGCGTGGCGAGCCCGGGACCGGGCCCGCGAGGCCCTGGCTCGGTCGGCGGGATCGGATGCCGACCGGGACGACGTGCTCTCGGCCGCCGGCGCGCTGGAGGTGGTGCGCCGGTGCATCGAGAGAGCGGAGCAAGCCACATAGAGCGGGACGGAAACGACGTGGGAGTGCGGACATGACGACGAACGTGTGCATCATCGGGGGAGGGGTGGCCGGCGTGGGTGCCTGGTGGTGCCTCTCGCAACCGGACCAGCCGGGCTACGAGTGGAACGTGACCCTGCTCCACAATGCCGCGTCGCTCGGTGGGCACGCCTGGACCGTGCCGGTGCCGTTCAAGGGCCAGACCGTCAACGTGGACACCGGCGTCCAGTTCTACGCGCCGCTCCTGTATCGCAACATCGATGCCATCCTGGCCCGTCAGGAGTTCTCCAAGGTGCTCACCCAGCCCTATGACGGTCTCAAGGTCGGCTGCGGCTTCCCCCGCGCCGCCGGGGCCATGCAGAACTGGGGCAACATGCCCGACTACGGCGCCACCGACACGACCAAGGCGCCCGGCAGCCCGTTCGCCCTGTACTCGCCGGCCATGTGGGCCGACGCCGTGATGTTCCAGGACGCGGTGGACGCCTCCGTCCTCGGTGGCCTGTCGCAGACCCTGGACCAGTACTTCGCCGCCAACGCCGCCAAGTACCAGGACCTGGCCACCTTCCAGAATATGTTCCTGGCCCCCTACCTGAGCATCATCAACGGCTACGGGGCCACCCTCACGGACCAGGTGACCTTCGGCGACCTGCTCCCGCTGTTCGGTTCGCTGGGCAGCGGTTCGCCGTGGCCCGGCCTGGCCCGCTTCACCGAGCCGTGCCAGGGCTTCACCCGCTTCGTCGACGGCGCGAGCTCCTTCGTGGAGGCCATGGCGGCCTCGGCCGCCCAGAACAAGCCCGGGGCAACCGTCACCTACAACGCCGACGTGACCGCCGTCTACCCCGAAGAGCAAGCGGCCGTGGTGGAGTGGACCGACGCCACCGGATCGCACAGCCAGAGCTTCGACAAGGTGATCATCACCACCGACATGCAGGCCACCTCGTCCATGCTGGCGGCCAAAGGCACGGCGTGGTCTTCGCTGTACGAGAAGTACATCTGCCCCCTGGCCACCCAGCTGCTGCCCGGCTACTGCATGGTGCACACCGACTCGAGCGTGCTGTCGCCCGACCTCACCGAGGGCGAGGAGACCGTGCAGTTCACCGCCTACTACGCCGGCGACGACACCCAGCCGGGCGACTACAACCTGTTCCTCACCTACACCACCTATCTGCAGGGCAACATCCACTCCGAGTGCGACGCCGACGGGCTCTACCTGACCATGTACGGCTACGTGCCCGAAGGAGTGCCCCAGCCGGTTCGCCCGAGCAACCCGTGCAACGCCGGCCCCATCGCCCAGTACCCGTCGAAAATCCCGGCCCAGGACACCGTGCTCTTCCAGGAGTACTGGACCCACGGCATGTGGCTGCCCCAGTTCATGCTGGCGGAGAAGCGGGCCATGCACATGGCCCAGGGTCCGGGGAACATCAGCTACCAGGGCCAGAGCCCGTACCCGATCTACTTCGCCGGCAACAACCTGACCGCCGACTCATTGGAGCACGCCTTCCTGTCCGGCGCCATCATTGCCGACTACGCCTTCGGCGCCGCGCTGCCGGTCATCGACAACATCCCGGCCGCCCTCATGTACGAGCACTTCAAGGAGGAGTTCATGTTCCCGACCGGGACCGTCGCCGGGGCAGCCACCCCCGACGTCTCGGCCCGCCAGGCCGAGATCCTGCTCCACGCCCTGAGCTCTCCGACCTGACCGGGACCTGAGCGGAATTCGTGAGAGCGGAAGACGGTGTGTGATTTCAGCGCGGTGCGCCGTTGTCACTACGAAGTCCGCCCCCGTGGACCTGCACCCGCTGGTTCCCGCGATCAGCGATGTACCGCTCTGGAGCCTGAAGGTGACCCCCCTCGGGATTGAAAAACCGTTGTCCAGTATAGTAGACAGTGATTCAGTAATTGGGAGGGAGAATTCGGATCGGTTGGCCACCATCTATGACCACGGCCAACCCCCCCCGTTTGGGTGCTGATGTGGTGGCTCCGATACGTGGACTCGACGAGGAGACGATCAGATGCAGGTAGATCTTCCCGGCACGCTCTTGCTCGATAGAGAGGTGATCAACGACCCCTATCCGTTCTACGCCCAACTCCGGGATCACGCGCCGGTATGGCAGGTGCCGGGCACCGAGATATTCGTCGTCAGCACATTCGCCAAGCTGAACGAAGCGGCGGCTCGAGTCGAGGACTTCTCGTCGAACATGCGCTGCCTTCTCTATCGTGACGACGAGGGTCTCCCCGCTCGCTTGTCCTTCGGGGCGTCAGGTGCCGATGCCCTCGCAACAGCTGATCCGCCCATTCACAAGCTGCACCGAGACGCCGTCTTCCCTGAACTCGTGGCGAAGCGGATGGCCGGCCTGGAAGCCGAGATAACAGAGATCTCCTCCCACTGTGTGCAACGGGCACTAGAGGCATCCGACGTCGACTTCATGAACGACATCGGCAACGTCGTGCCCATCACGGTCATTAGCCGCCTCATCGGCTTCCGCGGAGGGGATCTCGACCAGCTTTTGGAGGCTGCATTCGATTCGACCGCACTACTCGGCGCCATGCTGACCCTTCCCCAGCTAGAAGGACTAGTTGCTCGCAGCGGTGCCATTGGAGCCTGGATCTCCGAGCAGCTCGCGAGCGCAATGGCTCAGCCGAGTGACGACATCTTGGGCGCTGTCGCCCGGGGTATAGAGTCCCACGCACTCAGCCCTGGTGAGGGCGGCATCGTCCTTCATACATTGCTGAGTGCGGGAGGCGAATCCACTACCAGCCTGCTGGGCAATGCCGTGCGCCTGCTCGCCGAACGCCAAGGACTGCAACAAGAGCTTCGCCATCATCCCGAGCAGATCCCAGCATTTGTCGAAGAGATGCTCCGCCTCGAGTCCCCCTTTCGGTTACATCTGCGTTCGGTACCCACAGATACCGTGCTGGAGGATGTCGACATCGCAGCGGGCTCGACGGTGCTGCTGCTATGGGCCGCTGCCAACCGAGATCCGTCGGTATTCGAACATCCCGATGACGTCGTACTAGACCGCCCGGTGCCCCGGCGCCACATGGCATTTGGGCGTGGCATCCACCACTGCGTCGGCGCTCCTCTAGCCCGCTTGGAGGCACGGATAGTTCTGGCGGTGCTGCTTGAGCGCACCAGCAGCTTCACACTCGATCCAGCGGACCAGCCCCAGTGGGTCGAGAGCCTCATGGTCCGACGACATGAGCGCCTCCCACTCAATCTCGTCGCCGCCTGACGCCAGTCCTGTAGGCGCAGCATGAAGGGCCGTAGCATGGCTCGATGACCGAGATCGAGGCACAGTCTGATCGCCGGGCCCAACGGCGTGCTGATCGACAGGCGCAGAGTCGGACGGAAATACTCGATGCGGCGGAGAAAGTCTTCGGTGAAGACGGCATACACGACGGTTCGCTGCGCAAGATCGCCCTCATCTCTGGATTCTCAACGGCGTCGATCTATCTGTTCTTTGCGAACAAGCAGCACCTGCTCTCCGAGACGCTTACTCGGCGCGGGGACGAACTGATCGCGGTCATGCGGGGGGTGGAAATGAGTGAGCTCAGACCCATCGAAAAGCTCCACCGCGTTGTCGACGCTTGTGTCGAGTTTTTCGAAGAGCGTCCTCAATTTCGACTGCTCATGCGTCATATACGTGGAGGTGCCACGATCAACGGATCCGCTCTCGCCGAATTCGCCGACCCAGTCGATAGCCGGTTTCAGGAGGCGATGATGGTCGTGACATCCATCATCGAAGAGGGTCAAAGAGCAGGTGACATTCGAGCCGGCAACGGACGCATCCTCGCCCAGCTCTATTCCGTGCTCGTCAATGAATTTATCCTTCTCGACGTTTGTCTAGGTGAAGCCGACACAGAGTTCACGGCCGAGGAGTTTCATGGCCTCATCCAAGCGGCATTTCAAGATGGTGGCCGTTAGGAGCCGTTGTTGCAGGAGAATAGTCGGGCCACCTCGGGCAAACCAGTTGGGAATTTCCTCCACCTGTCGCGCGTTCTTGTCGTTAAGTTAAGTCGTTGCCATCCGTGTCGGCTAAAGAACGCTAAATTGTTGGAAGCCCACTCGTTCGAACTATCGGTCCGCGATACGGGGCCGACTTCGTCCCTTTACCTCTGTCGCAAGGAGAAAGCATGTCACAAAGTCACAGCCGCGCCCAGGTAGTGGAGTACCTCGTCCAGCACGGTTCGCTCGAGGATCCACAAGGGAGGGCAACGGCGAAGCTCAAGGAGGCCGTTGGGTTCGTGGGCTCGATAGCCAGTTTCACGCAGTTGATCTCGACGATGGACCGGGCTGGCGAATTGGCGAGAGAGGTCAAAGGAAAGCGGACGTATCGGATTGCGGCGATTGCCGACGCTCCCTCATTGAGTGACAGCAATCTCGAGAAGTCAGATGCGTCGGACACCACGGAGATGGACTACGACGAGGTGGCATCCGCGCTCCTCGTTCAGGTCGTCCAGACCTTGACCCAGGGAAGTCGAGGGCAAGAAAGTGACGGCTCGTGGGCCCGGCGGAGGATCGAGCGACTCGAGCGGCGCATCGACGAGTTGGAGCGAGACCTGACCCAGGCGAAGGCTGAAACAAAAGCTATTGCCGACGAACGTGACGAGCTGCGACAACAGCTTGAGCACAGCGAAGGAAACCTGGCGCTTCTGACCGATCGCCTGTCGACCGGAAAAGTACGCGAAGGACACGTGTCGAAGCGCCTTGGTCCCGACGAACGGGCCCTACTGCATCAGCTACGTAGTAGCGCCGTCAGCGGACGTCCAGGTCGCGCCAGCTGACGGTTGCATGATCGATCGCACGAGGGTTGCCAACATGGCCGCCGATCCGATTCCTTGGTTCGAGCATGGCCCACCGCGACCGCGTCCTTTCGTATGTCACCGTCGCCGAGGAGGAAGGCCGTGACATCGTGACCGGTGGTCGCGCACCGTCTGACCCCGCGCTCGGTGCGGGGTACTACCTTGAGCCCACCGTGGTGTCGGTGCCTCATGCTGGCCGGGCGACGAGTGAAGAGGTCTTCGGGCCATTCGTGACCGTCCAGCGGTTCAAGGACGACGACGAAGCCCTTGCGCTCGCCAACGAGGTGGAGTACGGACTCGGTGCCGGGTGCTGGACGAATAGCCTCTCCCGGGCACATCGGTTCGGTGGGGCACTGCGCGCCGGAATGGTGTGGGTCAACACCTACAAGCGGGTCAACCCCGGTTCACCGTTCGGTGGAGTAGGCGCGTCGGGGTACGGACGCGAGATGGGATTCGAAGCGATGCACGACTACACCGAGGCGCATTCGGTGTGGATCAACGTGGACGCCCCCCAACCCCGGACCTATGGCGCCAGCTGACGTGCCCGGCACGAGCCACAGTCCCGACCGGAACCGCACCAGTCCGGGGGATATCACGCAGGAGGTGGTCGGCCGATTCGACGCGACGACAAATCCTCGGCTGCGCGAGCTCATGCAGAGCCTTGTGCGTCACCTCCATGCGTTCGCCATCGAGACGCGCCTGACGGAGGCGGAGTGGATGGCGGGACTCGAGTTTCTCACTGCGACGGGCCGCGCCTGCACCGCGACACGTCAAGAGTTCATCCTCCTCTCCGACACGCTCGGCTTGTCGATGGTGGTCGACGCGGTCAACCACGAGGGACGATCCGGCGCCACCGAGTCAACGGTGCGCGGACCCTTTTATGTGCCTGACTCCCCCGAGCGGCCGCTGGGGTCCTCCATTGCTGAGCAGTCGGGAAGCGGCGATCCCCTCCTGGTGTCGGGCACGGTGCGCGACACCGCCGGGCACGCCGTCGACGGTGCCGTCGTCGACGTCTGGCAAAACGCCAAAAGCGGCGCCTACGCTGCGCAGGACGCGACGCAGCCGACCGACAATCTGCGCGGCCGTTTCCGGACGGGGTCCGACGGGCGCTTCTCGTTCTGGGCTGTCCGGCCGACGGATTACGCAATTCCCGACGATGGACCAGTCGGCGCAATGTTGCGCGCGGCAAACCGCCACCCCTGGCGGGCCGCCCATCTTCACCTCATCGTCTCTGCCCCTGACCACGTGGCGGTCGCCACGCACTTCTTCGATGATGCGAGCAGCTACCTCAACTCTGACACCGTGTTCGGCGTCAAGCCCTCCCTCATCTGCCACTTCGTCCGCCACGATCCCTCTGAAGCGGGGGCTCCGGAGGGTGCCGACGGTCCGTGGTTCACGCTCGAACGCGACGTGATCCTCGACCGGCTAGCTCCGTGAAACCCCACCCACGGACAGATGCTCGAGATTAGGTCGGGCATCGGATGTTCCCTTCGGGAACGGATGCGGACTTAGGTGTCAATTGGTGCCGATGGAGCGGATGCAGGTCCGGTCCCCACGAAGTTCGTCGCCGTCACAGTGAAGGTGAACGTACTATCGGCGGTCAGCCCCGTGACTACGCCCGAGGTGCCAAGTCCGCTGACGTCCGTCACGCTGAACACCGAGCCGTTCTCGTAGGCGGTAATTGCGTAGAAGGTGATGAAATCAAGCCCGAAGTCGTCCGGGGCAGTCCAATTCACGACTGCTTCACCGCCGCCGACGGAGGTCGCGATGACATTCGTCGGAGCATTCGGCGCGCCGACTGCCACCGGGGTGACGGCCGGCGAGGCGGCCGAGGCCGGGCTGTTGCCGGCACCGTTGGTGGCGATGACGGTGAAGGTGTAGGCGGTGCCGTTGGTCAGGCCGCTCATGGTCTGGGTCGTGGCGCTC
>JBEKWB010000057.1:0-26943 GCA_049513455.1 Acidimicrobiales bacterium
CGCGGACTGTCTACGCCCCGAGAGACCTGGGATCGACGCCCGTGCCACCGGCCGCGCTGCTGCTATAGGCCGCGAGTGCGAACCGGAGAACATCGACCGCTTCGACCCCGCTCCAAAGAAGTGGACCGTCGCCTTCGTGCAGCCAGCGCAGCCAGTGGCGACCGGAATCGCGAAAGCTGCTCGCCCAGTCGTCGTCGAGGGCATGGTACGAACGCATTTCGCCGTCGGTGTACACCTCGAGACTTGGTTGTTGAATTCCACGACCGGTACATCGGTTCACGCGGGCATAACCCCGCTGACCGGTCACCTCCCACCGCTCGTCGTTGGTGTAGTAGTCAGAGCGCAGGTACATGGCGGGCGCGAGCGTGATGTCCCACACCCCCCGGATACCGTTGTCGTGCTCCCAGACGATGGTGCTGGGAGCGTCGACCTTGATTTCGGGCAGCACCTCGGTGCTGCCCACCCAGGCGCGCACCTCCCTGATGGGCCCGAAGAGCCAGATGGCGGTGGCCAGCTTGTGCCAACCATCATCGAAGACGAGTATGCCGCGCCCATTTTGCATCTGCTGGAACTGCCACTCCCAACTGCTGGCCGGCACCTCCCAGCCGCCCCGGCCACTGCCGACCATCTTCATGTGGTAGCCGCTCACCTCTCCGAGATCCCCCGACGCAACGGTTTCTTTGAGCTTGCGTAGGGGTTCGTAGAAGATGTAGTTCTCCATGACGCGGAGCACCCGGTTGTTGGCGTGCGCCGCCTCGAGCATCTTTTGCGCGCTCTCGAGGTCGTTGCACATCGGTTTCTGAAGATTGACGTGCCATCCGTTGTCGAGAAGCTCGATCACGCCGTCGACGTGTAACGGAATGGGGAGAAGCGCTTCGACGGCATCGACCTCGAGACCACTGGCCGAGAGCTCGGCCGTCGATGCGAACGTCCAGGCGTCGGGCCAGTCGGCGTGACGCTGCGCCCGCCGCTCTTCACTCGGGTCGACCAGGGCGACGACTTCGACATCGGGATTATCGACGTAGGCGCGGACGTTCAGATCGTAAATGCGTCCGAGTCCGACGAAGGCAGCCCGCACGGGTCGGTCGTAGGGCGTAAAGGTCATGGCGTCATCTGCTTCCCGCTTTGGCTGTGGGGCGGGGGCCGATGGTAGCGGCCCCCGCCCCCGCCCCCGCCGCCGCCGACGTCGGCTCGCCGATCGGCGGTGGCCCCGGGTTGGCCCCGGGGTGGCCCCGGGGTGGCCCGGCACGTGGTGCCGGTGGCGAGGAGAGCGCTTCGAGCGGCGAAGGGGCATCTGACCTGGTTTCTCCTGGGGCTCCGGTTACCGCTATGAGCCGGGGAGGGTCGCCGCCCGGTCGGAGGGGTCCTCAACCGGGGCAATTTGACAAATCTGATGTCGCCGCAGGTGAATGCCAGTTTTCGTGGCAAGGCCCCGTTACCATGGGGAGTTGTGAGTCCCCGCGTGAGCCTCTCCGTTTCGCCCGGATCTTCTTCCGCGCCGCCTCCGCGCCGCGTGGCCCACGAACCGGATGCCGGTGCCGGTGGTCTCAGCAGTGCATCCCATGTTGCCCGTCCCGTGCTGCCATCGCCCCGCTCTGTCGATCCGGGGGCAGCGGCGTGAATCCTGAGTGCCTGTTTCGCTTTTTGGGCCCTCGTTTTATACGCTGTGCCTTCCTAGCTGCGTCTTCGTACACCCGCACAGGAGGTCTTGCGACGTGAAGGTGGTGAGCCCGAGGCAACGCCACTCCCGGTGGCGGCTCGCAGGAGGGCCTCCCACGCGTCGTCTGAAAACGGGGCGGCCCGGCCGTGTCTAGTCCGAATCCCGGCATTTCGGCGGCGGGTGAGGCCGCCGGGAAAACGGCACTCAATCCATCGACCGGACCTGCCGCGATCGGCGGCATGGTGGTTCCCGGTGAGTCGGAGCCTGCCCCGGCGGTGCCGCAGCGGGTGCGATCAGCCTCGGAGGATCGGCTCACGACCGTTGTCTCCGACATCACGAGGCTGGCGAGAGCAATGGGTGCGCTCTCCCTTGCCCTCCGCCCCGAGGAGGCTCCCACTCCAGAGCAGCACAGGGGGCGTTCCGGAGGCGGCCAGTACGCGGCGGCCGCCGGCGCTCCCGAGACCGTCCCGGGCGCGGGCACGCCCCACTCGACGCGCGGGTTGGGGGCCACGGGTGCCGTCACCACGGGTATCGGTGGCTACGCCAACGTGCCGGCGGTCTCGGCCGACACACACCGGCAGGCCGCCAGCCGTTTCCGCGCCTGATCACCGGCCATCGGCCCACCGTCTCGCGCGCCGACGCGTCAGATCGTCGGGCTGGTGTCGATCCTTCCATCGGTGATGGCCCGACGGTGGGTGATGAGCCAGCGGTCGTCATCGACGCCGTACTCGTCGATGTAGCGCCCCCAATGGTCCAGGCCATGGCCCATCAAGACCATGAAGTAGCAGCGGCCCCGTGCGTGCGTCTCGTCGACGAGATCGATCTGGTGGGTTGCCGTGAGGTGTCGCACGTGATGACCGGTGGCCATTGGCTTGACCTCCACGTCCCAATTCGCCTTTGTGTCGGTGAAGATGGTGGCGATGTGTTCGGTCCCTTCGAAGCGCCGAACGGTGCCGTCGGTGCCCACCAGCTCCACGACGGCGTCGTCGGCGAACACCTTCATCATCTGCTCGAACCGGCCTGAGTCGCCGTTTGCGTTGTAGCGGGCCACGAGATCGCGGATGCTCTCCCGGGCCACCAGTTCCCAGAACTCCACGCCTCCCCCTCCTCCCCGCTTGCCCGACAGCATACGACCTGGCCGATGAGAGCAGGCTCAGATGGTGCCTTCCGCTACGGCTTGCGCGAACTCACCGCTGTCCAACCCGACCAGCTCGCACCACACTTCGTGGTTGTGTTGGCCCAGGAGGGGAGCAGGACTCGGCGCCACCGGTGCCTTCCCGTCGAGGCGTGGAAAGGGAGCTTGCTGCAGCAGCGGTCCGGCTACCGGGTCGTCGACCGTGACGAGGTCGCCCCGGGCGCGCATGTGCGGGTCGGCGATGATGTCGTTGGCATCGTAAATCGTCCCCACGGGCACACCGTGCTCGATGCACTGCGCCTCGATCTCCTGCGCCGTACGTTCTTGTGCCCATTTCGCGACGATCTCGTTGATCTCGTCGGCGTTGGCGGCCCGCTGGGCGAGCGTGGTCCAGCGGGGGTCGCGCAACAGATCCGCCCGTTCCATGGCGGCGCACAACCTCTTGAAGTTGGCATCCGATCCGGCGACGATGCAGACATAGCGACCGTCGGCCGTGAGGTAGTTGTCGAGTGGCGCAGAGTTGGGAAGACGGTTGCCCTCCCGACGGCGGGTCAGGCCGATTCGATCTTGCCCGGCAATGGTCCACTCCAGAATCCTCAGAATGGAGCCGTACAGCGGGGCGTCGACGACACCACCGCGCCCCGTGCCGGTTGTCTGACGATCCCGGCGATAGAGGGCCGCGGTTACCGCCTCGGCGGCGAACACCCCCGTGAGGTAGTCCGAAATTGTCACGCCAGGGCGAACCGGCGGGCGGTCGGGATAGCCGGTCAGGTTGAGCAACCCGCCGTAGGCGATGCCCATGCGGTCCAATCCGGGGCGACTCGCGTTCGGTCCGTCCTGCCCGAAGACGCTTATCCGGGCCCACACGAGCCGCGGGTCACAGTCCTCGGGCCCGATGTTCCATGCTTCCAACGTCCCCGGCCGGAAGTTCTCGCACACCACGTCCGCCTGCCCGACCAGACGCCGGAAGAGGGCCTGGCCCTTCGGTTGCCGGAGGTCGAGCGTCACCCCCTTGCGCCCCCGTCCTTCGACCGACCACCAGAGCGAGTAACCCCCGGTCGCCTCTGCCGTGCTTCCGCTCCCGGGCGTCCGCTCCGTCGCCGGGGTGCTCTCGTTGACGAACGGGCCGATGGTGCGCATGAAGTCACCCCCACGGGGATCCTCGACCTTTATGACTTCCGCGCCCATTTCGCCGAGGAGACCGGCGCAGAACGGCGCACCGATGCGCGTCCCGACGTCGATCACCCGCAGCCCCGCGAGCGGGAGTGGATCCTCACTCATCGCGATGCTCGGCAAAGACCTCTTTCATCGACGTCTTGGTCTTCCGGGCCTCCAGGGCGTCGAGGGCCGTCCGGGTGTTGTGCATCCAGTGATGGGCCATGAAGTGGTACTTCCACGACTCCTCCTTGCCCATCAGGGTGGCGCTGTTGTTGATCGTGTCCTTCGTGACCTGCGCCGTGGTCGGCGGTACCAACGCCACCCTTTCGGCCAGCTCCCGGGTTCGTGCGGCCAACTCGGCGGTGGGAACGACGCGGTTGACCAGGCCGAGTCGCCATGCCTCCTGCGCATCGATTTTCTCGCCGGTCCACAGGAACTCCTTGGCCTTGCGGATGCCCAGCTCCCATGGCTCCACGAGGAGCTCGACACCGGCACCGGTCATCCGCAGGACGGGGTTGGAGAAGACGGCGTCCTCCGCCGCCACGATGAGGTCGCACATGCAGGCCAGCATGAGGCCGGCCGCGATGGCAGAGCCCTGGACCTGGGCAATGGTCGGCTTGCGGAACGAGTAGATGCGCTGGCAGCGTTCGAAGTACATGACCTGCTCGTGACGGAACTTTCCCTCCGGCGTCTCGCGCACCGCGGTCCATGGATCGGCCTCGCCGCCCACGAGCGCCTTCAGGTCGTGGCCGGCGGAGAAGTGCTTCCCCGAGCCGGCGAGGATGACCACCCGCACCTCGTCGTCGGCGTCGGCGACGTCCAAGAAGTGATCGATCCCATTGATGAGCGCGGTGTTCTGCGCGTTCGCCACATCCGGGCGGTTCATGGTGATGGTCGCGACATGACCCGCCACGGCGTAGAGCACGCTGTCGTCGTTCATGGGTATCTCTGCCATGGATATCTCTGCCCCCGTCTGCGCTAGCGCCGGGCCGCTCTGGGGAGTCCCAGGACACGTTCGCCGATCACGTTGCGCTGGATCTCGTTGGTGCCGGCCCAGATCGACGAGCCCTGGTAGTAGAGCCAGGAGCGCTGCCACCGGCCCTCTCCGGGATTGCCCGTCGCTCCCTTCCACAGTGGTGCCGCATCACCCAGGACGGCCATGACGGTCTCGTGGAAGCGCTTCGACATCTCGCTCCAGAACAGCTTCAGTGCGCTGCCCTCGGGGCCGGGCTCGAGTCCATGGGAGAGCCGGCTCACGCTGCGCAGGTTGTGCAGCTGGAACAGTCGGATCTCGACGTAGGCCTGGGCCAGCGCCCCGCGGAGACGCCGGTCGTCGAAGGAGCCGTTTTCTTCGGCCAGCCGGAGCAGCTCCTCGAGCAGCTGCATGTGGATGACCAGCTGGCGGGGGTTGGTTCCTCTCTCGTGGGACAGCGTCGAGTTGGCCACGCGCCATCCCTCGTGCTCGGGACCGATCAACTGGTCCTCGGGGACGAAGACGTCGGAGAGGAAGACCTCGTTGAACTCAGCTTCCCCGGTCAGCTGCACGAGGGGCCGCACCTCCACGCCGGGGTGGTGCATGTCGATCACCAGGTAGGAGATTCCCTTGTGTTTCGCCGCCTGCTGGTCGCTGCGGGCCAGGCAGACCCCCCAGTCGGCGAACTGGGCGTAGGACGTCCAGACTTTCTGCCCGTTCACGACCCACCCTCCCTCGACCCGGTCGGCCCTGGTGCGCAGGGAAGCGAGATCGCTCCCCGCTCCGGGTTCGCTGAACAGCTGGCACCACAGGTCGTCGGCGGTGCGGATCCGCGAGAGCCAACGCACCTGTTGCTCCTCGCTGCCGCAGGCGAGCAGCGTGGGGGCGGCCAGGTTGAGCCCGATGCGGCCCACCATCTCAGGGGCCCGCGCCCGGGCCAGCTCCTCTTGGACGATGAAGTGCTCGGCGGGCCCGGCGCCCCGCCCCCCGTACGATTCCGGCCAGGCCACGCCGACCCAGCCGCCCGCGGCGAGGGAGGCCTGCCAGGTGCGCAGGAAGGCCACCTCTTCGCCGAGGTCCTCGAACCGGGGTGGGAGGCCCCGGCCGTACTCCCACGGGAGGTTGTCCACGAGCCAGGCGCGGACCTCCCCTCTGAACGCTTCCTGTTCCGGCGTGGGGCTGAGGTCCACGATTTCAGCTTCGCACAGGATGCCGCCCTACCATGACCCCCGATGGACTTCGAACTGTCGCCGGACCAACTGGCCCTCCAGGACGCGGCCCGGGACCTCCTCGACGACCGGGCCGGCCACAGTCAGGTCCGGGCGCACCTGGATACCGGCCGTCCCTACGACGGGAGCCTCTGGCGCGCGCTCGCCGATCAGGGATGGTTGGGGATCGCGCTGGCCGAGGCCGACGGCGGCGTCGGTCTCACTTGGGTGGAGGCCGCGGTCCTGCTCGAGCAGATCGGTCGGCACACCGCACCCGTTCCTTTCCTCCCGAGCCTGCTGGCCCTCACGGCACTGGCCGGGGCCGAGGAGCCTCAGCGGGACTGGGTCGGCGGCCTGGCCTCCGGTGAGCGAATGGGCTGCGTGGCCTGGAGCACCCATCCGGACGCCCTGCGTGCCGTCGCGTCGGGCCCGACGTGGACGGTGTCGGGACGGATCGGACCGGTGGAGGGTGCGGCGGTGGCGGACATCGCGGTGGTCGTCACCGGCGACGCGGTCTTCTCCCTCGAGATCGACGCGGCGCACCGGCCGCCCGCGGAGCCGGCGATGGACGGCACGCGGGTCCTCTCGTGGCTCACCCTCGACGAGGCCCCCGCCACGCGTCTCGGTGGTGCGGCCCTGGCCACCGAGATCCTCGACCGGGGCGCCATCGGCGCGTCCGCAGAAATTCTGGGCGGGTCCGACCGGGTGCTCGAGATGGCCGTGCAGTACGCCAAGGACCGCGTCCAGTTCGATCAGCCCATCGGCAGTTTCCAGGCCATCAAGCACCGGTGTGCCGACATGCTGGTCGACGTCGAGGGCATGCGCTCTTCGACCTGGTACGCCGCCTGGGCCATCTCGGCCGGCGACCCCGACGCATCGGCGGCGGCGTCGACGGCCAAGGTGTGGTCGTCTGACGCCGCCAAGCGGGTGATGGCGTCGGGCCTGCAGGTGCACGGAGGCATCGGGTTCACCTGGGAGCACGATCTCCACCTGTACATGAAACGGTCCCAGTTCGACCGGCTCAGCTACGGTGACGCCGTCTACCACCGGGAACGGCTGGCGGGGCTGTTGCGGTCCCGCCTGGTGAGCGGCAGCGGCATTTTCTGACCGGCAGGGGAGGAGGGACTGTGGCCATGCAAGGGAAGGCGATTGGCCGCGTCCTCGACGATGTCGTGGCGGTCGACCCCGACCGCACTGCGCTGATCATCGCCGGGGAGGCCACCAGCTTCGGCCAACTGGCCTCTGCCACCGCCCAGGCCGCGGCCGGTCTTCGGGCGGCCGGGGTCTCCGGTGGCTGGCGGATACCTCTCGTCGACGACACCAGCGTGCTCGCCGTGGCCACGCTGATCGGCGCCACCCACCTCGGGGCGGCCACCGCCCTGATGAACCCGCGCCTGACCAGCGGCGAACTGGCGCTCCTGAGGGAGGCGGCCGGGACGGCGTCGACCGGAGTCGCCGGGCCCGTCTACGCGGCCGTGGCGGCGGCATCGGGCATCGACCCGGTGCTCGGGCCGGCCACCCTGCTCCCCGGTCCCACCCTGCTCCACGGTCCCAGCAGCGATGACCCGGCACGGTCGGATCCGGCGCCGACGGACGACGCCGTCGTTCTCTTCACCAGCGGGACCACGGGTACCCCCAAGGTGGTGCCGCTGACGCATGGCGCCATAGCCCCCCGGGTCGCGTCCTTTTCTCCGTCGGTCGATCCCGTCCCCGCCGTGTCGATCATGTGTGTCCCGCTCGTGCACATCGGGGGGATGCTGGGGCTGCTGGTGGCACTGGCCCGGGGCTCGACCACGGTCGTCCAGACCCGCTTCGACGCGGGCGAGTGGCTCGCGCTGGTGGCGCGGCACGCGGTGACCACCGCGTTCGTCGTGCCCACCATGCTGTACCGGATTCTGGAGCACCCCGATTTTCCCACCACGGACCTGAGCTCACTGACGAGCCTGACCTACGGAGCGGCACCGGCCACCCCTGAATTGATCCGGCGGGCCATCGAGTCGCTCCCCGGTGTCGCGTTGACCAACACGTTCGGCCAGACCGAGACCATGGGGTCGATCACCGCGCTCGGTCCGGGTGATCACCCCCCCGAGCGGTTGGCCTCGGTGGGCAAGCCGCTCCCCGGCGTCGAGATCCGGATCGTCCACCCCACCACCGGTGAGGAGGCGGAGCCGGGCACCGTCGGGGAGCTGTGGGTGCGCAGCGACGTCGTGGTCGTTGCCGACGGGCAAAGGAGTGACGGTGACGGCGTGACGGCGCCCGGCTGGTTCCGCACCGGGGACATGGTCTCGGCCGACAGCGAGGGCTACCTGTTCCCGGCCGGCCGCCTCTCGGACACGATCAACCGGGGCGGGGAGAAGTTCGCGCCCTCCGAGGTCGAAGACGTGGTCCGGGCGCACCCGGCGGTGCGCGACGTGGCGGCGTTCGGTGTGCCCGACGAGGAGATGGGTCACCGGGTGGGGGTGGCGGTCGTGGTGCACGAACCGCTCGACCTGGCGCAGCTGCGCCAGTTCTGCCAGGGACGCATCGCCAACTTCAAGCAGCCCGAGCACCTCCTGGTGCTCACCGAGCTGCCCGTCACCGACTTCGGGAAGGTGGATCGCAAGCATCTGCGCTCCCGGTTCGCCCAGCAGTGACCGCGCAGAAATGACCGCACGGAATTGACAATAGGGAGGGTGAGCCCACCATGAGCTATCTCGACGAACGGGCCGATCTGGCCGGCCGTGTGGCCGTTGTGGTGGGCGGCGGGGGTGGCATCGGCCGCGCCTGCGCCGTCGACCTGGCCCGAGCCGGTATGCATCTCGCGCTGGCCGACCGGGATCCCGCGGCGCTCGACGAGGTGGCGGCGGTGATCGCCGATGCCGGCGCGGAGGTGATGACCTCCGAGCTCGACGCGCGGGACGCCGATGCGCTTTCGGCGTTCTTCGACCAGGCCGACACCCGCTTCGGCGCCCGGTGCGATGTCCTGGTCAACGTGGTCGGCGGCACGTTCCGGCAGCCCTTCGCCGAGTCGAACCCCCGGGGGTGGGATGCCCTGATCCGTACGAATTTCACATGGCTGCTGCACTCCACCCAGCTCGCCGTGGCGCGCATGCGCCGGCAGGGGGGTGGCAGCATCATCAACATCACCTCCATCGAGGCGCACAGGGCGGCCCCGGGTTATGCGGTCTACGCCGCCATGAAGGCCGCGGTGACGAGCCTCACCCGGACGCTGGCCGTCGAGCTCGCGCCCGAGCAGATCCGGGTCAACACCATCGCGCCCGACTACATCGCCACCCCGGGGCTGGACTCGCTCGCCGGCTCGGCCAACAGTGCGACGTCGGAGCTCCAGCACCGCATCGGCACGCCGATGGGGCGTATCGGCACGTTCGAGGATGCGGGGGGCTGTGCCCTTTTCCTGGCGTCCAACCTCTCGTCGTTCGTGACCGGCACGACGCTGCATCCGGACGGCGGCGCCCTGGCGTCGGCCGGCTGGTTCAACTGGCCCACCGAGGGCTTCTTGAACCATCCGCCTCACGACGTCCTGGCCCGCCTCCTCGACGACTGACGAGCTCAGGGCTCCGGTGTGTGCACCGGGTGATCCCGAATGTCGGGGAGGACCTCGTCGGCGAAGCGGCGCAGGCCCTCCAGGGCGCCCTTCGTCGACTGCCACGGCTTCACCAGGGCCCGGCCGATGCCCAGATCGGCCCACCGGCGGAGTTCGTCCGCGTCCAGGCCGCCGCCCCCCAACGTGATCTCGACGGTGCCGTCGCGGCCGGCGGCCTCACGGAGCTGTGCGATCCGTCTGGCATCGACCTCGATCTGCTCGACCGTGTGGTTCATCGGGATCCACCCGTCGCCGACGGTCGCCGCCCGGCGCAGCGCGGCCGGCCCATCTCCCCCGACATGGAGCGGCGGCCACGGCGCATGGGCCGGCTTGGGTTCGAACATCACGGCGCCGAAGTCGAAGAACTCACCGTGGTGCTCGACGACGTCCTCGCTCCAGAGCCGCTGGCATACGGTGATCGCCTCGTCCACCCGCCTGCCCCGGGAGTCGAAGTCGAGACCGACCGCCTCCCACTCGGCCCGGAGCCAGCTGGCCCCGATCCCGAACTCCAGCCGCCCCCCGGAGATGATGTCCAACGTGGTCACGGCGCGCGCGACCACGAAGGGATGCCGCAGCCCGATGTTGTAGACCTGCGTGCCGAAGTGGATCTGCTCGGTCTGCCCGGCCAGGAAACCAAGATACGAGAAGACGTCGAAGACCGGCACGTTGGCCGGGATCGGCGGGTGGTCCTCGCCGTCGTGCGGGCTGTCGGTCATGGCCAGCGGGATCACCAGGTGCTCGGGCATCCACACCGACTCGTAGCCGAGCCGGTCCGCTTCCTTGGTCGCCTCGACCCACAGGCTCGGATGCAGCGTCCCGAGGGAGATGCCGACCTTCATCGGCCCTCGCCCGCCTTGTTGCCCGCCCCGCTACCCGCACCCTCGCCCGCCCCGCTACCCGCATCGTCGCCCGGGTCGTCGGGATAGGGCTCCTCGAAGTAGTCGGGACCGACGGCGGGGGCCAGCCCGTCGAACAGTTCGGTGCGGGGCACGTGGGTGGGCGGGTGGGCCAGCCGCGAGGCCATGATCCCTTCTCTGTGCCGCAATGCGAGCATGCTCTCGCGGCGTCCGGAGTAGGTGACGGGCTGGCGCGCCATCCACACGATGCCTTCGGCCGCCACCTCCGACGGCTCCCAATCGGAGTGGTCGGCGCCGGGAGTGTTGGCCACGAACCCCTCCGACGCCACCGCGACGTCGATACGGAAGCAGTTGACCGAGATGTGGGACGGGGCCAGCTGGCGCGCCGCGTCGACGGTCAGCCGCTCCAACCCGATTTTGGAGATCCCGTAGGCCAGGAGGGAGGCGTGGGGGTAGAGGGCGGCCTCCGACGAGACGTTGATGATGGTCCCACCGCCGTGCGCGGCCATGAGGGGCGCCGCCTCCCGGATGGCGATGAGGGGCGCGCGCAGGTTGACCTGCATCACGAGGTCGTAGCGCTTGAGGGGGATGTCGAGGTCGCCGATGAAGGTGATGGCCGCGTTGTTGACGAGGATGTCGAGACGCCCGAAGTGTTCGTGCGCGGTCCGGACCATGGCGATCACCTCGTCGTCGACCGCGAGGTTGGTGGGGATCGACAGGCCGCGGCGCCCGGTCGCCTCCACCCGGCGCACCGTCTCGTCCAGCGTGCCCGCCGTCCGCTGTGGGCTGGCCTCGGTGGCCCGGGCCGCGCAGGCCACGTCGCAGCCCGCTTCGGCCAGGGCATACGCGGTGGCCGCGCCGACCCCCCGGCTCGCCCCGGTCACCAGCGCCACCTTGCCCTTCAGATCGTCCACCGCTGCGGCCCTCCCCTCACACGCCCGACCGTCACGCTCAGCCGGTCGTCCCCGGCCCGACGCATCCTTGCATGAAGCGGCGGGGGAATCCGTTTCCCCAGGCTGAAGGGTAAGGTCGGTTGCGGATCGTAGGGGGTTGCCCGACCCGGAGGAACACCATGGGGGACACGTGAGACTGCCGATCATCGATGCGGACGGACATGTCATGGAACCGTTCACGCTGTGGCAGGAACGCCTCCCGGCGCAGTACCGGGAGATGGCCTGGCGGCAGGTCACGGTCGACGGGGTCGAGACGGTGCAGTTCTACGGCCACGCCACCCGGTTCGAATGGAGCCTGGGCTCGCTGTGCACTCCGGGAGCGCTGCGTGCCTCCGGTCGGCTCGATATCGATCTCGACACCGAGGTGGACAGCGGCATCTCCGATCCCCATCGGCGACTCGCGTTGATGGACGCGCAGGGCATCGCGGTGAGCGTGCTCTTCCCGACCATGACGCTGGGCCTCGACGATCTTCCCGACCAGGGATTCGTGAACGCCTCCGCCCATGCGTACAACGAATGGATCCGTGACTTCGCGGCCGCCGACCCGGTCCGCTTGCGCTGGGCCGCCGTGCTCCCGCTCACCGACCTCGACGCCGCGGCCGCCGAGCTCGAGTGGGCCATCGGCGCGGGAGCGACGACCGTGATGCTCTCGCCGATACCCACCCCCGCCGGCCAGTCGCTCGGCAGCCCGGACCTCGACCCCCTCTGGGGTCGGCTGGTCGACGCCGGCCTGCCCGCCGTGGTCCATGCCTCCAACCCGGCCAGCCCCACCCTGGGGCTCATCCGCCACCTGGCCAATCGGGTGCAGTGGCAGATGGGCGTACCGCTGCAGCTCCAGCTGGCCGTGCTGCACGTCATCGACGGCGGCACGCTCGAACGGTTCCCGCAACTGCGTGTCGGCTTCTTCGAGGGCGACGTGGGATGGCTGCCGCACTGGTTGGGCCGTCTCGACGAGACCTACGAGAAGATGGCGCTCGTGGGGGGCGATCGGCGCCGCAGTGCGCGGGCGCAGTTCCGTGATCAGTGCGTGATCTCCGGGGAGCCCTCCGACGTGGGACTGGGCCTCACGGTGGAGACCGTCGGCGCCGACCACGTGCTGTGGGCCAGTGACTGGCCGCATCAGGACGGGGCGTGGCCCGATCCGATCGAAATCCTCCGGGACCGCCCCGATCTCTCCGAGGCGGACAAGCGGGCCGTCTTCGTCGACGGCCCGGCCCGGTTCTATGGCATCGACCTCGACGGCCTGCTGACCCACCTGGGTCAGGGGTGGGACCGTGCCGCCCCGGTCTCGGAGATCACCGGCATGTTGTCGGCGACGACGAGCGCCGTGGCGGTCTGAAGGCGGCCCGTGGCAGGCGACGCCTACCAGCTGCTCTTCCGTAACGCCACCATCGTCGACGGCAGTGGCGGCCCGGTGCACGAGGGCGATGTGGCGGTGCGCGACGGGACCATCGCCCAGGTGGGTGGCCACGTCGGCGGTCACGCCGACGAGGAGGTGGACGCACGCGATCTGGTGCTCGCCCCGGGATTCATCGACCCCCACACGCATCTCGATGCCAACCTGTTCTGGGACGCCGACGTCACGCCGTCGTCGAGCTTCGGCGTCACCACCGTGGTCACGACCAACTGCGGCTACGGGTTGGCGCCGGTGTACGACGAGGAGGCCCGCCGCTACCTGGTGGCCGCCATGAGTACCGTCGAGCAGATCCCGGCGGCCTCCTTCGAGAGCGGCGTGCCGTTCGACTGGTCCGACCTCGCCTCCTACGCGGCGCGGCTCGACGAGCTCGACGTGCTGATCAATCACGCCTTTTTGATCGGCCATGTGCCGTTGCGCGCCGCCGTGCTCGGGGTGCCCGCGGCGCACACCCGGCGCGCCACCACGGCCGAGATAGACGCCATGGGCCGGCTCCTGCGCCAGGGCACCGCGCTCGGCGCGCTCGGGTTCTCGACGGATCAGGTGGTCGGCAACCCGGGGCCGGGCGGGACCGAGCTGCCCGGCCAGGTGTGCGGTGAGGAGGAGCTGCTCGGCCTGGCCGCCGTGCTGGGCCAGGGACCGGGGCCCGGTCTCTTCACCATGGCCAACGCGGCGCTCCTCCTCGGCCGCCAGGAGCGGATGGCCGACCTCGCGTGGCATGAGCGCCTCGCCGCCGCCTCGGGACGCCCGGTGGTCGTCGGGCCGATTTTCGACTCAACCGAGGACCCCGGCGGGGGCGCGGCCATCATGGACCTCACCCTGGCGGGTCGACGGGCCGGGGTCACCGTGGTCCCGCAGATCTCCACCCGCCCCTTCGAGCTGTGGACCAGGCTGGACAGTGCCGGTGCGCTGGTGCGGTCGCTCCCTTCGCTCCTTGCTGCCGTCCGCACCGCGGGAGCGGACGGCGTGCGGGCACTGGCCGCCGACCCCGACGCCCGGGCCCTCCTGCGCCGCGAAGGCGCGGCCATGGCGCCGAACCCGGTGTTCAACGGGCGGTGGGACCACGTCCGGGTGCGCTACTCCCACCAGCACGATGTCGAAGGGAAGGATCTCGAAGCCCTCGGTGCGGTGCGGGGCTGTGACCCGGTCGACCTCCTGCTCGACCTCGCCCTGGCCGACGACTTCGAGACCCAGGTCGCCGTCGTCATGCGCAACGGCGACGACGACGCGGTGGCCCGGCTGGTCGCCCACCCGGCGGCCATGATCGGCGCCTCCGATGCGGGTGCCCACGTGCTGGCCAACACCGACAGTTGCTATGCCGTGTGGACGCTCCAGCACTGGGTGCGCGAGCGCCGGGTACTCTCCCTGGCGCGTGCCGTGGCCATGCTCACCGGCGACCAGGCCGGGCTGCTCGGGCTGGCCGACCGTGGGTTCGTCCGGCCGGGCCTCGCCGCCGACCTCGTGCTGTTCGATCCCGACCGGATCGCCACGACCGGGGTGCGGTTCGTGGACGACCAACCGGCCGGGGGGAGGCGCCTGGTCACCGGGGCGCAAGGGGTCGAGATGAGCGTCGTGAACGGTGTGGTGGCGACGCGCCACGGGTGCTCGACCGGCGCCCGGTCGGGCCGGCGGCTGAGGCCGGCACCCTGATGGAGGTCCTCCCTGAAGCGGCGGGCCCCCAGGACGCCGTCACCGCGGCGACACCGCGCCTGGCCGGGTCCATCCGGCGCACCACGAACATCGATACGTTGCGGCCCGACGGTCTGCGGGCCGACGCCGTCGTCGATGCCCGGGCGCGCGATCTGCGCACCAACCACGACGGCACCTCCGAGGTGGTGGCCGAGGCGACCCTCCAGGCTCGCATCAGCCCCACCCGGGAGCTCCTGTGGATCCGCACCTCCCCCGATGTGCCGGCCCTGCGCGGCCTGGTGGGGGCGTCGGTCGGTCCCGGGTTCCGGTCCCGGGTCAATGCGATCGTGACCGACGGCTGCGAGGACGGCTCGCTGCTCTACCTGCTCCTCGACGATCTTCCGGGGGCCACCCTGGTCTCGGGCTACGCCCTGCACCGCGGCGGCGCCCTCGACGAAGGCGCCGCTGCGGGCCACGCGCGGGCCGAGGCCGCGCCCAAACCCGGCGCCGGGCCTTTCCCCGATTTCGGCGCGCAAGACGACATCTGCGCCGGATGGGCTCACGACGCCACCATGATGGTCCACGTCCGCGGCACGGGAACGCTCCCCGTGCCGATCGGCCCACCGGCGCCGATCCTCGAAGACGACACCGATCCGACGTCGTGGCACGTGATGGCGGACCTGGCTCCGCACACCGTGCGCCGACGCCGGCGGCTTGACCTGCTCGCGCCAGCGGAAGGAGAGCGGGAGCATGGGATCGATCTGCACTTCCGCGACAGCCACGTGGACGACCAGGGGTGCGAGACGATCATGCACGAGTACACGGTGTCCGGCACGGTCGACCTGCGCGCCGGCCGGATCGGGACCATCTCGGCCCGGGCCCAGGTGCTCCCGTGGGTGGAGTGCCCGGGCGCGCTGGCCAGCGCGCAGCGGATCGACGGCATGGAGCTCTCTGCGCTGCGGACCCGGGTGCGCAAGGAGTTCGTGGGCCGGAGCACCTGCACCCACCTCAACGACAGCCTGCGGTCGCTGGCCGATGTCACCGCCCTGCACCTCGCCTTGGGGATTCCGCCGGCGTGACGGTCGGCGCAGTGCCTGTGGCATGATCGCTCCCGGGGCCTTCCGATTCGGCACCAGGGGCTCGGCAGGGTAAGGGCGGCAAAGACGACCTGGGGCGCGTGAGCGCGTCCCGGACTTGGGAGGGAAAGTGGCAGAGCTGTCGGAGTTGCTGGGCGTCCTCGACCTCGAACAGGTCGGGGAGGGACGCTTCCGGGCGCAGAACTTCTCGGACGGCCCCGGCGGCGTTGTCTTCGGGGGACAACTCCTGGCCCAGTCCATCGTGGCCGGGGCGACCATCGATCCCTCCAAGGAAGTGAAGACCATCCACACGGTGTTCGCCCGCGGCGGCGCCATGGACAAGCCGCTCGATATTGAGGTCGAGGCGATGCACACCGGGCGGGCCCTGGCCAGCGCGACCGTGACCGTCCGCCAGGACGAGCGCCTCTGCACGCGCTCCCTGGTGCTCCTGAGCGCCGTCGAGCCTGACCTCATCCGCCACGGGGTGGACTTCCCCGAAGTACCGACTCCCGAGGACACGCCGGCCGGGCCCGAGCTGGGCGGCTTCTGGGAGGTGCGCGTCGTCGACGGGGTCGACCTCACCGATCCGGACGTGGTGGGCCCGCCCGAGCTCTTCGTCTGGGTCCGGTTCCCCGGCGCCGAGGCGACGGGAGTCATCGGGCAGGCCCTCTTGGCTTATGCGACCGACGGCTTCCTCATTGGGACGGCCATGCGCCCGCACGAGGGAGTCGGCTATGCCCTGGCCCACGTGTCCATTTCGACCAGCGTCCTCAGCCACACCCTGACCTTTCACGAGCCCATCGACGCCGGGCGCTGGCACCTGCTGGCGCACGAGAGCCCGTATGCGGGACGTGGCCGATCGTACGGGCGGGCCAACATTTTCGACGAGGATGGCCGCGTCGTCGCCTCGTTCGTTCAGGACAACATGATCCGCGACTTTCCTGAGAGCCAGCGGCCGAAAGCGGGGGAGCGGTCCCATTTTTGAGCGTCCCGCAGAGAGGCCTGCAATCAGTCCCGCATTACGTGTCGCAGCGAGTGTCGCAGTGAGAGGAGGGTTGGATGGGAGCGCGTGACGCCGTCATCGTCGGCATCGGGTGGAGCGACTACCCCGTCGCGCCCGAGCTCGATGCCATGGACCATCACGTCCTGGCGCTGCGACGGGCGCTGGCCGACTGCGGGATCGACAAGTCAGAGATCGACGGGTACGCGTGTGCCGGGACCGCGATCCAGCTCGATGACGCGGCGACCATGGCCGAGTACCTGCGGATCAACCACCGGTGGGTGGACGGCACCTCGGTCGGCGGTTCGAGCTTCGAGTTCCACGTGCAGCACGCCGCCGCGGCCATCGAGGCCGGCTTGTGCAATGTCGTCCTGGTCACCTACGGGTCGGACCTGCTGTCACGCATGGGTCGGCGCCTGGGCACCAGCACCTTCTCGACCGGCTCGGCCCGCGTGCGGGGCCCGGCCCAGTTCGAGAGCCCGTGGGGCAACGTGCTGGCCGGGAGTTACGCCATGGCGGCCCGCCGTCACATGCACGAGTTCGGCACCACGCCCGAACAGCTCGCCGAGATCGCCGTGGGTGTGCGCGAGTTCGCCGGTCTCAACCCCCTGGCCCAGTACCGTGACCCGATCACGGTCGACGACGTGCTCAATTCGCGCCTGATCGCCGACCCCTTGCACAAGCTCGATTGCTGCGTGATCTCCGACGGCGGCGGCGCCTTCATCATGACGACCCGCGAACGGGCCCGTGATCTGGCCAAGCCTCCCGTCTACGTGCTCGGTGCGGCAGGGTCCGAGACCCATTGGAACATCAGCCAGATGCCCGACTTCACCACCACGGCCGCCGCGCAGTGCGGGCCCGAGGCCTTCCGGCGCGCCGGTGTGCGGCCCGAGGACGTCGACACCATCCAGATCTACGACAGCTTCACCATCACCGTGCTGTTGCTCCTCGAGGACATGGGGTTCTGCCAGAAAGGGGAGGGCGGTCGCTTCGTCGAGACCGGCGTGCTCCGGCGCGGCGGGCGCCAACCGATGAACACCGATGGCGGCGGATTGTCGGCGTGCCATCCGGGGATGCGGGGGATCTTCTTGATCAACGAGGCGGTGCGCCAATTGCGCGGGGAGGGCGGTGAGGCGCAGGTCCCCGGATGCGAGGTGGCGGTGGCGTGCGGCTCGGGGGGCTTCCTGTCCTGCATGGCCACCGTGGTGCTCGGAAAGGAAGGTCGATCATGACAAAGGAAGGTCGATCATGACAAAGGAAGGTCGATCATGACGATGGACGCATTGCGCGACACCCTGTCGGTCCGGGCCCTCCCGGCACCGGACAACGCGGCGCAAAACTTCTGGCAGAGCGCGGCCGAGGGGAAGCTGGTGCTCCAGCGCTGTGTGACCTGTGGCCAGTTCCAGTTCTACCCGCGGGCCCTGTGCGCGGCGTGTGGCGGCGACACGGAGTGGGTCGAGGCATCGGGGCGCGGCACGCTCTACACCTTCACGGTCATCCGTCAGAATCGCTCGGAGGCCTTCGTACGCCTGTCTCCGTATGCCGTCGGGATCGTCGAGTTGGAAGAGGGGGTCCGGATGATGAGCAACATCGTCGGGTGCGAGCTGGATCAGCTCGAGGTGGGGATGGCCCTCGAGGTGCTGCTCCTCAAGGCGGCCGACGACGTGGGCCTCCCGTTCTGGCGACCGGTCGGCGCCTCGGACGACTGAGCGGGCGGGCCGTGCCCGGGCCGGCGGAAGCGGCGTAGGGGAAGAACAAGAAGCGGGTTCTGCTATAGCGTGAAGCCACGTAGTGCAGGCGAATGAGCGGGGAGGACGATACATGGGCAAGCTCGAGGGCAAAGTTGCATTCATCACCGGGGCGGCGCGCGGTCAGGGCCGCAGTCATGCGGTGCGGCTGGCCGAGGAGGGGGCGGACATCATCGCCGTCGACATCTGTGCCCCCATCATCAGCATGAACTATCCCAACGCGTCGCCCGAGGACCTCGAGCAGACCGTGAAAGAGGTCGAGGCGACGGGCCGCAAGATCATCGCCCGCAAGGGTGACGTGCGCCTCCGGGAGCAGCTGGCCGAAGTGCTCGAGGAAGGGCTGAAGGCCTTCGGGCATCTCGATGTGGTCGTGGCCAACGCCGGCATCTGCCCGGGCCGCGACGAGACCCTGTGCTCGGGCTTCGTCGACGCCACCGACGTCGACCTGATCGGCGCCATGAATACGGTCGCCGTCGCCTTGCCGCACCTGTCCGCCGGGGCGTCCATCATCGTCACCGGCTCCACGGCCGGGATGATCAAGGGCACGACCGAGCGGATGGGCTCGAGTGGCGGGGTCGGCTACGCCTGGGCGAAGCAGACCGTCATCCGCTACGTCGAGGTCCTGGCTCTGCAGCTGGCGTCGAGCATGATCCGGATGAACGGTGTCCACCCGACCAACTGCGACACGCATCTCCTGCACAACATCGACGTGTACCGGGCTTTCCGGCCTGACCTCGAGAACCCGACGCGTGAAGAGGCCATGGTGGCGCTGCCCTACATGCAGGCCATGCCCATCCCCTACATCGACCCGGCCGACGTGAGCAATCTGGTGTCGTTTCTCGCCAGTGACGAGGCGCGCTACATCACCGGCATGAACATCAGGATCGACGCGGGGGCGATGCTCAAGGGGATGCCCGCAGGCATGGGCTGAGCTTCTCGCGGCACATCGGGTCCTGCCGCATCGCATCCCGGTCACAGCTGAAGCAGTCGCGCCGGCCATTTGATCGTGGGGCACGGGTGCCACTACCAAGCAGCGAACCTTCGCCCCTTCGTTAGGTGTCACAACCCCAGACCATCATGGCTGGGTGCCCCGACGACCACAAGAATCGAAGGTCCTTCACCGCACCACCCGAATAGAGCTTCGGGTGAGCGCGGCGCAGCGGGAGCGCTGCTTCGCGCTGCTGCGCTCGGGTGGCGATATCTGGGCCGCGGTCCTCGAGCTGAACACTCTTCGTCGCCGACGCGGCGATGCCCCGGTGGTGAACTTTCAGGCCCTGTGTCGGGAGCTCACCCTTGCCGGACCCGGGTGTGCCGGAGAACTCTCAGCCGTCGGGGCGCGGTCGGTCCTGCGCCGATATTCGGACTCCTGGTTGAGCGCCAATTCCCTGCGCCGTGGCGGGGATGCTTCAGTCCGTTATCCGAGACGCCGGAAGGCTCTGATGCCGTCGCGCTATTACGCAGGCACCTTCCGCCTCGCCGATCGATATCTCAGTGTGCCGATGGCCCGAGGGTGTCCACCGTTGGCCCTGCGCCTTTCGAGGCCAGTTCCCTACGCCCCCGAAACGGTGCGCTCGGTTACGTTATTGAACGTAGGTCCGAAGCTCTTCGTCGACGTGACCGCCGAAGTCCCAGTCGCCACTCATGAAGAGGGTCTGGGTCCTGATCCGGCCCGGGTGGCCGGGGTCGACCTCGGGATTATCCATCCCTATGCGGTGGTCAGCGAAGAGGGTGCCTTGGTGGTCTCGGGCCGGGCCATCCGGGCCGAGCACCGGCTCCATTTGGCCGAGAAGAAGTCCCGAGCGAGGGCGCTGGCCAGCCGCGCCCCCAAACGCGGTCAGGCGGGGTCGCGACGCTGGCGCAAGTACCGGGCCAGGTCTAGGCAGCTCGAAGGGCGCCACCGGCGCCGGGTGGCCCAGGCCACCCATGAAGCCGCCCGGGCCGTGGTCGACTTCGCCGTCCAAGAGCGCATCGGGACCTTGGTGGTGGGGGACCCAAGAGGCCTTTTGAAGAAGGATGCCGGCAAGCGCCAGAACCTGGCCGTGACCAACTGGAGGCCCGGTCGGATGATCGCGGCCTTGGCGGACAAGGCCGCGCCTGCCGGCATCGACGTCGAACTGGTCGACGAACGAGGGACGAGTTCGACCTGCCCCCGGTGCGGGGCCAAGGTGGTCAAGCCCAAGGGCCGGACATTTCACTGCCGAACCTGCAAGCTGGTGGCGCACCGCGATCTGGTGGGAGCCGCCAACATCGCCCCGAGAGGATCTCGGGGTGGGGACACCTTTGACCTGACGAGCTTGGAGATCATGCACCGTCGAGCCGGTCGGCATCTGCCCGGCCGGACCCGGCGTGACCCACGACGCATCTCGATGGATAACCACCGTCGAGAACAAGTGGGTCTTTGGCCGGCTGTGGCCCGCCCCGAGACAATCGGGGAGTCGCTCGGTCGGGTCGCTCCGGCGACCTGAACGAGGAACTGCCGACCTGAGTCCAATGAGGACAAAGGCTTGTGGTTACAGCACTACACCCAGATGATGAACTCGCTGATGTGGCTGCACGATGATCCGCCGGCGCTCGAGCTCCAGATGGCCGGCGCCGGCTTCACCTTCGTCGAGGTGCTCACCATGTGCCCGACCGGGTGGTTCGTGCCCACCGCGAGCGGACCGGAGTACCTAGAGGACTCAATGATGGAGACCTTCGGCATCGGCGAGCTCAAGACGCCCGAGGGCGAGGTCCGCCCCGTCAGCGCAAGCTGAAACGTCAACGGAGGCGGAAACGCACCGGCAGCGTCTTGGGGCCGCTGACCAGCGTGGAGTGCACGAAGGTGGGCTCGCCGTCCAGCTCGATCGAGTCCAGCCGACCGATCAGCTCGCGGAAGAAGGCGCGGACCTCCATGCGGGCCAGCTGGGCGCCGAGGCAGAAGTGGCGCCCGAACCCGAAGGCGAGGTGCGACGCAGCATTGGGTCGGCGCACATCGAGCCGGAACGGGTCTTCGAACACTTCTTCGTCCCGATTGCCCGAGGCGAAGGAGAGCAGGGTGGCATCCCCGGGCACGAAGTCCACGCCACCGACGGTGAAGGGTTCCTGACACGTCCGCATGAAGTGCTTCACCGGGGATACGTAGCGGATCAGCTCCACGGCAGCGTTGTCGAAGAGCGATGGGTCCGACCGGAGAAGCTCGAGCTGGTCCGGCTGCTCGAGCAGGGCGAGCAGGCCTCCGGCGATCGAGTTGGACGTGGTGTCGTGCCCCGCCGTGGCGATGATCAGGTAGAAGCCCATGACGTCCATATCGGGCAGGGGCGCCCCGTCGAGCTCGGCGTTGGCGATGACCGAGGCCAGGTCCTCGGTGGGATGCGCCCGCCGGTCGGAGGCGAGGCCGGTGAAGTAGTTGACGAAGTCGAGCATGACGTCGAGCACCGTGGCGTCCTCGCTCACCCGTCCGATGTCGGGGTCCTCCGCGCCGAAGAGCTCCTGGGTCAGCTTCAGCATCTTCTTGTGGTCATCCTCGGGCAGTCCGAGGATGGAGAGGATCACCTGGAGCGGGTAGTGCATGGCGATGTCGTTGGCGAAGTCGCAACGACCGCCCATGGCCGCCATGCGATCGACCCACTCCTTGGCCAGCGTGTCGATGCGGTCCGACATCCTCTTGATGCTGGCCGGTTTGAACCAGTCGTTGACGATGCCGCGATGCGCCTTGTGCTCATCGCCGTCCATCTGGATGAGGGTGTTCACCGCCGGCGGTGCCGTGTTGGCTCTCTGGGCCTCGTAGGCGGCGCGCGGCAGGATGGTCGGGATCGGCGCGTTGGTGAACACGACCGGGTTCCGCTCGATCTCCATGATGTCCGCGTGGCGGGTGATGGCCCAGAAGTCCTGGTATTCAGGGAGGGAGACCCAAGAAATCGGCGCGTCCCGGCGCAACCGGCGCGCCGCCTCGTGCCAGGCGACAGGATCGGCGTAGGCGGCGGGATCGGCGAAAATCCGGCCGAGGTTCTCAGCGGCGATGGTGTGGGACATGGTCAGCCCTTCAAGTCGAGCGCGAGGCTCCGAACGTGGTCAGTATACATTTAGATCTTTCCGGGTTTGATCTTTCTGGGTTTGATCGTTCCCGGGTCCAGTCCCGGTCAGGCCACCGTGGTGACGAGCAGGCAGCCACAGGTATTGCCCCCACCCGCCGCCACCACCGCCACCTCGGGTCGGCGGGCCACCTGGCGCTCGCCTCCCTCGCCCCGGAGCTGGACGCACGCCTCGTGGAGGAAGCCGTAGCCGTGGAGCCGTCCGGCGGACAGCTGGCCACCCGATGTGTTGAGGGGGAGCGACCCGTCGAGTGCGATGCGTGTCCCCCCCTCGACGAACGCCCCGCTCTCGCCGAAGCCGCACAACTGGAGCGCCTCGAGCCAGAGCATGGTGAGGTAGCTGAAGCCGTCGTAGAGCTCGGCGATGTCGACGTCGGCCGGAGTGAGGGAGGTGCGCCGCCACATCTGGGCGGCGGCGGCGGCCCCGACGGTCCGGGTGAGGTCCTTGAGCTGGTCCCAGTTGGTCCGGTCGTGGAGCGCCGCCCCCATGGCCTCTATGTAGACGGGCGGCTGGGCCAGGTCGTCGGCCAGCTCGCGCCGCGACACGATCACCGCCGTGGCGCCGTCGCACGGCACGTCGCAGTCGAAGAGCCGGAGGGGCGTCGAGATCATGCGGGAGTTGAGGTAGTCGTCCAGCGTCATCGGGTCGCGGTAGATCGCCTTGGGGTTACGCGCCGCATTGCGCCGGCCGTTGAGCGCAATCTGGGCCAGCTGCTCGGTCGTGACCCCATACCGCTCCATGTGGGCCTGCGCGAACAGGGCGACCCACACCGGGGCGGCAGCGGAGCCGAAGGGCAGCGACCACTGCTCGAAGCTGCCGGCGTAGATCGTGCCGCCCCGGCCCCTACCGGGGCCGATGCTGGAGCGGCCACCGCTGCCCTGGGCGCTGCCCTCCCAGACCGATCGGAAGCACAGGACGTGGTTTGCCATGCCCGCGGCCACCGCCATGCAGGCATTCATCACCGAGCCCAGCTGTCCGGACGTCTCGACCCCGCTGCCGTACCAGTCGACCTCCAGCCGCATGGCGTCGATCACCTCGTAGGCCGACGCTCCGGTGAATCCCCGCGGCACCGCCATGCCGCCCGGGTAGGTCGACAGACCGTCGATGTCTGCGGGGGTGAGTCCGGCGTCCGCGATGGCGGCGTAACAGGCATCGAGGGTGAGCTCGAGGGGGTCGCGACCCAGCCGGCGCCCGACATCCGACTGGCCGATGCCGGAGATGGCACACTGCTTCTCGGCCATGTTCGCCGCCGCGCTCATCGGGGGCCTGCGCCGGGGTCGGGCTCGAAGAGCGGCACCCACACGTCGCCGCCCGCATCCTCGTGGTGGCGGAAGAGGACCCGGACCGGCATCCCGACCCGGATCTCCTCAATCGGGCAGTTGACGAGGTTGGTCGTCAGGCGGAGCCCGGTCTGCTCGGGAAACTCCACAATGGCCACCACGTAGGGCGTCTCGAATCCGGGGAGCCAGGGATGGTGGTTGACGGTGTAGCTGGCCACGGTCGCCCGCCCGCTGACCGCTTCGGGCCGCACGTCCTTCGACCGGTCGCGGGGGCAGACCGGGATCGGGGGATGCAGGTAGTACCCGCAGTCGTGGCAACGCAGGAAGACGAGCTCGTCGCGGGCGCCCCCCTGCCAGAAGTGGCGGTTACGGTCGGTCAGCTCGGGCAACACGACCACGGTTGCACTCGGTTCACTCACACTCACGTTGGCTTCTTTCCCCCTCAAGAGCGCGGCGCCGGTCTGGCCGCCCGGCAGTCTGGCACCCCGTGCTCGGGGGCTGCCATTCACACCGCGTCGACCCGACCTCATGAAAGGCCCGTGGTACCTTGAAACGACAGTCCGCCCGCTGGCCCAGGCAGCAGCATGCAGCGCACGGACGCGGGGACCACGACGAGGGGGTTTCACGGTGGGTGTCGAGGATCTGGCCACGGTCGGCGCGGAGTCGTTCGACCCCAATCTGTTCCTCGACCCCGAGACGGGGCGCAATCCGCAGGAGTTCTACCGAAAAGCACGGGCGTTCGGCGCCGTCGTGCCCGGCGCGTTCGGCGGCTTCGAGGTCATGCGGCGCCGCGAGGTGGAGTACGCCCTGCAGCATCCCGAGATCTTCTCCTCGGCCATGGAGGCGGTCGATCTCGGGCAGTCGGTTCCGCTCATCCCCTTGCAGGTGGACCCGCCCGAGCACTCGAAGTACCGCAAGCTCTTGGACCCGATCTTCGCCCCCAAGCGGATGAACCTGATCGAGCCGGACATCGCCCGCCTGGTCAACGAGCTCATCGACGGGTTCGTCGACGACGGCTCCTGTGAGTTCACGACCGCGTTGGCCGAGCCCCTGCCCTCGTCGGTCTTCCTCCGGCTGCTCGGCCTGCCCCTGTCGGACCTCCCGCTCTTCATGGAGATGAAGAACGGCATACTTCGGCCCGCCGGCGACGACTTGGAGACGATTCAGGCGAACCAGCGGGTCACGGCGGGAAAGATCGAAGGCTTTTTCGCCGACGCGCTGGCCGATCGACGCAAGAAGCCCCAGGACGACCTGCTCAGCATGTTCGCCGGCGCCGAGGTGGGCGGCGATCGGTTGACCGATGACGAGATCCTCGGCATCTGCTTCCTGTTCCTCCTGGCCGGACTCGACACGGTGACCGACACCCTCGAGTGCTTCTTCGCCTACTTGGCCCGCCACCCCGCGCAGCGCCGCCTCATCGTCGAGGACCCCTCCATCATCCCCAGTGCCGTGGAGGAGCTCTTGCGCTGGGAGACCCCGGTGACCGGGGTGGCCCGGGTGGCGACCGAAGACATCGAGATCGGCGGCTGCCCGGTGCACCGGGGCGATCACGTGGGGGTCAGCATCGGCTCGGCCAATACCGACGAGGGCTTCCTGCCCGATGCCGACGACGTGATCCTCACCCGCAACAGCAAGCATCTGGCCTTCGGGGCCGGGGTGCATCGCTGCCTGGGATCGCATCTGGCCCGCCTGGAACTGCGGACGACGTTGCGGGAATGGCATGCCCGTATCCCCGACTACGAGATCGCTCCGGGGACCGAGCTGAACTTCATGTACGGGCTGCGCCAGGTCGACGAGCTGCCGCTCATCTGGTCGACGTAGCGCAAAGGCGGTACCTTCGTCCCCCGGGAGGGGCAGATATACAGCCCCGCGCGCCGCGGCCGATGGGTGCCGGAACGTGACCCCCGGTGCGGAAAGGACGAGCAAGTGGATGTGGAGCTGACGGATGACCAGGAGCTCTTGCGGGAGACGACGGCCAGTTTCCTCGACCGCACCTGCCCGGTCTCGACGGTGCGGGAGTGGTCCGAGAAGGAGCCGGCGGGATTCCCCGACGCCTGGTGGCAGCAGGGCGCCGCGCTCGGCTGGACCTCGCTGCTGGTGTCCGAAGCGGACGGAGGGGGGAGTGTCTCCGGCCACGGCCTGCTGGATCTGACCCTGGTGGCGGAGGAGATGGGCCGGCGGGTGTCCCCCGGACCCCTTCTGCCCACGAATGTGGTGGCGGCCGCGCTCTCCGAGTACGGGACGGCGGAACAACGGGCGCGCTATCTGCCCGGAATCCTGTCCGGGGAGGCCATCGCCACCTGGTGCCTGGGGGAGGTTGGTTCCTCCGGCCTCCCGGGCGCGATCTCCCTCGAAGCGACCCCGCACGGGGAAGGGTTCGTCCTCTCGGGCAGGAAGGGCGCGACCCAGGCGGCGGCCGAGTCCGACCTCTTCGTGGTGGCCGCGCTGGTCGGCGGCGAGCCCACCCAGTTCCTCGTCGATGCCGACGCGCCGGGTGTCTCGGTGGTGCCGGCCGAGGCACTCGACCTCACGCACCGGTTCGGCTTCGTCGAGTTCGACCAGGTGGCCCTGGCGCCCGACGCCGTGCTGGGCGCGGTGGGGGGCGCAGGGGAACAGATCGAGCGGCTGTTCGAGCTGGCGGTGGCGCTGCAGTGCGCCTCCATGGCGGGGGCCATCGACCGCATCCTCGCCGTCACGATCGAGTACTCCTTCGATCGGTTCTCCTTCGGCCGTCCCCTGGCGTCCTACCAGGCGCTCAAGCACCGCTTCGCCGACATGAAGCTGTGGACCGAGGCCTCACTGGCCACTGCTGGTGCGGCGGCACACGCGGTGGACAGCCGCTCCGACAAGGCCTACGAGTTGGTGAGCGTGGCCAAGTCGTACATCGGGGATCATGCGCCAGCGATCTTGTCGGACTGTGTCCAGCTCCACGGGGGCATCGGGGTCACCTGGGACCACGACCTCCACCTCTACACCCGCCGGGTCGTGGAGGACCGCTCCCTGTTCGGGACGCCCGAGGAGCACAGGGAGCGGATCGCGGACATCGAATCGTTCCGCGCCCGCGCCCGTGCCTGGTTGGCCGCCAACATGCCCCTCCTGGCGGGCCAGAACAATTTCCAACTGATGCTGCAGGACGAGATGGGCACCCGGGCCCGGGAGTTGCAGCGCATCCTCTTCGACGGTGGTTTCGCCGGGCTG
>JBEKWB010000058.1:0-26729 GCA_049513455.1 Acidimicrobiales bacterium
CTTGGATCGCGTAGGGGACCATGTCCTCGCCGCTTGTCTCCGCCATGGAGCGCAGAGCGTCCCGGTCAACAGCCAGCAGCATGAGGAAAGTGCGTCTCTGTTCGGCGTTGTCCAGGCCGAACTCATTGGTGCTCTTCGGTTCTGTCATTCGCTTCCTTTCGTAGTGTGGCGGGCTTGTCGCCACGACAAGACCATACGTTAGGCTTGTCAGCGTGACAAGTACCATCCGCGACGTGGATCTTTTGGGCGTGACTGAGGTCGCTCAGCTATTGGGCATCAGTCGTCAACGCGTCCAGCAATTGACCGAGTCGGACCCGGACTTCCCCGAGCCGGCCGCCACGCTGGCCCGCGGCCGTGTGTGGTCCCGAGCGGCGATCGAGAAGTGGGCGCGGGAGACGGGGCGCACGATCGTGGAGAATGGGTGACCGCCCCCGATCTACCGGATGATGTCCTGCTCGAACTCGGACGCCTGGTGTGGGCTGCGGTCAATCTCGAAGACGTCGTGTATTCGGTCTGCCGAAGTATCCAACCTCGCCACGGCCCATACGACGATTGCCCCATCAGCCAGAGGATTGATGAAGCTCGGGGGGATCTAGGCGTCCGTCCCGACGACGAACTCCGGGCCAAGACGGACGCCTGGCTGGTCACGGCTAGGGCCGCTCTCATCGAGCGCAACAGCATCCTGCATGCCGTCCCCGTGACCTTCATGCCTTTGGCACCCGACATAACGCCGGGGAGTCTGGAGCCGATGCTCGCCCATTTCCCAAAGGGCCAGAAGCGGCCAGCGGTGCACACTGAGCTGACCGTCCGAGGACTTCGCCCCGTTCGAACCCGACTCGAACGAGCACGGGTCGGGTGGGACGAGCTGGCGCCCGAGCTTTGGGAAATGCGTCCCGCCACGGGGCCGCCCAACCGTGGGGGAGAATGAGTGATGCCCCGTCGCAAGTCACTCCGCAGCCAGTTCTACCGTGCCGCCCGTGACCTCGGCAACGTCGAAGCGGTCGAGCACGGTGGCGCCAGTGGTGGGGCGAAGCGATACGCCCGCCGTGCCGTCTACCGCAAGACCAACGGCGTCACCGGGTCGTTTCTACGGGCGCTCGGGCTGTCCGGTGGACGGCGCAAGCGGTAGGTCCGCCCGGCATCCACACCGCCGCCTAGCCTGGCACCGTGCCAGCCTCAGCCGTGACGTGGATGGAGCGGGCGCAATGTCGCGGCGAGGACCCATCTCTGTGGTTCCCATCGCTCGCCACGGACCCGGTCAAGGCCAGGGTGATCTGTTCAATCTGTCCCGTGTCGAAGGAGTGTCTCGAGTACGCACTGGGCCAGGTCGACCTCACGGGCATCTGGGCGGGGACATCGGGGAAGCAGAGGCAGAAGATGCGGTCGGGGCGACGCAAGTGGTAGGAGTTGCGGCTACAACGCGACTACAACTCCCGGCGTAACCTGATTAACGGTGGTGAGCCATGGGAACGTATGCGCAGGTCATGGGCACTATTGGTGAACGCTGACCACCCATGAAAAGGACAGGTACGCACTTTTAATCCCAAGGTGCCGGGATCGAGACCCGGGCGGCCCACCAGTTCATAGGCGCTTTTTCTGTCCGAACACCTGCCTCATACCGTTTGTCCCAACAGCTGTCCCAACAATCTGTTGGGACAGGGTTCGGGCCAAGGGATCTGAAAGCCGGGCAAACGCCAGAGTCCGGCGGCGTGAATCGGCCCGTGACGCCGAGTTGAGGAACTGGATCAATCCCTTCCATCAAGCGCTCCACGGCCCGACGGGGGACCCGGAGTCGACCGTTGAGCTGAACAACCGGGACCGGAAAGTCGCCACGTTGTACTGATAGAGCGTTGCCCTCGAGATGCCCAAGAGCACCGATGTCTCCTCGATCGACAAGAACGCCCTTGCTGGCCAGGCAACCCTTGACATCACGCCCTCCCTGCGATCACCCTGACCCATGACGGCGAAGTTGCCGTCCTCGTCGGCCCTTTGCGCTTTGATGTCGAAGCTGATGCTCGGCGTTGTCGGTCCGATCGTTACGAAGCCGACCGAAAAGTGTTGAATGATTGCGCCCTCAGCTGGTCCGCTACGCAGGGACGGCCCATTCAGCGAGAGACAAACCACGGCTACGATATGAACCTGCCCATAAAAGCCGAGGTTATTTCGGAGCTTGAGCGCCTCGAGTCCCTCGTCGAGGCTTGGGACGACCTTGCAGTGAGTCAGAGCCGGCCCCGCTCTGCGCCAGCCTGGGTGATCAGTTGGTACCGTCACGTCCTGCCTCGCCGAGCACGTCCACGGGTCATCGTCGTTTGGGACGGGGAAACGCTGGCCGGAGTGATGCCTCTGTTCGTCCACCGCGATCCGCTAGGGCTCTTCAAGTATCAACTCGCCGGGACACACACCCTCTACGGAGTTGAGCCTCTGGTCCGGCCAGGAGCATTCGAGGATGTATCCGCTGTCCTTGGCGTGGCGCTGGCCTCGGTCGTACCGAGACCCGATATCGTCGAGTTCGATTGCATGGTGGACGTCCGACCCTGGCTGCAGGGGGTCGCGACACAGTGGCCCCGACGGGACCCGGAAGTGGCCGACAGAACGAGCCGGGAGCACCTGACCAAGTTCGGAGACGGGTTCGAGCCGTGGCTCGAGTCGAAGACGCCAATGTTCCGCAAGAACCTCCGAAGGGGCAGGCGAGACCTCGGCATGGAGGGCCTGCGGCCAGCTGTGCACCTCGACGCGCAGTCCGTGATCGAGCGACTACCCGCACTCGCCCGGCAGTACGAGAGCCGGAAGGGTGGCAGGGGCGGCGAGGGCATGAAGTTCGATGCGCGCGTCTGCGCGATGATTTCTGACGCGGTGACCCGCTTGAGCGGCTCTGGTCGCGTGTGTCTCGCCACCTGGGAGAAACCGGGCACCGTCGCTGTAGCCCACCTGGCGATGGGCGCCGGACGGGAACTGAGTGCTTGGGTGTGCGGCTTCGACCCGGCCGTCGCCCGAGCCTCACCGGGCATCGTCAACCTTGCCACCCTGTTCGAGCACGCCGCAGGTGCCGGATACTCGGTGGTCGACCTGGGGCCCGGTGAGGAGCCCTACAAACTCCGGTTCGCCAACAGCGAACGGGACCTCCAGCGCACGGTGCTGTCTGGCAGGAATCGCTGGCCCCTCCACAGTCCGGTACAGCTGCTGTCCCTCGCGCACCGCCATGCTCTCGTCGATCGCCTGCGACGATCGACGGTGAGGATCCGCCGTGGTGAGATTGTCCCGAGGCGCTGAGATGTCTCTGCGACGTCTCTCCACGTGCGTCCCATCACTTATGTGAGCCGGTGCTGCACGCGGACTTCCGTCCCGGAATTGTAAGGATCCCGGTCCCCAGGATCCTGTGTACCGCTTACCGCGATCAGCTGGCGGAGCTGATCTGGACGGCGCCAATCTTCGCCATGGTGGTGACGCTGCCTACGGCGACGACGCACGGGGAGGTGGCACTGCAGGTGATCTTTCCGTCGCGTGCGCTGGCGTGTATCTCACCCACCTTGAGCGTCGTCGCCTTCAGGACTGACACCCTTTGTCTAGGGCTCGTCCTCCACAACGCCGGCCAGGTCGCAGTCGCCCTCCGACGAGTCGTTCGCGTCGCACTCGACGATGCGATCTCTGTGCTGTCGCTGTTCGCCGATCCACCATTCCCGGCGGCGCCCAGTTCGCCGGGTCAACGGCACTCTGGACATTTCCGGTGCCCGGACCACGCATTGAATTGCGACTACCTTCACTTGGTTGATGCCCCACGCCTGTAGGCCCGGTGCCTCCCGACCCGAATGATCCCGACCAGTGGGATTGGGGTGAATTCGGTGCAGAAGTTTCTCCTCGGAGGCGACGGTGGCAAAGCGCTCTTGTCGGCATCGTCGTGCTGGGGCTCGTAATTCTGTTGGTCGTCAACATCCTGTAGTGGACCGGGGGAAGTAGGTGGGGTGTGCCTCCTTCGCCCGCACAGGGCGCCGGAGCGGCCATGCGACTACGAAGCATTCGTGAGAGAGGCGGCTCGAATCTGCAACGTGCCGCTGACGGGCTGGATCGTCGGCGACTCAGCCGAATCTGACATCGTCGGTGGAACCAATGCTGGACTCAAGACAATCTGGATGGCTCGCCGTCGGAAGTGGACATCAAGGCATGCCACTCCAGACCACATTGTTGATTCGATACTGTCGTCCACGATTGAACGAGATGGTGGAGACGAACCTGCGATCAGATGAGCCCAACGTGTTCGAATCACCCTTGACCATCCACATGCAGCGGTGGCACCTCAAGGAATTGTCGAAGTCGTGTCCAGGAAGCTGAACGGCGACAGTACCGATAGCGAGCATCTCCCGTTGGATTGTCCAGCTCACGGGGTGTGAGCATCCCGAACACCCAGCGGCTGGCGGTTTCCAGCACTGTCTCGAAAATTGATTGGCGTAGGGCGCTTTGAAACCCTCCGAGATCTCCATCACCAATCCCCGGTGCTTCGGGTTCGATTCGATGAGACCTTGCGAAAACCTGTCAAATTAGTCAGACATGTGTTTAGATGTGGCTCAGACGTATCACTCATTTGGCTTCCAGGTTTGACGAGAAGCGGGTTTCTAGGTGAGTCCACAGAACGAGCTTGCGCGCTGCGTTCTGGACAGGAGACCTCACCATGCAGAGCCGTTGGAGTCGCAGGATTGCCTTGGGTGTCGTTTCGGCCCTCACAACCACGTTCGCTTTGTCGAGGGCACGGCGGGGGCGAGCACCATCACCCAGTCCACGCCCACCACGGGCACGGCGACGACGACGACATCGGCCGCTTTCACGAGCCAACTGGTGACAGCTGGTAACACCGGTGCCGTCACCTATGCCGAGACGATGTCGGCGAACTCCACCCACGTCGTTGTCTCGTCGACCGGCGGCGTGTCGACGGGCGGCACCCTGGCCGTCGGGACCTACGCAGTCAGCGGCACCGACTCCGACACCTCCTCCGACACAGGCGCGTGGAGCTTCACGCTCACGGTGAACCCAGTCACGATCACCCAGTCTCCGCCGACCACGGGCACAGTAACGACGACGGCTTCGGCCGCTTTCACGAGCCAACTGGTAACGGCTGGGAACAACGGCACCGTGACCTATGTCGAGACGACGTCGGCGAACTCCACTCACGTCGTCGTCTCGTCGACGGGCGGAGTGTCGACGGGCGGCACCTTGGCAGTCGGGACTTACGCAGTCAGTGGCACCGACTCTGACCCCGCCGTGGACGCGGGCGCGTGGAGCTTCACGCTCACGGTGAACCCAGTCACCATCACACAGTCCGCACCGACCACGGGCACGGCAACGACGTCGGCATCGGCCGCTTTCACCAGCCAACTGGTAACAGCCGGCAGCAACGGCACCGTGACCTATGTCGAGACCACTAACTTGCCTGACTCCGCGGACGTCGTCGTCTCCTCCACCGGCGCGGTTTCGACGGGCGCCAGCCTGTCCGTCAACACCTACGCGGTGAGCGGCACCGACTCCGACGCCGACGGAGACGCGGGCGCTTGGACTTTCGCTCTCACGGTGACCGCTCCCGGTGTAACTGCCCCAACTCCTCCTGCGGCCCCTACCGGTTCCACCAGTTCACAGAGTGGGACGTCGTCCAGTTCGACGGGCACGGCTACGGCGACCAATGACAGCGCGACAGCCAGCGGCACGGGAGTGGGGGCGCTCACCGTTGCACAGTACGGGTCGGACCCCGTTGCCGCGCCGACCTTCACCTCGAGTGGACAGTACTTCGATGTGGCCCTGTCGGCGGGCAATTCCTTCACCTCTCTCACCATCACAGACTGCAACCTTGGCGGAGGCAACAGCTTGGAGTGGTTCAATCCGGCTGCCAACGGGGGAGCCGGGGCGTGGCAGCCCATAGTGCCGACACCCGTCTTCTCTAGCGGTCCCCCTCCGTGCGTGACGGCGACCCTCAACTCCACCAGCAGCCCGACTCTGGTCCAACTTACGGGCACGGTCTTCGGAACTTCATCTGTGTCGAACCCTCCGACTCCGACACCGACCCCGACCCCGACACCGACACCGACACCGACACCGACCAGTGGCTACTGGCTGGTCGCCTCTGACGGCGGGATCTTCTCCTTCGGTGACGCGGCCTTCTACGGCTCCGAGGGCGGGACCCCGCTCAACGCGCCCATCGTGGGCATGGCCGCCACGCCCAGCGGCAAGGGCTACTGGCTGGTCGCCTCCGACGGCGGGATCTTCTCCTTCGGTGACGCCACCTTCTACGGCTCCGAGGGCGGGACCCCGCTCAACAAGCCGATTGTGGGGGCTGGCTAGCTGTAGCTCTTCAAGAGCTGCCTCGCGAGGTCGATCTCGGACTAGGACGTCGTGGGTCCCGATCCTGACCGCCCGACACGTTCGAGCTCTCGCCGGTGCGACTGACACGGCCCCGGCCCGGAGTGCTTGACTACAGCGGAGCAGCCACAGCGGAGTGGCCCTTAAGGAGAAGACCTGCAATGGATGACGTCATGAGCACCGAGACGGCGCCGAACGCCAAGGATCGCTCTCGCTTTGCGATCTTCTACGAGCGAGACGCGCCTTCGCTCGATGAGACGGGCATGATGGAATACAAGTCCACCGAGGAAGCGGCGGCCGGCTCGCAGAGGCTCCTCGATGCGGGGGTGATGGAGGGATCGGTCATCACACAACTGTTCCGTCACTCGGGTGAGAACGGCTTCAGTCTGGTCTATGCGTGGTTCAAGCCGAATTACCACCTGCCACGGCACAGTCACAACGTCGACTGCCTGTATTACGTACTCGGTGGCCAGGTCATAATGGGTAGCCAGGTACTCGAGGTGGGTGACGGGTTCTACATCCCGGGCGACCACGCCTACGGCTATCGGGCCGGGCCCGAGGGAGCCGAGGTCCTCGAGTTCCGCCATGCCACGTCCTTCGATATCAAGTTGGACGAGAAGCCCGAAGTCTTCGAGCGGATTCTCGAGACCGTCAAGGTGAATCGTGATCAGTGGGCTGCCGACTCGCTTCCACCCAGCCGCCGCTAGGCGAAGAGTTCCTACTTCTCCTTCGCGGCCTTCTTGATGATGTTCGCCAGTTTTCCGACCTGCTTGGTGATGTCGTGAATGTCTGCGGTGAGGTCTTGCATCTCGGTAGGGACAGCGGAGTCATTCACGACTTCGGGCGGCCGCGTCGTTTGGGCGAGACGAGCTTCGATGTCATCGATTGAATCAGCGAGCAGTTTGAGACCCAGAATCACGGTCGCCACCAACCTCTGGTCGGCCGGGTAACCGAGGTCGGCGACCGCAGGCTCGGCAATCAGTTTGTCGATACTTCCTCGGATGGTCATGCACACACGCTAGGACCCAAGACCCAATCGGTCCCCAATGCGTGCACAATGTCCCGAGGTCGCTATGCCGCTGATACCAGGGGCGACGTGATCAGATCCTGCCTCGTCGAGCCCTCGTCTTGGAGGGCGGATGCGCCCGTGCGCTGCGCGGCCTGCGAGGTCTCTCCGGTCCGGGCACGCCGCAGTGCGGGCACGAAGAGAGCGGTAAACGTGCCGAGTAGGACGGCGACGGCACCGACCAGTATGGCCGGCCTTAATCCGTTGACGTAGTCCTGCGTCGAGGAATAGCTACCCGACGAGGAGAACACGGCCCCGAGAACGGCGATACCCAGTACGCCGCCGACTTCACGAAAGGCGCTGTTCGTCCCGGAGGCAACACCCTCCAACGAGGCGGGCACCGAGCCCAGGACGAGTGATGCCAGTGGCACGAAGAAGAGAGTCATGCCGATGCCGGCCAGCACGAATGCCGGGACCATGTCGAGATACGGAGTGCCCGACGTCACCAACAGTCCCAACCACAGCAGTCCGGCCGCCTGCAGAACGAGGCCGGTCACGACCAATCGCCTGCCTCCCCAACGCTCGACCAGAATCCCTACGACCGGTGCGAAGAGCATGATTATGCCGGTCCACGGCAGGATCCGGAGTCCCGCGCCGAGGGGCGAGTAGCCCTGAACGGTCTGGAGGAATTGCGAGAGGAAGAACACCGATCCGAACATTCCGAAGCTGAAGAGCATGGCGGTCACGTTCACCGCCGCGAAGGCGCGGTTCCGAAACAGGCGGAGTGGCAGCATGGGGTCGGTCGCTCGAAGCTCCCACCATACGAACGCGGCCAACCCCAGGACCCCGCCGGCGAACGATGCCAGCACTTCGGTACTGGTCCAGCCGTGCGCGCTCCCCTCCACCAGGCCGTAGACCACGCCAAAGAGACCCACGCTGACGAGTACCACGCCCCGCAGATCTAGCCGGGGCGCGTTGCCGCGGGATTCGCTGAGCTTCCACCACGCCAAGGCGGTCAGGACGATCCCGATCGGGACGTTGAGCCAGAATATGTACTGCCAGGCCCATCCGGTGGTGATCGCCCCACCCACGAGCGGCCCGATGGCCACCGCTGCCCCGCCCAGTGCCCCCCAAATTCCAAGTGCTGCATTCCGCCGCTCCGGGGAGACGGCTGCGCTCAGGAGCGTCAACGACAAGGGCATGACCATCGCTCCTCCGGCCCCTTGGACCGCACGGGCCGCCACCAGGACGCCAATGGACGGGGCCAGCGCAGCGACGGCCGACGCTGCCGTGAAGACGGCGATGCCGATGACGAAGACTCGCCGCCGGCCGAACCGTTCGCCGATGGCTGCCGCGCTCAAAAGCAGGACGGCGAAGGTCAGCGTGTAGGCATTGACCGTCCATTCGAGGCCGGACAGCCCCGCATGGAGGTGAACCCGGATCACCGGCAATGCCGTCGTGACCACCAGGTTGTCGAGAGAGGCCATGAAGAGGGCCAGGCCGGTGATGATCACGGCCCACGCCGCGCCTCCGGGAACCCGGGTCTTCCTCGGTGTCGTTTCGGACTGCTGGGGGTGAGTCTCGACCGCTGTGGTCATGCTGGCTCCTTGTCGCTCGAAGGGAGGTATCGTCGATAAGGTTGTGATTAGTTACTAAGTAAGCGGGTGAAGCGTGTGCGGGGAGAAAAGTCCAGTCGGCATGCTGTCTCGGCTCCCTACGCTGAGCCGGTGCGGGTCTGAGGCGTGGCATCGGGGCGGGTCCCGCCCCAGGTCAACATTGCTTCTTGTTTCGCCTCTTCTTCATCGAAGAACGACTGGGCCCATGGTTCCTCGACCGAGCGGAGGTCGATCGCCGCCAAGACGTTGCACAGCATGCCCTGGGCAAAGAACTCCCGGATGACCGCCGGCTCGGCGTGGGTTGCGGCGTCGACCAAACGCCATAGGCGTCGGAACGTGTCCTGGCACGCCGAAGCGATGTCGGGATCGGCGGCGGCGGCGACGAAACCGTGGAGTTGCACCTGAAGGAGATCGGGGTCCGCCAGTAGTTCGAGGTACGCCATTCCCATCGCAATCATGGCCTCCTCGCCCTCCAGTTCCCTGGTGACGGCCATGAACGCCTCCTCTATCCGGGAGGCCACCATGCTGTACGTGGCGATGAACAGTTCCTTCTTCGTTCCAAAGAGCCGAAAGAGATAGGGCTGCGAAATCCCGGCACGGGCGGCGATGGCCTCTGTGGAGGTGCCGGCATAGCCAGATCGGGCGAACTCGACAATGGCCGCGTTCAGCACGGAGGCTCGCCGCACCTCTGCGCTCTGTCGGATCGGTACCACGTCCACTAAGTTAGTGACTACTCACATAAATGTCAAGATGCCCCCTTGGCCGCTGGTGCGGGGGTCCTTGCAAACCTCTCCCCGCGCCCCGGTCAAGCACCGTGGTGCTCACATGTGGGGCGCGGCGTCCTGACTTAGGTGGTGGCCGAGTGCGCCCAGATGTTGTTGCACTTCTCGCATACCTCTTCGGGAACCACGCCGAACCGGATGAGCACCGCAAACGCCTTGCATCCGAGGCAGAGACCGAACGCGGACTCGAGAAGGGCGGCTGTAGCAAGGAGGCCCAGCACGATTTGGGCGGCGCCCCAGAATCCGAGGACTGTGAGCAGGAGCGCAGTGACCGAAAAGCCCACGCCGATGCCCTGGGCAAAGCGTTTGGGGGGTCCGGCCACAGGCCGGGCCGCGAAGGGTAAGCGGGGGGTGACCACCCGGGTCACGATCTGGCCCAACGGGCTCAACGTGGGCCCCGTCAGGACGCGCGCGACGAATCCGTAGGCGATAACTGCGGTGGCCCATTTGAGGTTCAATGAGATGGTCAGCACGCTCATCACGACGACTCCGGCGGCCACCAGCCGGGCGGAGACCTCGTTGACCGGATTGGGAAAGGAGAAGAAGGCCGCTTTTCCGGATCCTTTGGAGGTTGCATCGGTTTGACTCATGATCACCCTGCCTGAGCTCACGCTTTACGCCTATTACAGAGCATGTTAGTCAGATTTCATTCATAACCGACATGGGGCTCGTCGCCAACTCAAAGAGCTTTGCTTGGGGAGGGTGAAGCGTGGTTCGCTTACGAAGCTTGCGGCACCGGTTGTGGTGGCGGCGGACCGACGTAGCGGGCGGCGGGGCGGATCAGACGATTGTGCGACGCCTGCTCCATCACGTGTGTGCTCCAGCCGATCGTCCGGCCGGCGGCGAACGTGGGGGTGAACATGTGACGCGGGATCCCGCAGGTGTGCATCACCACACCGGCGTAGAACTCGACGTTGGTGTAGAGCTGGCGGCCGGGTTTCAACTCGGCGAGGACATCGACGGTCGTCCGCTCGACCTCCTGGGAGAAGGCCACCAACGGCCCCCCCAGGCGTTCGGTCACCTGCCGCAACAAGAGCGAGCGGGGGTCGTCGGTCTTGTACACGCGGTGCCCGAACCCCATGATCCGCTCGCCGTCCTCCACGGCGCGGCGAATGTAGGCCTCAGCCCGGTCCGCCGTGCCGATGGCGTCGAGCATGTCGAGGGCCCGGCTCGGCGCGCCACCGTGGAGAGGGCCGGACAGCGCGCCGATGGCGCCGACGATCGCCGCGGCCAGATCGGCACCGGTCGAGGTGATGACCCTGGCCGTGAACGTCGAGGCGTTGAAGCCGTGATCGATCGTCAGGATCATGTACTGCTCGACCGCCCGGGCATGTTCTGGGCTCGGCAGCTCGCCGGTGAGCATGTACAGGTAGTTGGCCGCGAAGTCCAGGTCCGCCCGGGGTGCGACCACGTCGAGGCCCTCCCGCAGCCGGTAGGCGGACGCCAGAATGGTGGGTACCACCGCACAGAGCCCGAGCGCCTGGTCGTAGAGCTCACCGGCACTCACATCGTGCGTCGGGCGCCACCCCAACTCGGCGCCGAGGACCGAGACGGCGCTGCGGAGCACGTCGAGCGGCGCGCCCTGGGCGGCCAGGGCGGGGAGGAGCGCGGCGAGACCGGGTGGCAGGTTGCGGCGAGCCCGCACCTCCGATGCAAAGGACGCAGAGGCGGCGGCATCGGGAAGCTCCCCTTTGAAGAGGAGGTGCCAGACATTTTCGAGGGAGCACTGCTGGGCCAGGTCGACCGCGGAGTACTGCCGGTAATGGAAGAATCCCTCCTGGCCCCGGACATCGCCCACCGTGGTCTCGGCCACCACGACGCCTTCGAGACCGGCCGGCACGTCGGTCCTGCTCTCCGCCGCCGGGCGGATTCGGGCCAGGCCCATGAGGTCGCGCAGCGAGACCACGCCGATCAGGTGACCGTCCTCGACGACGGGCAGGTGACGGTAGTGATGGGCCGTCAGGCTGGCCCATGCGGCATCCACCTTCTCGTCGGGGCTGAGCACGTCCGGGTGTGCGGTCATCCACAGCCCGACCTGTTCGTGCTCGGGATCCGCCATGGCGGCAGCGGCCCGGAGGAGGTCGCGCTCGGTCAGGATCCCTGCCACCTTTCCCCGGTCCGTCACGACCACCGAACCGATGTCGGCGTCGGCCATGGTGCGCGCCGCCACGGCAAGGGAGTCCGTGCTGGCGCAGGTGAGGGGTGGCGAGGTCATGAGGTCGCGAACGATGGTTTCCATGCCTCCACTATGACGACCATCAACATTGCTTGTAAATGTTGATTGAGTCAATGTATGGTCGCCGACCATGGAACGGATGCTGCAGAGCGAGGAGGCTGCCCGTCGTCTCGGCGTCAAGGTGTCGACGCTCTACGCCTACGTGAGCCGGGGGCTGCTGGCCTCACACCCCGAACCGGACGGACGCAGGAGTCTGTTCGCGCTGGCGGACATTGAGCATCTGGCCCGGCGCCGGCGGACGGGGAGTCGGGTCGAGAGCGGACTCGCCACGGTCACCACCGGTGTGACCCAGCTTCGCGAAGGCGGGCCCTACTACCGGGGTCATCCCGCCACCGAGCTGGCATCACGGATGACCTTCGAGGAGGTGGCGGCTCTCCTGTGGGGAACCGAGGCGGGAGGGGATTGGACGCCCCCCGAATTGGCGGAGTGCCCGCTGGTCCACGTGTCCGACCGCATGCGTTGGACGCTCGTCATGTGCGGAGCCAACGACCCCTTGCGGGCGGACCTGAGCCCCGTCGCCGTCACCCGTGCGGCCCGACGGGTGATCGCTGCCCTCACCGACGTGGTCCCCGGTCCGGAGGGAAGCGGAGGCCCCCAACTCTCCATCGCCATGCGCTTGGCGCAGCGTCTGGGGGGCGCGGCAGTCCCGTCGTCGACCAGCCATGACGCCTTCGAGTGGGCCGCGGCCCTCAACGCGGCGTTGATCCTCATGGCCGACCACGAGCTCGCCGCCTCCACGTTGGCCGTCCGGGTGGCGGCCTGCACCAGGGCGGACCTCTACGACGCGTTGCTGGCCGGGCTGGCCACGCTGGCCGGTCCGCTGCACGGGGCGGCGAGCCAGGGCGCCTATGAGCTGCTGGTCAAGGTCGAGCGTGACGGCGCATCACGGGCCCTCAACGACATCCTGCACCGGCACGAAACCCTCCCCGGTTTCGGGCACAAGGTCTACAAGAATGGTGACCCGAGGTTCGCCGCGCTGTGGGACCTGGCCCGCCCGCTCCTCAACGAGGAGCGGCAGAGCCTCTTTCTCGAGATACTCGAGCGTGCCGCGGCCGATGGCGTGCCGAAGCCGAACTGCGATCTCGCCCTGGCCGCCCTGAGTTGGGGCACGGGCATGCCGCCCGACGCCGGACGCACCATCTTCACCGTGGCCCGGATCGCCGGGTGGACCGCCCACTACCAGGAGGAACTGATGGAGCGACCGCTGCGCTTCCGGACCCGGGCGGTCTACAGCGTGTAGGTGGCGCCGGTCCAGGGTGAGGGTGATGGGTCGGGCGCGGGGTCACCCACGGGCGCAGGCCGCTCCGGCGGGACGGTCGGCATCTCTCCATCCCGCGGCCTGGCCCACCGGCCAAAAGTCACCCGTGACCGGATCCTGCTCGTAGGGCATGGGCGGGGCGGACCCGCTCACGAGTGCACGCAGCGCGGCCAGGAGGGCGGCGACATCGTCACCCGATGTCCCCAGCCCACAGCTGGCGCGCACCGCACCGGGGATGCCGCTGCGGTCACCGCGCAGCACGGCGGCCCGCGCCGCGGCCAACCCCTCCGGTCCGACCCCGAGGAGGCGGAGGAGGTAGGGGTGGGCGCAGAAGCACCCATGGCGCACTCCTATGCCGAACTCGGCGCTGAGCCGGGCCGCCACCAGGGCATGGTGCATCCCCTCGACGGTGAAGGCCGCCACCGAGAGCGTTTCGGCGCCGGGGGCGGTCGGACCCAGGACACGCACCCCCTCGATGCATCGGAGGCCGTCGTGCAATCGGACCGACAACGCCGCCTCGTGCCTTCCGATCTCCCCCCAACCGATGCGCTCGAGCTCGTCCATGGCCGCTCCAAGCGCCACCGCTCCGATGACGTTGGGCGATCCGGCCTCCTCGCGCTCGGGCGGCTCGGTCCATATGACCTCGTCCAGGTCGACCAGGTCGACCGCCCCTCCGCCGGCGAGGAAGGGATCACCGGTGGCGAACACACTGCGCGGTCCGATCAGCACACCCGCCCCGTAAGGCGCGTACAGCTTGTGCCCGCTGAAGGCGATGAAGTCGGGGCCCGGTGGGAGGCGACGGTGCGGGGCGAGCTGGGCTGCATCGAGGAGGACGGGGACGCCGCGGGCGTGCGCCCCGGCGCAGATCTCCTCGATCGGCGGCAACCATCCGGTGACGTTGGACGCACCGGTGATAGCGAGGAGCTTGGGCCGTGGCCCCGCGTCGAGGACGGCAACCACATCGTCGGTGGTGAAGGTGCCATCAGGGCCGCACTCGACCCAGCGCCGCCTCGCCACCCGGGCCCAGGGCAGGAGGTTGGCGTGGTGCTCCACCACCGTCGTCGCCACGACGTCGTCGGGGCTGAGTCGCAGTCGGTAGGCGAGATGGTTGATCGCTTCGGTGGTGTTGCGGCACAGCACCGCAACACTTCCCTCCTCGCTCGAGCGCCCGGCGAACCGGTACGCACTCTTCCGGGCGCCCTCGTAGGCCGCCGTGGCCTTGCGGGACTTGTACCCCGCCCCACGATGCACGCTCGAGTACCAGGGAAGGAAGTCGGCCACCGTGTCGGCGACCACCTGCATGGCCGGGGTCGATGCAGCGCAGTCGAGGTCTCGGTATGGACGCTCGACGCCATCGAGGCAGGGGACGACCATGCCGGCCCCGACCAGCGGAGCCGCGGGAGGGAGCGTGCTCACGGACGCAAGGATACGGACGCGGGACGGAGGTCGCGGTACTCTGCCCTCGTGGAAGAGCGGTACGAGTCCGAACTGGCGCAGTCGGCGCAGGTGCTCGACGACATCGACCGTGCCCTCGAGCGCCTCAGCGCCGGAACCTACGCCACCTGCGAAAACTGCGGGGGGTCGATCGACGACGCCGACCTCGCCGCCGACCCCACCGGACGCACCTGCGGGGACTGCTCCTCAATACTGAGCTGAACTAGATACTCAGCTTCTTGGCCGCGTCGAGGCGGGCCGCCACGTCGGGCCAGTTGACGACGTTCCACAGGGCGGCGAAGAAGTCGGCCTTCACGTTCTTGTACTGCAGGTAGAAGGCGTGCTCCCAGGCGTCGAACACGAGGAGGGGAACGGACCCCTGTCCCACGTTGCTCTGGTGGTCGTAGACCTGCTCGATGGTCAAGCGGCCGGCCAGCGGCTCGTAGGCCAGCGCGCCCCAACCCGAGCCCTGGATGGTGGAGGTGGCCTGCGTGAACTGGGCCTTGAACTTGTCGAAGGAGCCGAAGTTCTCGTCGATTGCCGTGCCCAGCGCGCCATCGGGCTTGTCGCCCCCGTCCGGGCTCTGGTTCTTCCAGAAGATCGAGTGGAGCACGTGACCCGAGATGTGGAAGGCCAGGGTCTTCTCCAAGCCGACGATCGCACCGAAGTCGTCCTTGTCCCGGGCGGCTTCCAACTTTTCCAGCGTCTGGTTGGCGCCGGTCACGTACGCCGCGTGGTGCTTGTCGTGATGGAGCTGCATGATCTCCGCCGACACATGGGGCTCGAGCGCGGCGTAGTCGTAGGGCAGATCGGGAAGGGTGTACTCAGCCATGACGGTGGTTGCTCCTGTGGATGTGGGGTTTCGTCGGTCGGATGTGACGTTACCCGAACGGTGCGGATGCCAACCCGGTCGTTTTGCCCCCCGGATTCAGCCGAGTGAGCCCCGGATTCAGCCGAGTGAGCAGTACGCTTCCAAAAGTGAGCACGGATCCGAAGGATCGCTGGCGAGATCTGGGCTCGTTCATCCGCGAGCAGCGTGGCACCGCCCGTCTCTCCCTGCGGAGGCTGTCCGAGCTGGCCGGCATCTCCAACCCGTATCTGAGCCAGATCGAGCGCGGGCTGCGCAGGCCGTCGGCGGAGATCCTCCAGCAGATCGCCAAGGCCCTGCGTATCTCTGCGGAGACGCTCTACGTGCAAGCCGGGATCCTCGAGCCGCCGGACGGGACGCCCGATCTGAGCAGGTTGATTCTGGCCGATCAGACGCTGAGCGAGGACCAGAAGCAGGCCCTCGTCCGCATCTATCTCTCGTTCCGCCGTGACTACGAGAACGAGCACGGGCACGACAATGTGCACCAGCATGGGCACGACCACGGTCACGACCCGGCGCCGGACAGCCCCCCACTCCGCTCGTTGAGCTGAGCTCCGGTGAGCTGCAGAAACGCCGGTCGCCGGTAGGCTCTGACGGTCATGCCTCGCCTTGCGGTCCTCTCGCTCCATACGTCGCCCCTCGCCCAGCCCGGGACCGGGGATGGCGGTGGCATGAACGTCTACGTGCGCGAGCTCACTGCGGCCTTGGCCCGTTCTGGCGTGGTCTGTGACGTGTTCACCCGGGCGTGGTCCGCCGACCTCCCCCCGGTGGTCCAGGTCGAACCGGGGCTCAGGGTCCATCACGTGCCCGCCGGGCCCCTGGCCGCCCTTCCCAAAGAGGCGCTCCCGGCCGTGGTCGACGAGTTCACCGAGGGCGTGCTCGCCCGTATGAGCTCACCCGCTGGGCTCAGCCTCGACGACGACGAGGACGGCCCCTTCACCTCGGTGCATGCCAACTACTGGCTCTCCGGTCTTTCCGGCCACGTCATAAAGCACGAGCTGAACCTGCCGCTCGTCTGCACATTCCACACGCTGGACCGGGTGAAGGCCGAGTCGATGCCCGAAGAGGTCGAGGCCGACATGCCCCACCGGAGGGCCGAGGCCGAGGCGTCGATAATCAACTGCTCGGACGCCGTGCTGGCGTCGTGCAGCGTCGAGGCCGAGCAGATCGCCTCGCTCTACGGCGCCGACCCGGGCCGCATACGGATCGTCCCCCTCGGGGTGGACCACGCCTTCTTCGGGCCCGGCCACCGCCCCCAGGCACGCCGGGCCCTCGGGCTCCCCCTCGACGGCCGCCTGCTGCTCTTCGTGGGCCGGATCCAGCCGCTCAAGTGCGCCGATGCCGCCGTCGAGACCCTGGCCGAGCTCAGCACCTCCCCTAGGGGGCCGTACCACCTGGTGATCGTCGGGGGCCCGAGCGGGCCACACGGGGAGAAGTCACTGCAGGGCCTGGTGGATCTGGCCGACTCCCGCGGGGTGTCCGACCGGGTCCACTACATCGATCCCCAACCGCACGAGCTCCTCTCCTCGTACTACCGGGCCGCCGACGTGTGCATCGTCCCCAGCCGCTCCGAGTCGTTCGGCCTGGTGGCGCTGGAGTCCGCCGCGTGCGGGACACCGGTGGTCGCATCCGCCGTCGGCGGGCTCACGACGCTGGTCGACCACGGGCGCACGGGCTTTCTCGTCGAGGACCCCACGCCATCCCGCTACGCCGCCGCCGTGCGCCGCGTCTTCGACGAGCCGCTGGCCGCCGAGCGCCTCTCCACCGCGTCCGTCCTGCGGGCCCGGCGCTACACCTGGCGCGCTGCGGCGGGCGCGCTGCTCGACCTCCACGACGAGTTGGCCTCGGCCCGTCTCGTCGAGTGCCGCTGAACGATCGGCCTCCCGATCCGTGCCGATCGTCGATCTGCCCGCAGAAGACGAGATGGCCGCCGCGGTCAGCTGTATCGACGCCTGGGTCGAGCGCGAGTTGTCCAGCGGAGGCCTCTTGGTGGCGGCCGAGCGCCAGGACGTCACCGACCGCACGGCATCCCAGCGCTGGTATCTCCGCTTCAAGGGCGAGGAGAAGGACTTCATCACCCTCTGGCTGACCCTGCGCCAACGCACCCTGCACCACGAGACGCAGTTCATGCCGGCGCCCGAAGAGAACGTGGCCGACACGCTGGCCTACCTCATGCGCTGCAATGCCAACCTCTACGGCATGTGGTTCAGTCTCGGCCCCGAAGATGCCGTCTACCTGGTGGGCAAGGTGCCGGCCGCCCTCATCGACGACGACGAGCTGGATCGGATCGCGGGCTCTTCCGTCCTCTACGTCGACGATCACTTCCCGACGGCCATGACCCTGGCCCACCCGACCACGTACCGCCGCCGGCCCCGCCGGTGAGCCGCCCGCCCCGCCGGTAACCTCCGCCCATGGTGCACACCCTGCTCATCGTCGGAGGCGGAAAGATGGGCAGCGCCCTGTTGGGTGGGCTCCTCACTTCGGGGTGGGTGGTGCCCGGGCAGGTGGTGGTGGCCGAGACGTCGGCGGCGCGCCGCGACGAGCTGGCGGGTGAGTTCCCCGGAGTACGGGTGGTCGACACCCCCGAGGCCGCCGATGGCCTCGCCGGGGCCGTGCTCGCCGTCAAGCCGGACGTTGCGGAAGGAGCGTGCCGGGTCCTCGGGGCGGTAGGGGTGACCCGCGTGCTCTCCATCGTCGCCGGGATGCCCTGTCTGCGCCTGGAGACGGCCCTCGGCGGGCAGCCCTCGGTGGTGCGGGCCATGCCCAACACGCCCGCCCTCGTCAGGTCCGGCGTCACGGCTATTTCGGGAGGATCGCACGCCACCTCGGCCGACCTGGCGTGGGCCGAGGAGGTTATGGGAGCCGTGGGGACGGTGGTCCGGCTACCTGAGCGCCTCCTGGACCCGGTGACAGGGCTCTCCGGCTCAGGCCCGGCGTACTTCTTTCTGGTGGCCGAGGCGCTGATCGAATCCGGGGTCCAGATGGGGCTGACCCGCGAGGTGAGCCGGACCCTGGTGGTCGAGACCATGCTCGGCTCGGCGGCGCTTCTGGCCGAGACCGGTGAGGAGCCCGCGGTGCTTCGGGCCATGGTGACATCGCCCGCGGGGACCACGGCGGCCGGCATCCGGGCCTTGGAGTCACGAGCCGTGCGCTCCGCCTTCATGGAGGCGGTGGCGGCGGCCACGGAACGGTCGCGCTCGTTGCATCGTTGAGTGGATGACCGTCTTCTTCCTCTCCGACTACGGGACACAGGACGAGTTCGTGGGTGTGGTCCACGCCGTGCTGGCCGCGGCGTCCCCGGGACTGACGATCATCGACCTGACCCATCACGTTCCGGCGTTCGACGTCCGGGCGGGCTCCCACACCCTGGTGCGGGCCTCGCCACACCTGGGGCCGGGTGTCGTCCTCGCGGTCGTCGATCCCGGGGTGGGCACGAAACGGCGCGGCCTCTGCGTGTCGGTGACACCCCCCGGTAACGGACCCACCTTCTTCGTCGGCCCCGACAACGGGCTTCTCGTCGCGGCGGCGGAACAGGTCGGAGAAGCGCCGATCGCCCGTGCGGTCGAACTCCATCGCCCCGGTGAGGTCGCCGATCGCGGCAGCAGTTTCGACGGGCGCGACCTCTTCGCCCCCGCCGCGGCCGCTCTGTGTCGCGGGGTGGCACCCGAGGAACTGGGCGACCCGATCGACCCGCTGTCGTTGGTCCGTCTCCCCGGCGGGGTGGTCGAGCACGGCCGCGGGAGCGATGGGCGCCGTTCCGTCCGGGCCGAAGTCCTCTGGATCGACCACTTCGGCAACATCCAGCTGGCTGCGACAGCCGCTGATGCCCAAATCGCCGCACTGCCCCGCACCGGGACCGTCACCATCGACATCGACCTCCCTGATCCCCTCCCGGGCACGACCGTTCGCCGGATCGAGACGTTCGATGAGCTCGAGCCGGGCGAGCTGGGCCTCCTCATCGATTCCAACGGGCATCTGGCCGTGGTGGCCGGTCAAGCGCCCGCGGCGCGCGCACTCACGGTGGCGGCCGGTCAAATGGTGGTGGTGACCTGGTAGTCGAGACACGTTTGGTGTGAGGAGTGGGCCGCTCGGTACCATCGAATTCCGTGGGGGCCCCGTCTCAACCATCGGCACGGCGCATTCCCGAGGCCACGGTCGTAAGACTGCCGGTCTACCAGAGGATTCTGGCCGAGCTGGTGCGTACCAACGTGGCCACCGTGTCCTCGGAGCAGCTGGCGTCACTCGCCGCGGTGAACGCGGCCAAGGTGCGCAAGGACCTCTCCCTCCTCGGGTCGTTCGGCACCCGGGGTTCCGGGTACGACCCGGCGTATCTCATCGATCAGATAGAGCAGGCACTCGGGGTCGACAAGACCTGGACGATTGCGGTCGTCGGCATCGGCAATCTCGGGCGCGCTCTGACGAACTCGGAAGGGTTCGCCTCCCGTGGTTTCAACGTCACGGCCATCTTCGACGTGGATCCCGCGGTCATCGGAGAGGAGATCAAGGGCCTCCGGGTACGTCATATGGACGAGATCGCCACCCTGCGCTCGTCGGAGCGCCCGGCCATCGGGGTGATCACCACCCCGGGTTGGGCCGCCCAGCAGGTGGCCGACCTGCTCGTGGCGGTGGGAGTGACCTCGCTGTTGAACTTCGCCCCGCGCGTCCTCACCGTGCCACCCCACGTGCATCTGCGCTACGTCGACCTGTCCATAGAGCTCCAGGTCCTGGGCTTTTACCGGTCCCGGCTGGACGAGCCCGCCCAACGCGTCGACAGCGACGGCGACCGGGTACCCTTGATCAGATCGGTGGGACTCTCCGCCCCAACCGACCTGGCCTGAACTGCGTGACTGGCATCACACACCGAGGGACCGGCATGCTGGAGGCCCGACCCAGGAGGGATCAGCGTGTCCGTCGTCGTCATAGGGCTCCAGCACAAGCAGGCCCCCCTCTCGCTTCTCGAGGCGGTGGCGGTCGGCGACGCTGATCTGTACAAGGTTCTGGCGGCGCTGAGCCACCGCCGCAATCTGCAGGAGACCGTGGTCCTCTCGACCTGCCTGCGTACCGAGGTCTATTCCGTCGTCGACCGCTTCCACGACGCGGTGGCCGAGGTCTACGAGGTGCTCTCCGAGCACTCCGGCGTTTCGACCGACGAGCTGGCGGCCCGGGCCACGGTTCGCTTCGACGACGATGTCACCTCCCACCTTTTCTCGGTCACCGCGGGGCTCGAGTCGACCGTGCTCGGCGAGAGCGAGGTTGTCGGTCAGGTCCGCCGGGCCTTTGAGCATGCCCAGGAGGAGGGCGTCTGCGGCCCCGTGCTCTCCGCGCTCTTTCAGCACGCGCTGCAGACGGGCAAGCGCGTCCGCACCGAGACCGGCATCGCGCGTGGCACCACGTCGTTCGCCCACGCCGCCGTGACGGTGGCCCGCGGTGAGGACGGTGGGGGACTGCGCGACAAGCGGGTCGTCGTCGTCGGTGCCGGGGAGATGGGGCTCGGTGTCTCCCGGGCCCTCTGCGACATCCCCGCCGCCTCGGCGCCCCGGAGCATCGTCGTGGTCAGCCGTTCCCTGGCCCGGGCCGAGGAGCTCGTGCGTGAGGCCGCGTGCGGGTCGAAGCTGCGGGCGGGGGCGCTCGAAGGGGTCCACGCCGAACTGGCGCAAGCCGACGTCGTCCTCTCCGCCGTCGCGGCGGAGTCCCACGTGCTCCGTGCCGCACACTTCAGCGGAGTCGCCGGGCCGATGCTGGTGGTCGACCTGGGCGTGCCGCGCAACGTCGATCCGGCCGTCGGGACGCTGCCGACGGCCACCCTGCTCGACATGGACACCCTCAGCGCGTCGGTCTCCCGGGCGCTGGGAGACCGCGAGGAGGAGTCCGTGGCAGCGCGGGCGATCATCGCCGACGAGGTCGAGCGGTTCCGGACTGCGAGCCGCCAGCGTGGCGCCGCGCCGGTGATCGCCGCGCTACGGGCCCGGCTCGAGTCGATGCGGGTGAGCGAGCTGGAGCGTCATCGGGCTCAGTTGGCCGACCTGACCGAAGGCGAGTGGGAGCAGGTGGACGTGGCGACGCGCGCCGCCATGGCCAAAATGCTGCACGAGCCGACCATGCTCTTGAAGGAGACGGCGGGCACACCGCGCGGTGAGCGCCTCGTCGAGGCGCTGCGCATCCTCTTCGACCTGTAAGGGTCTGTCCATGGGTCCACTCCGCCTGGCCACCCGTGGGTCACCGTTGGCACTGCGTCAGACCGAGGTGATCGCCCAACTGCTGCAGGCCCGACACCGGGACCTCGAGGTCGAGGTGGTGGTGGTACGGACGCAGGGCGACGATCTTTCGGCGCCGCTCGATCAGATCGGCGGCCAGGGGGTCTTCGTGACCGAAGTGGAGGCGGCAGTGGCGGGTGGGCGGGCGGATGCGGCAGTCCATTCCGCCAAGGACATGCCCTCGACCATGACGGCCGCGCTCGTGATCGCTGCCGTCCCCCCTCGCGCCGATGCCCGCGACGGGCTCGTCGGCTGCGCCATGGCCGACCTCCCACCCGGAGGTCTCATCGCCACCGGCTCGGCGCGCCGCCGCGCCCAGTTGGCCTACGCGCGCCCCGATCTGAGTTTCACCGAGATCCGGGGGAACATGGAACGGCGCGTCTCCCGGGGTGAAGACGGCTCGGTCAGCGCGGTGGTGGTCGCGGTGGCGGCGATGGAGCGACTGGGCTGGATGCATCGCCTCAGCGACATCCTCGACCCGTTCGACGTGCTGCCCCAGGCGGGGCAGGGCGCGATCGCCGTGCAGTGCCGCACTGACGACGACGCCACCCGTGCCCTGCTCGCCTCCATTGACGATGCGCCCTCGCACCGTGCCGTCGTGGCCGAGCGGTCCGTCCTGGCCGGCCTGGGGGGAAGCTGCACGGTGCCCGTCGGCGCATGGGCGGAGACCACGGCGGGTTCGTCGGCGTTGCACGTGCACGGGCTCGTGGCCAGCGGGGATGGGCGGGTGGTGGTCAGGATGTCCCGCCACGGTGACGACCCCGAGCGAGTCGGCGCCGAGGTGGCGCAGGCCCTTCTCGTCGAGGGGGGCGGATCGGGGATCGAAGGATTCGACGATGCGGCGCTCTCGGGCCGCGGTGGGCCAGGCCAGGACCGGCGGTCCGGGCGGGAAGAGCAGGCGGAGCGGGAATGACCGTCTACCTGGTCGGCGCCGGGCCAGGGGACCCCGGGCTGCTCACCCGGCGCGGGGCCACGTTGCTCGCCGAGGCCGACGTCGTCCTCTACGACCGCCTGGTCCATCACTCCGTCCTGGCCCTCGCCCCCGTGTCGGCCGAGCTCATCGATGTCGGCAAGCGCCCGGACGGGTCACGGCCGGGAGCCGCTCTTCAGGAGGAGATCAACCGGCTCCTGGTCGAGCACGGACGACGGGGCCACACCGTGGTGCGCTTGAAAGGAGGGGACCCGTTTCTCTTCGGGCGCGGCGGCGAGGAAGTCGAGGCGCTCACGGGGGCCGGCGTGCCATGGGAGATCGTCCCCGGCGTCTCGTCGGCGTTCGGGGTCCCCGCGGTCGCCGGCATTCCGGTCACCCATCGCGGACTTTCCTCGTCGGTGACGGTCGTGACCGGGCGAGTCGACGATCCGGCCAGCGGCGTGGACTGGGACGCGCTGGCCAAGGTCGACGGGACGCTGGTCATCCTCATGGGCATGAAGAACCGGGCCGACATCGCCGCTGCTCTCGTGCGCGGCGGCAAGCCGGAGTCGACCCCGACGGCCGTCATTGAACGCGGCACCACCACGGACCAGGTGATGGTCCGCACCACGCTGGGCCAACTGGGCGAGATCACGCTGGGCTCGCCGTCGGTGATCGTGATCGGTCCGGTGGCCGCCCTGGGCGTCGGGGGATCGCCGCCCCCGGGGCCGGCACCGTTGTCCGGCCGCACCGTCGTAGTGACCAGATCGGGCTCGCGTGGCCGCAGCCTGGTCGAGGCGTTGCACCGCGCCGGGGCCGAGGCCGTCGAGGTCCCGCTCACCGAGCAGGTCGGACCCAGGGACGGGGGCGTCGCCCTGCGAGCCGCGGCAGAGGAACTCGACCACTACCGGTGGGCTGTGTTCACGTCGGTCAACGCGGTCGAACGGCTCATGGGGGAGTTACGCGACGCGCGCTCGTTGGGCTCCACCCTGGTCGCCGCAGTCGGCGCTGCCACGGCGGGTGCGTTGCGCACGGCGGGAGTGGAGCCTGATCTGGTGCCGACCGAGCACCGGGCGGCCGGATTGGTCGCCGAGTTCCCCGACTACGAACCGGGCTCGCCGGGCAACCTGGTTCTGTTCCCGTGCGCCGAGGAAGCCCCTTCCACCATTTCCGAGGGGTTGGGAGCCAAGGGTTGGGAAGTCCGGCGCATCCATGCCTACAGGACGGTCGCGCTGCCGCCGCCGGAGGGCTGGCTGCTGGACAGAATGGCGCACGCCGACGCCGTGACGTTCGCCGCGTCCTCTTCGGCCACGGCCTATGCCGCCCTGAAGGGTCCCGACGGCGCTCCGCTGCCGGTGCCTCCGCTCGTGATCTGCATGGGACCGACAACGGCCATGGACGCGCGTGCACTGGGCATGACCGGCGTGGAGGAGGCGGACGGTCCCTCGTCGGAGGGCATCGTGGCCGCACTCGCCCGGAACCTGGCCCACGGATCGTAGGCTGGCGTTCAATGGATCCGGCAGCCACACCATCAACACCCGCGCCGACTCGACGCCTCCGCCGCCTCCGCCGCACACCCGCCCTCCGTCGCCTGGTCGCCGAAGTGCGCCTCGGCGTGGACGATCTCATCGCACCCCTCTTCGTGCGCCAGGGGATTGACGAACCTGTGCCCATCGCGTCCATGCCCGGCCAGTCCCAGCACACCATTGAATCTCTCGTCGTCGAGGCCAAACGGCTGGTCGCTCTCGGCATTCCGGGTCTCATCCTCTTCGGCGTGCCGGCGACGAAGGATGCCAACGGGACCGAGGCGTTCAGCCCCGATGGCATTGTGCAGCGCGCCCTGCGGGCCCTGCGCGACGCCGTCGGGGACCAGCTCGTTCTGATGGCCGACCTCTGCCTCGACGAGTACACCGACCACGGTCACTGCGGTGTGCTCGGACCCGACGGTGAAGTCCTCAACGATCCGACGATTGCGCTGTATGGTCAGATTGCGTTGGCCCAGGCGGCGGCGGGAGCCGACGTGGTGGCCCCGAGCGGCATGATGGACGGCCAGGTCGCGGCCATCCGTGCCGCGCTCGACGGCGGCGGCTTCGACCAGGTCGCCATCCTCGCCTATGCCGCCAAGTACGCCTCCGCTCTCTACGGCCCCTTTCGGGATGCTGTCGACGTGACGATTGCCGGCGGTGGCGACCGGAGGGCCTATCAGCAGGATCCCCGCAACCGTCGCGAGGCGTTGCTCGAGATCGCGCAGGATCTTTCCGAGGGCGCCGACATGATCATGGTGAAGCCGGCCATGACTTCGCTCGACGTCCTGAGCGCAGCCCGGCGGACGGTTCGCGTCCCGTTGGCCGCCTACCACGTCAGCGGCGAGTACTCCATGGTGCAGGCGGCCGCGGCCGCCGGGTGGATCGACGGCCCGGCGGTCGCCTTCGAGCAACTCATCACCCTCAAGCGCGCCGGTGCAGACTTCATCCTCACCTACTTCGCCGCCGACGTGGCCGAGCAGCTCGGTGGCTGAACAGGCGCCGACGCCGGGGCCCGCCTCCCGGTCCACGCCCCCGCCCCTCTCCAACGCCGACTGGTTCGCCCGCGCCCAACGCGTGATCCCGGGAGGTGTCGACTCGCCCGTTCGCTCCTTCGCCTCGGTGGGCGGCATCCCGTACACGGTCGTGCAGGGCGAGGGACCGTACGTGGTCGATGCCGAGGGCACGCGCTACATCGACATGGTCCAGTCCTACGGGGCAGTGCTCCTCGGTCATGCGCATCCGGTCGTCACGGCGGCCATCGCGAAAGCAGCCGCGCGGGGGACCACGTTCGGGGCGCCGACGCCGGGAGAGGTGCTGCTGGCCGAAGCGATCTGCGGGCGGGTGGCCGGCTGCGAGCAGGTGCGGTTCGTCTCGTCGGGGACGGAAGCAGCCATGAGTGCCGTGCGCCTGGCGCGGGGAATCACGGGTCGGGACCGTGTGGTGAAGTTCGACGGTTGTTATCACGGCCACTCCGACGGGCTCTTGGCCGGTGGCGGGAGCGGGGTGGCCATGCTCGGGCTTCCGGGATCGGTCGGGGTGTCGAGGGGAGCCGTGGCGGACACGGTCGTTGCGCCCTACAACGTGGTACCGGAACTGGACGACGACGTGGCGTGCGTCATTGTCGAGCCGGTGGCGGCCAATATGAATCTCGTACCACCCGCCGCCGGCTTCCTGGCTGCTTTGCGCGCTGCGTGCGATGCCGCTGGCGCTCTGCTGATCTTCGACGAGGTCATCACGGGGTTCCGGATCGGCACCGGCGGTGCCACCGCCTGGTCCGGCGTCACCCCCGACCTTTGGTGTTTCGGGAAGGTCATCGGTGGCGGCCTGCCCGTCGGCGCCCTAGGTGGCAGGCGGGAGCTGCTCGCTTCGTTGGCGCCCCAGGGACCGGTGTATCAAGCCGGCACCCTCTCGGGCAATCCGCTGGCAACGGCCGCAGGCCTCGCGGTGCTCACGGAAGTGACCGATGACGACTACGCCGAGCTCGGTGCCAGGGCCGCATCCTTTGCGGCGAATCTCGCCGCCGCCATCGCGGCGGGCGGCCTGGCGGTGCGCGTCCCCGTGATCGGCCCGCTGGTGGGTCTCTTTCTCTCGCCGAGCGGACCGATCGGTGCTCCGGTCGACTACGTGACTGCCCATGCGCTCGCCTCCAACGGCGTGTACCCGCGCTTCTTCCACGCCATGCTGCGGCGCGGTGTGGCGCTGGCGCCCGGCGCCTATGAGGTCATGTTCCCCGGTTTGTCCCATGGAGACGATGTGCTCGATCGTGTCGTCGCCGCGGCAGGAGAGTCATCTGCGGAGGTGGCGAAGGAGCTGGCCGACGGCCAGGCTTGAGGCTGTAACGGCGCAGCGGGCGGAACCGGCGTGCCTTCGCAGGCAGACGGCGCGTTCGGCTCAATCCCGTCGGGGGAAGTTCCGTTGTCGAGCCGCCCTGGCCCTGCCTTTGGCCGCGGCCAGCCGGCGGGCCCGGGCGATGTAGTGCGCGCTCTTGGGGTGCGCCGGG
>JBEKWB010000059.1:0-25895 GCA_049513455.1 Acidimicrobiales bacterium
CGATGCGTTCGCCCACGATCTCGGAGCTCTCCGGTGGGGGCGCGTTCGCTGTGGAGACCGTCGTGGCGAAGTCGGACATCAACACGCTCATTCCTGCGCTGCGTGACCACGGGGCCACCGACGTTCTGGAGATCCCCCTCTCCAAAATCGTGCATTGAGGTTCGGACGCGTGACGACCTTCGATGCCCGTCGGGGCTGGGGGACGGTCACCGACTCGGCAGGTGCCGAGTTCGAGTTTCACGCCACGGCCATCGTGGACGGCTCGCGACGGATCGATCCGGGGACGAATGTGGGCTTTGCCATCGTCCCCGGCCACCGGGGGCGTTATGAAGCCCGTGAGCTGACGGTGCTTTCCGGTCCGGCGGGACCGTCCGGGCCGGCGGGACCGTCTGGGGAGGGCTCCGCCTCCCACCACGAGCCCACATAGCGGCGGGCGAAGACCTCGAGCGAGGCATCGACACCGGCCCGGTCCCCCGTGGCCAACAGGTCGAGCAACAAACCCCGCACCACCGCCAGGCCGAGGCGGGCGTGGGCGCGGGCCAGGCCGAACGGGATGTCCCGCGCCGCGGCGAGGGTGTCGTTCGCTTCGAGCCAGCTCGCGATCGACTCCGCGAGGAGTGGTCGGACCTGCTCGTCGCCCTGAAGCGCTCGGCCGTAGAGGGCGAAGAAGAGGCGTTCGAAGTCCCCCTGCGCCGGGTCGGCCACGAATCGCCACATCTTCTGAATCACGTCATCCGTCTCGAGCCCCGCCCCCTGCCCGATCTCCCCGAGCTGGCTCCGGGAGCGTGCCTCGACCGCGCGCACCACTTCGAGCAGCAACCCGTTCTTGGAGCCGAAGTGGTAGAGCAGCATCCGGTGGCTCGTCCCGATCGCCCCCGCTATTTTGCGCAGACTGAGGTCCCCCAGACCGTCCGCGACAAAATGGTCCACCACTTGGTCCAAGAGGAGATCCTTGGCCGATTTGTCCCTCATGTACCAAATGGTACAGTCAGAAGAGCGGAAGAGCGGGCGAGCGGGGCGAGCGGGGCGAGCGGGGCGAGCGGGGCGAGCGGGGCGAGCGGGGCGAGCGGGGCGAGCGATTGGAGGTTCGCGATGGGACGGCAGGTGGTTGACCACGAACTCACGACGTCGGGATCTCCGGCCGACGTCTACGCCCTCCTGATCGACGGGTCGACCTGGCCCGAGTGGTCACCGATCGGCTCGTTCGAGCTCGAGAGGCCGGGCGCCGGCACGCCGGAAGGCGTGGGCGCAGTGCGGATCTTCTCCACCGGTCGGATCCGGAGTAGGGAGCTCGTGGTGGTGGCGAAGCCGAATGAGCTCTTCAGCTACGTGATGGTCTCAGGCCTGGCCGTCCGTGACTATCAAGCCGTGGTCACGCTCCTGCCCACAGACGGCGGGACCGTCATCCATTGGCGCTCTACCTTCAAGGCCAAGATCCCGGGCACCGGCTGGATCTACCAGCGCCAGCTCAGTGCCTTCATCGGCCGCGCCGTGAACGGCCTGGCTGCGTGGGCTTCGATGTCCAGTTACAACCGGCCTGAACCGAGCTGATTGGGGTCAGTTCTGGGCTGAGTTGGCGGCGCTCTCGGCCGCCGCCCGCTCGGCGCCTTCGAGCTGCACGAAGGCCAAGCGGAGCTGGGAGAGCGCCTCGAGCAGTGAGGGTTCGGCCTCCCCTAGGCGACCTTTCACCCCGTTCAGTAGGGCACCCAGGCCGTCAATGGCCAGCCGGGCCTCGAACAGCATGGGAGGCTTGTGCGAGAGGTAGATGGTGGCCAGCTCGAAGATCCCGTAGCAATGGTTGGCCATGACCACCTCGGCCGGCGTGCTCGCCAGCTGCCGGCGCATGGCGTCGAACTCGGCCTGGGCCTCTGCGCTCGGGATCCCCACCGAATCGTTCGGAGGTGGGGGCGGGTTCTGTGCCGGGGGCGGGTTCTGTGCCGGGGGCGGGTTCTGTGCACCAGTCCCACCGGCCTCACCCTCCTCCCTCTTCGGAAAGTGTTCGCCTGAAGGTGTCCAAAGGCTGCTCATGCTGGTACAATCTTAACCTTGAGTACTTGGAAGCGGGGCCTGCCACTGGAAGGCCTCCACCTGGCCACACGTACGCCCCCCGGGCGACTGCAGTGCGTCAGGTCGATGGGTTTCGTGACGCGGGCTCTGCCCGTCGGTCGACCTCGCTCCACCGAATGGCTTGCGGAAAGACCGCGGGCCCAAGTGAGAGGTGTGGTGCCGCATCGTCGCTGAAACAACAACTGAGCACCGGATCAATGACCGCATCCGTGCCCGCGAAGTCCGACTCGTAGACCCCGATGGTGTGCAACTAGGCATCAAGGCGTTGCCCGAGGCCCTGGCGATCGCCAAGGAACTCGATCTGGACCTGGTGGAGGTGGCCCCCATGGCCAACCCTCCGGTGTGCCGGATCATGGACTTCGGAAAGTTCAAGTTCGACGAGGCACAGCGTGCCAAGGAGAGCCGCCGCAAGACCGTTCACGTGGGGATCAAGGAGATGAAGTACCGGCCGAAGATCGGTCCCGGGGACTTCGACACCAAGACCCGCCAGGTCGGCAAGTTCTTGAACGAGGGGCATAAGGTCAAGATCACGATCATGTTCCGTGGGCGCGAGGTGTACCACCCCGAGCACGGAAAGCGGATCTTGGATCGTATTGCCGAGCAGATGGAAGGCATCGCAAAGATCGAGGCCGAGCCGAAGCTGGACAATCGCAACATGATCATGGTGCTTGCCCCCGACAAGCGGGCCCGCCAGGCCGCCGCATCGAGGACAGCCAATCAACACCGCGGCGAGAAGACGCCCTCGACCAACGGGAACCAACCCGTGGCGTCGACGGCCGAGGCACCGCCCGCAGACGTGAACACGACGACCGCTGACACCGCACCAGCCGGAGCTGCACCAGCCGAAGCTGCACCAGCCGAAGAGGGATGACGACGCAATGCCAAAGATGAAGACGGACAAGGGCGCCGCCAAGCGGATCAAGATCACCGGGACCGGCCGCTTGCGTCGTGACCAGGCCTTCCGGGGCCACAACTTCGAGACCAAGAGTAGTGTGCGCACCCGCCGCCTGGGCCGTGTGGCCGACGTATCCAAGTCGGACGAGAAGGCAGTGCGGAGGATGCTCGGCATCTGATGTGCCGGGCCACGAACTAACGAGAAGAGAGGAGGACCCCCGATGGCCAGAGTCAAGCGATCCGTACATGGTCGCAAGCACCACCGCGCCGTGCTGGAACAGGCAAAGGGGTACTACGGCAACAAGAGCCGTACCTACCGGTCGGCCAACGAGCAGCTCATGCATTCGATGCAGTACGCCTTCCGGGACCGCCGCGCCCGCAAGGGTGATTTCCGCAAACTGTGGATCCAGCGCATCAACGCGGGCGCCCGTCTTCACGGCTTGAGTTACAGCCGGCTCATCAACGGGCTGCACCTGGCGGGTATCGAGGTCGACCGTAAGGTGCTGGCCGATCTGGCGGTGACCGACCCCGACGCGTTCGGTGCGCTGGTCCGGGCCGCCCAGGGCGCGCTGCCGGCCGCCGAGGTCGTTTCCTCCTGAGCCAACAGCTGGCGTTCACGCATCGGCGGGTTCGTCGTCTGCGGAGCCTGCTGCAGAAGCGTTCGGCTCGGTGGTCCGAGCGCGTCTTCGTCGCCGAGGGTGCTGAGCTCCTGCGCACTGCGCTGCGGGCGGGCGCGGCGATCGAGTCCGTGTATCTCGCCCCAGAGGCCGAGAAGGACCCGGCCACCCGCGAGGCGTGTGAGCAGGCACTCGAGGCCGGGGCGCGGCTCTTCACGCTCGCCCCGGGTGTGCTCGAGCGGGTGGCCGACACGGTCACACCGCAGCCCGTTCTGACGATCCTCCCCATGATGGACAACGACGTGACCGGGGCCGGGGCCGGGGCCGGCGGCGCGGACGCCGTCGAGGAACCTCTGATCGTCGTGCTGGTCGACGTGCGCGATCCCGGCAACGCCGGGACCGTCCTGCGGACCGCCGATGCCTCCGGGGTCAACGCGGTCATCTTCAGCGGCGAGTCCGTCGATCCCTACAACCCCAAGACGGTGCGGGCGTCCGCCGGGTCCCTGTTCCACGTCCCATTCAGCGTCCAGGCCGACCCGGTGGCCCTCGCCGCCTCTCTCAAGGCTCGCGGCTACCGCACCTTGGCCACGGTGGCACGGGACGGAGACGACTATGCGGCCCTCGACTGGTCCGTGCCCACCGTTCTCTTCCTGGGGAACGAGGCGGCCGGTCTCGGGGCTGAGGTGCGCCAGGCCATTGGAGGGTCGGTCGGCATCCCGATGGACGGCCGGGCCGAGTCCCTCAACGTCGGAGTGGCCTGCGCCGTGCTGTGCTTCGAGGCGCTGCGACAGCGCCGGTGCCCGGCCGGGGCTTCGGGCCCATCTACCATTTCAGTCTGATGAGCGAACCGATCGAGAGCGACATCGAGCAGCTTCTCCGCGATGGCGCGGCGGCCATCGCCGCCGCCGCCTCGACAGACGCCCTGGCACAAGTGGAGACGGAGCTGTTCGGCAAGCGCTCCGCTCTATCCGGTGCGCACCGCTCGTTGGGGTCGCTCGAACCCGAGCAGCGCAAAGAGGCCGGACGCCGTCTGCACGAGGTGCGGGCGGCCCTGGAGGCGCAGTTGGCGACCCGGCGCACCGCTTTGGCCGACGCCGAGCGGGCCGAACTCCTGGTGGCGGACCGGCTCGACCTGACCGAGGTCATCTCCGATCAGGTCCGGTCGCCGGTGTCGCGGGGTCACCTCCACCTGGTGTCCCAGACCAGGGACGAGCTCGAAGATGTGTTCGCCGGAATGGGCTTCGAGGTGGCTGAGGGACCCGAGGCCGAGACGGACTGGTACAACTTCGAGGCGCTCAACATGCCCCCGGACCACCCGGCCCGCGGCACGTTCGACACCATGTATCTCGACATCGGCGAGCCCGAGACCGTGCTTCTGCGCACCCACACCTCGCCCGTGCAGATCCATCTCATGGAGGAGGCGGTGCGCCAGGGCACGCTGCCCATCCATGCCGTGATGCCCGGCAAATGCTTCCGGCTCGACACGCCCGACGCCACCCATCTCCCGGTGTTCAACCAGATCGAGGGTTTGGTGGTGGACCGCGGGATCACCTTCGGAGACCTGGCCGGCACCATCCAGACGTTCACCTCGGCCTACTTCGGGGAGGGCATGCGGTCGCGCCTGCGCCCCGCCTACTTCCCGTTCACCGAGCCTTCGGCGGAGTTCGAGATCACCTGCGCCATCTGTCGGGGCGAGGGATGCCGGACCTGCTCGAACATCGGGTGGGTGGAGCTCGGTGGGTGTGGCATGGTCGACCCGGCCGTCTTCACCGCGGTCGGGATCGACCCTGACGTGTGGTCCGGCTTCGCGTTCGGCTTCGGTATCGACCGCTTGGCCCTGATGCGCCACGAGGTTCCCGACCTGCGGCTCTTCATGGAGAATGACATCCGATTCCTGTCCCAATTCTGATTCTGAAAGACCTTCGTGCGCGCTCCGCTCAGCTGGCTCCGTGACTTCGCACCATTCCCCGACGACATCCGGGGACTGACCGCCGCGCTCGACGACCTGGGCCTGGTCGTCGAGGAGGTCGAGCACGTCGGCGAGGGGCTCGAGAGCATTGTGGTGAGCGAGGTCACCGAGATCACGCCGATCGAGGGGGCCGACAAGATCCGGCGGGTCGTCGTCGAGGCGGGAGACGGTCCCCTCGAGATCGTCTGCGGTGCCTCCAATTTCGAGGTGGGCGACCGGGTCCCCCTGGCACCCGTGGGCGCGGTGTTGCCCGACGGGACCGCGATCGGTCGTCGCAAGATGCGAGGTGTCGAATCCAACGGGATGTTGTGCTCGGGACGGGAGCTCGGCCTCTCCGACGACGGCGCGGGTCTCCTCGTGCTGGGCGAGGACATCGTTGCATCGCCCGGGACCCCCTTGACCGAAGCGCTGGGGCTGAAGGACACCGTGTTCGACATCACCGTGGAGGGCAACCGGCCCGACGCCTGGTGCATGGCCGGTATCGCCCGTGACCTGGCGGCCCGGCTCGGGCTTCCCTTCACCCTGCCCGAACCGCCCGCGCCGCCGCCCAGCGGGCGGCCCGTCACCGATGCCGCGCGCGCCTCGGTGGAGGACCTCGACCTCTGCCCCCGTTTGACGGTCTCGGTACTCAGCGACGTCGTCGTCGGCCCCTCGCCCCGGAGGATCGCCGAGCGCCTGACCCTGGCCGGCATGCGACCGATCAACAACGTGGTCGACGCGTCGAACTACGTGATGCTCGAGCGCGGGCAGCCCACCCATCCCTACGACATCGAACGGCTCGCTGGGCGCGGGCTCATTGTCCGCCGCGCCGAGCTCGGCGAGACGGTCGAGACGCTCGACGGCGTCACCCGGACCGTGGGGGACAGCGGTGCGGACTGCTTGATCTGCGACGGTGAGAACGTGCCGGTGGGCGTGGCGGGGATCATGGGCGGCGCGTCGTCGGAGATCGCCGCGTCGACGACCGAGGTGCTGCTCGAGGCGGCCTACTTCACCCCCATGGCCATCGCCCGCACCTCGAAGCGACTGGGCCTGCGGACCGAGGCCTCGGCGCGCTTCGAACGGGGTTGTGACCCCTGGGGGATCGACGCTGCCGTCAATCGCTTCATCCAGCTCCTGGCGGAGAGCACGCCGGGCCTCACGGTCCGCGACGGCACCATCGACATCCGGGGTGCGGTGCCCGAACCGTTCACGCTGGCCGTCCCGCTCGCCCGGGTGCGACGGCAGGTGGGCGTTCCGCTCACCGCTGAGCAGATCGCGGCGCTCCTCGATCCCATCGGATTCACCACGACTGCCGGCGATGAGCACCTCACCGTGCTGGTGCCGACCAATCGGCCCGACGTGCGCCCGGCCCCCTACGGGATCGACGACGTCATCGAGGAAGTGGCCCGCACGTTCGGGTATTCGAACATCCCGCCGCACACGCCCACGTGGCCGCAGCCCGGCCATCTCACCGCGTTGCAACGGTCGCGCCGTCTGGTCAAGAGCGTGCTCGGCGGCATCGGGGCTTCTGAAGGCTGGACCAACACGTTCGTCTCCGAGGAGGCACATCGCCGGGTGGGGCTGCGCGGTCCGGCCGTGCGGGTGTCGAACCCGCTTCTCGCAGAGGAGCCCTACCTCCGCCGCTCGCTGATGCCGGGGTTGTTGGGGGCGTTGGCCTACAACGCCGACCGGCGGCAGGGGTCCATTCGGCTCTATGAGGTCGGCGTCGTCTTCTCGCACCCCGACGAGGGTGGGCCCCGCGTCGTGGAGCGCAGCGGTGCGGGCGGATCGCAGAAAGCGTTGTTGCCCGTTGAGCGCGAGCTTCTCAGCGCCGTGTTCGCCTACGACGACGATGATGCGCGGTCCGCGGTCGCAGCGTGGCGGGTGCTCGCCGATGCCTTCCGGGTGAGCGGGGTCCGGTTGGTCGCGCCCGAGCCGGGAGAGCTGCCGGCGGCCCTGGCCGGGCTGCACCCCACGCGGGCGGCCCAGCTGGTGGCGGACAGCATGACCATCGGCGCGTTGGGGGAGATCGATCCCGGCGTGGCCACCGATTTCGGGCTCACCCACGCCAGCGGGACCGGCACCGTGGCGCGGCGGATCGGCTGGCTCGAGGTTGATCTGGGGCTCCTCTTCGACGAGCGCGTCGTCCCTCGCCGGGCCACGGTGGCGGCGGCGGTCAGCCGCTTTCCATCCTCCGATATCGACCTGGCGCTGGTGGTCGACGACGGCGTGCCGGCCGATGTGGTGGCCGACGTCCTCGGTGCGGCCGCCGGCGACCTCCTCGAGTCGGTGACGCTCTTCGACGTGTACCGGGGAGCGCACATCGGTGAGGGCACGCGCAGCCTCGCCTTCCGCCTGCGCTTCTGTTCGCTCGACCACACCTTGACCGACGACGAGGTGGGCGTGCTGCGGGCCCGATGCATCGACGCGGCCGTGACCGAGCTCGGCGCCGTCCTGCGCTGAGCCCGGTGCAGGTCACCGAGATAGACCCCCACGACGATGTGGCGTTCGACGCCTGGTTTGCCGTGCTGCAGGCGACGGACGCGGAGCGCTGGCCCGACAAGCCGGGATGGCAACGCGCGGAACGGCTGGCCATGGCGCTCGACGACGAGGGTCCCGAAGCGCACCGTTTGTTGATGGCCCGGGACGGTACGGGCATCGTATGCGGCATCGCCGACGTTGAGCTCTACCGGCGTGAGAACGCGCAGCTGGCGCGGACCGAGGTGCGCGTGCTCCCCAACTCCCGCCGGCGCGGCATAGGGAGCAGCCTGTTGACTGCGGTCCAGCAGCTCGTCGCGGCGGCGGGTCGGACCGAGCTCGGCGGAATGGACGAGACGCCGGTGCGCACCGACTACGAGGACGCGGCCGGCCCGTTTGCGACGTGCTACGGCTTCACTTTGGCCCAGACGATGGTGCGCCGGGAGCTTCGGTTGCCTTTGAGCCGGCGCCATGCCCGCGCCCTGGCGGACAGTCCCAAGTCACGGCCGCCCGGTTACTCCTTGATCACCTTCGCGGACCGCTGGCCGGACGAGCTCATCGAGGACCGCTGCGAGCTGGGCCGGCGGATGTCCACCGACGTGCCGATGGGGGAGCAGGAGCTGGACGAGGAGGTCTGGGACGCGGAGCGGGTCCGGCAGATTGAGGCGACGTTGGCGGCCCAGAACCGGGCCAAGGTGATCACGGTGGCCCGGGATGACGACTCGGGGAGGCTGGCCGGGTTCACCGAGATCGCCGTTCCGCGTGGCGCCCCGGAGTCGGTCTGGCAACACGACACCCTCGTCATGCGGGAGCACCGCGGGCACGGACTGGGCTTCGCCATGAAGGTGGCGAACCTGGTGGCGCTCGAACGGCGGTTCGCCGCGGCTCGGTGGGTGAGCACGTGGAACGCAGCCGAGAACGCGCCCATGATCGCCGTGAACGACGAAATGGGGTTCGAGGTGGTGGCCCGCTCGAACTATTGGCTCAAGAAGCTCGAGTAGAGGCCTGCGGTGTCCTGCGGTGTCACGAATCGAGGAAGCGCAGGACAGCCAGCACCCGGCGGTGATCGGACTGTGAGACCGGAAGGTCGAACTTGGTGAAGATGTTGGCCACATGCTTCTCCACCGCACCGTCCGAGATGACCAGGGCGGTGGCGATCGCCGCGTTGGATCGTCCCTCGGCCATGAGGGAGAGCACCTCCTTCTCGCGTGCGCTCAACACGGAGAGCGACTGCGTGCGCCGTGACGCCCCCAGGAGCTGCGTGATCACTTCGGGGTCCAGGGCCGTGCCACCGGAGGCCACCCGTACCAGCGCCTCGACGAAGTCGCTCACATCGGCCACCCGGTCCTTCAGCAGGTAGCCGATGCCCGACGCGTCCTCCGCCAACAGCTCGGCGGCGTAGCGGGTCTCGATGTACTGCGAGAACAACAGGATCCCGAGGCCGTCATGCTGCCGGCGCAGGTCAATGGCGGCCCGGAGGCCCTCGTCGGTGAAGGTCGGCGGCATGCGGATGTCGACGATGGCCACGTCGGGCCGGTCCCGTTCGACCGAGCGGCGCAGCGCTTCTGGGTCACTGACGGCGCCGGTGATGACAAAGCCCCGATCCACCAGGAGCTGGACCAGGCCGTCGCGCAGCACAGCCGAGTCTTCCGCGATGACGACGCGTAGCGGGTTGGTCACCCGGTCACCCGTTGTGCTGCTCATCTAGGCGTGCAACGGGAGATCGACGGTGATCACCGTGGGGCCCCGGGGCGGGCTGGCGATGTCGAGGCGGCCGTCGACCGCGTGCACCCGGTCGGTCAGACCGACCAACCCGCTCGACAGCGACCCCACCCGTGAGAGTTGTGCCCCTCCCGTGCCGTCGTCGCGCACGACCACCCGTAGCCACTGCCCGTAATCCGTGCACATGATGCTGGCGTGCGAGGCGTGGGCGTGCTGGGCCACGTTGGCGAGAAGCTCGGCCACGCAGAAGTAGGCGATCGCCTCGATCGCCGGCGTGGGCCGATCATGGAGTGAGACGGTGAGCTCGGTCGGGACGGTGCTGCGCGCGGCCAGGGTGGACAGCGCGCCTTCGAGGCCGACATCGAGAGCGGGCGGGTGGATCCCGCGGGCGAGGTCTCGCAGTTCGACGATGGCCTCCTTGGCGCCGCGGTGGGCGTCGTCGACGAGCTGGCGGACGTGGTCGAGTTCGGTTCTCGCGCCATACTCCCCGCCGACCCCGCCGACCCCGTCCCCGAGTGCAGACAGCTTCTCCTTCGCCATCCCCAGGCGCATGGCCAGAGCGACCAGTTGGGCCTGGGTGCCGTCGTGCAGATCGCGCTCGATCCGCCGAAGGGTGGCCGCCGACGAGTCCACCGACTGCGCCCTCGCCCGCTCCAGCACGCGGACCCGCGCCGCCAGGGCATCGGGAGCGAGCAGCACCCGCATGACACGACGGTCGAGGTACACCACGACGCGCACGGCCCACGGGGCCGCAAAGAAGAACACGACGCCGGCACAGAACACGCCCACAGCGTGGAGGAACCCGTTCTGGCCCGCCGAGAAGAAGCCGGGTCCGAACACGACCTGCGGCAGCCCGAAGACGGCCACGCGGTTCCCTGCCCCCGCTCCACCCCACACGGGGTAGGTGATGCAGAAGAAGGCGTCCCACCAGGCGGCGAACCCGACGAGGATGCCGAGCGCGGCCAGGGGTACCTTGACGGCGAGATACGCCATGGAGCGCCATCCGGTGCGATCGCGCAAGGCCGACTGGAGCCAGCCCAGAAAGCCCGGGCGCGGCACGAAGGGTTCGGGATCCTCGATCTGTTCGTCCAGGAGCCCCCGGGCGAGCTGGCGATGGAACCCGCCGAACCCCCTGGCCGCGCGGACCGAGAGTGCCATGACGGCCAACCCGAAGAACGTGATGGCCAGGACCATGCCGGCGAAGAGGGTGCCGGCGACGAATGCAAAACCGACGGCGGCGAGGGGAGCGCCGATGGTCAGGAAGGAGAACTCCGACCACGACCGCCTGGTGAACGGTTCCCGCCCGATGAGGCGGGCTATCTCCTTGGCCCGGTCGGAACGACCGTCCATGATCGTCGTCACCATCTCCCTGAGCAGCGCCCGCATCCGTCGGCCCATGCCATCGACAGGCTCATCCATGTGGTCGGTATTCCCCTGCATCAGGCGTCACGTCGACTCAGCAATGCGACCCCGATCCCGAGCGCCAAGGCGCAGTAGAGGACCATGAACACGAATCCGGTCGTCGCCGAGAGCTGGTCGGGCTGGCGTATCACCGCGGCGACGGAGTTGGCCAGGATCGACTCCGGGGCGAAGCGCCCGGGATTGCCGTGGGCATTGAGGGACTGGAGCACCACGGGTACGAGGAAGATGATCCCCACGTAGGCCGCGATCGCTCCCGCCGTGTCGCGGATGATCACCCCCAGGCCGAGACCGAACATGCCCAAGAGTGCCAGAAAGGCACCCGACAAGAGGAGCGCGCGTAGCACCCCGGGTTGGCCCAACGTGGCCACCGGGGCACGGCCGGACAGGATCGCCCGACCGGTGAAGAAGCACGAAAAGGTCAGGATCTCGCCCACGACCAGGGAGATGGCGCCGATCACCGCCACCTTGGCCCCGAGGAACAGCGGTCGGCGTGGCGTGGCGGCCAGCGAAGAGCGGATGGTGCCGCTGCTGTATTCGCCCGTGATCATCAGCACACCGAGCACCCCGATGGTCAGCGATCCGAGGGCCAGTCCGGTCAGGGACTGGTTGGTGGCGTCGAACCCGTGCAGGAGGCCCCTCCCGTGGTGCTGGAAACTGCTGGTGGCGAGGACCGTGACCAAGAAGGTCCCGACCACGGTGGCGAACAGCGTCCGCCCCGTCGACCGGATCGAACCGAGTTTGGTCAGCTCGGCGCGCACGGCCTGTCGAACGCCGTAGCCGGCCGAGGGCACGTGCCGGGTTGCCAGATTCGTCATGACCATCTCTTTCGTTCTGGGGGGGCGAGGGGGAGCGAGGGGTTGCGAGCAGGCGAGGGAGTCAGGGGAGTCAGGGGAGCGAGTGGGAGTGCGCCTCGAACTCGACCGCATCGTGGGTCAGCTCCATGAAGGCGTCCTCGAGGGAGCCGCGGAGCGGGGAGAGCTCGTGCACGGTGAGACACCGGTCGGTCGCCAGGTCGCCGATCTGGGCCGCCGTCAAGCCGGTCGCCATAATGGCGCCGTCATCTTCCATTCGGGCGACCGCCCCCGCGTCGTCGAGCGCGGCGAGGAACAAGGCGGTCATCGGGGTCACCAGCCGTACGGCGTCGAGCGATGCGCGCGCGGCGAACGCGCTGACGCTTGTCTCGGCAATGAGGGACCCGCGGCCGATCACCACCAAGCGCTCGGCCGTGAGGGACATCTCGTTGACCAGGTGGCTGGAGACGAACACCGTCCGCCCTTCGGCGGCCAGGTCGCGCAGCAGGTACCGGGCCCAACGGATCCCTTCTGGGTCGAGGCCGTTGATGGGCTCGTCGAAGAGGAGCACACCGGGGTCCCCCAACAGGGCGCTGGCGATCCCGAGGCGTTGCCCCATGCCGAGCGAGTACTTGCCGGCCCTCTGGCGCGCCACCTCGGAGAGCCCCACGATCTCGAGCACCTCGTCGATGCGCGAGCGAGGGATGTCATTCGACCTGGCCAGGAACTGCAGATGGTCGTAGGCGCTCCGGGCCGGGTGGAAGGACTTCGCATCGAGCAGGGCGCCGACCTCGCGCAGGGGCCACCGGAGCTCCGCGTACGTGGTGCCGTTGACCCGGGCCCACCCCGACGTCGGGTTGTCGAGCCCCATGATCATGCGCATGGTCGTCGACTTCCCAGACCCGTTCGGGCCCAGGAACCCGGTGACCACGCCAGGGGTCACTTCGAAGCTCAGGTGGTCGACGGCCATGGTGCGGCCGTACCGCTTGGTGAGTCCATCCACGACGATCATGGGTCCAAGCTAAGGAACCGCCGCCGCGATGAACATGGCGCCAGCGGGCGTCCCTCCCTGGGGCTACCCCCCGGCGCGGCGGCAGACCGCCTCGATGTTGTGGCCGTCGGGATCCCGGACGAAGGCTGCGAAGTAGTCGGCGTCGTATTCGGGGAACAGCCGCGGCGCGTGGGGCACCTCGGTACCGACAGCCACCGCCGCCCGGTGGTAGGCGTGCACCTCGTCCCGGGTACGGGCCGCGAACGCGATGTGGAGCTCGCGGTCGTGGGCCCGCTGGGCGGGGCTGATCCAAAAAGAGCCCGGCCCGGGACCGAAGAATCCGACCGCGGCACCGTCGCGGTGCCCGGGCCGGATCTCCAAGGGCGCCAGGACCGCCTCGTAGAACGCGGTGGAGACCAGGACATCGCTGACTTGAAGACTGACGTGATCGATCATCCGGCCACAGTCGCGCATGCGGGCTCGATCACGGAGTGCCGATCGCAATCGGTTCCAATCGAACCTTTGGACCAACATTGCGTTGTGCGGGTGTCCCCACGCATAAGACCCGACACCTAATGGGTCGTAACCGCCAATTGACCCGTCGTAACGTCGTCGCCCATGCTGGATGCGTGGACCCCTTTCTTCTGCGCCTTTATCAACGACAGATAGCCGCGCAGTGCTTTGCCGCAATGCTGGCCTCCGAGACCGCTATTAATGCACTGAGCCCCCCGGCCCCTTCGAGCCCCCCGGCCCCATCGAAAGCCCCCGAGACACCGACCACATCGGATGCGCCGACCACGCCCGATACGCCCGTGTCGCCGGTGACGACCAGCACACGCATACCGCCCCATCAGGACGTCTTCTGGGCGAGCGTGCAGAACTGTCTGACCGCCGTGGCCAACATCGCGAAAGCCTGTTGGGGTGAAGAAGGCGAACATCGCAAGGAGCGCAAACCCTTGCGGCAGAGTTTGGGAATCAAAAAAGACAGCCCGCTCAAACCGTTGTCGATGCGCAATAATTTCGAGCACTTTGATGAACGGATTGACGAGTGGTTTGCCACGAGCGCGAACCGCATTCATGTCGATCGCATCATTGGGCCTGCCAACGTCATCGGAGGCGTTTCCGCCAACGATATGTTCCGGGTATTCGACCCGACCACCGCGGAAGTTGTGTTCTGGGGGGAGCGGTATCCCCTGAAAACGATCATGGACGAGGTAACGAGGCTCTATCCGCTGGCCCGTTCTCTAGGGGACAAGCCCGTCTGACCCGTCTGACCCGCCTGATCCGCATGAGTATGCGAAGTTATGTATACTGATGCGATGAAAGCCGGCATCATCGGTGGCTCGGGCTACACGGGGGTTGAGCTCCTGCGTCTCCTGGCGGGCCACCCCGACATCGAGGTGGCCACGGTCACCGCGCACTCCCGGGCCGGCCAGCCGGTGGGGGAGTACACGCCGTCGTTGGCCGCCGCCTATCCGGGAATGGTCTACGAGGCGGCCGGCCCGAATTCCCTCGACGGCCTCGATCTCGTGTTCTGCGCCCTCCCGCACGGGGAGTCGCAGCGGATCGTGCCGGCCCTGCACGACCGCGTCGGCGTCGTCGTCGACCTGGCCGCCGACTTCCGGTTGCGTGACCCTGCCCTCTACCCGACCTGGTACGGCGAGGCGCACGAGGCGCCGGAGCTCCTCGACCAGGCCGTCTACGGGCTGCCGGAGCTGTTTCGCGAACCGCTGGCCGGGGCCACGCTCATCGCCTCCGCCGGCTGCTACCCGACGGCGGCCGGGTTGGCCCTGGCGCCCCTCGTGCGCGCCGGGTTGATCGAGGCTAGCGGGATCATCGTCGATGCGGCCTCGGGCACCTCCGGGGCCGGGCGGGCGGCCACCGACTCCCTGCACTTCGGGACCGTCGACGAGAACTTCGTGGCGTACGGCCTGCTGACCCATCGCCACACGCCCGAAATGCAGCAGATCCTGGGCGCGGAGGTGCTCTTCACGCCGCATCTCGCCCCCATGGTCCGCGGGATCCTGGCTACGTGTTACGCCCGCCCGGCGGCGGGAGCCCGGACCCTCTCCACCGCCGACGTCCTGGACGCGCTGCACGACGCGTACGACCACGAGCCGTTCGTCGTGGTCACCGACGCGCCCCCGTCGACGAAGGCCACCTCGGGCTCGAACTGCGCCCATGTCACGGCGCGAGTGGACGAGCGCACGGGCTGGGTCCTGGCGCTGTGCGCCCTCGACAACCTCGTCAAGGGGGCCGCGGGCCAGGCCGTGCAGTGCGCCAACGCGGCCCTGGGCCTCCCCGAGACGACCGGCCTGCCCACCGCGGGGCTCTACCCGTGAGCGTCACGGCAGCCGACGGCTTCGTCGCCGCGGGGGGATCCGCCGGGATCAAGGCGGGCGGCGTCCCCGATGTGGCGGTGGTGGCCACCGACGACGGCCGTGCCGTCCCTGCGGCCGGTGTGTTCACGGCCAATCTGGCCGCGGCCGCCCCGGTGCAGGTCAGCCGGGCCCACCTGGCCACGACCGCGGGCCGGGCCGCCGGGGTGATCCTCACGTCGGGCAACGCCAATGCAGCCACCGGGAAGCCGGGCCGGGAGGCGGCCCTGCAGCTGTGCAGGTGGACGGCGCTCGGTATCGGCGCCTCGCCGGAGGAGATCCTGGTCTGCCAGACCGGCCTGATCGGGATCCCGTTCCCCCTCGCGTCGGTGGACCCGCACGTGCGCCGGATCGTCGAGGGCCGCGCCGGTGGCCCGGACGCCGGTGCGGCGGCGGCCCGCGCCATCATGACGACCGACACCGTCCCGAAGGTCGCGCTCGCCCGGGGCAACGGGATCACCGTCGGGGCCATGGCCAAGGGGGCCGCCATGCTGGCCCCCAACATGGCCACCATGTTGGCGCTGTGCACCACCGACGCCGCCGTCGATCCGGGCACCCTGCGGACCGCGCTCGTGGCCGCCGTCGACGCCTCCTTCAACGCCATGACGGTCGACGGGTGCACGTCGACCAACGACACCGTGCTGGTGCTGGCCAGCGGGCGCGGGGCCACTCCTTCCCTCGCGACGTTGACCGCCGCACTGCGCGAGGTCTGCGTCTCGCTGGCGGCGCAGATGGTCGACGACGCCGAGGGGGCCACCAAGGTGTCCCACGTGCGGGTCACCGGCGCGGAGAGCGACGCCGCCGCCCACCGGGCGGCCCGCAAGGTGGCGGACTCCATGCTGGTGCAATGCTCCCTCAACGGCGAGGATCCCTACTGGGGCCGGGTTGTGAGCGAGCTCGGCTCGGCCGGCGTGGCGTTCGACATCGACACGGTGTCGGTGGCCTATGGCGACGTCGTGGTGTGTGCCGGCGGCGTGTCGGTGGGCCACGACGTGGCGGCGCTGGCGGCCCACATGGCGGGGCGGCACGTCGAGATCAACTGCGATCTCGGGTTGGGGAGCGGGTCGGCCGCCGTGCTGGGGACCGATCTCGGGTACGGCTACATCGACGAGAACCGGACGACGTCGTGATCGTGAAGACAGCGTGGTCGTGAAGAACAGCCGGGCCCAGAAGGCGGCGGCGCAGAACACGGCCGCGCTGCTGGTCGAGGCGCTGCCGTACATCCGGCGCTTCCGGGGCAAGATCGTCGTGGTCAAATACGGCGGGAATGCTCTGAACGGGGCGGCGGACAGCGAGGGCGCGGCCCTGGCCTCGTTCGCCCAAGATGTGGTGCTCATGCGCGCCGTCGGCATCCTCCCCGTGGTCGTCCACGGCGGGGGGCCGCAGATCGGCGCGCTGATGGCCCGCCTGGGCAAGGAGGCCGAGTTCCGCGACGGGTTGCGCGTCACCGACGCCGAGACGCTCGACATCGCCCGCATGGTGCTGGTGGGGAAGGTCAACCGCGACATCGTCTCCGCCATCAACGTGCACGGGCCCCTGGCGGTCGGGATGTCCGGCGAGGACGCCAACCTGATCACGGCGGCCCAGAGTCATGTCGACCTCGGCTTCGTCGGCCACGTGTCGGAAGTCGACCCCACCATGTTGCGGAGGCTGGTGGCCGAGGGGATCATCCCGGTCGTCGCCACCATCGGGGCCGACGAGGCCGGGCAGGCCTACAACATCAACGCGGACACCGTGGCGGGCGCCCTGGCCGAGGCGCTGCAGGCCGAGAAGCTCATCTTCCTCACCGATGTCGAGGGGCTGCGGGTCGTCCCCGACGATCCCACCACCCTGATCCATCAGGCCAACCTCGACGTCGTCGCCGAGATCCTGCGCGGCGGCGGGGCGGTCGGTGGCATGAAGCCGAAGATCGAGGCGTGCGCCCAGGCCGTGCGGGGCGGTGTCGACCGCGCCCATATCCTCGACGGGCGCGTCCCCCACGCGCTGTTGCTCGAGCTGTTCACCGACTCGGGCGTCGGGACGATGGTGCTGCCATGAACGGAGCCGTCGATCGCCGCGCGTTGATGCGCACCTACGCCGAACCACCCGTGACCTTTGTGCGGGGTGCGGGCACGGTGCTGTTCGACGACGCCGGCCGGGAGTACCTCGACTTCATCACCGGGCTGGCGGTCGTCTCCCTCGGCCATTCCCACCCCGCGGTGGCCGAAGCCGTGGCGACACAGGCGCGCACCCTCAGCCACGTCTCGAACCTCTATGGGAACGCGATCGGGCCCGAGGTGGCGCTGACCATCGACCGCCTGATCAACGGCGGGACCGGCCAGGCCGGCGGGCAGGTCTTCTTCGCCAATTCGGGAGCCGAGGCCAACGAGTGTGCGCTCAAGTTGGCCCGGCGCTGGGCCGGTGGGGGCGCGCACGCGGCCGGCGCGGCCGGCAAGCACGTCGTCATCAGCGCCAACAACTCGTTCCACGGGCGGACCCTGGCCACGTTGACCGCGACCGGCCAGCCCGAGAAGCACGCCCCCTTCCGCCCCCTCCCCGAGGGCTTCGTCCACGTCCCCTACGACGACATCGCCGCCCTCGACGCCGCGCTGGACGCGCGCACCGTGGCCGGGGTCCTGCTCGAGCCCCTGCAGGGCGAAGGCGGCGTCGTGGTGCCGAGCTCGGACTACCTGGGCGCCGTCCGCGCCCTGTGCACCGAGCGCGACGCGCTCCTCATGCTCGACGAGGTGCAGACCGGCCTGGGCCGCACCGGCCACTGGTTCGCCTTCTTGGCCCAGGGGCTCCAACCCGACGTGGTCACCATGGCCAAGGCGCTCGGCAACGGGATGCCGGTGGGCGCCTGCTGGGCCCGGGCCGAGGTGGCCGCGGCCTTCGGGCCGGGGGACCACGGCTCGACGTTCGGCGGGCAGCCCCTGGCCATGGCCGCGGTGCGCGCCACCCTGGCCGTGATGGAGGCCGAGGACGTGTGTGGGCGGGCCCAACGAGCCGGGGCCCGTCTCCGGGCCGGGCTGGCCGCGTTGCCCGGGGTCGTGTCGGTCCGTGGTGCGGGGCTGCTCCTGGCCGCGCAGCTCGCCACGCCCGCGGCCAAGGAGATCGCGGCGGCGGCGCTCGAGGCGGGACTGCTCGTCAACCCGGTTCGCCCCGATGCGATCCGGGTGGCGCCGCCCCTGCTGGTGAGCGACGGGGAGATCGACGCCGCCCTCGCCATCCTGGGCGCGGTCATGGGTGCGCCGACCGCCCCCGCCCCGACCGCCCCCGTCGGAACCGCCCCCGTCGGACGGGAGGACTGAATCGATGCCGGACCTCTTCGACGTGGACGACCTGTGGCCCGACGACTACGAGCGGGTGCTCGAGCTGGCGACGAGCGACGATGTCGGGCGGGTGCTCGCCGGGCTCGGCGTCGCCCTCCTGTTCGAGAAGCCGTCGGCCCGCACCCGCAACTCCTCCGAGATGGCCGTGTTCGGCCTGGGTGGGCACCCGGCCTACATCCAGGGGACCGAGGTCGGCCTCGACACCCGCGAGTCCGCCGAGGACATCGCCCGCACGCTCGGTTGCTATCACAGCGTCCTCTGCGCCCGCGTCTTCGATCACCAGGTGCTGGTGCGCATGGCCTTCGCCCTCGAGAACAGCGGCTTCGACGTGCCGGTGATCAACCTCCTCTCCGACGAGGCGCACCCCTGCCAGGCCATCGCCGACGTGCTCACGCTGCGCGAGCTCCTCGGCCCGCTGGCCGGCCAGGTGCTGGCCTACATCGGCGACGCCAACAACATGTGCCGTTCCCTGGTCAAGGCGGCGTTGATGGAGGGGATGGATGTCCGGGTGGCCTCGCCACCGGGCTACTCGTTCTCGGCGGAGGAACACGGCCGCCTGAGCGCACTGGCACGGCGGGTGGGACGCGGGGGCACGTTGCTGCTCACCCACGATCCCGAGGTGGCCGCGGGCGGCGCCGACGCGCTGTACACCGACGTGTGGACGAGCATGGGCCAGGAGGACGAGAGGGCCGAACGGTTGGCCGCGTTCAAGGGCTTCACCATCGACGATGCGCTGCTCGATGTCGCCGAGCCCGACGTGTTCGTGCTGCACTGCCTGCCCGCGCACCGGGGAGAGGAGATCTCGGCCGGGGTCTTCGAGGGTCCCCACAGTGTGGTGTGGAAACAGGCGGCGCACCGTCAAACCGCCATGCGAGGAATCCTGGCCTGGGCGATCGAGGGGGTGCGGTCATGACCGGACCGTCGAGCGTTCCGTTCAACGCCGGCAACCGCCTGACCAAGAACCAGCGCCAGCACCGCATCACCAAGCTCCTCGAGGCGCAGGTGGTGACCAGCCAGGGCCAGCTGGTGGCCCTGCTGGCCGACCAGGGCGTCGAGGCCACGCAGACCACGGTGTCCCGCGATCTGGAGGACCTCGGTGCCGTGAAGGTCCGGCTGCCCGGTGGCGACACGGCCTACGCCCTGCCCGAGCTCCCCGTGCACCAGATCGCGCCCGAGGACCACTTGCGCCGGGTGCTGGGGGAGTGGGTGGTCGAGGTGGCGTACTCGGGCAACCTGGTGGTGCTGCGCACCCCGCCCGGATCGGCCCATGTCGTAGGCTCTGCGCTCGACCGGAGCGGGGTGGATGCCATCGTCGGGACCGTGGCGGGGGACGACACCGTGCTCGTGGTCGTCGACGAGGAGCTGGGGGGGAGGGCGATGGCGGCGCGGTTGGGCGACGTGGCCGGCATCGGATGGGGCACAACGTCAAGCGTCGAGAGAAGGGACTGATCAATGGCTGAACGTGTGGTGTTGGCCTACAGCGGTGGGCTCGATACGTCGGTGGCCGTCCGCTGGCTGATCGAGAACGAGGGCGTCGAGGTCATCGCGGTCGCGGTGAATGTGGGCCAGGCCGCCGAGCGCGGCGGGGAGGACTGGGACGCCATCCGCACCCGCGCCCTCGCCGCGGGCGCGGTGGAGGCCGTGGTGGTCGACGCCCGGACCGAAATGGCCGAGGAGTTCTGCGTGCCGGCCCTGCAGGCCAACGCCCGCTACGAGGGCAAGTACCCGCTGGTCTCCGCCCTGTCGCGCCCGGTCATCGTGCGCCACCTGGTGGCCGAGGCACGCCGCCACGGGGCGACCGCGGTAGCCCACGGGTGCACCGGGAAGGGGAACGACCAGGTCCGCTTCGAAGTGGGGACGCGCTCGTTGGCCCCGGACCTGGGCATCTACGCACCGGCCCGTGTGTGGGGCCTCACCCGGGAGGACTGCGTCGAGCTGGCGGCCAAGTGGGAGATCCCCATCACGGTGACCAAGGACAAGCTGTACTCCATCGACGACAACCTCTGGGGCAAGGCCATCGAGTGTGGGGCCATAGAGGACCCGTGGGCACCCGCGCCCGACGATGTCTACACGCTGACCCGCACCACCGAGACGGACGCGGTCGAGGTCGTCGTCGGGTTCACCGCCGGCGTGCCGGTCTCGCTGGACGGCGAGTCGCTCGACCCCGAGCCGCTCATCGCCAAGCTGGGCCGGATCGCCGGGAGCCGCGGCTTCGGGAGGCTGGACATGGTGGAGAACCGCCGGGTCGGGATCAAGAGCCGGGAGATCTACGAGTGCCCGGCGGCGTTGTCGCTGGTGCTGGCCCACTCCGACCTCGAGGACCTGACGCTCGAGCGGGACCTCCATCACGAGAAGGCGCGCCTCGAGCCGCGCTGGTCCGAGCTGGTCTACGACGGCCTCTGGTACTCCCCGCTCAAGTCCGCCCTCGATGCGTTCATCGCCGAATCGCAGCGCCACGTCACCGGCGAGGTGCGGCTGCGCTTCGCCCCGCCCGGCACGTGCACGGTGGTGGGCCGGCGCAGCCCGGTGGCGCTCTACGACCACGACCTGGCCACCTACGACGCGTCGGACTCCTTCCGCCACGCGGACGCCGAGGGCTTCGTCCGGTTGTGGGGGCTCGGCGTCGCCACCTGGTCGGCGCGGCAGGGGCCCGGGTCGGGCTCGGGGGCACGATCGGGGCGGGCGTCATGACGCTGTGGAAGGGCCGCATCTCGACCGGGATGGCGGACACCGTGGCCGCCTTCACGGTCAGCCTGCCCTTCGACCAGGTACTGGCCCCCGACGACCTGGCCGGCTCGCGGGCCCACGTCAAGGGGCTCGGCAAGGTGGGCATCCTGACCGACGGCGAGGTGGCCCAGCTGCTGGACACGCTGGACCTGGTCGACGAGGAGTTCGTCACCGGCACCTTCGTCTTCGAGCCGGGGGACGAGGACATCCATACCGCCATCGAACGCCGGGTCACCGAGCTGGCCGGTGACGTCGGCGCCAAGCTGCACACCGGGCGCAGCCGCAACGACCAGATCGCCACCGACCTCCGCCTGTGGTGCCGGCGGTCGTTGGTCGGCGTGGCCACCGAGGTCATGGCCCTCCAGGACGTCCTGGCCCAGCGCGCCCTCGAGGCCGCCGACGTCTACCTGCCCGGCTACACCCACCTGCAGCGGGCCCAACCGGTCCTTTTGGCCCACCACCTGCTGGCCCACGGATGGGCCCTGGCCCGTGACGTCGACCGGCTCTTGGTGACGGTGGACCGGCTGAACATCTCGCCGCTCGGGGCCGGGGCGCTGGCCGGGTCGTCCCTCCCGCTCGACCCCGACTTCGTGGCGGCCGAGCTCGGCTTCCACGGCCGCTTCGAGAACTCGCTGGACGCCGTCTCGGACCGGGACTTCGTGGCCGAGGCGCTGTTCGACATCGCCATGCTCGGCGTGCACCTGTCCCGGCTGGGCGAGGAGCTGGTGCTGTGGTCGACCGAGGAGTTCGGCTTCTGCACGCTCGACGATGCCTATGCCACCGGCAGCTCGATGCTGCCGCAGAAGAAGAATCCCGACGTGGCGGAGTTGGCCCGGGGCAAAGCAGGCCGGTTGATCGGTCACCTCAGCGCCGTGTTGATCACCCTCAAGGGGTTGCCCCTGGCCTACAACCGCGATCTGCAGGAGGACAAGGAGCCGCTCTTTGATGCCGTGGTCCAGGTCACTCGCGCACTGACCGCCCTGCGCGGCGTGTACGACACCGTGACGTGGAACGAGGAGCGGATGCAGCGCGCGGCCGACGGTCCCGCCGCGGCGGCCATCGACCTGGCCGAGATGCTGGTCGAGCAGGGCATGCCCTTCCGCCAGGCCCACGCACTGGTCGGTGGCATGGTGCGCCACTCGTTGGAGCGCCATGTCCCTCTGGTCGAGCTGGTGGCGGCGCATCCCGAGCTGGGGGAGGCCGCCGTCGAGCTGCTCGAGCCCGGCGTCGCCGTCACCCGCCGGCGCACCCCAGGCGGTGCGGGCCCGATCCCGGTGGCCGAGCAGGCCGAGCGCTTCGCCCGGCGGCGCGAGGTGGACCGGACCCGTCTGGCCCAGTGGTCGGGCCGCGCCTGAGCGCAACCCGGGTGTCCGCGCACCGGGTGCGTCGGCGCGCGACGATTGCGCGCGACTATTGGATGAATACTCCATGAAGAAGGGCTGAAAATGCTTGTGCTCCCCGGACCCATCGCCTACACATAGTGCGGAGGGGGGATCACCACGAAGTGGAGCTGGCCCCATGCAGCGAATGAGTGGCATCGACCCCATGTTCGTCTACTCGGACACGCCCCTCACGCCGATGGAAGTGGCGTACACGTGCGTGTTCGATCCCGCAACGGCCCCCGGCGGGTACTCCTTCGAAGCCGTCAGGGCCATGCTCGCCGATCGGGTGCCGACCCTGCCCGAACTGCTCCCGCTCCGCCGGCGCCTGATGGCGGTCCCGTTCGGGCTCGATCACCCGCGCTGGGTCGACGATCCCGCCTTCGACCTCGACAACCACCTGCACCGGGCCGCCCTGCCGGCACCGGGTGGCGAGGCGGAGCTGCGCGCCAAGGTGGCCGAGGTGATGGGGCGGCCGCTCGACCCGCATCAGCCACCTTGGGAGATGCACGTCGTCGAGGGGCTGGCGGACGGCAGGGTCGGGCTGATCGCCAAGATCCACCACTCGGTGATCGACGGCGTGGCCGGGGTGCAGCTGATGGCGCATCTGCTCGACTTCGCTCCCGAGGGTCGCCCGACCGATCTCGACCCCGACACCGACGGAGACGCTGACGCTGGCGGGGACGCTGGCGACGCTGCCGATCCCCGCTGGCGCCCGCCGTCCCTGCCGTCGAGCGTGCAGCTGGTGGCCCATGCCATTCCCAATCTGGTCACCAGTCCGATCCGCGCCCTGGGTGCCCTGCGCGAGATCGGGAAGACCGCCGTCCGTATGGCCCAGCGCGCGCTCGATGAAGAGACGCCGCCCCTGTCGATCCCGCTGGGGGCGCCCGCCACGTTCGAGACACCGGTGGGTGCGGCCCGGTCGGTGTCGTTCGCCCAGCTCGGGCTGCGCCAGGTGCGCGACCTGAAGGAGCGCTTCGGGGTCACCGTCAACGACGTCATCCTCGCCGTCTGCTCCGGGGCCCTGCGGACCCACCTGGCCGAGCACGACCATCTGGCCGGGAGCGATCAGGAGGCGGGCAACCCGCTGGTGGCCGTGGTGCCCATCTCGGTGCGCAGCGACTCGCCCGATGACGACCTGGGCAACCGGCTCTCCGCCATGTTCGTGCCGCTGGCCAACGACCTCTCCGAGCCACTCGATCGCCTGCACTCCATCGCGCAGGCCAGCGCGACGGCCAAGGCCCAGGAGCGTGCGATCGGATACGGCGCCATGGCCTCCGCGCTGTCCGAGGCCGTGCCGCCCGCGCTGGCCCGACGGGTGATCCAGCTCGGGATCTCCCTGGGCGCGCTGCGCCGGGCCCGGGCCGGCAACCTGATGATCTCCAACGTGCCCGGACCGGACTTCGCCCTCTACTTCGCCGGCATGAAGATGCTGGCCGCCTACCCGCTCGGGCCGGTGGTCGACGGCGTGGCGCTCAACATCACGGTCCAGAGCTACAACGAAACCTTGTTCGTCGGGCTCAACGCCTGCGCCAGTGCGGTGCCCGACCTTCCGGCGCTGGCCCGGTCGATCGCCCACGAGCTCGGGCACATGACCGCGGCGGCCGAGAATGCGTACGACCGCATGGGGAGTATCGAGCGCAGGGCCCGGACGGCGCGCATGGTCCGACTCGCCAGCTGAGCAGTCTCAGCCCACAGCCTCCTCAGCCCATAGCCTGACCCGGTGCGCCGGGCGGACTTTCTGGGGGACCCGGTCGATGTCGGACCGTGGTTGCTCAACAAGGTGCTCGTGTCCGGCACGCGTGCCGGCCGGATCGTCGAGGTGGAGGCCTACAAGGGTGCGGTGGACCCCGCCTCCCACGCGTACCGGGGGGAGACCCGGCGGACGACCGTCATGTTCGGGTCCCCGGCGTATCTCTACGTGTATTTCACCTACGGCATGCACTGGTGCGCCAACGTGGTCACCGGCCCGGCGGGGGAGGCCTCGGCGCTCCTCATCCGGGCCCTCGTCCCGCTGCGTGGGCAAGAGGAGATGCGCCGGTTGCGCCCGGCGGCCCGCCGGGACCGGGACCTGTGCAACGGCCCGGCCAAGCTCTGCCAGGCGCTCGGCATCACGGGTGTCGACAACGGGACGGACCTGCTCGCGCGCCGGTCCGGGATCCGGTTGGTCGACGACGGGACGCCGCCACCGGAGCGTCCGGCGCAGGGGAAGCGGATCGGCATACGGGTGGCGACCGAGGAACCCTGGCGATTCTGGGTGGCGGGCGAGGAGAGCGTGTCGCGCTGACGGTATCCACGAGCGGGCGGGAGCCCGGCGGTATTCTCGTCACCGGCGCCCGCCACAGGGCATGCCCCGGCGTCGTTTTCGTACAAAGTGCGTTGACGGTCCAGCGCGCGCCTGGTACAGTGAACCTCCCGTCGGAATGACCCCCCAAGGTCATCCGGCAGCCGAAGGAGACTTTCCAGCGGAGCGATCCGTCCGGAACAGTCCTTCGGAGCACCCGGCACCAACATCGGCTGTAGAGGTGTGTGCCCGGTCGCTCCTTGAAAACGGAATAGCGAGAGCCAAAAGCCAGTGCGGGCAATTCATTCGTGCTTCGGTACGTCTGGGTTGTACGTCAATTAGCAGTAAGGCAGGCCTCGATGGATCTAGGGAGTGATTCCTGGTGAAATGACGGTCTGTTGTTACCATGGAAGAGTCATACATGGTGACTCTCTGATTTTTAGAAGGTCTTTTCTGTAGAGAAATATTCTGTAGAGAACGGATTGACTAGAAGTCTCGATGGAGAGTTTGATCCTGGCTCAGGACGAACGCTGGCGGCGTGCCTAACACATGCAAGTCGAACGCGCTCCATTCGGTAGCAATACCGATGAAGAGTGAGTGGCGAACGGGTGAGTAGCACGTGAGCAACCTGCCCCGAAGACTGGGACAACACCGGGAAACCGGTGCTAATACCGGATATCCCTATCGGACCGCATGATCTGATAAGGAAATGGATTCCGCTTCGGGAGGGGCTCGCGGCCTATCAGCTAGTTGGTGAGGTAATAGCTCACCAAGGCATCGACGGGTAGCTGGTCTGAGAGGACGATCAGCCACACTGGGACTGAGACACGGCCCAGACTCCTACGGGAGGCAGCAGTGGGGAATCTTGCGCAATGGGCGAAAGCCT
>JBEKWB010000060.1:0-25240 GCA_049513455.1 Acidimicrobiales bacterium
CCGGATGCTCGACGAGTGGCGAGGAAAGATCGACGAGCTCGTCGTGCAGCTCGACCTGGCCAATCTGGACCTACGCGACGAGGTCCACAAGAACCTCGACGCCGTGCAAAACGCGTATCTCGCAGCTCACTCCAAGCTCTCCGACGCCAAAGGAGATGCCTGCTCGAGCCTGCACACCCTCGAGACGGGCCTTGAAAAGCTCCTGCGTGACCTCACGCTGACCTTCGAAGAGGCCCAGGTCGCCCTAAGGCGCGCCCGGGAGGAGTAGGCCATGAGAGGGCGGCGGCACAACCGCAGGGAGGATGGGCTGGCGGAGGAGTGCGCGGCGTTCCTCACCGGGACGCTGACCGATCGCCTCGAGGCGGACGGCCTGGCCGTTCCCATCTGGGCCTGGACCAATCTGTTGGCCCACGGAAGCAGGGACATGATCAGCGATGCCGTGTCCCGGCCGCGTCGACACCGCCTCTTGTCCCGGTGCTGGTGGATCGCGCGGGCACAACTGGCCGATCTGATCCTCGAAATGACCGACCGCGTCTCGCTGGGCGTCATCCAAGAGTCCGTGCTGATCCCACTCGAGCTCGAACTGGCCTCGAGAACCGACGTTGCGTTCTGGACCGCCCGCCAATGGGTGGACACCGTCACCAGCGAGCTCAGTCGCCACGATCACACCTCACCGAGTTCTTGATCTGATGACCCCGGTCGAGCACAAGGCGAGCGCGGCACAACAGTTGTCGAAATACCTTCGCGCCCACGCCGCCCGAGAAGATGAGCTGCTCGGCGACTACCAGGCACTGTGCGAAGAGCTTCCCGCACCGTCCATGCGGTATCTGGCACGCCTGATCCTGGCCGACGAGCAACGCCATCAGATGATCTTCGGCGATCTGGCCGAGACCGTATTCGCGACTGACGACCTGAAGGCTCGCGGCATGCCCATTCTGCAAGGCAGCCACGTCAGCGACCAGATGGTGCGCCAACGCACCGTCGCCATGCTCGAGACACTCATCACCCGGGAGGACGACGAACGCTTGGAACTGGCGGCTCTGAGCAGCACGCTTGAACCAACCGAGGAGTCCGAGCTCTGGAACGTCCTCCTTGCTCTCGTGGCACACGACACCGAACGACACATCTCCTGGCTCGAGTTCATGCGCGACCGGATGCTCTAGGCGAGTTACGCGACGATCCACACACTTCCAGCGGTCGAGGAGTCATCCACCCCACGCCCGCGTCGGTGGCGGAGTGGGACCTCTGGCCCTACCAGAGCATGATCCGCTAGGTCAGTGTCCTCCCGGGGATACCTATGACGAACGATCTCGCCGAGCGCATTCAAACGAAACTGGTTGGATCGCTAGACGATCCAACCAGCGTTCTGTCGATTCACGTGCGCGAAGGATGGGGAGATGTCTTTTATGTGACGATTCGTGTTCGTGGTTCTCATCTCTACGACCGCAATGAGTTGGAAGGCAGGCTTGAATCTGCGGTAGCTAGCGCAATGGGAGAAGCGCGCCATCTTGTCAGGATCGAGTGGGGTTAGATCCATCCTCGACATTTGCATGCACTAGCGCGGTCTCCCAACGAAGAAATCGCAACAACGAAGCTGGATCGTGCTCTCCGCAAACGATGAACTTTCCGTGACACGCAATGAGAGCTTTGCCGAGAAACCGGGGGTTGCGCTAGGATTTGTGCTAGGCCTTCGAAACGTAGGGTTTGTCCAGGTCGGCGCTGTTCGCGTCCCACGATTTCTTTGGCCTATCGCAAGGCAGGCAACCATGCCGTACCACTCGATTGAGGATCCTTCAAGGCTCCGCCGGATTCTCGACGCAGTCCTGCTCCTGGAAAAGGACCTCGAACTGCCCGCGCTCCTGCAGCACGTCATTGAGGAGGCGTGCTCGATGACGGGTGCTCGTTACGGTGCGCTCGGAGTGCTCAATGACGACAAGACGGCACTGGCAGAGTTCATCACCGTCGGACTGAGCGCCGAGAATGAGGCCCAGATTGGCCCGCGCCCCACGGGAAAAGGTGTGCTGGGGCTGCTCGTCGCCGATCCTGATCCTCTCCGCCTGGCTCGTCTCGGGGACCATCCTGAAAGTTTCGGTTTCCCAACCAATCATCCTCCGATGACCTCGTTCCTGGGCGTTCCGGTCAAGGTTCGTGGCGACATCTACGGGAATCTCTACCTGACCGACAAGATTGGATGGTCCGAGTTCACCCGGGACGATGTCGCCCTGGTCGAAGCCTTGGCGTTGGCGGCTGGTATCGCCATCGAGAACACACGACTGCACCAACAGGTGAAGGTTTCGGCCGTCTACGAGGACAGAGACCGCCTCGCTCGCGATCTGCACGACCATGTCATTCAACGACTCTTCGGCCTTGGCCTGAACCTTCAAGGGATGACAATGCGCGCCTCGAAGATCGACGCCGATCGCTTACAAAGCCACGTAAGCGAAATCGACGAGATCATCGGTGAGATTCGCAGCACCATCTATGCCCTCGGGATGGGAGGGTCGAGTCGGGGTGTACGCGACGATGTCACCGTCCTGGTCGCAGAGTTGCGCGACCTCGTGGGGTTCGAGTTGGTCGTCTCCTTCGAGGGTGCCGTGAACACGGCGGTCTCCGAGCGGGTGGCTGAGCAACTCATGGCGACCATCCGCGAGGCGGTGACCAACATCGAACGTCACGCAAATGCCACCGAGGCGAGCATCGTGCTCAGTACCAACGACGGTCACTGCCAACTTGTCGTTTCCGACAATGGACGGGGTATGGACAGCAGGACTGAGGGCGGCTTAGGACTCAACAACCTTCGGCGGAGAGCCGAGAAATTACTCGGTGAGTTCGACGTGTCGAGCCCTCCAGCTGGGGGAACAGTCTTGATGTGGCGGGTCCCGTATACGGAAGGCTAACAAGGCGGCATTGCGTCCCGTAGGTTGCTCAGCTAGGTGGCCCAAACGCTGATTGAAACAGGTAGGCGGTCGCAAGAGATCGGTAGGGGCGCCACGCGTCAGCGATCCGGAGTACCTCGTCCTGGCTGGGCAGGTGCCCGAGGTCGTAGACCTTCTCGATGATCTTGCGCAAAGCCAAGTCACCGGGCAGGACCACATCCGAACGATCAAAGGCAATTATCAATGCTCCGTGCACCGTCCACGGCCCGATCCCAGGGATCTGCGTAAGCTCGGTTTCGATCTCATCGTCTGGGAGCGTACGGAGACGATCCTCGTCCAGGCTGCCGTCGCTGAAGCGTTGTGCAAGATCGCGCACCGTTCTGACCTTTCGATTCGACAATCCAGTAGCTCGCAGATCTTCGGGTTCAATCGCGAGCAGCTCGGAGTGAGACAACATCTGCCCGTCGCCCAGCGCCAGGATGCGGTCCAGTATCCGCCGGGTCGCCTGCACCGAGAGCTGCTGCCCGATCACTTGAAAGACCAGCGCACCGAACAGATCCATCGGGGGAAGTTCCTCGAGCCAGGAGCGCGGGTCGAACCCCGGTCGTTCTCTGATGAGGCGTGCCAGGACCGGGTCGGACCGCTGGAGTTGGGTGAGCATATGCTCGCGTTCGGCCGGGGAACGGGAAGCATGCCCTCGCATGTAGATCCTGGGGCGCCCCGCGTTGCTCTCATGCTTCCTGGAGGGCACACATCCAGAATGCCGGAAACGAGGAAGGGATGCAGGGCCTCATCAGAAGGCCAGCTCGGCGGCTCTTCGACGATCGTCGACGTCGTTCGGCACGTCGGTACTGTTTACTTTCATCCTGGCCTCGATCGCAGCCTTTCGAGTTAGCGAAACCCATTCCGAGATCCATACGTAATCTGCCACCATCCTGTCCAGCACGGTGGCTGCCGCTTCGGGCGTAAGGCAATCCTCCTCTGCAGGTTGCCAACGGCCGCGGCTACCGGCCAGTACTTTGCTCGATTGCGTTCCAAGCTGCCTGTGCCGCCGCCTTTAGCGACACCACACGCCCGAACAGGCGCCCGGTCTGCGTCTCGATGACCACGAGGTCCTTGCCGTCGAGCTGAGACTCGGGCGCTCTCAGCTGCCCGGCGAGCCGGCGTCGGCCAGCCCGGTCCGGATGACGTCGACGATATGGGCCAGGTCTCGTTCGCCGAGCGACAACGGCAACGCGAGGTCGGCTAACCGCGAAAGAAGGTCACGAGTCCGGGGGCACCCCGGCGACTCGACGAAGCGCCAGTTCCAAAAACAGCGCGAGTTGGCCGAGTCGAGCCCGAGGACCTGCAGGGGGACGTTTCGGGCGTTGCAGTGCTCGACGAAATCGCGGAGCTGCTCGGGCCCGTGTGAGGGGATCTCGAATTGCAGCGAGTCCGGAACCGGCGTCACGCGTTCGGAGTGGGGCGGAAGCCGAATGGGGCACCCGGCGATCCCTTCGGCGACCCGGCGGTAGCGCTCGCGGTAGTTGGCCAGGCGTGCCGGCACCCGGGGCAGTTGTGGGCGGAGCACGGCCGCGGTCAGATTGGACATGCGAAAGCCGTACACAGGGAGCGAGTTTGAGGCCTCCTCGAGCCAGTCGTGGTCCCCTTCTTCGAGGAAGTGCCAGCGCCAATTGCGGTCGTAGCAGCCTGACTGCAGCAGTGCGCGCAGCGCCACGTCACGATCGTCTGTGACCACCATCCCACCCTCACCTCCGTCGAGGAGCTTGTGTGACTGGAAGCTAAAGGCCGCGGCGCGGCCGAATCTCCCGAGGGGGACGCCGTCCCACTCGACCCCCATGCCGTGGGCCACGTCCTCGATGACCTGCACGCCTCGGCGGCTGCATGCGTCGAGGATCCGTTCGAGGTCGGGCACTCGGCCCCGCATGTAGGACAACAGGATCGCCTTGGTGCGCGGAGAGACCTTGCGCTCCAGGTCGTCGGGATCGATCGCCAGGTCGGCGGTCGTCTCGATCAGGACGGGCGTGGCCCCGGCATGGACCACGGCGCTCGGCACCGCGATGAAGGTGAAGGCGGGCAGCAGGACCTCGTCCCCGGGCTTGACACCGCAGGCCAACAGGGCGAGGAGGAGGGCCGAACTGCACGAGTTGACCGCGACGGCGTAGCGCGTGCCGAGGAAGTCGGCGAACTCACGCTCGAAGCAGGAGGTGGGGCTCGCCTCAGGCAACAGGCAGTCGTACCGGAAGAGGCGGCCCTCCTGCAGAACGGACAGGGCGCCGGCGACGACATCTGGTTCCAACAAGTGTGGGCTCGAACCGGTCCGACCCGAGTCGCGGTCGACCGATGTGGAGGAGCTCCGTCTAGTGCGCACGGACCCATTCTGACAGTCTCGCGGTGCCTGCCATGCCCCGTCATGCTCGGTGCCTCAGGCAGTGCAGCACCAGCCCGCGACGCGCTGGACAAGACGTTCGACAACGCCGCCCTTGGCATCGAACCGGTCGTGTCGCTGACGCGCCGAAGCCCAGGACCGCGTCGAGGTGCACCTGCGTGACCTACGGCCGGCCATCCCAGCCGAGGTCACCCGCCAGAACGTCGCGGTGATCAGCTCGCTGTAAAGGTTCCAGGACGCCTCCTTCAGGGCAAGTGTGGAACCCGCTGACAAGTTCGACTCGATGGTCATCACCAACACCGCCATCAACCGGGCAGTCGTTGCGGCGGCTCAGGCCGGCGACTGTGCCCGCAACACCGCGAAATCCGAATCGCCCAAGGATATCCCTCGAGCGAGTCCATACCGTCGCTATCGGCCCGGGTCCCGAGTAGGCAGGCTCAAATGATGGGGCGGATCCCCGTGGACCGACGCAATCACAGCGCTCGTCTTCGTATAACCCTCCCGGAACGCCGGCTTGGCCCGACCGAGCCAGGACTCGTCATGGGGTCCCAGCATCTCCAGGTGCAGACGATCCTCGGCTGCCGCCATGACGCCCTCGTAGAAGTCGTGATCGTCGCTGTCGAGCCGGACGAGAGCGGCTTCCTTCCGGGCGTCCTCGGCGAGGTTGCGAAGGGCAGTACGCAAGACGACGGGAGAGTCTCCGCTATCCATATCCCAGCCTCCCTGGACAGAAGTACATCACGCCGACCCTACCCCTAAACGGCGGACCTCACTTGGTTTCCCCCGGAAGTGGTGGAGAAGCCGGGGTCCACCAGTGGAGTGGGTTACCGGGTGAAGTGGAGGCGCACACATCCGATTGCGCCACATCATTTCGGAACTTCCCGCCGCGCCCCCATGGCCCATCGCGCTATGAGGCGTTCCTCGCGCTCGCGCTCGTCGAGTTGCAGAACGAGCACTTGCAGCTGCGCCTGAAGGGCGGGCAGCCGATGGCGCTCAATGGCGCGCAGCCGTCGGTGGGTAGAGACCAGTTCACTTTCCACTTCTCGCAGAGCCGCGCTGGCCACGGCGTGCTCAGCGGCGGCCCGCAAGGCCCGCACGTGGGCATGGGCCGCTGGCAAAATGGCGGCATTCGATGATGCGGCGGCGGCGGGAGTGAGAGCAGGGAGCTCGCACCCAGCTTCGTCGGGGTGACGTGTCCCCATTGTGTTGCGCCAGGAGATCGAAACCCTACTCTTTCCGGCGACGTCGAGCGCCGCAAGTCTGACAGCCGTGCTGCCGCTCAGCGCACAGGCCCGGCTACTCCAACGGTCAGCGTCCACCGCGGCGTTGGCCCATGCTGCGCCGGTGTGCTCTGCCATTTGTGAGAGTCGTCTCTGCTCGCGGCGTAGCACCTCTCGCTTCTGACGCAGCAGCTCGACCCCCCGCTCCGCGGTGTCGATCCGTTTCACAAGCCACAGCCGCCCGGCCCGGCCCGGAGGGACATGCTCAGCCATGACGCGCTTCTGTGCCAGGCTCGGTCACCGACGGGGCAGCCTCGGGCTCCTGTGCGCCCCCGTCGATGGGCTGATTCTGCTCGCGGCCCAGATGGTCGCCCAGGTAGTAGCGAGCGATGTCCGCCGCGGGCATCATGGTCAGCTCGCGCTCGGGCAGGATCGACAGGACCTGCCACGCCCGGTTAAGCGTGTCCTCAAGTGCCCGGGACTCATCCGTGAGCTGCATGACGAGGTCCCGCGAGAATGCGTCGTTGAAGGCCAGATATTGACGGTCTGTCTCGGTCAGCGCCTCCATGCCGATCAAGTCTGCGAGGTCCTGGGCCGCCCTGGCCCGGGCCAGGGCGGCAACGAGTTGCCCGGCTAATGCAAGGTGATCGCCGCGAGTACTTCCCGGCCCGGCCCCCTTGCGCATGAGCCGCGAGAGCGACGAGAGCACGTCGACCGGCGGGTAGATCCCTTCCGCGTGGCGCTCGGGCGACAGCACGATCTGGCCCTCGGTGATATACCCGGTGAGGTCCGGTACGGGGTGAGTGATGTCACCGCCCGGCATCGTCAAGACTGGCACCTGCGTGATCGATCCCGGTCGGTCCCGCAGCCGCCCGCACCGCTCGTAAATCGAGGCAAGGTCGCTGTAGAGATACCCGGGATAGGCGCGACGCCCCGGAATCTCCCCGCGGGCCGCTGAGACCTCGCGCACGGCCTCGCAGTAGCTCGTCATATCCGCCAGCACGACGAGGACGTGATGCTGATGCTCGAACGCCAGGTACTCGGCAATAGTGAGGGCGACCCTCGGCGTAAGGATCCGTTGAACCACCGGGTCGCCTGCGGTATCGAGCACGAGGACGAGGTCGCCGGACGCGCTGCGGGCCTCGAGAACTTGGACGATGGCCGCGGCGTCGGCGTGCGTCAGACCCATCGCGGCCACCACCACCTTGAAGCTCTCGCCCCCGACGTTGGCTTGGGCGGCGATCTGGGCCGCCAGGTCCAAGTGGGGCAGGCCGGCCGACGAGAAGATCGGCAGCTTTTGACCTCGGACGAGGGTCGTGAGGGCGTCGATGACCGAAATCCCCGTGAAGACCGGGTCGGAGGGCACGTCGCGGGCGGTGGGATTGAGCGGAGAACCCGCTACGGCCCTTCGCTCTCCCGACAACATCGGTGGCCCGCCGTCGAGCGGTTCCCCCACGCCGTTCCAGACGCGCCCGAGCCAGCCCTCTCCGACGGGAATGTCGAATGGACGGCCCTCGAAGGCCACCGAAACCCGCTCAGGGTCGATGCCGCCGGTGCCCTGGAGGACTTCGACGATGGCGAGATCATGGTGGACCTCCAGGACGAGACCGGTGCGGACCTCCCCTGAGGCCAGACGGACCCGAGCGAACTCATCCCAGCCCACGCCTTTGACGCCTCTGACGGCCAGGAGAGGTCCCTCCACCCACGCGGCACCGCTGAACGCGAGCGGAGTGGGCACGATTCCGGCGAGCGAGGCGATCGACAAGTCGTCGGCACCCGCCCGGCCCGTCTCAGGCTTTTGGGCGGACGGCGGCGTTCCGGGGGTCGGGCTCACGTCAGGGCATCCAGCCCGGACAACACTTCTGCACCGAGTTGGCGCACTGCCTGGGCATCGTCAGGTCCCGTTTCGTCCCGGGCCCTCGTCACCGGGGCGAAATCAAAATTCTCCACGGCGGACACGGGAACGCCCGCCTCGATACGTGCGAGGCACCGGTCGCTGACGGCCAGCACCAGTTCGAGCAGGGCACTCTGCTTCTCGGGGCCGCAGTAGGCATCGTTCTCGCTCAGGGCGCTCTGCTGGAGGACCCCCTCCCGCAAGAGTCGCCCTGTCAGCAGCACGATGCGCTCCGGACCGGGGAGGGCGCTCAGGCCGGTGAGCTCGACCACCGAGGCCAGACGGTCCTCCTGAGCCAGGAGTGCCACAGCTCGCGCTCGGGCTTTGGCCCAGTCGACGCGTCCCTCGGTCGCGTGCCAGGCGGCAACGGCCTCGACGTCCCGGGAAAACGACCCACGCCATGTCACCGCCGGATAGTGCCTGGCATAGGCGAGCTCCCGGTCGAGAGACCACAGGCACCGCACGAACCGCTCTGTTTGGGCGGTCACCGGCTCGGTCAGGTCGCCGCCAGGTGGTGACACGGCGCCGATGACCGTCACCGAACCTTCGGTGCCCCCCAGCGTGGTGGCCCGTCCTGCCCGCTCGTAGAAGGCGGCCAGGGCGGACGCCAGGCCAGCGGGATAGCCCTCCTCGGCCGGGAGCTCGCCACTCCGGGACGAGAACTCCCGCAGGGCCTCGGCCCACCTCGACGTCGAGTCGGCGAGCAGCACGACGTGATATCCCATGTCGCGGTAGTACTCCGCGACCGTCATGCCGCTGTAGATGCTCGCTTCACGGGCCATGACGGGCATGTTCGACGTATTGGCGATGACGACGGTGCGCTCGAGCAAGCTGCGGCCTGATCTCGGATCGATGAGCGATGCGAGGTCGGTCAGGGCGTCTGCCAGCTCGTTGCCTCGTTCACCACAGCCGACAAAGATGATCACGTCGGCGTCGCACCACTTGACGATCTGCTGCAGCAGGACGGTCTTGCCGGTCCCGAAACCCCCCGGCACTGCGGCTGTCGCCCCGCGGGCAATGGGGAAGAGGAGGTCGATGACCCGTTGGCCGCTCACGAGCGGCAAGAACGGCCGAAGTCGCTCGCTCATGGGGCGCGGTTGGCGGACCGGCCATTCCTCGACCAGAGTCACGGTCAGATCGCCCACCGTGGCGATCGGCTCCTCCTCGTCCACCTCGCCCGGGCCGGCGAGCCATGAAAGGGGGCCACCGGCGCCGGGCGGCACGAGAACGCGATGTTCGAAGTCGCCGACCGCCACGCTCCCGAGGAGCTCACCCGCTGTCATTTCGGTACCGATGCCCACGGGGGCCGGCGCGAACTTCCAGTGGGCCTCGCTCCGCCCGCGCTCGAGCCAACCGGGGGCCAGCCACATGGGCCGGTCGGCCAACGGGCGGAGCAGTCCGTCGAAGATGGATCCGAGCAGGCTCGGACCGAGGCGCGCCGAGAGAGGTCTCCCCCGCCCTGTCACCGGATCCCCCACCCGCAGGCCGCCGGTGTACTCGAACGCCTCGGCGGTGAGCGAGCCTTCGTGGATCGCAACAACCTCTGCGGGAAGACGCTGCTCGCCGACCTCCACGATATCGAGGGCGGCCACGCCGGCCAGACCCTCGACCTCTACCAGCGGCCCGTTCACGCGGACGACCTGCCCACCCGCGCCGGTCCCCTCGCCGACGACAGTGTTCACGCCCAAAGCCCCTCGAGCACGTCGCCGAAGTACTGCAGCTCGAGTTCGACGAGGACCGGTGCGCTCAAATCAAGCACGACGCCATCGCGCACGGCCACGATCCCCGGACGGCCTCGGTCGGGTAGGCGTATCTCGGTTTCGACGCCCAGGCGCGCTCGGGCCACGTCTCCGAGACGCGCCACGAGGGTGGTCGCAGCCGGGGAGCCCTCTTGGTGCGCGAGTTCCTCCAGCGCGGCCTGGCGTACCGCCTCATAGAGAGCACGCTGCGCCTCGAGCACGATGTGGTGGGCGTCGCGGCGCGCGTCGGCAAGCTGGGCCGCCGCCAACCGCCGTGCCGTAGCCGTGCCCTCGGCCTGGGCGACCTCGACGAGCCGCTCCCCCTCGGTGCGAGCGGCATCCAGCGCCGCCGCCCTGTCGGCGTCAGCCTGGGCCAAGATGAGCGCGGACTGACGGCGGGCATCCTCTTCCAGGGCTTCGGCGACCGCGCGGAGGCTCGCCTCGAGGCCGGGCCTTGCGGACGCGGTCACTCCCGGGGTCCCGCCCGCGTCGGAGAGCGAAGCGATGACGGTCATAGTGGCATCGTCACGATGAGGGCGTCGCGGCGCCCGGCCGCTATAGCGTCGCCCAGCGCCTGGGCGGCAGCGGGTGTCAGCACCACGAGAGAGACGTCCGAGGGGAGCGAGGCCCAGGCACGCGCCACCTCCTCACCTTCCGCCTCGACCGCCAGTGCCCCTGCCAAGGCGTATCCCATGACCCTTTCGCGCTCGCCGAGCACGATCACCTGACCCATGCCGCCGACTACGCCTTCCCGATGAGCATGATGGCGACGACCAAGCCGTAGATGGCGATGCCTTCGGCCAAACCCACGAAGACCATGGCACGCCCGAACATTTCGGGGCGCTCGCTGATGGCGGCCAGGGCGGCAGATCCGGTGTACGCGACGGCGATGGCGGCGCCGATGGACGACCCTGCGACCGCGATGGCCGCGCCGATCAGCGCTTGGCCGGCGTAAGGTTTCGCCGCGGCAGCCGCCCCAGTCGCAGCGGCGCTCGGTGAGGCCGACGCGGCGAGGATGACCAGCACCCCGGCTCCGAGTAGGAACAGGAGGTTGAGGGCCTTGACCGCCCTGATGGCGCCCCGGGGATGTCTTCGCAGTTCCACGCAGATTCCGGCCGAGACCGCAGCCAGGATGGGGAGGGCGATAAGCCAGGTGATCATAGAGCCTCCTTCATTGATGAACTGCTACGAACTGCTAGCTGCCATGGGTGGAACTCGCGGCCTTCACCTGTGAAAACGCGGGAAAATATCTCGTAGTACTCGAGCCGGAGTGCCTGCACGCCTGCCACGAGCGCTTCCAGCGCGAAGGTAACGGCGTTCCCGCCCACGAAGAGCACGATCGCCGCCACCACGGCAGGCACGCCACCGACTCGCCACAGGTTCTCGGTACCTTCCCACACCAGAGCGCCTAATGCCGCGTGGGTCAGGCCGAACGCGGCGAGCCGGGCGAAGGAAACCGTGTTTGTGCCCAGGCGGATGACCGAGTCGACGAGCTCGATCCCCGCCTGCAATGCCCCGCCGGCGTGGCCGCCCGCTTCGGCGAACAGTCCGAAAAATCCCAGGGTCAGCGCGGCCAGAGCGAGGACGCCCCCGACGAGGGCGAGCGTCGACGTGTGTTCGTACCAACCGGCACCGACCAGGGCCAGACCGAAGTAGAGGCCTCCGCCGGCCAACCCCGACAGTGCAACCATGGAGGGTACGGGCCCGCTCTCTCGGAATCGGTTGACCGAGCCGAGCACGAACGAGCATGCCAGGAGGGCAGCCCCGGCGCCGATCGCCACGGCGAGCAGCCTGGTGGCGTTGTCAAGCGGACGAAGCCAAAGCGTTGGCACCAGCCCGGTGGGGCCGAAGGCTTCGCCGTAGGCGAACCCGAAGGCAATGCTCGCCAGGGCGGCGCCGATCAGGAACGGAGTTGCCCAGCGGAACCGTTCGAGCCATGCCGCCTTGCCGGGCCGGGCTCGCGAGACGGCGACGCCGAAACCGAGCAGCAGTAGGCCCTGTCCCGCGTCGCCAAACATCATCCCGAACATCACGACGTATGCCAGACCAGCCATGACGGAGGGATTTACGTCTGCATAGGGCACCGTGCCGTAGGTGTTCACAAGAGGCTGGAATGCCCCTGTCGCGCCATGGCCCGGCAACGATGTGGGTGGCTGGACCCCCCGAGGGGGGCGGAGGCGAACGATGCTCGCTCCCAGGGGAGCGAGACGTGCCGCGAGTTCATCGACGGCTCCCGCCGGGCTCCAACCGGCCAGCGCCGCGACTGCGCCCTCTTCGACCATGCTGCTCCTGACCTGCTCCAACTCCGCCTCGCCAGCCAGCCCGCTGAGGTCGCCGCGGGCAACGAGCGACTCCACGTCCGTTGGCTCGGCCCCCACGACTGGACGCAGCGCGTTGCCCCGTGATCCCCGCTGAATGCGTTGCAAGGCGAGCCCGGCTGGTCCGGGAGGAGTGTTGTCGAGACGCTCAGGCTCCACCGTGCCCTCTGCGGCCACGGCGACCAGGACCGAGCGGACGCGGCTGACCGGGGAAACCACGGCGATCCGCTCCATGCGTGCGGGGGCAAGTGCGTCACGCCACGCCATCGAGCACCTCCGCTCCTCGCCCTTGTCGAGACGCGACCTCTAGGGCACAGCGCACACGCCACGCGTCTGCCGCGAGGGCCGCCACCGCCCCGACGGTCGCCCCCGGCCCGGGGCTGCCCTTCATGACCAGGGCCATCCCTTCTCCCCAGAGCCGGTGCCACCAGCGCGCCTCGGCCACCCACAGATCGTCAGGGTCCGAGATATCGGCCAGGAGCCACGTACTGTGCCGCGGCAGGCCGTCAGCGAGGTCGCGTAGCGAATGGACCTGGAGGAGGTGTTCGCCCACTACGGCTCTCGCATGTATCGCCGCCGGTAGCCCGAGCTCCAACACCACGCCAGACGCCAGGCATCGGGCGAGAACGAGCACGGCGTACGTCGTGGCCCAGCCGGCGGCCTCAGGCACGTCCTCAGCAACCCGGTGAGCCAGCGCGAACTCGAGGCTCAGCACAACGCCAGCGCGATCGCTCGCCCCGGGATCGCCCCAGGGCGACGCGGCCAGGGCGCTCCGAAGCTCGCTAACCGTCGTCACCGACGAGAGACGCGGGACCGTGGCCAAGGAGCTGAGAGCGTAAGGAGGTGGCGCCTCGAACCCTTCCAGTCGCGCCATCTCGCCTTGTAGGTTGGCAAGCTCGAACGCCCCGGCCAGCACCCGGAGCCGCGACGCGCCGAGGGGCGGGCTCCAGCCGGCGAGCACACGAAGGTTCCAAAGGACCGAGCCCACGACGGCCCGCCCGGCACCCGCCAGATCGAGGCCCGGGCGGAGCTGTTTTGCGTACGCGGTCGAGGCAAGCACATCGAGGGCCTGCCGCAGTGAGCCCGCACCAGCCAGCTGGCGGACCTGCTCAGGGCCGAGGCAATGCTGGACCAGACCGCGGCTCCGGACCTGCGCGGCGACCCATCCGGCGCTCACGAGGCGGACCCTGCGGCGTCGCCGAGCGAGAGTACCCGTCGTACGAGCTCATCGACTGCTGCTTGCATGGCGCGCTCGGCATTGTCGCTGATGTCCTCGACACGTTGACGAGCCGCGACGAGGAGATCTCGACGCTCGTCGGCGGCTCCATCCAGGAGGACCGCCGCAGCCTCGGCCCGGGCGTCTCTGGTCAGACGGCGGGCCGTGGCGACGATCTCGGAGGCTTCCTCGGCTGCGCGGGAGCGACGCTCCTGGCCTTCCGCCTCAGCCCCAGCCAATGTTGCCGCGGTGCCCTCGTTGACGTCCCGAAGGGCGGCGAAGACCGGTTCGAGCTCCCTCCGAAGCACCTCGCGCCGGTCTGCCGGCACCGCCGCGATGGCCGCCGGTCCGGGCACTGCCATAAGCCGGAAACGGCGCAGCAACTCGCTCGGTGTGGGCACTACGTAGCCTCCCTTGGCCTTTGACCAGGCGATCTTAGGGGTGTAAATCGACCGAGAGCCATGGCGGCCGGTTACACCCTTACATGTGTGCGACCAGATAGGCGGCGCACCCCTCAACGGTTGGGGATAGTCCAGCTCGGGTATCTCGACACCGGTGCGCTCATGCAGGCCGATCATGAAGTTCAAGAAGTCCATGGAGTCAAGGTCGAGCGCCTCGGCCATCATCTCCTCGGGCCCCACCTCTTCAAGGTCCGCCTCGGGCGCTACCTGATGGAGCACGTCACGCATGATGGCCATGGCTTCGTCTCGGGTCATAAGTCCTCCGGTGCTCGTTCCTCGAAACGGCGAATTCGGAGCATCTCGATCAGAAGATGGCGGACCCTTCACGTCGAGATCGCCGGCCGGCCCTGACGCGTTCACGGCGTGGCCTCGAGCGTCGACGTGTCACCTTCGGGCAGGCCGAGGGCGCGCTGCTTGAGCACCCTTCGAACGATCTTCCCGCTCTGGGTGTGCGGCAGCTGTTCGGAGCATGCTCGTCACGGTATTTCGCCGCCAGCCGGAGCCCCCGGACCGTCGGGCGGGCCATCGAGCGACTGCCGGACGTTCTGGCGCTGCGGGGACTCGCGGACCGGAGCCGGAGCCTTCTTCGCCAGCCGCTCCAAGATACCTATGACGACGGTGTCGCTCGTGCCGCGTGGAATCTTCGAGGCGTTGGCGTCGAGGTCGCTCTCTCCGGACGGAAGCTCGACGCAGATGGGCACGGACGGGTGGACGCGCCGGTGAGCGTCGAGGAGGGATCGTCCGGTTTCGTGCGGGACAGCGTCGACGATGAGGTCGGCACCGGCCGCCAAGGGGCACGGCTCGCCGCGCAGGGCCGGGCAGTGTGACCAGCCGAGGAGGGGGCCCGGGCAGGCCAACACCTGGAACCCCGCCGCTCGGGCTGCCTCTTCGGCGTGCCAGCGCCCGCCGGGTACCTCGACGAGGAGCCGGGGACGTTCGTGATTACCCGGCCAGGTGGGTACGCGCTGGGTGGTGCCGATAGCGACCCGGACGACGGCGGGCTGCTCGTCGTGATCGACGACGGCGTAACCCCGTGCGCGCAGCATGGTCAGCATCCGGCGGTTCGCGACCAGCACATCAGCCTCGAGGTTCGGGACACCTCGGGCGGCGGCCGCCTCGACCAATGCATCGAGCAGGTACGGCCCTAGCCACCCGCGTGCATCCTCGGCGACCGTGATACCTAGTTCCCCATCGCCATCGGGAAGCAACTCATAGGTGGCCTCACCGACAATCCGGCTCATGCTGTCTGGTCCTTCTATGACCGCAATCAGTCCGAACCCACCGCGCTCTGTGGCGTTCGTCATCTTCCTCACGAAAGACTCGGGGGGCGGGTGGCCGCTGAAGAAGCGTCGGTATTGGTCGTCCGTGTTAAGACCGGCGTACAACGCAATCAGGCCCTCGGCGTCAGAACCCCTCATGGGCCGAATCGACAAAGCGCGAGCAGCGGGTAGCGACACGCGACGGGACTGGATGCCACCAGAGTCAGCCATGCCTCATCCATTTCCTCCAGATGCGGAGCGGCAGTCGAACGTCGCTGCGCCCGCAGGAGTAGACTAGATTGGTGGCGCCGTGCACTCGGCTATACCACCCGTCTCGGCCTCCGTCAGATGGAAGCGCAGTGCCATTGACTCGAATCGGGAGGTGCTCAAGCGGCGTCAAGATCAGTGATGAGCGCGTTGGCGGCTGCGCCGCTGGCCGATTCGGTGGGCCGGATCGACCTGGACCGACCAGTCGCCGGCGATGGCTCCAGCGATGGCTTGCCGAGAGTAGGTTCCGGTCTGGAGGCCGGCGTCGACCAATCGCCGATTCGCCTCATCGATCCCCACGGCCCGAAGCATAGGAACGTCGGTGATCCCGACCGCCCGCAGGTCCTTGGCCAGTCGTGGCCCGATGGTGACCAGGGACTCAAGAGCGGCCAGCATGTCCCCACCCGCCGGGACCGTGAGCTCGAGCTGGTCGAAGGTGAGCCGGCGCGAGCGAAGCTTGACGACCGACACAGTCACGATGCCGACTAAGACGAAGAGGTTGGCCACGACGATGACAAGATCGCGCCGAAGCACCCCGTAGGCGCACCACGCGGCGTCGCCCGCGCCCAGCATCAACAGATAGGTCCAGGCGAAATCGGTCGCCGTCCCTCGGCGCAGGGTGCGCCGAAGCTGCGGTACCCAGCTCAGGGTGGTCAGAGCAGCGGAGACGACACCGACGACCACGACCATCTGCACTACTCCGACCCTCTCTCCTCGCCGACCGCGGCCGGTCATCCTTTAGATCCAACGTACGGCGTTGTCTACTCGCCGTACAGGGCCGAACGGCCTTCCTATCCGGCAGCCGAGAGATCGTCCTGCCTGGTGATCCAACAGGAAGGCCGATCTTCGAAGACCCGCGGCGGTCCGCGTGCAGTGAACGCATGCGTCCAGAGGAACCCGGAGAAGGGTCTAATTTCGGTTCTGCCATGGGACCTTCGGCCCTATAAGAACGGCCTCTCGACGGTCATCGTCAACCCAAATGACAAACGACCGCGCCGCTTCCATTCGGAACGAAGTCACGGCATCGCTCGGTGCTACCCACTTTCTACAATCCGTGCACGTCGTAGAAGGTTGGGGCGACATCTTGTGGGCCACGCTTCGCATTAGTGGACCCCGCCACAGTGACCAAAGCGACCTGGCCGCCCGCCTAAAGGCAGCCGTTCATCGGTCACTTGGGGAGTTACGACACGTCGTGAGGATCGAGTGGGAACAGCCTTAGCCGGTCGATCATCCTGCGACGCGCCTCGCGTCTAGCTGACGTACCCGTCGGGCATGCGAGCGGCGATCCTCTGAAGCTTGGCGAAGGACTCAAGGACCTGACGGACATCGACGCCCTTTGGCACGTCGCTACCCTCCAACTTCATCCTGGCTTCGTCGGCCCTTTGGGTCAGTCCAATTTGCACTTGCGGGGGTGCATCGTTCATTCGTGCCACTTCGACAGCGATCTCCGCAGTCGCGGCCTTTTGAGCGAGATCAGCCCACCCCGAGAGCCATGCGTAATCCGCCACCATCGTGTCCAGCACGGCGACCGCCGCGTCGGGCGCAAGGCAATCATCCTCTGCGACATCGGTGCCCGGCGGCGGAGGGTTCAGTCCTCGCTCAATGCTTGCCGCGAGCCGTTCACGGGTGATCCGGTCGTCATCACTCATCATGCGGCCAATTCTAGGGTAGAAAATGGTAGAAATCCCGAAATTATTCTTACGGGGACATACCTTCTGACCAGGATTATTACTGGTGTCGGAGGACCGACTGGCAACTTTTGGTCCACGGCCCGTGGTAGTGACAGTGGCTGGTCAGGGCTTCGCCGGGCGGCATGACTGACTCCGGGATTGACCTCGAATTGGGTCCGGTGGAGGTCGCCAGGTCGCTGCGGACGCAAGCAGGCCCTGAATTGCGAGCAATTCGATCGGGGAGCCCACAACTGGGGTCATCGTGAGACTGGTGTGGCGCCTCAGCTGGAAGGCGGGCACGCCAACCCGAAACCGGTCAACACTGACGTCGGTACGATGGGAGCTTGAGGGCCGCCCGGCGGACAACCGACTTGGGCGCTACCGAAACCGACGACGGTCCACGTGCCCAATTGATCGTGGACGAATCCGTAGCCTCCTTGCACGCTGTCCTGGTGACCCGGTGCCGGACCAATCCGAAACATGATGTACGACGAATCGACGCTAGATACCTGAGTCGATGTGATCTGCCAGGTACCGGCTGGCGGGCCATTGGTCGTCTCATACGCATTGATCGCAGCAATAGCCGCGGCCGGAGCGGCCGATGCCGTCGTCGTCGTCACTGGAGAGCTAGTGGTCGTCGTCGAAAGCGCGGAAGCCGAAGTGGTAGTGGTCGAAACCCGCGTGGTGGTCGTTGAGCTCGACGGAGTCGAATTCGACGAACAGCTCGCCGCCACGACGGCTAGTACCGCGCTCAAAAGGAGGGCGGCCGGTCGAATCCAGCGGGGGGTTCTCCGCGGTACGGCCCCGCCGCGGACGGACTCCTTTCCGAGGACCGTTCCTTTATGGATGATATGCGGGGGTGAACCAGGGTCGCCATCGATAGATACCGAGGGTACGAGACGTTCCACTTCAGACCTCCCTTTGCTTCGTGGGCGCCAACTCGCCGCGATCGATACATCCACCTCCTTTCAGTATGGGAGGTTCCCCGGGATCCAGAGAGGAAAAGTCCTCAGGAGACGTCAACTAGTGGAGAAATCTCGTCTCCGAGTTGGCGCTATACGGCGGGCAAGCCAGACTTCTCACTGCTCGAAACCACGAACGCCCTGTTCGTGCCTATTGCCCAGTCCTACTCCCCCACCATTTCCATCCCGTGCGGGTCATTCCGTGGGGTGCAGTAGAAAATCGAGGTAGAAAGCGGACGACCTACGCGGCTACGTCAATCGACTTCATCCACGCCAGCCGCAGGTCCCATCAAGAATTACCGTTCCGTTCCGTTCCGTTCGGTTTGAGGATGAGAGTCGTGACCAATTTCATCCGCACTATTGTTCCTGCGGGAGAAGACGAGCTCCCCTTCTGGGGTCAGCCAGTTTGAGGGTGGGTGGGTGTGCTGCCATTCCTGGCCAAGAGGTCGAATCCGTCGGGGATACTGAGGAGACCGGGCAATGTGCCAGGTGTATCGGTGAGGCCGTATTGCCAGACGATGCTGTTAGTGACCGGGTCGATGACGACGACCCGGTCGCGGTAGTCGTCGTTTACCATGATGAGCCCGTTGGGAAGCCGTTCGGCAAGTGAGGGCTTTTTGAGCATCGCATCGCCGGAAGTGGCGTCATAACGCCAGCTGATGTCACCTTGCCGGTTGAACTCGAGTACACGGCCTTCGGCTGGCGGGTCATAGTCTGTCATGAGATACAGATTCGAACCCAATTGCTGGGGATCGGACGGATAGTTGACGGACGTCATCTGCACTGTCCAAACGAGTTTCCCCTGTTGCGTATATTCGTCGATCCACGAGCCATTGATCTCAGAAACGAGGACGTCGCCATTGGACAAAGGTGTGTCTCCGTTGGGATAGGCGATCGACGTCGGGGGGTTATGGGCGTCGGCCCCATTGCCGATCGTGGCGACGATCGTCTTGTCGGGTGCTATGAATAGAATTCGATTGTTCGACGCGTCGGCTACGGTCACGGTTCCGGATTTGAGGAGGTATGCATCGTCCGGTTGATCGAGATATCCGGGTGAAGCACCGGGAACGCCCGGATGGCCATACTGCCAGAGCAGGTGCCCAGACGGGTAGGCAATCTCGACAATGGTGTGATTGTCTTCCTGGTTGGAGATGATGCCCTGCCCCCGGTTGAAGAAGAATGCGTCGTCCGGAAAGTAGAAACCGCCCGGCGGTGGCGGCATCGTGGGCGACGGGTAGGTCCAAGAAATGGTGCGGGACGGACTCAGAGTAACGAGGCGATCGTTGCCCCGGTCTGCGATGAGGAGCGTTCCTGAATAGGGAGAGCCCGAGTTAACGGTGCCCGCCCTCCCTCCATAGCGGCTCGGACGCAACGAGATCACGGATTGGAGCAGACCTGACGCGACGCCTGCGGCGTCGGCGCCTGCTTGATTGGTAACCTCACCCCCGACCAGGAAACCGGTGGTCGAGCCACCGGAGTCGACAGTGGCATATCCGCCAAAGGCAACGGCCTGAGGAAGTAGCCCCGCGTGCAGCACCTCATGGGTGCGCGGGACAAAGGCGTCAATCTCCGTCTGTGTGGAGCCTTGGGGTACTTGACCGCCGGCCACGTACAGCGTGCCCTGGATGACGAATGCCGCCGCGCCATAGACCGGCTGGGGCAGATGGCCGACGATCGTCGTCCTGTGTGATTTCGGGTCGATCATCTGAATATCATCGGTAGCCGTCGTGATAGAACTGACCGACGCCGTTTCACCGCCGAAAGCGTAGATTTTGCCATCAAGTGCGGCCACAGCCGGATATCGGACTGGAACCTGCAGTGTCCCGACCGACGCGAAATGATTCCCATCGATGGTGGCCAGGACACTGGGAAGATAATTCGTGCCATCGTAGCCACCGACGATGTAGTCAGTTGAGATGACATGGCCCCTGGTTTTGGCGGAGATGGTGGTCACGGCCAAATCGGAGCGTGGCTGCGGAAGTGTGCCAGTCACCGATCCCGTAGCGTTTCCGCGCGGTGGGATTGTGGGCGCTGCGATTGACTGGACGCCTGCGACCGTCGAAGGCGATCCGCCCCCGAACAGCACCGTTTGGGAACCAATCGTCGCAGCGGCGGCGTCGTGAACGATATTGGCCAATGTTCCTGCCGTCTGGACTGCACCGGTACGCGTGTCGATCGTCAAAACGCTGGAAAGTGAGGAGCCGTCCGCTGCCAAGCCTCCCAGAACCGTTAAGCCCGTGCCATTCGCCACCACCGCTTCGCGCGACAGTGGTGAACTCAGGGACCACGACTCTACGCCGGCTTCGATAGAAGGCGGCGTAGCCGTGGCGCGTATTTCGCGGGCCGTCGGTGAGTGCGTCGATGGTTGCGTGCGCGGTCCCCTACCCCCTCCCGGCACGACAACGACGACTACCGCCACAATCACCGCGACCAAGCCACTGACTGCAATTGTCCGACGCCGCCGGATCTGACGGCGACGGACCCGGATACGACCCTCGGCGGATTGACTCTGCATCCAGTATGTTTACCCGCCGGCAGCCAACTGCGAAAAGCCCAGATTCGCCATAATTGAAGTCGGCCATTTCCGTAATGTTCGCGTCAGGTTCGTCCCGTACGCTGGATTCACGAGCGTGGCTGCGACGCGAGCCTGCGGTTCGACAGATCAAGGACTGTGATGGCGAAGAGACGAGTGCGATCTGCGTACCCGGCACGTTCCTCATCGGCTGTAGGTGCCAGTCCGGGTGAGGCAGGTGGCAAGGAAGAGCTTCGCGCTGCTTCCAGGGACAACCTTCTGTCACGTGTTCTGTCGGTCCTTGGCGCGCCGGGTGGGTCGCTGCTCGTCCTGCGAGCCTTCCTCGGCGTCACCTTTGCGTTTGCCGGACTGCAGAAGCTGACCAACCGTGCCTTCTTCAACGCCACGGCACCAGGATCCTTTCAGCAACAGTTGCGCGGATCGATTCTTATGAGTCCACTCCACCATCTCCTGGATCCGGCGCTTCACGCCTCGACGCCCGTGGCGTTGGTCATCTCTTTCGGCGAGTTGGCCGTCGGTCTCGGCACACTGCTGGGACTTTTCGGTCGCATTGCTGCGACCGGCGGCATGCTTCTCTCTTTGTCGTTCTTCCTCACAGTCAGCTTCAACGACAATCCGTACTATTACGGACCAGATATCGTCTTCTTGTTCGCCTGGACGCCATTCGTCCTCGCAGGCTCAGGTGCGTGGTCCCTCGACGCGGTCTTTGCCCGACGGGCCGAACGAGCTCACCGCTCCGTCTTGGTGGCAGCGGCACAGGGAGGACCAGCAGCACGTCACCGGGCGGCCGAGCTCGAGCGTCGGGTTTTTCTGCAAAAAGCCTCGGCTGCGGGCGTGATCGGGATAGCTGGACTTGTGGCTGGGGGTGTCATGGCGGCGATCGGGCGCATCGCCGGCGGCTCCCAGCCGTCAGCGGGGTCGGGACCCGTCGGTCGCGGCAGTCCAACTGCATCCCCCAGCACGACCATCTCCAGCGAACCCAAAGGGGCGAGCACGACGACATCGTCTTCGGTGGCGTCGAGCGGCGCGACCCCGAAGGGCGTTCGAATCGGGGCAGCGAGCGACGTCCCAGTGGGGGGCGCGGCAAGTTTCACCGACCCGAAAGAAGGGGTGCCCGCACTCGTCGTGCAGGTCAAGCAAGGTGTATTCAGAGCGTTCTCGGCCGTGTGCCCGCACGCTGGGTGTCAAGTTCAGTTCGACCAGCAGAGTGACCTCTTCGTGTGTCCCTGTCACGGATCGATCTTCGACGGCTCGACCGGCGCGGTCCAACAGGGTCCGGCATCGACAGGTTTGTCCAGTATCCCTATCGCCCTCGGGTCAAACGGCCAGTTGTACGTCGATGGTTGAGGCGTGACGAGCCACCACACAGACCACTCCATCCCCCCTCAGAATGTGCTTCTCGGCTGCGTCGCGATACGCACGCCGCTACTCCCACCCAATCCTTACAACGTGCCGTAACTCGCCGAATACCGAGCGAGCGGCGGACTTCAACTGAGTGACGAGTTCGCAATGGTCGCTGGGCCGGGGGTCGCTGAGTCGAAGCGTTGCCCAAAGGATGCCGCCCCAACCTTCCACGACGTGTACGGATCGCAGAAAGTGGCCATCGCCCAGCAGTACGGTCGCCTCTCTTCGGACTCGCTCAGTGAATTCATCGGCCATGAGAGTGCTCAAGTGACAATGACTGACGATATGCCCCTGTAACAGGGCCAAAGGTCCCCTGGCGTCATATGAACGTTCGGATCGCCCTGGGCGCGCCAAGAGCCCACGCGAAGCTCGGCCGGCCACTCAGGCCAGAGCGAGGGATCCTGGGCCTCGACGTCGGCGAATCAGAAGACAAGGTGTTCTGAGTGCAAGTTCATCAGAAACACCGAGGACTCCCTTCTGGCTTCATGTCTCCGTCACCTTTCCCGCATTAAATGATGCGATGACCGGCGCCGTGGATCGAATGCGGTCACGCGTTTCACTAGACGACCTCAGGAATCGCCAGTTGCCTGCCGCGCTAGCAACTCACAGTCCGCATTAGGAAGGCTCCAGGGAAACCGCCAGGTTGTCACCACAAGATATGGCAGGGAACCGACTTACGATTCCTTGCGAGAGGAGTAGAAGTGATCGGCACAAGGGCAAAGGACGAAGTAGACGAGTTGCTTGATCATTCAAGACTCGGAACACGAAAATGGAGTGGTTCGATGTCTCACACCCTTTTCGGCAACCTGAACGGCGTCTACAGGTTGGATTGTGACGATATCCCCTCGGAAAACGAGATTCGGGACGCGTTGCGTCTTCGAGTGATGTGCGACTGCGGACGATCTGGGAAACGCGATCGCGATACGGTACTCACTGCGTGGCACGGGGGATGGACACGCGAGGGTATAGGAATATTCTCTGCCGACATTTGTGGCACCTCAACGGACAAACGCACTCGACATCTGGGCAGAGCCTGCGTCAACGTGCGAACCCCCAGGGATTCCGGATCGCGAACCTGGAATGGAGTGGCCTATTGAACCCACTGGAGTTCGGACCGCATCACTCCTGCAGAAGTGAGATCCCCGGCATTCTGAGCGACTAGCCCGTCGTTCGGACCGTGACCGGGATTGATCCCGAGAGAATATACGATGCCAATCGGGGGTGCTCTCTTCTTTTGCCTTCGATGACGTGTCACACTTTTGGGAGTGGGAAAGACTATGCGGTGAACGCACGTCGCACCGACCATCGTCTCCTCCCGTTTCGCGCCCTCACTGCCTGGGTGACCGGCGGGGATATGAACAACCACACACGTCACCGCAACGTCCAAGGTGGGGCGTCCCGTGCTGCGGTTCTTGGAGCAGGCGACGGGTTGATCACCAATGTGTCGTTGATCCTCGGCGTGGCCGGTGCCAGTACGGCGGCGTCTCCGGTGCGCTTGGCCGGTGTGGCCGGCCTCCTTGCGGGCGCCTTCTCCATGGCCGCTGGGGAACTCGTCTCGGTTCGTGCCCAAGACGAGCTGGTCCAACGTGAACTGCAGGTCGAGCGCCGAGAACTTGCCGAGCACCCAGACGCTGAACGTCGGGAACTGGCCGGAATGTACAGAGCCCAAGGGGTCAGCGCCGAAGACGCAGACACCGTCGCCCGGATCATCTCTCAATACCGATCCGTTGCCTTCGACACTCACGCCCGTCTTGAACTCGGAATCGATCCCCAGTCGACGGGGTCGGCGTGGCAAGCCAGCATTGCGTCCTTTCTGTCGTTCGCTATTGGGGCTTTCCTACCCCTCATTCCATGGCTGTTCTTCGGTGGTGGCAAAGCCGTCGTCATCTCGATCTGCATCGGAGCCGTCGCTGCCACGGCCTTGGGTGCAGTCATAGGGACATTTACCGGACGCGGGGTCGCCAGGACCGCGATAAGGCAGCTCATGGCTGCCGTGGTGGCGGCAGGAATTACCTTCGGCGTCGGCCACCTGCTCGGCGCGGCCACCAGCTGACGTCGAAGCAGGTTCTAGTTCCGGAGCGATGTTGCTAGCCCCAGCGGATGTGGCGACCACTCTTCGAGCTCCGGGATAGCCGACCCGCAGCCCGCTGACAAACCGGGCTGTTTCGGGGTACGCCATGAGACTGGGGCCGACGCCGCGTCTTCATGTCCGCGTCAGGTTTGATCCGTAAAGTGAACAAGGTCGGTACGGGACCAACTGTCTGATGGGGTTACGTCCCCGCATTTCGAGTACTTCGGTGTCGAGAGAGAGGGTCCGCGAGCATGGCGCAGGCTTTTCAGTCATTCCCTCATCAGGAGGACGCCAACGGCCCATGGCGCGGCGTCTTCTGCAATAAATGTCAGCAGTGCGTCGATTTTGCACGTCGCTGGGCTGTCACCGTCGTGTTGATATCCGGGCTTGTCGTGCTCAGCGCAATTATGCATTGGTCCGTGTGATACGAGGCGGATGTCGAGGCCTAGTTGGGCTACCCAATGGCCCACGTGCCCGGCGGCAGACCGTTCGGACAGACGCCGACATAGGATTACTTACCCGCCGGAGCCGCTCCTTAATGTAGCCGTCAGGATCGATCCCTACATTTGAGTCATGGCACCCGTACGGCAACCGTCCCTGGCATGACTCGCTCTGTACGGAGCTCACTTTCGGTCTTTGCCGATGAAGCGGGCCTCGGCAGGCGCTGCAGTCCTCGTGACCTCGTCAGATCCCGTCCGGAGCGATCATGAGCGAGAGCCACTCGTCAAATGTCCGCGTGTGGGCGTCCATGTGATGGGGGTCCGCAGATGAGTCAGGACCTTTTGCCAAATGACCTCAACTCGAATGATGCACGGTTCAGCGAACCGCACACGAGCCTTGACTCGCGGTACGCGCTGGCTCCCGATGCCCGGAGGCGATCATGGAGACGAGGATCCTACCGGCGTCGCAGGCTCAAGGTGGGCGTCGAGTTGGGGCTGGTCGCCCTGCTCCTGTGGCTCGC
>JBEKWB010000061.1:0-31631 GCA_049513455.1 Acidimicrobiales bacterium
AGCGAACCCTCTCCTGAGGCGTCCGCCTCCGGGCGACGTTCGTCGGAGCCGGCAGACCCACGTAAGTGCTCGCCACAAGTTAGATCGCGCAGCTCGTCACGAGGCACCACGTTACGCACTCGATCGCTCCGTGCTCTGAGCTCGAGGCCTCCATCTGGTGCCGGCGCAAACCCTTCGGAGGCCCCGTCGGCGCTGACGTCACCTCTTCGGTGGGGGATCACCCCTCCGGCAGGCGGTTCACGGCGGTCGCCGGATCGCGCCGGATGGCCCGTAGCCCGCGCAACAGAGCCGCCAGCTCGGCCTCCGGCAGCGCGGTCAGTTCGGTCGGCGGGCGGTTCAAGATGGCCCGGGCCTGGCGGGCCGCCTCCTGGCCCAGAGGGGTCGTCTCGACCAGCTTGGCCCGGCGGTCCGTCGGGTGGGGCTTGCGCTCCACCAGGCCCTGCCGCTCGAGATCGTCCACCACAATCGTCATGTAGGGGGGGTCGATACCCAGGCTCGTGGCGAGCTCGCCCATGGTGCTGGGCGCCTTGTCGATGCGCCGCAGCGCCTTGAGGCGGGCGAAGCTCATGCCGAGCGCGTCGCTCACCTCGCGCCGCCGCTCGTTGTCCAAGACGAGCTCGCGCATGATGTCCCATGCCTCGTCGACCGACGACGACTTCGACTCCGATGGCGCCGACGGCGCCGACGAGGCCGACGAGGCCGACTTCGGGTCGCTCTTGGGCCGGCTCATCGCCCGAGCCCCTCGAGGAACTCGGGGTTGAGCTCCTTCGCCGTCCGTTGCGCGCTGGACCGGGCGCGCTGTGAGGTGACCACCATCCCCAACGCGAGCACGACTGCCCCGCACCCGGCCAGGACCCACCACCCGGCCCGGCTGGCCTCGGCGAAGTCCAGGTTGACCCCGCCGGTCACCGCGCCGACTTTGCTGGTGACCAGCGCCCCCACGACGGCCACCCCCAACGTGGCGCCGATCTGGCGCGAGGTGGAGGCGATGGCGGAGGCCACTCCGGCCTGGGCCCGTGGCATGCCCGAGACGGCCGCGTAGGTGATGGGCGCGTTCACGAAGCCGAACCCGATACCGAAGACCACGTAGGCCGCGAACAACCAGGAGAACGGGGTGGCGTCGCTGACCCGGACCAGCATCAGGCAACTGACCAGCAGCCCCACCCCGGCCACGAAGAGCGGGATGCGCGCTCCCCGGGTGCCGACAATCCGCCCCGAGATGGTCGGGAACAGCAGGGCCATGGCCGCCATGGGCAGGGTGTCGATACCGGCATGGAGAGGGGAGAGCCCCCGTACGTCCTGCAGGTAGAGCGTGTTGAGAAAGAGGAAGCCCCCGAGGCCGGCGAAGGCGGCGATGGCGATCACGGTGGCCCCGGAGAAGGGGATGGAGCGGAAGAAGCGCAGATCGATCAGCGGCTCGGCGCGGCGCGGCTCCCAGAGGAGCAGCCCGGCGAGCGACCCCAGGGCGATGGCGAAGGCGCCGATGATCACTCCGGAGGACCAGCCGCGGCTCGGGGCCTCAATGATGCCGTAGGTGAGGCTGGCGAGCAGGGCGATGACCAGCGCCTGCCCGACACCGTCGATGTGGCGGGCCTTGGGGGCGCGGGACTCGGGGATGTAGCGGAAGGCCAGGGCCGCCGCCACCAGCCCGACGGGGATGTTGATCCAGAAGATGGACCGCCACCCGACGGAGTCGACGAGCAGGCCCCCGATGACGGGGCCCAGGGCCATGCTCACGCCCACGACAGCGCCCCAGACACCGATCGCCTGCGCCCGCTCCTTGGGGTCGGTGAACGTGTTGGCGATGATCGACATGGCCACCGGATTGAGCATCGAACCGCCGATGGCCTGGATCATGCGGAACACCACCAGCGTGGTGAGGTTGGGGGCCAGGCTGGACAGGAGGGATCCGGCCACGAAGGTCAGGAGGCCGACGATGAAGGTCTTGCGGCGACCCAGCCGATCGGCGGTCGAGCCCGAGAGCATGAGGAGGCTGGCCAGGACCAGGGTGTAGGCGTCGATGGTCCACTGGAGGCCGGAGACCGAGGCGTGCAGGTCCCGTCCGATGGAGGGGAGGGCGATGTTGACGATCGTGACGTCCAGACCCACGATCAACAGGCTCATGGAGCAGATGAGGAGGATGCCGATGCGCCGGCCGCGGCCCAGTTCGTTCATGGCGGTGGGAGCTGCCGGAGATACTTGTAGATTCATAACAATGTTGACACTACAAGGAAGTGACGGCGTTCGATACGCCTCACGCAGAATTTCTTCGAAAGGTCTTGACCTTGACACCGTGTGAGGCCGTCGTAATTGGCAGGTCATGCAGACCGGCTACCGGCTCTACGACGTCGCGTCGCTGGGCCGCCTCCACCGCCTGCTCGCCCTGCGCGACCTCGGTTTCACGCTGGGCTCGAAAAGAGCAGCACCATGCCGCGAAACGACGTGGTCATCAAGCGGCAGCGTCGTCCTCCACGCCGGCTTCGACATCGGGGATCAGGACGTCCCGACCAGCCAGCGCGTCCAGGTTGTCCAGCTGCCGGCCGTCCAGGTGGCCTCGAGTCGCGAGCTGTACCACGAGTTCCACCACGAGGACCCCACCCGTCATGTCACCGAGCTGCAGATTCCGGTCAACAGCTGAAGCTGGCGCGGCGGCATCCACCGATATTCTGATCGTCAGTCAGGGGAAGGTAGACATCGTGCGAAGGGGCCTTCGGGCCCCTTTTGCGTGCGAGACAGAGGGGTGCATGAGTGTGTCGTGTTGTCGGCGTACGCACCCGGCCCATATCCCGCAGGTTCTCCTTCCCCCAGCGTCCGACGACACCCTGCACCGTACGAGGCCGACGGCAGGTGTCCTGATCAGCTAACGTCACACTCGCTCCGCTAACCCGGAGTGGCACAGATTCCAGCGAAGACCGGTGAGATCCCGGCACTGTCCCGCAACGGTAAAGCCCCTTCGAGGGGGCGAGTCCGGACGCCTGTTCTGTGTCAACGAAACCGAACCTCGGAGGAAGGGCGGTTCGTTGGGCATCCCAAATGGGTGCCGCAGCGGGCGCACTTCGTCCTCCGCAACCCAATGGAGGATGAACGATGACAGGGAAGCCACGGCGGCTGATCCTCGCCGTCGCCGCATTCGCGTTGGGCGGCACCGCCATCAGCACGAGCGTGCCCAGTTCCGCGGCAACCGCGGCCACCGCGGCCACATCAGCAGTGGCGGCCACATCAGCAGTGGCGGCCACATCGACCACTTACCCGGTGCAGATCACGGCCGCCAATGGGAAGATAACGATCACGTCCCGCCCGACCGCCATCGTGTCGATGTCGCCGACGGCTACCGAAATGCTCTACGCCATCGGTGCGGGCAGCCAGGTCAAGGCGGTGGACTCGTATTCGGACTATCCGAAGAACGCGCCGCGCACCAAGCTCAATGCCGGGAACCCCAACGTGGAGGCGATCGTCGCCTACAAACCTGACCTGGTGGTCGTGGCGGGCGACACGACCGGGTTGACGGCGCAGTTGGCCAAGTTCGGGATACCGGTGCTCTCCGATCCGGCTGCCACCGACTTGAGCCAGGAGTACCAGCAGTTCGACGAGCTGGGGGAGGCCACGGGTCACCTGGCCCAGGCCCAGGCGGAGGTGGCGAAGATCAAAGGCAAGATCGCGCAGATAGTGGCGAACGCGCCGAAGCACTCCAAGCCGCTCACGTACTACTTCGAGCTCGAGCAGACCTACTACTCGGTGACGTCGTCGACCTTCATTGGACAGGTGCTGGGACTGCTGGGGTTGAAGAGCATCGCCGACGCGGCCAAGGGTGTGGCCTCGAGCGGGGGATATCCGCAACTCTCGGCCGAGTTCATCATCAAGGCCGATCCGGACTACATCTTCCTCGCCGATACCGTCTGCTGCGGGCAGAACGCCCAGAAGGTGGCCAAGCGACCCGGTTGGGCCGTGCTGTCCGCCGTCAAGGACGACCGGGTCGTCGGCCTGAACGACGACATCGCTTCGCGGTGGGGTCCCCGTATCGTCGACCTGCTGCAGACCGTGGCCGACGCCGTCAAGCGGCACGGCGCAGGGTGACCCGATGAGACGGCGCCGGGTGACCCGATGAGTACGACCCTCCCCGGCCGGACGCCGGGGGCTGACGACGAAGCCCGGGCCAAGGCCGCGGCCGACGCAAAGGCGAACGCGACGGCCGGCGCTCCACCCTCCACCGCACAACCCCCTCCGATCCAACTGCCCCGGGTGTCGGCTCGCCGCCCGGTGCTCGTGGCGGTCGTTGTCCTGATCGGTGCCATGCTGCTCGGCGTCTCGGTGGGCCCGGCCGACATCTCGCTGCCTACCGTCCTTTCGGGGTTGCTGGGCCATCTCCCTCTGATCCACTACCACTCGCACACCTCGGCGCTCGACTGGGATGTCATCTGGCAGATCCGGCTTCCCGGCGTCGTCCTCGGAGGTATGGTCGGCGCAATGTTGGCGGGCGGGGGCGCGGCCTATCAGGGGGTCTTCCGCAACCCCCTGGCCGACCCCTATCTTCTGGGGGTGGCCGCCGGAGCGGGCCTCGGAGCCACCATCGTCATTGTGCAGGGTTCGGGCACCGACCTCAACGAGGTCCTCCCGTTCGCCGCCTTCGCGGGAGCGATAGGCGCCGTGGTCTTGACGTATCTGGTCGGCGCCACGTCGGGTCGCCGGGCGTCGACTGCGTCGATCGTCCTGGCCGGCGTGGCTGTGGCCGCGCTCTTGACGGCCATACAGACCTACCTGCAACAGCAACACGAGCCCGACCTTCAAGGTGTCTACGCCTGGATACTCGGGAGCCTCGGCACGGCATCATGGTCGGACGTCACGTTGATCCTCCCGTACGTGGCGCTGAGCGCCATCGTGCTGTTTCTTCATCGCCGGCTGCTCGATGTGCTCAGGGTCGGCGAGGAGGAAGCAGGTGCGCTCGGCGTCCACGCTGCGCGCGTGCGGTTGACCGTGGTGGCGGCGGCCACATTGGGGACGGCGGCCGCGGTCTCGGTCAGTGGGTTGATCGGCTTCGTCGGCATCATCGTGCCCCACACGGTGCGCCTCTTGTCCAATGCCAGCTACCGCGTCGTGCTCCCTGTCTCGATGATCGGTGGCGCGGCGTTCCTGATCCTGGCCGATGTCGTTGCGCTCAACCTCCAAGCACCGGCCCAGATCCCCATCGGTGTCGTCACGGCGTTCGTCGGTGCGCCCTTTTTCCTCTTCCTGCTCCGTTCCCGCCGTACCGGGGTGCTCTGAGGTGATCGGCCTGGACGAGGTCACCGTGCGCTACGGGAGGGACGCCGCTCTGGTGGGCGTCAGCGCGCAGGTGGAGGACGGTGAATGGGCGGGGCTGATCGGCGCCAACGGCGCCGGCAAGACGACGCTCCTGCGCGCCATCATGCGGTTGGTGCCATTTGTCGGACGGACTCGGTTGGGCGGCGCGCCGACCGACCGCATGTCCCGACGCGACCTGGCCCGACTGGTGGCGTACGTGCCGCAGAAGCCCGAGCTCCCGGCCGAGATGACCGTGGCCGACTACATCCTTCTCGGGCGGTCACCGCACATCGGCTACTTCGGGTTCGAGAGGGGCAAAGATCACGAGATCTGTGCCGGGCTGCTCGACCGCCTCGACCTCACCCGCTTTGCCGGGCGCACGCTGCGCACTCTTTCCGGCGGGGAATTGCAGCGCCTCGTCCTCGGACGGGCCCTGGCCCAGGAGGCACCGATCCTGCTCCTGGACGAACCCACCAGCGCCCTCGACCTCGGCCGCCGCGTCGACGCGCTCGAGATCGTCGACGCCCTGCGCCTCGAGCACGGGCTGACCGTGCTCAGCGCCATGCACGACCTGACGCTGGCCGGACAGTTCGCCGACCGGCTGATCCTGCTGGCGGACGGAACGGTGGCGGCCACCGGGTCCCCGTCCGAGGTGTTGGACGAAGCCGTCCTCAGCCAGCACTTCGGCCACCAGGTGCAGGTGCTGCGCTCGCCGGATGGGGCGCTCATCGTGGCGCCGCGCCGGACGGCCTGACGGAACCGCAGGACATGGGAGGAGCAGATGCCAGAACAGAGTGACCCAGACCAACGGAGTGACCCAGACCAGAGTGACGCAGACCAGACTCGGGAGGCCGTTCCCGAGGCAGCCGAGGGTGCGCCAGGGCGCGTCACCTCTCTCGTGCTCGTCAACACCGGGCACGGGAAGGGTAAGTCCTCGGCCGCCTTCGGCGTCATGGGACGGGCCTGGGCCCGGGGATGGAAGGTGGGCGTCGTCCAATTCGTGAAGGGAGGCAAGTGGAAGGTGGGGGAGCGGAAACTGGCCGAACACCTCGACATCGACTGGCAGGTCCTGGGCGACGGGTTCACCTGGGAGTCGACCGATCTCGACGAGACGGCGGCCAAGGGCCGCCACGCCTGGCAGGTGGCCAAGGCCAAGCTGGCCTCGGGGGAGTACGACATGCTCATCCTCGACGAGTTGACCTATGCGGTGACGTATGGATGGGTACCGGTCGACGACGTGGTCGCCGGGGTGCTGAACCGGGATCCCAAGACAAATGTGGTGATCACCGGACGTGATGCCGCACCGGAGCTCATCGAGATCGCGGACACCGTGACCGAAATGCGCATGGTGAAACACGCGTACGAGAGAGGGATCAAGGCGCGCAAGGGGATCGAGTACTGACCGTGACGGGCGCCTTGGACCCACCGGAGATCCGGCTCAGAAACGAGTGCGGGCTGCAGTTGGCCGCCCGGGTCTGGCGCCTTCGCGACCCGATGCTCGCCATTTCGTCGGCTCCCCTGGGCGGTGGCCTGGGGCTGCGCCAGTGGTTGCTCAACGTGCAGGTTCCGCACGCGTATGACGGCGCGGAGCCCGGGTCCCACTTGGCGGCGTTGGCCGCGGAGGCCGGGACCCGGGGTCTTGGGGTGGGCATGATGACCGCGGTCGACGTACGGGTGGCCTCGAGGGTGCAGCGCGAGGGGATCTCCGTGGACGCGACCGTCGGCGTGATCGGGGCGGCCCAGTGGGCGGTCGCCCCGGGGCCGTCGCCGCACCGCCCCGGTGTGGCTGATGCTCGCGCTCCCGGCACCATCAACATTGTGGTTGCCCTCCCGGAGCGACTGAGTGACGCGGCTCTCGTCAATGCCATCGGAACCGCCACCGAAGCCAAGACCCAGGCCTTGTGGGATGCCGGCATCGAAGGCACGGGAACCGCCACCGACGCGCTGTGCGTGCTCTGCCCGCCCAGTGGGGACGCCCATGCCTACGGTGGTCCGCGCTCGCTGTGGGGCGGCCGTCTGGCCCGGGTCGTCTACCGCGCCGTGCGTAACGGTTGCCGGTCGGTGGAGTCTTCATGATCACACTCGTCCTGGGCGGCGCCCGTTCCGGCAAGTCGACCTATGCGGAACGGCTGACGGTGCGCCTACCCCCGCCGATCACGTATGTGGCCACGCTCCAGGTCGGGGACGACCAGGATCTGTCGGTTCGGGTGGCGAGCCATCGCCAACGGCGGCCGGCTGAGTGGCGCACCTTGGAGGCGGGTCTGGACCTGCCGGGCGCCGTGCGGTCGCTGGCCGGGTCGATGCTCCTCGACTCGCTCGGCCCGTGGGTGGCCGCCCATGGCGAGGACGGCACCGTGGACGGCGCAACACTCTGCCGGGCCTTGACCGAGCGCACCGGCGACAGCGTCGTCGTGTCCGAGGAGGTCGGTCTGGGTGTGCACCCGTCCACTGCCGCCGGTCGACAGTTCCGCGATGCGTTGGGCACCATCAACCAGGACGTAGCGGAGGTGGCCGATCAGGTGCTCCTCATCGTCGCCGGCCGCGCCCTCCCGTTGCACCGTGCGCCCTGAAATGCGGGCCGCCCTCGCATTTCTCACCCCGTTCCCCGGAGCCCGCACGCCCACGCCGCGCGCGTTGCGCTGGTTCCCCCTTGTGGGCGCCGCGCTCGGGCTCGCCCTGGGTGGCCTGTGGTGGGCCACGGCGAGGATCTGGCCGCTGCCGGTGGCGGCCTTCATCGTGGTGCTGGCCGACCTGGGGCTGACCGGGATGCTGCACCTCGACGGGCTGGCCGACACCGCCGACGGCCTGTTGCCCCACCTGTCCCGTGAGCGCAGGCTCGAGGTGATGCGGGAGCCGACGGTCGGTGCCTTCGGGGTGGGTGCGGTCGTGGTCATCCTGCTCGGCCGCTTCGCTGTCTTTGCCACCCTGCGCCCGGCGCCCCTGCTGGTGGCCGCCCTGTGGTGCCTCTCGCGCACGGCCATGGCCGCCATGGTGGACCGGGTGCCCTACGCCCGACGCGAGAGCGGCCTGCCTGGTGCGTTCATGGGCGCGCCTCTTCCCGTGCTCGGGGGGGCCGTGGTCGTCCTCGCCACAGGCGCGCTGGCCGCCGCCTGGAAGGTGCCGGCCGGACCGGTGGCCGTCGGGTCGTCTGCGGTGGGGTTCGGAGCAGTCGTGGTCTGGGCCCGCTGGCGGATCGGGGGCTACACCGGTGACGTCCTGGGGGCGGCCGGGATGGTGGGGGAGACCATCGGCCTCTTGGTGGCCGCCGCCCGCTGGTAGAGGGCCGCGCGGTCGCCGGCGCGCCCGCCTCGGCCGGACGGTCGACGAGTTGACGGACTATTGGGACCTCGTTGGGCCTTGTGAGACCTGGGGGCTGCATTCTTGGATCCGCCTCGCAACGCGAGTTGGCGAGGCGATGGCTCGCTCCCGCGAGTACCACCCCGAAACAGACGGGAGAGGGGATTTCCATGGGCGATGACACTGCAGGATCGGGCGGTGCCCCGAGACGCCCCCACTGAACGATGTCGCCCTATAGCCAGGAGGAGCGCTACCTCCGACAGCTGCTCGATCACGTGTCCGACGCGGTGGTGGCGACCGACACCCATGGTCGGGTGACGTTCGCCAATCCGGCGGCCCAGAAGCTGTACGGGATCGCCGAGAAGGACGCGGTCGGCCGCGGACTCCTCGAACTACTCGATCTGTTCGATGCGGGAGGGAACACCGACGTCGACGAGATCACCAGCGTCGTGGCGCGAGAGGGTCACTGGCAGGGCGAGCTGACCCAGCGGGCCCTTGACGGCCGGGAGCTCGTGGTCGAGGCCTCGGTCTCCATGTTGGCCGACGACGATGGCACTGTCCTGGGCTCGGTGAGCATCATCCGCGAGATCAGCGAGCGCAAGGCGGCCGAGCGCCAGATCTCCTACCAGGCCACCCATGACTGGCTCACCGGTCTGCTCAATCGGACGGCGTTCATGCGCGAGCTGCAGGAATCGCTCACGTCGGGACGCCGACCCACATTGATCTTTCTCGACCTCAACGGGTTCAAGTCCATCAACGATCTCCATGGCCACGATCGCGGCGACGAGATCCTCCGCGTGATCGGAAGCCGGCTCGCCGGGGGGCTCCGCCCCGGTGACACGGCCGGTCGCTTCGGCGGCGACGAGTTCGTGCTTTTGGCGCACGGACTCACTGATCGAGCTTCATCGGAGGCCTACCTCGAGCGGATCATGACGCTGTTCACTGATCCCGTGCGGTGCCGGGGTGACATAATCCACACCGTGGGGGTCAGCGTCGGCGTGGCCCATTCGACGCCTGGCGACGATCCCGATGAGCTCATCCGCCGGGCCGACAGCGCGATGTACGACGCCAAGCGCTCGACCGAGGTGGCTTCGGCGTTCCGCACCGGCTGAGGTCCGCGCTCACCTCTGGAGGCGAGCCCTCCTGAGTCGCCGCAAACTGAAGGAGCACGCCCCGATCCAGATGAGCATCAGCCCCGCGAAGAGCAACTTGTCGTCGACCAGGAGGTCTATGGCAATTGCGATTCCGAGCACCATCAGGAATCGCCAGTACCAGCGCCGGTCGGATCCTCTGCTCACTGTTTCCTGCGCCTTTCCATGAGACGACCGTAGTGCCTCAGCACAGATCTCCATGGCCGAGAGCGTCGAGTTCGTAGGTCAATGTGATCACCTGGCTCCTATTGGCGGCGAGTCGCTCTGCGGTCTTTCCGTCGTCACGGTTCACTGCGTCCCATTACGCGGTGCCGACCAATCCGCTGGACGTCAGTGCCGTCGGGACGACCGTCATCACGACATCGCAGGTACTCCGGGACCAGAACTACTCCTTCACCCTTCCGACCACGCCGAAGTACTCATCGACGACGACGAACCTCGGCGGCCTGGTCCGGGGATCGGCGGCGGGAACCGAGAGCCACTTTCCGAGCGAGTCGCCGAACAGAACCTACGCCTCGCTGAATGGCTGGTCGATCGGCACGGGCCGCACATGAAAGCCACCGGACGACTCTCCACCGACACTTCAGCTGAAGCGTCGAGTCCTGGTCACTCAGGCTCCCAGTCCTTCACTGCGGCCTGATCCTCAATCACTCTGACGTGCCCTTGGCCGCTCCCGGCTCTCGCTCGGACTCCTCTGCGAGCTGTTCGAGTTGGCGCTTCGCCCACCGGCGCCGAAGCGGGCCACGCGGTGACGTCGGTACATCGCCCTTGTCCCATGAGCTGAGCCTAAGGAGTCACCCAGGTCATGCGGGCGGATCCTGGGCGGCCGTCGCAGTGGCCACGGTGGCCTTGGGCCCGCCTCGCCGCCCCGACTGTCGCCCTTGGGCATCGGCCACGGGAGCCCTGCTTGGCGATTCGCCGGTTTGCATCCGCGGTGCCAGGACGAGCGCTTTCTTGGGGGTTAATTACCTCGGCAACCTACCGAGTCGAGAAAAAAATGAAGAGCACACGTTGACTCGTCGGATGGGGACCGTCCCGTGGCGGAGGCTCGAACTCATCTCGAACCCATCTCGTCCACGATCAACTTGTGAGCGGCGCGCTGAGCGCCGTCCCTGTGGTCGTGGTCATGGCGTCGCCGTGATGCCCACGATGTTCGACACGTGGATGTTGAGCCCCGGGAGCGAGCCGAGGTAGGGAGCTGAACCGAAACCGAAGGTCCCGCCGTCCGTCCCTACCAGCCAGTACCCACCACCGGCAGGGTTGGCGGCGATACCCACGATGTTCGACACGTGGACGTTGTCGGCCGGGAGCGACCCGGCGTAGACGGCGTCACCGAAGGCGAAGACGCCACCGTCCTTGCCCACCAGCCAGTACCCGCCACCGTCGGCCGTGGGCGCAATGCCCACGATGTCCGACACGTGGACGTGGTCGGCCGGGAGCGAGCCGGCGTAGCCGGCGTCACCGAAGGCGAAGACGCCACCGTCAGACCCGACGAGCCAGTACCCGCCACCGTCGGCCGTGGGCGCAATGCCCATGATGTCCGTCACGTGGACGTGGTCGGCCGGGAGCGAGCCGGAGTAGACGGCGTCACCCAAGGCGAAGACGCCACCGTCGGACCCGACGAGCCAATACCCGCCCCCGGCGGCGGTGGGTGCGATGCCCACGATGTCCGACACGTGGACGTTATCGCCCGGGAGAGAGCCCCAGTAGGTGGCAGAGCCGTAAGTGAAGATGCCACCGTCCTTGGCTGCCAGCCAGTAGCCACCACCGTCGGGGGCGGCTGCCTCACCCACGATCGGCTGGCTGAGGATAATGCCGCCGGCCGAGCCCTCGAAGGGAGCCTGGCCGAAGCTGAACACGCCACCATTGGAGCTCGCCAGCCAGTACGCGCTGCCCGGGGCCGCCACGGTGAAGACCGGTACCCCGCCCTTGGTCACCGTGATGGTGTTGCTCGACACCGTCGAGCTGGACGCCCCGGCTTGCAGGTAGATGCCGTAGTAGTTGCCGCTGACCGTGTTGCCTTGAATTATCGTGCCGGTCACGGGGCCTGCCGGGGCGTCGACCATGATTCCGGTGGTCTGCGTCGAGCCGGAGTTGTGGCTACCGGGGATACCACCGCCAGGACCATCTAGGAGGGAGTTCACGCCAACGGTGTTGTCGATGATCGAGTTGCCGTTGACGTCGCCCCCGGGGAACGTCGGGTTCAACTTCACCCCTGGTTCGCCGTTGCCGTTGAACGTGTTGCCCTCAATCGTGTTGTTGTAGGCGGCGTTGAACACTCCGATACCGGTCGCTCCGTTGCCGTCCGACGTGTTGTCCTTCACCGTCTCGTTGTAGACACCCCCCGACGCCGGGTCGGGCTGGCCCGCATTGGGCCCGCTCGAATAGATGGCGGCCTTGTTGTGGGCGGCCAGGGTGATCCCGCAGGCAGCAAAGGCGACACCATTGTCCAGGACCGTGTTGTTCTCGATGGTGTTGCCGAAGTTCGGGCCATCCTCGTCGGAGACGAGGATGCCGCCGCCCAAACCGTTCTCGACGGTGTTGCCCTCGACCGTGGAGTCGGTGACGCTCAGCATCCAGATCGACTCGCCGTAGTCACCGGCTCCGATGGCGGCCGTGCAGACGGCTGTCGATGGTGTCAAACCACACTGGTCGCTGTTGTTCATGACGTTGTTCTCGATCGTCTCGCCGGTCACCGCGGCGGGGGCGACCGCCGAAGACGGCGGGGACATCATGATGCCCGCCGCCCCGGAGTTCTCGAACGTGATGCCGTTCACGGTTACATCGTTGGCGTTCACCACCAGACCGTTTGCCGCCGCGCCATCGACAATGGTGTTGGCGGCGTCGCCGCTCAATGCGGCGTCGGATTCGATGGTCAGCCCGCTGAGTGCCGCGGGCACGGTGTTCGACGTCGACGCCGGGTCGGCCGACGCCATATAGGTGCCGGGCTGAATCATGATGATGTCGCCCGCAGCAGCCTTGGACAGCGCATACCCGAGCGTGGCGCAGGACGAACCGACGCAATTTCCGGTGTCGGTCCCGGTGGTGGCGACGGTGAGGGTAGTGGTCACCGCACCAGCAGGCTGCGCCAGTAGTGCCGCACCGAACACACCGAGGCCGATGCTGCCGGCCGTGGCTGCCGTCGCCATGAAGAGGCGCCGAAGGCGCCGATTCCCAATTCCGGAAAGGGATCTGCTGCCGCAGCTTCGAAGTGTCCGGTTGCTCATGGCTAACCCTCAATCTCTCGGTGGGGCGAACGTATCTCCTCGTTGCGAAACGAGCAAACGGTTCCAACCGCGGCCCCACGTACGGCGCATTGCCTAATTGGCTGCTGTCCAGTGACCGTAGTGCGCACGTCCCTTGCCGGCAATGGGGATACCACCCCCTCGCGCAGGGGTACTGTCCACATAGCCCGAATCGAGCGCAGGTGGTATCTCGTCTGACCAATTCTTGCCAGGGCTAGAGCCTGTTCGGCCTGACGGCCAATCAGAGTTACGACGGTTAGCAAGCCGAACTCCTTGCAACTGCTGAGGCCAACCGGGCTCGTCGGCAGGGAGCGGCCCGTCTGTACCGCCCTATGACGATTCTCACCTCGGAGTTCCACATAAGGTCGGCCAACCGCTCGATCTTGGCCACGACCGGGTCGGTCTCATCTTCGAGTCGGATCGACGCCAACTGATCCGCAGCAGCTCCGGGGTTACCAGGCCTCAATGCTCATTCCGGAACCGGTCACGCTCCACCTCGTCGGCGAAGAGGAGGATCGTCCAGGCGTAGGCGGCGCCCGTTCGGCGCAGCGTCTCGCAACGGTGGTTCCCGTCCTCGAGGAGGTACTTGCCGTCGTGATAGGAAACCAGGAGCGGCGGGGGATGCCACCCCTGCTCGATGCTGTGCTCCATCCCCTCGACGTCGGACTCCCATTCCTCCTTGGCGACGGGGACGACCACCTCGTCCCCGTCGGGACCGGCCATCGGCGTGAGTCGATCGAGCGCAATTCGGATCGGGCCCAGGTAGATCGCGCCCTTCATCGCCAAGGCGGCGGCCAGCTCGGGGTTGCTACTTCCCGGGCTGGAGAGGAAGTCGACCACCCACTCCGCCAGCCGGCCCTCGTCTGTGGCGCGCTGGGCCGAGCTGAGTGAGAACTTTTCGTCGTCGGTCACTCAGGCGCCGTCGCGATCAGCTCGGCCAGCGCCGCCAAGGATGAGATCCGTTCGTAACCGGCGTCGAGGTGAAGACCGAGTGGATCCATGAGATACGGTCGGATCCCGGCCCGGCGGGCGCCGACGACGTCGATGGCAGGCATATCACCGACGTACCAGACCTGGTCCGGGTCGAGTCCGAGTAGGTCGATGGCCGCCTGGAAGATCCGGGGATCGGGCTTCATGATGCCGACATTGCCGGAGTCGACGACGCACTCGATGTTCACGCCGATGCCCGGACCCACCTGGCACAGTTCGAGCTGCGCGAGCCGAGAACCCATCATGCCGTCGGCGTTCGAGATGATGCCGAGGCGAACCCCGGTGTCGGCGAGGGCCTGCAGGCCCTCGCGGCTTCCGGGAACCGGATCGACCCACAGCGCCGCATCGGCGAACTCGCTGTCGAGGTGGAGATGGGCCTCGTCACGCCGGTCCTGCGGTACGCCGCACTCCTCGACATAGGTCTGGAGGTACTCGAGCCACGCCTCGTTCCAGGACGCCTCGACGTCGAGGTGGATGCCGAACCTTGCTGCGGCCCGGTAGTGCGCGTCGGCCAACACCTCTCGAGGAACGGAGCACTCGGCCCGGGTGAAGGCCCCCAGGATCCGATCAGGGTCGGGGAGGACGAACACACCGCCGGCGTCGAGGAGCACGGCGACGGGAGCGTCGCTTCTGGGGGCCATGCTCAGACCCTACCGGGACGCGGCCCTGCTGCCGGCTTGTCCGGGTTCACCTTGTCTCGGAGCGGCCCGATCTGGGCACCGTGGTGATGATGATCGAAAGAGCGCCAGAAGACCGCTTAAGGCAGCGGCCAGATCTCAATCCGGGCGTGCGTGAGACATACGTTCCTCCATGCTGATGAACCTTGCAGTTCTTGGCGCATATGGGTTTCCCCGTGTCGTCCTAAACCAGCGCTTCCACCAGGTCCAGGTGATGGCCGGGCACGCCGCACCATGTCCGCCAGTCGAGTCGGTGAACCTCCAGGTCGCGGCACCCAGCATCGCGTAATGGCGGAACATACGATCGGGCGTTGAGGTCGACGATGCGGAGCCGACCCCCGGGCCGCAGAACCCTTACCGCCTCTCGTAGCGCCACCGCGCGCTCATCGGTATCCCGAATGTTGTGCAGGGCCAGATTGCTTACGACGAGATCGAAGGAGCCGTCCGGAAACGGCAGCTCACGAGCGTCGCCGTCGAGCACTTCGACGCGGTCACTCACGCCTTCCACCACCGCATTGCGTTCGGTCATGGCGCGGTTGTTCCCGCTCTGATCGCGCAGCCGCCAGACGTCGACCCCGACCGCCTTGCCCTCTGGGACCCTGCGGGCGGCGAGCATGAGGACCGCACCTCGGCCGCAACCGATGTCGAGCACCTGCTCGGTGCCGCGGAGGGCCAGCGCATCGAGGATCTCCGTCCAGATCGATCGCTTCCCTCGTCCAGTGGAGTAGAAGGAGCTCCCAGCGGAGCCACTAATCGCCACGGCCGCCAAGCCACCGAGCGTCGCAAGGCGTCGACGACGGTATCGCTGCTGGACGAAGGTCAGCGTCAGTGCGGCTAACGCGGCTCCGTACACGAGAAACGGGATGACGCCGCCGTCCACGCCGTACTTGCCCCGTGACCCTGGTGCGGCGAGGTGATGTCCTACTGCGGAGTGTCCAGTCGACGTCACCGGAGTCAGCTTGCCAGACCCCACCACGAACGATGACGAGAAGGTTGGTGCCAGAGGCCGGGGGTGCCCAGGAAGGCCGGGATCGCGACGCGGTAGCCCGGTCATAAGTGGGTCCGAGGGATTCCTCGTAACCCAAAGGCGAGGTGGGTTGGGAGCCGAAAGAAGGCCCGCCCTAGTACGCCGGGTTCGAGCAGGTCGAATGATCCGGTGTTGATTCAATAGACGTATATGCCGGATGAAACGGAAGACGACGTGTTCACCAAGGCAGAGGCGCGCTATGAAGCGAGGCTGGCACCCCGGTCACTGCCGAAGAAGGCCGCGGCGTGGGTAGGAAATTCGGCGGTGTCCAGGCCGTCTCGCCGAGACCGCTCAGGAGAATTCGGCCGTCTACGGCTTCTTCGGAATCTCGGTATTTGTCGAGGTCGGCGACTTCAGCTGGGAGACGATCGTTTCGGAGCGCCTCGTCCGAGCCGAATGGCTTGCAATCTTCACCGTTGGTGACCTTCACTACGAGCGGCCCGAAGGAGGTGCCTGACCATGAAGATCGACCTTCGAGCCGACCTTAACGGTGAGGATGATGACGGCCTCGGTTGGGCTCTGCTTTCTGGCGCCGACCGCCCCGAGATCGTCCGCCCAGACGCTGTCCTGCGCGCCGGCACCGAGAAGTTCTGGTCATGGGTACGCGTGACCGCCGTAGATGACGACGGTCAGGTCCATTTCCGTCAGATCAGCGCGGCGGAGGCCAAGGCTTCGGGTCAACTCGCCGAAGCGGGATAACCCAGTTCGCCGACGAGGGTGTCCCCGAATACCGTCCATTATTGATGACCGAGGTGCCCCCGATCACCGCCGGCGGGCCGGGGTGCGGCAATGCGGCAACGGGGGCAGGGGGACACGCTCTTAGAAGAATGTCAAAGCCATCCCCAATCCGACCATCACGAAGAATGCCTCCAGAAACATAAGCCAACCTCTGAACTGGTGCGAGCAAGGGCTTCCGTGCCCGCCAGACACCATCGTTGACGCTCGCCATCACGTGCGATCCTCGTCGAGCGGCCGGTGCACGGCAAGCGGCCTGGCCCAACGAGCAGTGGTCGGGGGAATCAAGACCCCTCGAACCGGGCTTCGGGGCGGCTGGTTCTGTCCCAAAGGACTCTCGACCATCGACGATCGCCGCGTTGGCGTCGTGGCTCCCAGCGGTAGGTGGCGACCGTGAACAAGAACCCTCCAACGCCCCACGCGATGAGCACGAGGAGCTGTCTGAGGGTGAGGCCGTGCGGTCTGCGCGAGAACGCCGCCTCCATCGCGTTGGCAAACGGGGCCACGGGCAGCGCGTCGGCGAGGTGACGTAGCCAGGCGGCTTCGGTCGGCGCGGGGAAGAACACTTGGGAGACGAATGCGATTGGGAGAAGCACGCCGTACGCGAGTGGAAGTGCCGCATCGGGTGACGGCACCAGCGCGGAGGCCGCCATTCCAAGTGCACAAAACGTCGCGAACCCCAACGCGAAGGTGCCGATCAGAGAGGGGATGGCGGATGTCGCGAGGTGGGCATGGAGGACGACGATCCCTACTCCCGAAACGACTCCGGCGGCGAGCGCGGCCACGATGGCCGCGGCGCCGAGCCGGCCAGCCAGGTACGCCCAGGTGGGGAGGGGGGTACTTCGGAACCTCTTGAGGATCCCCTTCTCTCGTCCGAGGGTCATCCCGATAATGATGTTCACGAAACCGGCGTTGAGGACGGCGAACGATGCCATGGCGGGGGTGAGGAACTGTATGACCCGGATCTTGCCAAGCGACTGGAGCGTCATTTCGGGCGTCACGAGGTTCAGCGCGATGAGCAGCATCAGGGGGATGATGATGCTGATGAAAGGCCCCATCGGGCTGCGTGCCAGCAGCACCAACTGATAGAGAACCTGTCCGGGAACGAGGGCGATCCCGAGTCGTGGACGCCGTGCAGGCTCGTCGGGTCTCGGGCGTGCAGCTGGACTCGCGGGCACTTACACTTGGCCCGTCAGCTCGAGATATCGCTCTTCGAGCGAAGGGCGTCGTATTTCGAGGTCCTCGAGTTCCAAACCAGCCTCAACGGCCCAGGTCGCGAGCACCCGCATCGCTTCGGTAGGGTCTTCGGTGGCCAGTGTGGTCATACCGTGCGGGCCGGACGCCACCTCCCACGGACCGGCAGGCAGTTCGGCGGAATCCTCGACACGGAAGGTGATGACGGCCTCATGCTCCGAGTGCCCGGCGATGCGGTCCGGGGCGTCGTCGGCCACGATCTGGCCGGCGCGCAGCACGATCACCCGGTCTGCCAGTTGCTGAACCTCGTCGAGGTAGTGCGAGGTGAGGACGACGGCGGCGCCCCGGTCGCGGAGGCGGGCGATCACGTCCCAGGTTCTTCGTCTCGCTGCTGGATCGAGTCCGGTGGTCGGTTCATCGAGGAAGAGCACCTTGGGGTCGCCGACGAGGGCCAGCGCAAGATCGACCCGGCGCCGTTGGCCACCGGACAAGTGTGCCAGCCTCTGGTCCGCGCATTCCTCGAGGCCGACCTCTTCGATGAGCTCGTCCACCGAGCAGCGTGGCCGGTAGAAGCTGGCGTGGAGCTTGACGACCTCGTGGACGCTCAAGACTTCGTCGATCCCCGCGGACTGTGGGACGACGCCGATACGGCTAGTCAACCAGCGGTCCCTCTTGCCCGGGTCGCGGCCGAGCACCAGCACGGTTCCCGCGTCACGTCGGCACAGGCCCTCGAGGATCTCGACCGTCGTGGTCTTCCCGGCTCCGTTCGGACCGAGGAGCCCGACAACCTCGCCTTCAGCGACCGTGAAGCTCATCCCGCGCACCGCTCGGCGTGAGCCGTACGACTTCTGCAGACCATCGACTTCGACGACATTGGTCATCGGTTTGGGCGACCTCCCGTGAACGATCATCGAATCCAGGCGCGCGTCATCGAAAACGAGTGCGCTTCGGTCGGAAGCTAGCTGTTGGGGCCGGCCGCGTCCACAGTGTCGGAGGGATCACTCGGCAGTTGCGCCAGCCGCACCGTCGCGCTTCGGGTTCAGAGTGCCGCTACCGCGGGCGGTCGAACGGCTGTCCGTCGAGCGGTCGTACTCCAGGCACAAGACGACCCGGTCGCCGGCTTCCTCCCACACCCCGAGCCCGTCGGGTCGAGTGATCCAGTTGAACCGCGTTCTGCGCAGTGGCGCTCGGACCGCGGCAGGCACCTTGGGGTCAGGTCCGGCCGAATCAGATGAGCCCCACTTCCTGTCCAACTTCCGCGTAGCGCGTCATCTGAGCGGTGGCGGCATCTCCCGTCTTCACGAACTCATAGCCGTAACCGTCGAGGAAGAGATTTCCCTTGGCCAGTATCCGTTGGACTTCCTCCGTCTCGACGATCTCGCGCAAGGTGTCCGGGTCACCCTTCGTGACCCACATTCCGTGATCGGAGAAGAAGAACCAGTCGGGTTCCGAACACTTACCCTCGGCCGCCAGTCGGCCCCAGTATTCGACGACCTCGAGTCCGAGGTCCAGCGCCTGCTTCTCGCGTCCCGGATACGGCATCTTCCAGAACGTAACGAACCCGCAGTCCATGACTGACCTCCCTTTCGTCACGCCTCCATCTCGGACGCTACGCCCATGTCGATGGAGTAGGTAGGGCCGAAGGTCCTCGCCGCAGCGGTGGGCAGCACGAGCGCCCTCCCTCTCGTTACCATTTTTGACAAAGTGTCGCGCAATTGTGCTTAGTCTGCAGCAGGATTCAATGCTTTCGGATGAGGACAAACGTTGACAGGCTCACTCCTCCGGCGGCCTGCAAGTTCGAGCACAAGTTTGGTGTCTCGTCTTTGTCGGTGAAGGAGAGATTTGTGAATGGCAACTCGTCGGAGCGTGCCGCCCGAATGTGCCAGATTGATTGCTCTTGGAGCCGAGCTTTGCGCCAGCTGACGCCGGTCATTGCTGCGTCTCAGGCGGTGGTTAGCGCAATCCCGTTCGTGCAGGGCATGACTGCCGATTGACTTCCAGGGGTGCCCCCGTTTCCGGGCCGGGGAGGATCGGTCGCACGGAAGCGTCCTTCCGGCCCGGCGGTACATAGTGAATAGGCCAAGAGGAGTAGAGGTGATTGGAGGGGCAGTCGGGTCGAAAGGGACTCAAACAACGTGGGGCTGTATTGTCTTGAGTTCGTTCGTCTTGTTATCGGACAGGAGGGCTATGTCTGGCGACTACGGGATGGCGACCCATCGCTTCCGACTGGGCTGGCTGACGTTCTCTAGCGCTCTGTTGCTAACGGCGTTATCGATGGGCGCTCCCTCCGTTGCGGCGGCCAGCGGCTTCACTTCCAAGAGCGCTGCACAAATTGTCTCGACGGCAATTAAGAACTCGGCGGCGGCCAGCTCCTTCTCAGTCGACGGCACCGTCAATCAACCGGGCTCTGACATCACCTTGGACCTGTCGGTAAGCGCCTCGGGGATGTCTGAGGGCACCATCTCGATCAACGGAGGATCCGTCCGGGTTATCGAGATCGACGGCGTCGGGTATTTCAACGCAGACACGAAGTTCTGGACCAAGTATGCAAGCGCAGCGGCCGCTCAGCTGCTGGCCGGGAGGTGGGTCTACGGCCCCATGACCAGCTCTCCCTTCTCGACCTTCAAGCAGTTCCTCAGCCCCCGCAAGGTGATCGGCTCGTTCTTCGGCAATACGCAGGGGCCCTTCAAGAAGGGTGGAACTTCCACGGTCGACGGTCAGCAGGTCATTGCCATCACAGGCACCGGTTCGGGCGCACTGTACGTCGCTACGACCGATGAGCACTTTGTTGTGATGGTTCAGGCGACCAAGGGCAGTTCTAATGGCACCATTTCCTTTACTCACTACGACCGTCCGGTGCGGCCTACGAAACCGGCAGGAGGCGTCAATCTGCAACAGCTGGAAAAGCAAGGCAACTAGGAGGGGCTGGGGACAAATCCGAACATTTTCGACCGATTAATCACCCGAATGAGACTGCGGCCTTGCTCAACTTGAATAAGTGCAACGAAACTCGTGAGGACCGTAGCTTCTGCGCCATCGAAGTTGGGCTAGACGGTGGGATCAGTTCAGAGGGGGACAACCACAAATCCCAGCTGGAGGCTATCTCGCGGTCCAAGCCCACGTCCCGACGTACCTGTGCCTCAACTCGCCTCGGCAAATCTGAGGGTCTCGTCAGGCCCGGGACTTTCGGCCCTATCGCGACACCGAGGCGCGTTTTATGGTCCACCTGAGTTGTCCGCTCGGATTGGCTCTTGGCTAGCCGTGTAGGAGGGTGGTGGCTGGAATGGTCAGCAAGACTCTGCGACGCCTTATGTCGCGTCGACTTCTATGGGTATCTGCCGGAGCGCTCGTCATCGTCGCCGGTGCTGGCGGTGGGGCGGTCTGGGCGACGACTACCTCAGCGACCCCGCCCGGTCCAGCCCCTGGTCCAGTTGGGATCCTCAGTGCGGTCGGGTTCGAGCAGGCCCCGATCCTGGCCGCCATGCAGAATCCGAAGGCCGACGTCATCGACGGCTACACCTTCTACACAGGAACGATCGGCGGCAAGCCGGTCGTCGACGCTTTCTCCGGCGAGATCGACGAGTCGGCCGAGCTGGCCGCCACGCTGCTGATCCAGAACTTCCATCCAAGGGCGATGCTGTTCTCCGGTACGGCCGGAGCCAACGCCGAGGACATCAACGTGGGAGATGTGGTTCTCAGCGCCTTCGTTGCTGACAAGTCCAACATCCACTACCAGATGCCCGAGGCAAGCAACGGTGACCAGGACGGTCCCGGCTACCAGACCCCATACGAGGGTGTCGAGGTCCACACTCCCGGTGCCGACTTGCAGGGGGCCGACATCAACAGTTACGACACCCCGCCGCCGACCCCGGCCGATGCCAGCACGTACGGATACGGGTCCGGTACGGACCCAGATTGGGCCTACGTCAGCGACTTCGCGGGCACACAGGAGCTGCTCCAGCTGGGCGAGACGACAGGGCAGATTGGCACCGACACACAGGCCGACGCCACCGGCGACTCCCAGTACACGGGGACCGTCACCAACAAGATCGTCGCCGGCGTGATCGGGCAGGCGCCGGTGTGGACCGAGCCGCTCAGCTGGATCGAGGCCCAGAACGCCCTCTACGAGACCGACGCCGAGGAGAATGAGGGGACGGGCTTCGCCTACGCGTCAGCGGCCCAGGGGATCCCGTGGTTGGTCATAAGGGGGATATCAGACACCCCGTGGTGGCCGAATTCGTTCGACGGTGTGCTGGCCTCCGACCACGCGGCCCAGGTGGCGATCCATATCGTCGAGAACCTCCCCAGCGGAGCTGTCAGCGAGGCTGCCGCCACATTCAGCGATCTCTCGCCAGCCTCCAACGCCGCGCAGGCCGGTTATATCGTCGCCAGCCAGGCCGACTACGCCGTCAGCCCGGTGGGCGCGGTGACATACACCAACCAGCAAGGGGTCACGAAGACGATCCCGAACTTCCAGTACAGCCCACTGGGCGCAGAATACCGCTATCCGTCGACGCCTCCCACCCGCTAAGGGCCGTCGGCCAGCACACCGAACCTATCGAACGCAACGGTCTGTGTCAGGGCACCAGACGGACGTCGCCCAACCGCAACGAAGGACCGTTATCTGGATGGTGTGAGCGATTGAAGATGACTCCGTATCCGTTCCACAATCAGTAATGATCCTCTGCCACTCGGCGATCGAGCGGCCGTACTTCGTCTCGATTGACGGGAAGTACGACGCTGGCCCCTGCTTTGGCCGCGGTGCAGACTGTTCCGTCACGTTTGAGCCCTCTCGTTCTCGTGGTCGCTGGCAAATCGTCTCTGGGATTATTCTCGCGCCGCCGCCTTGGCTCCTATCGCCGGCACAGCGAGCGGCCATGCGGCACTTCGGGGCGTGGACAACAACCTCTCTCGGGCGACCGGGACTCTGACGCGAAAAGGTCCCGGCCACAGGGCCAAGGGCCTGTCATTCGAAGGATCTCTAGCTCAACATGATCATCCCGTTCTTGGAACCAATGCCGCGCCTAGGCACTACCGTTCAATGATTGCGCATCGGTCTGGATGGGCAACCGGGGGTTACCAGGTAATGATTAACTCGTGTACCCGAGCCATTCCAATTGGCTCCTTGATGCTGGCGCTGACTGTGGTCGGCTGGGCAACAGGGTCAACCCTCTTCATGACGTCGGCCAGCGCCATCGCTCAAGATTTCACGCCGATGACCACCTTTAACGGCGTCGCCTGTGCTTCCGCAAGCCAATGCATCGGCGTCGGGAACGTGGTGTCGAATGTGAACTCGGGAGCAGCAGCGTCTCTAGATCCGGTGTCGGGTGACCTCTCGACAGGGCAACCGCTCCAACTGATTAGATCGAGTGGGTTCCTCAACGGAGTGAGCTGTCCATCCGGTGCCGTCTGTCTGGCGGTGGGGGAGAATCGCAATGAAACCAGGGGCATCGCCGTCCCGCTCAACCCGGATACCGCAATGGTACGCAGTGGTCAAGAACTCCACATCATCTCGGGCATCTTCATATCCGGGGTGGCATGTGCGTCAAGGAAACAGTGCCTGGCCGTGGGACACGACTCCAGCGGGTCGGGTGTCGTGGTGGCCCTCAGTCCGGCTACAGGAGCCATCTTGAGGGGCCAGAGGGTACAGACCATTCCGGGAACGGGTGGCGTCGGGCTCGAAGGAGTCGCCTGTCCCTCGGCGAACCTTTGTGTGGCTGTCGGGGAGAACGCTGGAAGGTCGGCCGGGGTTGCCGTATCGCTCAATCCGGCCACCGGAGCGATACGCCGTGGGCAGGGCGTCCAAAGCGTCACCCACAAAGGCATCCTGTCTGACGTGGCCTGTCCGTCGACCACTGTGTGCCTGGCTGTCGGTTGGGGGGCCAGCCAACCGTCGGTGGCTGTACCGATCGACCCGAGAACGGGCGCGCTGTCAAAGGGCCAACGCGATCGATCCATATCCGCCCGGGCGGCAATGTTGACGGCCGTGAGCTGTCCGTCAAGTTCCTTGTGCCTGGCTGTGGGCAACGACACCGGTGATCCCTCCGTTGGGCAAGCTGTACCAATCGATCCAACAACCGCCACGATTGTCGCCGGCCAAAGCATTCAGACTCTGGAGGGAACCGGTGCCCTCAACGCGGTGGTGTGCCCATCGGCGGGCCAATGTGTGGCCGCAGGGTCAAGTTTTGAATCCGCCGGGGCGGTGACAGAAATCCTTGACCCCGCCACCGGTCGGCACCCATGAGCCGATCACATCCACGACACCCAGCATCACTTCCTTGGCGGGTTGGGACCCGGCATCTGGTTTATTGGCGCCTCAGGGTCTTCCGACATCGTCACAATCGGATTCGGTGGCCAACACAACGGTGTCTACACAGCAGACCTGACGAAGGGTGCCAGGAGTTTCACCCGACTGTTTTCTCTCCCGCTCCTTCTTCCACTCGCTTTTCGCGCACGAGGTACGGAATTGTTCTACCTGGTCGGGCACGGCCCTACAGCGCTCTGGCTGGCCAAAGTCACGTCAGACGGACTCAAGGATGCGAAGATGCTCAATGCCGATGTTGGTTTGCACGGATTTGCCGGTTGACCCCGATAGCACTGCGGTCTGGGGTGACCCAGAGCGCCGGGTGGGGCGACTATTGATCTCTCCATCAGCTCAGCGCGCGGCCGAGGAAGGCCGCGACTCGGTCCGCCGCTGGGCGCTCGTCGTCGCAGGGCTGCTCCTCACCGAATGGACGACCATCACCGCGGAGCCCAGGGCGGCTCATCATCTGCTTCGAGAACGCGAGTACGTATTCCGCCAGTTCCGGGTCGAGGTTGGTCGGCTGTCCGGTCGCGATGGCGAGGTCCCAGGCGTGGGCGAGAAGGTCACTCGTCCGCAACTCGATGAATGCGGTGCCGGGAAGTTCTCCGATGGGCAACTGGTAGGTGCGGGTAAGGGCCTGGGGCTCAGCGAAGGTCTCCTGCGCCGCCTTGGCAGAGGCGCGGTGGGCGGCGCCGAGGTCTTCGGGGAGTGGCGCCACTTGGCCACCGGCTCGCTCTACAACGCGCTCGTTGCCCGCTATGACATGGTCGATGAGGGCCTTCACATCCCATTCAGGACACGGCGTGGGCGACGACAGCTGATCGGATGTCACGTTGACAAGCACATGGGCGAAGGTGTCCTGCGCCCGCTGGTGGGCGACCAGTGCATCCATGTCCATGGACCATACAGTGCATACCGTCGCCACGGTCGGTCCTCGAGGCAACCGAGGCACTGGAGGCGACTCCCGCTCGCCCAATAAGGCGCTGGTCTCGGACGGCACCGCCGGACTTGTGCGCGGCTCTGCGGCACCGGGAGGGTGTCATGGAGTCGGGCTATCGGGCAGTCAGCGGTCCGAGGGAGCGTTGGCTCACTGAAATTTGTCATTAGGCTTTCACCCATGCCTTCGGACCTTGCGCTCAAAGCTATGAATCGTGTGCATCGGATGCTGCTCGGCACTTCGGGGGGTCGACTCGGCTGGCGGTTCTCTGGGATGCCTGTGATCGAGCTGACCACGACCGGCAGAAAGAGCGGCAAGCTGCGCACGACCATGCTCACTGTGCCCTACCAGGAGGATTCCACCATCGTGGTCGTAGCCTCCCGCGGCGGCGACGATACCAATCCCGCATGGTTTCTCAACCTGCGGGACGATCCGAAGGTGATGGTCAAGCTGGGTCCCAATCCTCCTGCGTCAATGATCGCTGAGATCGCCGATGCCGACGAGCGGGCACGAATCTGGCCCACTATCGCCAGCAAGCACCGCAACTACGCCGGCTATCAGCGCAAGACGGACCGGGAGATCCCGCTCGTACTGCTCCGACCAGTGGGAGGCTGACTCCAGCCGCATCTCGAGGTAGCCCCGATCGCCGGATCAGTGGGGCGCTAGACCTGTCCCTTACGGTGTCTCTTCGCCACCTGTTCAGCCCTGTGCTTGGTCGGGTAAGGACCGCGGAGGGCCTGGACCGCCTCCGACTGCGTCGAAATGGGTCCGTCGGTGTCACCGCATTCCTCGCACACCACTTCCCACTGGTGGTCGTCCTCACTCGTAGACTGCCAATGCCCTGCGGGATTCTTCCTCCAGCCACCATGGACCGGACGGGCGTATGGGTGGTGCCTGCCTAAGGGATGCGCATCCGCCCCGCTGTTCTGTGGCGTCAACCACCACGTTGGATCAATTCCAGTCGTATTAGCCAAATGAGGTCACGCCTCCAATTGTCCGTGGCCACACTCTACGCCAGCAACCGACGCCTTTGGAGGCTCGGCCATTGCCCGACTGGACGAGTCAGATCCCGCAACAGAGCCTGCCCCCGTTCTTCATGCCGGGCTCGGGATGGGGCCTCCAGTTCGAAGCACTGAATCTGTGGCAGGAGTTTGACTCGCCTCCGGGTGCCTCCATACGCCGACCGGGGGTCAGATGGATCTAGCCCACGGGCTCACCAGGGGACCCAGGAGTTACCGTCATCTGGGAAGAAGGACGGGCCCAGCTTGCACCGAGGCGGATCGCCCGGTGTGCGACTATGTGCCTAACAGACCGGGAGAGTGCGAATGCGGCCGAGAATCGCTGTTCTGGGGGGCGTGATGCTGTTGTTGATTCTCGCTGCTTGCTCGTCGACCCCCACCGCCACTTCGGCCAAGCGGGGAACGACGCGCTCCACCACGACCACCGTGCCCCCGCCGCTGCCCATGGGGGCCCAGGGCGCTGTCTCGGCCATCCCCTGGGCACAGGTCGGATCGGGTTGGTTACTGGCACTTTGGGGCCCCGACTCCGGTGCCGGAGCGGGACCGCTGCCGGCCGGGGACGTACCTACGTCCCAGGAAACGACGACGCTTTTCCTCGTCGATCCACTCGGCGGCCGCTACCTGGTGGCCACGCTGGCCCCACCGGCTCCGTCATCGCTGGCCGGCTGGTCCGGGGACGGACGCCGGGCCCTATTGACCACGGTTAACGGATCCCAGACCACGGTGACCCAGATCGACCTCACCACAGGGCAGACGGGCAATCAGTTCGCGCTGCACGGCGACGTCAGCTACACACGTCCCACGGGTCTGGCGGTCCTGGCGACATCATCGACCGCCTCGACGCCGACAACCACGACATTGCAGCGCTACAGCATGAACGGTTCGCTGCAGCAGGCATACCCCACAAACTTCAGCCAGGTAGGGGCATTCGACGGGTCCGTTCTGTCCAGCCCCGACGGCACCCAGCTCGTCATGGGAGCCGCCAAGGGGCTCGCCCTGGTCGGGAACGACGGCACACTCGTGTCGCAGCTGCCGGTGGCCGGCGCCACCAACTGCACCGTCACCCGGTGGTGGGCCACCGGAGTTGCCCTGGCATCGTGTAGCACCACCGATAGCTCAGCACAGCTCTATGAGGTGCCGATCTCGGGGGCTGCGGTGACGACCCTCACCGCACCTCCCGTGCCCCCCGATTACGGGGACCTGAACGCCTGGGAGGTCGGCAAGAACGTGTACTTGCAGAGTGCCGGTGCGTGCGGTTCCCTCTTTCTGGGTGAGCTCCAGGCCAACGGCACCTCAGCAGAAGTGACGGTACCTGATGTTGATAGCGGCTCCAGTGTGGTCGTGGTTGGGACGGACGGGAGCCGCCTTGCCCTGCAGGCCACTGTGGGCTGCGGCTCGGGGATCTCCGCCATGTGGTTCAACCCCACCGAGAACACGACGTCAGTCGTGCTTGGACCACCGGTCAATGGCGGCGGTGTGATTGCCGCGCTGGTGTATCCAAGCCCATTGGACTAAACGGACCAGTCAGCCTTCACCTTCGCTGGGCTGACCTATCCCCAAACGCATCGGGACGTGGGCCGCGGTTCGACACGAGTGGATCGCTGGCTTACGGGCAGTCCACCTGAGATCTACCGAACACGACCCAGCTTCCCCAGAGAGCCTCGCTCTCTACTGCTGACCACTTTGAGCGCGGGGCTGCACGGACCAACGCATCCCACAGGTCGACGGTCGGCACGTAGTAGGGAGCCCCCTGCCCGAGCGCGTTTGACCAGATCAAGGTGCCCTCCGGGGAGAGAACCCGCACCATCTCGGTGGCGAAGAGTGGAGCATCACCCATGACGACCACGTCGAACGAACCCTCGGGGAACGGGAGCCTGCTGGCATCGGCCTGGACCTGACGACCCATGCGCCGTCGTGACATCATCTCCATTGAGAGGTCAACGCACACGATGTCGCCCCAGAGTTCCTGCAGGTAGGGCGTCAGGACACCCGTACCGCTTCCGATCTCCAAGCAACGTCCGATCGAGGGGGGACAGCCGCGATCGAGGGCATCCACAAGCGGTGCCGCCCGATAGCCTCCTCGTTCGTCCACCCAGTTCTCGGCCATGGCGTCGAACACCTCAGTCGTGAACTTGGCGAGCTCGGGGGTCCAGCACGAAGTGTCGTCCAGGATCTCTGCCATCAACCGTTGGTTATCCGCAGCCTCTGCTCGAACTGGCTTTCCTTCTGGCGACTCGACCACTCGCGGAAGCATCGTGATATCTCGGCTCATCCATGCAGTTTGGCGTCATCACGAGGGGCCTGCCAAGGATGACGGGGTGCCACGGTACGCCGGATTCGTGGTAATCAAACGATGACCTAGGCAAGTCAAGAACGGCACGCTGTCGAGTACGCGCAGACCGCCGAGCGACTTCAGTGCCACGGGAGCCAGGCTGGTCCGTTGGAGGTTGTCGGCTCTTACGCCAATCTGGTGGATCATAGGCGGGTACCTTCTTCCTCGGCTCTTCTACCATCATGCCGATCCGGCCTAGCCTCTTCGCATGGATTTGATCAAGCTCGCCCTTGCTTTCGTGTCAACAATCGCTGAGTGAGTGCGGCCGCCATGACCAGCACCCTCGCTATTGAAAACTACCGGTCGATTCGTCGACTCGTCATGCCGCTTAAAGGCATCAATGTGGTGACGGGTGCCAATGGAACCGGCAAGTCAAGCTTGTATCGAGCGTTAAGACTGTTGGCCGACATGTCCCACAACTGGGCAGGTCCCGAGGCGGGGTCGAGTGGCGCCAAGCGACGTGGCTATCCAACTCAGGGGACTCATAAGCGTGCGGCACCGATCGGCCTCAAACTCGGCTTTGGCGGCGAGGAGTTCGGCTACGCCGTTGGTTTAGGCCTGCCCGCCCTCGGTAGGGGGACCGCGTTTCTTCTCGATCCCGAAATCAAGGCCGAGAGTATCTGGCACGGTCCTCAACTCCGTTCGTCGACCGTCCTCACCGAGCGGGTCGGAAGCATCGTCAAGGTTCGCGACGCTCAAGGGTCATGGAGGATCATCGATCACCGGCTACGCCCCTATGACAGCATGCTCAGCGAGCTCGGCGTCCCTGAGCAGGCACCCGAGGTGTTGGTGATCCGTGAGCAGCTGCGCTCGTGGCGCTTCTACGATCACTTTCGAACGGATGTGACGGCGCCGGCCCGCGCCAGTCAACCGGGAACCCGGACACCGATACTCAGCGCAGATGGCGCGGACCTCGCAGCGGCATTGCAGACCATTATCGAAAACGGTGCGAGCGACAGACTGGCGGAAGTGATCGATCGCGCGTTCCCCGGCAGTCGCCTCGAGATCGTCTATCCCGGCAGTCAAGGCGGGGACCGAGATCCCGCGTCCCGATTTGAGGTCGCGCTGCACCAACCGGGACTTCTACGCCCACTGGGCAGCGTCGAGCTATCCGATGGCACGCTCCGTTATCTCTTGTTGGTTGCCGCCCTTCTATCGCCCCGCCCACCGGCCCTGTTCGTACTCAATGAGCCCGAGACGAGTCTGCACCGCGACCTATTCGCACCGCTGGCCACTCTCATCCAGGTGGCGCCGAAAAACGCGCAAATCATCGTCGTTACCCACGCCGAAACTCTGGTCGAAGGCCTCAGTCGGAAAGACGGCGTAGGGGTATCCGCACAGATTGTGGAGCTCGTGAAGGAAGGCGGAGAGACCAAGATTCTGGGCCAGCGAGGACTCGACGAACCTCCCTGGTCGTGGCCCGCCCGCTGAGCCGGATTTGGCAAGCCGACGTTCCATATGCCCCAACGGGTGACGGTTCTCGCAGGGGAAGGTCGGCCGAGACAGCAGGTGTCCCCGATCCACGGGCACAACGTTCCCTTGGGGGTATCCCCGTCGCGGGAGTGAGGCACAGGTCTGCCCGCCCGTAATCCGCAGACAATCCCAGGCGGTGAAGTCGCGTGAGGGTGATCCCTGATTATCCCTAGGGTGATCCCTGATTGTCAGTTGCTTTTCCGATCAGTGATGATGAAACGGATGGACGCTGAGCTCGTAATCGCCAGGGGCGCAAGATGAGCAGCACCGATGGGTCTGTTGGCACTGCGCCAAGGTCATAAGTCCTGATGAGAGGAGACACCGCCAAGAGAGTCCTGCGTTGGGTGATCGTGGCTGGGCTGTTGCTTGCTTATCTGGAGGCAGCGTCTGCCATGCCATGGCCGATCTACGGAGCTGCCGGCTTTGTGTGGGGTGCCGGCCTGGGCGTGGTCGCTATCGGCTACGCACTCAAGAGTAGAGACGAACTCCCTCCGGGTGGGCTCGCGCGGGGCGTCGTACTCGCGACAATAGGCTATCTTTTTCTGATTGCCCTCAATCAATTACTGAATTGGGGCGTCCTGCACAAGGATCACAAGCTCCTGGCGTTCATGAGTGCATTCGTTGTGTTCGTTGTCTGGATTGCCGCGTTGAAGAATCAAACGCGTCGTCGCTCATCCACGAGGTGAGTGAGATTGGCCCCGGGGCAAGCCCCCTGTCCCAGTACGCCGGACTCGGGCGTGGCTGAACGGCACTTCTGCCATGCAGACCAGTGAAGTCTGGTCGCACATTCGGGGATACTCTGATTGATCGTTGTCCACGTCTCCACATTTTTTCCCAGCTGCTCACGCTCGGACCGATTATGACGCCAACCTGCCCGGGCCACACACCACCTGCGGACCCAGTGCCCCCAGCGCACTTGCTCCCCAACGGCGCGAGAGAGCCATTACGATTCGCGACAATCGCTTAGGGGAGGTCGAAAGATGGCCGGTCCGTTGCAGGTAATCGCCGTGAGCTTCGGTCCCGGTGCCGACTTCGAGGGTCGGGTCCTGGTTGAGGTCGATCGACTACAGGGCCGAGGAGTCTTGCGGCTTCTCGACATGCTCTTCATCGCGAAGAACGAGGACGGCACGATCCAGCGGTTGGTTGTGGGCGATGACGAGGACTTTGGCGCTCTGCTGGCGAGCATCGTCCCTCTTGACGGCACTGGTCTTGTGGGATCACCGGTGGGCGAAGGCTTGCCGGGATTCGATCCGGCCGACGCATGGGCACTGGCCGAGTCCCTGCTGCCCGGGACGGCGCTCGCATTCCTGCTCATCGAGCACAGCTGGGCGCAACCGCTCTTCGACGCTATCGCCGAGACCGGGGGCGCGCTGTTGGGCGAGGGCTTCCTCACATCCGAGTCCGGGTTGCTCGTTGGGGCTGAGGTCGCGGCGATGGAGGAGGCTGCCGAGGTGATCGCGGCAGCGCAGGCTGCGGAAGTCCGCGCCACGCTCCTGGCGATGGCGGCAGGTACCCAGGCAGCCGAGGAGATCGCCGCCTCGGAAGCGATTCGCTCCGCCGCCTCCGCTGACGCCATCCGAGCGCTGATCACCGCAGGACTCGTGGAGGAGGCAGCCGCCCATGAGGCCGTTGAGGCCCTGAACGCCGCCGGCCTCATCGTCGCTGCGGCCGACGAAGCGGCTGCGGAGGCTCTCGCCGAAGCCGCCGCCACCGCCAGAGCAGCATCGATCACCATGGCTGAAGAGCGGGTCCTCCGCTACCTGCCCACGAAGTTGACCTTCGCGGTGATCGCCGACAAGTTGGGGATCTCCCGGTCTGCGGCGAAGGAACGAGCTGAACGCGCCTACAAGAAGCTCGGGGTTCACAGCCGCGCCGAAGCGGTCAGCCGGGCTCGTGAGCTCGGGCTCATCGGCTGACCCTCGCTCCGACTCTGCTGGTGGAGGTGATGGCCCCACCCTCTTGCCGGAAGTTCA
>JBEKWB010000062.1:0-53967 GCA_049513455.1 Acidimicrobiales bacterium
CGCGGCCTCATAATGACGCCGGTTGGCGTTGACGGACCCCACCACGGCGACGTTCTCCAGCACCATGCTGCGGTTCAGCGCACCTTCGTCGAGGTTGAGGGTGTGGCCGCCCGACGACACCCCGGTGAGACAGACGACCCCACCGATGCCGACGTGCGTCATGGCATCGAGGACGAGGGAGGCCACGCCGGTGCACTCGATCACCACATCGGGCTCGGGAACGGCATCGGCCACGGCTCCCGTGTGATACGTCGCGCCCAGGTCGCGCACGAGGTCGGGCTTGACACCCGTGGTCATCTGGTCGAGCACGTGGACGTCGAGACCGCGTTGGACACCGATGAGCGCGGCGAGCAGGCCGATGGGCCCGGCCCCCGTCACCAGGATCGTCTTGGGATCCCAGTGGGCCCGGCCCCCCACGTGGTCGACCTCCTCCCACGCCTTGGCCACCACGCTGGTGGGCTCCAGCAGGACCCCGAGGATCCCCAGCGCGGGGTTGACCTTGACCACGAAGTCCGGTGTGATCCGGTACCGCTCCGACAGGTAGCCGTCGTGCTGCTTTATGCCGCGCTCGGTGTACTGCCCGTTCCGGCAGAAGTCCCACTCCAAGACGGCGCAGTTCGCACAGGGGACCGGATCGGGTCGGCGGACGATGCCGACGACCAGATCGCCCTTTTTCACCGGCGCCCCGTCCGGCGCCTCGAGCACGCGGCCAATGGACTCGTGCCCGAGCACCAGCCGCTCGCGACCGGGTGGCGGCCACCCGTAGGCGCCCGAAAGGATCTCGGCGTCCGTGCCGCAGATCCCGATCGCCAGTGTCTCCACCAGCACGGGTCCGTCTGTTTCCGGGGGATCGTCCACGTCGGAGAGCTCGGCCGACCCGGCCTTGAGCGGTATGACGGTGAGTGCCTTCATGCGTGATCCTTCCACTTCAGCCGGTCGCGGCCCTACGACGCTCGGTGACCTTTGGCCGCTTGCGCCTGGGCGGCCGGGACATGGCGGGCAGCAGCGAGATGGTGTGATCGACGACGCGCCGGCGTCGCGAGGACTCCTCGGGCCCGGTGGCCAGCGCGTCGTGTCCGGTGAGGCGGCAGGCCGAGTTGACCAGGGACACGTGGGAGAAGGCCTGGGGGAAATTGCCGACCAGCCGGCCCCCGATGGGGTCGTACTCCTCCGAGAGGAGGCCGAGGTCGTTGCGCAGAGCGAGCAAACGCCCGAACAGCTTCTCGGCGTCTTTGGTCCGCCCGATCATGTGCAGGCAGTCGACCAGCCAGAACGAACAGGCGAGGAAGGCGCCCTCTCGACCGGTCAGCCCGTCGACCGCCCCGTCGTCGGCGGTGCGATAGCGCAGCACGAACCCGTTTTCGAGCAGCCCCTTCTCGACGGCTTCGACCGTGCCGACCACCCGGGGGTCAGAGGGTGGCAAGAATCCCACCAGGGGGATCATGAGGACGCTGGCATCGAGTTGGTCGCAGCCGTAGTACTGCGTGAAGGCGCCGATGTCCTTGTTGTACCCCTTCTCGCACACCTCGGTGAAGATCTCGTGGCGCAGCTCACGCCATTCCTCCAGGGGACCTTCGAGGTCGGGCCACTCTTCCAGCGTCTTGACCGCCCGGTCGACCGCCACCCAGGCCATCACCTTGGAGTGCGTGAAATGTCGGCGCGGGCCGCGCACCTCCCAGATCCCGTCGTCAGGCTCGTTCCAGCCGGTCCGGAGAAAGTCGACCAGCTGCGTCTGCAGCGCCCAGGCGGCCCTGCTCTGCACGCCCTCGCTGTGGGCGGAGGCGTAGAGCGCCGACATGACCTCTCCGTAGACGTCGAGCTGGAACTGCCCCGAGGCGGCGTTGCCGATGCGTACCGGAGCGGAGTCCTCGTACCCGGGGAGCCACGAGGCCTCCCATTCGTCCAGCCGGCGCTCGCCCGCCGGGCCGTACATGATCTGCAGGCGTGACACGTCACCGGCCACGGCGCGCAGCAGCCAGTCGCGCCAGGCCATCGCCTCGTCGAAGTAACCCCCGCGCATGAGCGACTCGAGGGTGAGGGTGGCGTCGCGCAGCCAGCAATAGCGGTAGTCCCAGTTGCGGGACCCGCCGACCGCCTCCGGCAATGAGGTCGTGGCGGCGGCCACGATGCCGCCGGTGGGCTCGTAGGTCAGGGCCTTCAACGTGATGAGCGAGCGCACCACCGCCTCGCGGTACGGGCCGTCGTAGGTGCAGCGGGCGGCCCACTCCTTCCAGTAGGCGTCCGTCAGGTTGATGGCGTAGTAGGCGTCGAGCGGAGGCGGGGGCTGCTCGTGGGAGGGGTACCAGACGAACGTGAAGGGGAAGCGCTGCCCCTCGCGCACGGTGAAGTCGGCCACGGTGTGCAAGTCGTGGCCGACGGGATCGACCAGGTGCCACAGCGCCACGGCGTCGGGGCCCGCCGTCATGCGGATCAACCCGTCGGTCGACGTGAGCCACGGCACGATCTCCCCGTAGTCGAACCGCACGGTGAGTTCCATGTGCATGTCGACGGTGCCGGCCACGCCCTCGACGAGACGCACGACGTGGGGGTGTGTGTCGCGCATCGGCATGCAGTCGGTGATCCGCACCGTCCCGGTGGGCGTGTCGAACTCGGTCTCGAGGACCAGCGAGTCCTTCCGGTAACTGCGCCGGGTCGCCACAATCGCCTCCTCGCCGCCGGCCGGGGCCAACTGCCAGAATCCGTGCGATTCGTCCCCCAGCAGCTGGGAGAAGCACGACGGGGAGTCGAAGTGCGGCAGGCAGAGCCAGTCGACCGAGCCGTTGCGGCCCACCAAGGCGGCCGTGTGCAGGTCGCCGATCACGGCGTAGTCCTCTATGCGCTGCGTAACCATGGTCTCATTCTGCCCTTCTCACGCGCTGGCGCACTTCTGGGTGCTCACGGGTGCTTGCCGCAACGCGGCCTCCCTGACCCGGGCCAGGACGCCCGGAGACGTCAATGCATAACCCACGTTGGAGTAGACCGTGGAGCGCGAGAAGACCACGCCCACCACTTCCCCGCCGGCGATGACCACCGGTCCACCGGAATTGCCCGGGCGGACGGTGGCGTCGAGTGCGTAGACGCCCCGCGTTACGGCTCCCTGGTTGTAGATGTCGCGCCCGACTGCGGTGACCTCGGCCGTGACGCCGGCCGCGCCGGTGGTGAGAGGTCCGTCCTCCGGGTAGCCGAGGATCGCCGCCTGCGTTCCCCGGGGGACCTGGTCGGAGTCGATGGGCAGAACGGGGCCCAGAGGTGCGGCGGTGCGCAGAACTGCCAGGTCGAACTTGGGATCGAACAGCACGACCGTCGCGGCGTAGGACGATCCGTCGACGACGACCTGGGTGGCGCTCTCGCCCGCCACCACGTGGGCGTTGGTCACCACCAGGCCATGGCCCACCACGAAGCCTGATCCTTCCTGCTCGTCGCCGCAGGCGGCTCCGAGGACTTTGACCGTCGACAGGATCGCCGGTGCCGCCAGGGAGCGGGTGGCCGCGTCGTCCGGGGTGGAGACGGATCCCGTCGAGGGGGGGGTCAGGGTGGAGAAGACCTGGGGAAAGCCCTGCTCGTTGAGGTAGTTCTGCAGGTCTGTGAACACCGGGGGCACCTGGGGGAGCACGCGATCGACCGAGTGGAGGATGTCGGAGCGGGCCACGGCGGAACTGAGCCATGTGAACCGGCTGTTGGGCGAGGAGATCACGCTGGCCACGAGCCACGAAGAGAGCAGGACCGCGACCACCGCCACTCCCACCCCGAGCACGGCGTCGACGGAGCCGAGGCGGAGGCGGCGGAGCGTCGTAGTGCTGTAGCTCCCCAACGTGCGGCCGAGGACGGCCAGCGCTCCCGCGGTGAGGAAGACTGCGACGACGGTGATGCCGGCACGTTCGTTGGCGTGGTGGATGAACGCCAGAGCGTGCACCCACACGAGCGTGCCGAGCAACAGTCCCAACCAGAAGCCGGCGAAGGTCAGGAGTTGCACGAGGGCACCGAGCCGGAGCCCCTGGACCGCTGCCAACAGCATCAACACGATGATCAGCAGATCGACCCAGTCCACGGAAGCGAGGGTAGCCAAAGGTGCACGGAGATTCTGCGAACCCACCGCTATTGTCCTTGCGCGGTGCCATCCATCCTTTCACGGCCACTCTGGCGCGCCCGGCGACCCGGCGGTCCCCATCGGGTCGCGGTGCTGGTGACACTGGGGCTGACCGCGGCCGCATGCACGACGGCGCCGGCCTCGAAGGCCCCGGGCGAGCCCCGCGTCCTCGGCCAGCAAAACGGGGCCCCGGCCGTCGTGGGCCAACCTGCCCCGGCCGGGACCGGCCAACTCGACGCCGTGACCTGCGCCGGACCCACCCACTGTTGGGCGGTCGGCGCTCCCGGGCCTACCGGTGCCACCGGCACGACCTCTTCAGTGCCCCCGCCGCCGGCCACGGTGATCGATGCCACAGTCGACGGCGGGGAGACCTGGACCGGGCAGCCGCTGACGCTCACGCCGGCTCCCGCACTCACCGCAATCTCGTGTCCCAGTGACCGGCTCTGCATGGCCGTCGGCCTGAGCGGCACGGGAACGGCGGGCGTCGTGCTCACCACGGACGATGCCGGCTCCACCTGGGCCCAGGCCTCCGTCCCCGACGGCGCCGTCGTGGTCACTGGTGTCGAGTGCGCGGGCGCAAAAGACTGCACCGCCATCGCCAGTGACGGCACGACCTTCTGGTCGGCCCACTCGACCGACTTCGGGCATACATGGGAACGCGAGGGCGACCTCCCACCCGGGTTCTTGGACGCCGGGGATCTCTCGTGTGTGGCGGGCGCCGCCTGCCTGGTGACGGGCTTCACCGCCACGACGGCGGGCCACGGGCAAGGCGCCATCGCGATCAGCACCGACGGCGGGGTCACGTGGACTGCCACCGCCGTTCCCTCCGGGACCGGTCTGCTGCAAGGCGCGGCCTGCGCGACCATCAGTTCCTGCCTGGCGGTGGGCACGACGTCGACCACCGTCAGCGCCCCCATCCCGGCGCAAGGAGCGCTTCTCACCAGCGACGACGGTGGGCATACTTGGACCCGTGCGGCGGGCGCAGAACCCATCGACGACATCTTCGGGATCGACTGCCCTTCCCGGTCGATCTGCGCCATGGTGGGAACGAATTGGATCGGCACGCCGGCGGTCGGCACGGGCGCAGTGGCACACAGCAGCAACGGGGGCGCCCACTTCACCGCGTCGGCGACCGAGTACACACCGCTGGCCCTGACCGGGTTGTCCTGCCCGACGACGCAACGCTGCGTCGCGGTCGGCGGGGACACGGTCGCCCTGATCGGACTCCCGCACACCGCGCCATCGCACACCGCGGCGTCCGGTCCTACCCTGCCACGAGTCCCCGAACGCGCGCGCTGAGCCGCCCGGCGGCGGCTCCGCCAGACCCTCTGCTCGTGCGCATCAGCCGAGATTCGGCAGCACGCGTTCGCTGAGGAGCTGCAGGTGATCGAGATCGTCGAGGTCGAGCACCTGGAGGTAGACGGTTCCGGCACCGGCGGCCTCCAGCTCTCGCAGGCGCGCCGCCACCTCGTCGGGCGTGCCCGCCGCGCCGTTGGTGCGCAGCTCGTCGACCTCCCGACCGATGGCCCGGGCCCGGGCCGCGACTTCGGCCTCGTCTGCACCGCAACAGACAACCTGGGCCGCCGAGAGCGTGAGACTGGCCGGGTCCCGGTTGCGGCGCGCACATGCCTCCCGCACCCGGGTGAACTGGGCTTGCGTGTCCGCCACCCCGTGAAAGGGAACGTTGAACTCGTCGGCGTAGGCGGCGGCGAGCCGGGGCGTGCGTTTGGCCCCGGCGCCACCCAGGATGAGCGGAGGACGCGGTTTTTGGAACGGCTTCGGCAGGGCCGGGCTGTCCGCCAAGCTGTAGTGCGCGCCGGAATACGAGAATTTCTCGCCGACCGGCGTCGACCACAACCCGGTGAGGATCGCCAGCTGCTCCTCGAGGCGCTCGAAACGCTCGCCCAGCGCCGGGAACGGGATCCCGTACGCCGTGTGCTCACCGTCGTACCAACCGGTACCCAGCCCGAGCTCGACCCGGCCCCCACTCATGGCGTCCACTTGGGCCACGGTGATCGCCAGAACCCCGGGCCAGCGGAAGGTGGCCGAGCTCACCAGCGTGCCCAGCCGGATGCGGCTGGTCTCCCGGGCCAGTGCGGCCAGGGTGACCCAGGCGTCGGTGGGTCCGGGCAGCCCGTCGCCGCCCATCGACAGGTAGTGATCGGAACGGAAGAAGGCGTCGAAGCCGCCCTCCTCGGTCGCCCGGGCCACCGCGAGCAGCTGCTCGTAGGTGGCGCCCTGCTGAGGTTCGACGAAAATGCGTACTTTCACGACACCACGCTAAGGCATCACGGGGCACACTGGCTCCATGGAGATTGGAGTGGTGTTCCCGCAGACCGAGCTGGGAGGCGACCGCGGGGCGGTGCGCGCGTACGGGCAGGCGGTCGCCGACCTGGGCTACGCCCACCTGGCGGCCTACGACCACGTGCTGGGTGCCGACACGGCAGTGCACGGTGACATCGGCGGGCCCTACGACGTCCACGACACCTTCCATGAGCCGTTGATGCTCTTCTCGTATCTCGCCGGGTTCACGGAGCTGCGCTTCGTCACCTCGATCCTGATCGGGCCCCAGCGCCAGACCGCCTTGCTGGCCAAGCAGGCGGCGGAGCTCGACATCCTGTGCGGTGGGACATTCCGGCTCGGGCTCGGCATCGGGTGGAATCGCGTGGAGTACGAGGCACTCGGTCACTCGTTCGCCGACCGGGGCGCCTTCTTGGAGGAGCAGGTGGGCGTGCTGCGCCAGCTCTGGACGCAAGAGAGTGTGACCGTTGACAGCCGCTTTCACCACATCACGGCGGCCGGGCTGGCCCCACTGCCCGTCCAGCGCCCCATCCCCATCTGGATCGGCGCGTTCGCTCCCGCGGCGCTCCGCCGGGTCGGACGCATCGCCGACGGCTGGTTTCCCATGGCCCGGCCGGGCGGGGGCCTCGACGAGGCCCTCGAGGCCGTTGCCGAGGGCGCACGCGAGGTCGGACGCGATCCCTCCACCATCGCCTTCGAGGGGCGGGTGGACTACAACGCCGGGGGCCCCGAGCGCGTCGCCGAGCACGCGGAGCGCTGGCGCGGGGCGGGAGCCAGCCACGTTTCGGTCAACACCATGCGGGCCGGGCTGGAGGGAGTCGACGCGCATATCTCCGCCCTGACCACGGTCGCCGCCCTGGTGTTCTGAGGCCGCGGGCCCGGCGCCGCCGCGCCAGGGCGGTCCACCGCGCCCCCGGTGGTTTGAGAGAATGGCCCGGTGAGCGACGATTCGGCCGGATACCCGGGCGCGCCCCCGGGGTGGTACGCCGATCCCGCAGGCGGGCCCGGGCAGCGATGGTGGGACGGCTATGCCTGGACGGAGGCCACGGTCCTGCCCTCCGTCCCTCCCCCGCCCCCGGCGCCGTCGGCCTCCCCTTCGGGCCTCCCGCCGCCTCCCCCCGCGTACGGCGCGCCCCAGCCGTGGGTGCCGGCGCCCCGCGACGCCCGGGACTTGGTGGGACAGGAGCTCCGGATCACCCCCCTGGCCCGTTTCGCCATAACGTTCCCCGCCCTCGTCACCCTGGTCGACGTGATCGCCTGGGTGGCCAGTGCGTCGCAGTGGCGGAACTTCGGCCACCAGTTCCACGTGGCCTTGAACGCCGCCCAGAACCACCAGACGGTGCCGACCCCGACCGCGCCCGACTCCTTGGGCGGGCTCTCGACGATCCTCGCCCTGTTCGCCATCGCCGCCATCGTCGTGGAGTGCGTGTGGCAGTTCCGGGCGGCCACCGCCGCCCGGGCGATGGGGCTCCCGGCGAAGCGCTCGCCCGGATGGGGGGTCGCCTTCTGGTTCATCCCCATCGTCAACCTGTGGATGCCCTATCAGGCCATTCGGGACTGCCTGGCGTACGGCGATCCCAACCGGGCGATGGTGCTGCGCTACTGGTTGCTCTACGTCGGGACGATCGTCGGTGCGACGCTGACGATCCTCGGGCTCATGGTTTCGACACCCGTCGGCGTGGTGTTCGCCATTGTTGCGGGGCTGAGCGCCCTGGGTGTCCTGTCCACCGCACCCCGGGTGGTCCGGTCCATCGCCGTGGCCCATCATGCGGCAGTGAACCCCTAAGGTTGGCTCTGACCAGTCGGCGAGAACAAGGAGCATCAGTGAGCGCTGGACCTGAATGGGGGCCGCTGGCCCGGTTGGCAGGAATCTGGGAAGGCGACAGGGGCGAGGACGTCGCCTACTCCAACGAGAAGGGCAGCGTCGGTCTCACGCCCTACCGCGAGCACACCGAGCTCAAGCCCTTCGGGCCCGTCGAGAACGGCATCCAGACGCTCTACGGCCTCGACTACCGCATGGCGGCGTGGAGGGGAACCGAGGAGAACCCGTTCCACACCGAGGTGGGCTACTGGTTGTGGGACGCCGCCGACGGGCAGGTGATGCGGTGCTTCCTCATCCCGAGAGGCTCGGCCCTGATCGCCGGAGGGCTGGTGGCTCCCGACGCCACCACGTACACCCTGGAGTCGGTGGCGGGCTCAGAGACCTACGGGATCCTGTCCAACCAGTTCCTGGCCGCACAGGCGCGTACCGTCCGCTACGAGGTGAGCATCGACGTGAGCGAGGACGGGGTCTTCTCCTACGAGGAGGTGTCGCTCATTGAGCACGGCAAACTGTCCGAGCACTTGAGCCACACCGACAGCAACACCCTGTACCGCATCGCCGACGCCTGAGTGCGCCGGGTGGGGTCGTCGACCGAGCGCGGGAGGTAGGTCATGTTCGAATGGTCGGAAGAGCAGGTGGCGATCCGCGACGCCGTACGTCGATTCGTCGAGGAGGAGATCAAGCCGAACGTCGAAGAGCTCGAGCACGGGGACACGCCGCCGTACGAGGTGATCCGCAAGCTCTACAAGACCTTCGGCCTCGACTCGATCGCCCGGGACGGGTTCAAACGCCAACTGGAGCGCAAGCTCTCCGGCGCGGCGCGCCCGGCCCGCCCCGAGGGCGGCGGCAATGCGGCGATGACCCTGATCCCGATCATTGAGCTGTGCCACTACTGCCCCGGGATCGTCACCGCGCTCGGGGTGAGCACCGGGCTGGCCGCCGGGACCATCATGAAGGGCGGCACGCCGGCGCAGATGGAGCGCTGGGGGCTCAATCTGCTCACGTTGGAGACGATCGGCGCCTGGGCGATCACGGAGCCGAACTCAGGCTCCGATGCCCTGGGCGGCATGACGTCGACCGCGCGGCGCGACGGTGACGACTACATCCTCAACGGGAGCAAGACCTTCATCACCAACGGGCCGTACGCGGACACGATCGTCTACTACGCCAAGCTGGACGACGGGAGCGACACCCCGCTGCGGCAGCGTCGCGTGCTCACCTTCATCCTCGACTCGGGGATGCCCGGGCTCGAGCAGTCCAAACCGTTTCGCAAAATGGGCCTGCACTCCTCGCCCACCGGTGAGATCTTCCTGACCGATGTCCGGGTCGGCCAGGACCGGCTCCTCGGCGAGACCGAGGGACGGCCGGACGGGCGGGACGGCAGCGAGAGTGCCAAAGGAAACTTCGTCACCGAGCGCGCCGGCGTGGCGGCCATGGCCCTCGGGCTCATCGAGGAGTGCCTGAAGCTCTCGGTGCAGTACGCCAAGGACCGCATGCTCTGGGATCGCCCGATCTCGGAGTTCCAGCTCATCCAGCTCAAGTTGGCCCGCATGGAGATCGCCCGGCTCAACGTGGAGAACCTCGTCTTCCGCCACATCGAGATGAGCGCGGCCGGCAAGGCCCTCACCCTGGCGGAGGCCTCGGCCATGAAGCTCTACTCGGCCCAGGCCGCCTCCGAGGTCGCCATGGACGCAGTGCAGCTCTTCGGCGGAAACGGCTACATGGCCGAGTTCCGGGTCGAGCAGCTCGCCCGCGAGATGAGATACAGGTGACCCACATCGCCCGCGACCTCCTGAGCCGCTGACCCGATGGGCGCCCGATGACCGGCCCCATCACCCCGGCCTCGGTCGACGGCGTCTTCGACGAGATGGTGGACACCCGCCGCGCCATCCACCGCCGGCCCGAGCTGGCCTTCCAGGAGCACGCGACGACCTCGTTGATCCGTGACCGCATGGCGGCGTTCGACATCGGCGAGCTCGACCGGGTCACCGAGACCGGCGGGATCTTCGCTCTCGACGGTGGGCTGCCGGGTCGTCCCGTCGTCCTGCGGGCCGACATCGACGCCCTGCCCATCCACGAGGGCGCGGCCAAGCCCTTCCGCTCCGATGTCGACGGCATCATGCACGCGTGCGGGCACGATGTCCACGTGGCCTCGCTCCTCGGTGTGGCCCACGTGCTCAGCCAGCACCGCCAGGAACTACCGGGCCGTTACATCTTCCTCTTCCAGCCGGCCGAGGAAGCACTCTGCGGGGCCCGGCGGATGGTGGAGGGCGGCGCCCTCGACCTCATGACCGGGGCGCGGCTGGTCGGATTCCATGTGACCTCGCAGATCCCCACCGGGGTGGTGGCGTTGCGCGGCGGCATCGCCATGTCCGAGGCTCACTCCCTGCGCATCACGCTCTCGGGTCCAGGTGGGCACGGCGCCATCCCGAGCGCCACCGGCGACGTGATCAAGGCGACGGCCGACCTGGTGACCCGCCTGGGGACGGTGGCGCAAGGGTTGACCTACGAGGGTGCCAACTGCGTCTGCAGCGCCGGCATGCTCTCCGCCGGCACCGCGGTCAACGTGGTCCCCACCACCGCCGTCGTCTCGGGCACGCTGCGCACCTTCACCGAGGAGCAGCGTCGGGAGGCGGTCGACCGCCTGCGCGCCGTCTGCCACGCCGTCGGCGACGCACACGGGGTACGCGTCGACCTCGAAATGCCCGAGCACACGCCCCAGGTGGTCAACGACGGTCCCGTGACCGATCTGGTCGAGGCCGTGGCGCAGGGACTTCTCGGACCGGATCACGTCCTGCGCATGCCGCCGTCGTCACCGAGCGACGACGTGAGCGAATTCCTCAAGCATCTCCCGGGGTGCTATTTCTTCGTCGGCGGGGCCAGCCCCGACGGGACGAGTGGTATCCACCACAGCCCCACGTTCTCCGTGGAGGACGCGTCACTGCGCGTCGGCGCCGACGTCGTCCTGCGCAGCGCCATCGCATTGGCCGTGCCCTGACGTACCGGTCCACAATGGGCGCGTGAGCGCTTCCGACCTCTTTTCCATCGCGGGCAAGACAGCCCTCGTCACCGGCGGCACCCGGGGCATCGGAAGGATGATCGCCGAAGGGTTCGTCGAGGCCGGCGCCGCCGTGACCATCTCCTCGCGCAAGGCCGATGCCTGCGCCGAGGTGGCGGCCGAACTGTCCGCCAAGGGCGCCTGCATCGGCATCCCGGCCGACCTGTCCACCGAGGCCGGATGCCGCCTTCTGGCCGAGGAGATGGCGTCCCGGGTCGACCGCCTGGACATACTGGTGAACAACGCCGGCGCCACCTGGGGAGCCCCGTTGGCCGAGTTCGACGACACCGCATTCGAAAAGGTGCTCGCCCTCAACGTGAAAGGTGTCTTCCATCTCACCAAGTTCCTGGTCCCGCTCCTCGAGGCCGCGGGCACCGTCGATGAGCCCGCCCGGGTCATCAACATCGGCTCCATCGACGGCATTCGGGTTCCCGTGCTCGAGACGTATGCATACTCGGCCAGCAAGGCCGCCGTGCACCAGCTCACCCGTCATCTGGCCAAACGACTGGCTCCCACCATCACCGTCAACGCCATCGCCCCGGGACCGTTCCAGAGCAAAATGATGGCCGCCACCCTCGACGCCTTCGGTGAGCAGATCGCGGCCGATGCGCCGCTCAAACGCATCGGCCGGCCCGATGACATGGCGGGTGCGGCCATCTACCTGTCCTCGCGGGCGGGGGCCTATCTCACCGGCGCCGTCATCCCGGTCGACGGGGGCATCGCCACCACGCTCTGACGGGCGCGTCAGGAGGCGGCGGCCGCGGTGAAGCGCATGGGGAAGTGCTCGATGGAGCGGATGTTCGTCGTGTAGACGAGCGTGTGACCGGGCTCCACCGAGTACTCGGGAATGCGGCGGTGCCACTCGCGCAGTGCGACCCGCAGCTCCATTCGCGCCAGGTGCGAGCCCAGGCAACGGTGTATGCCGCCACCGAATGCGATGTGCCGGTTCACCTCGCGATCGAAGCGCACCGCGTGGGCGTCCTCGACCTCACCCTCGTCGGTGTTGGCGGAGCCGAGCATGAGGATGACCGAGTCGCCCTTGGCGATCGGGCAGCCCGCCAGCGTCGTGTCCTCGAGCGAGGCCCGCGCCACCAGGCTCACCGGCGTCTCCCAGCGGAGGAGCTCTTCGATGGCCGACGGAATGAGGCTCGGGTCATCGACGAGCTGGCGGCGATGGTCGGGGTTCTGGGCCAGGAATCCGAACATGCAGTCCAACGTGGCGGTCACCGTGTCGAGGCCGGCGATGAGAAAGAGGAAGCAGATGTCCAAAATGTCCTCGCGCGAGAGCTTGTGCTCATCGACCTCCGCATTGAGGAATCGCGAGACGAGGTCGTCCATGGGCTCAACTTCGCGCTCGTCGAGCACCCGGTTGAAGTACTCGTAAATGGAATCGGCCGTCTGCTGCTGATGGGCGTCCGCGGCGCGGCTCCCGTCGCCCGCACCCGTGACGTGGCCGGGCCGGATGATGCCGTCCTTCATGGCCAGGAAGCGATCGAGCTCATTGAGTGGGAGGCCGAGCAGGGTGAGGAAGACCTGCGAGGGGTACGGGATGGAGAACTCCGCCGCGAAGTCGACCTCGCCCCGGTCGATGAAGCGGTCGATGAGATCGTTGACCAGGACGGCAACCTCGTCCTCCATCGCCGTCATCAGGCGGGGGGCGAAGATCGGATCCAGCAACTTGCGGAACTTCTTGTGCTCGGGAGGGTCGATCTGGAGCGGGATCAGCGGGCGTGCGTTCTTGAGATCCACCGCGGTCATATTGGACGTGAAGAGCTCGGGATGGCGCAGGGCCTCGTCGATATCGACCTTGCGGCTCAGGACGACACCGGTCCCTTCGATGGCCAGGACGGGACTGCTGTCCCGCAGCGACTTGAACATCGCCTGGGGGTTGGCCGCCATGTCCTCGTCCATGCCGAGGGGGCTGGTTCCTTGGTCTTGGGGTGTTTCGGTGGATGCGTCCATGGGTCCTCTCCCGGGTGATCAGTGAGTACGAAGTGCGGTGTTCCGATGCCCGGTCACCTCTCCCGCCGAGGGGAGGAGAATGCCGTCCACCGCTTGAACGAGTGCACGGTCGTCGGGCTCGGGAATGATGAAACTCGACGCGAACAGGCGGACGACGACGTCGACCAGCTGTTCGCGGCTGAGGCTGCCCGAGGCGACGGCCGGGGCGGCGTCGACCGCATCGCCGAGCTGGTCCAGGAACGCCCTTTGCAGCTTCGGCAGGTGGGCGAGCAGATAGCCCAGGACGAACGCAGGCTCGGTCTCGAACAGCGCACGCGCCGGGTGGGTCCGTATGTAATCGAACGCGAACGCCACGAATGTCCGGATCCGGACGGCCGGTTCCTCGACCACGGCCAACGATGCCGCCAATCCCTCGGAAAAGGTGCGCTCGTCGAAGATCGCCACTGCGTCCATGAGGCGGTCCTTGCCGGGGAAGTAACGGTACAGGGTGGCACGCGAGACCCCCGCTGCCTCGCTGACCTCTTGCATCCCGAGCCGCTTTACGCCGCGACGCCCGACCAGCCGCAGGGCCGCTCCCAGAATGCGGTCCTCGGTGCTGCTGAAGGAGGCGCCGCCCTCCATGCCGGCGGCACCCTGCGGTCCGGCACTGGCGACATCGGAGGCGAGGGCGACGGTCACTTCGAGACATACTAGACATTCAGCGTATGATTTGTCTCATCGAGGCCGCCGCCTCCGGTCCGGGCGGGCTGACGTCGAATTCCGGGCTGATCCCCGTGGACGGGCACCTACGCCGCCCGGGGCACCGTAGGTGCGACGCGCCGGGGGCCCGCCGGGCACTGGTTGGTAGCCTGCGCAACGGTGCGTATCGTCTCCCTCCTCCCCTCGGCCACGGAGATCCTCTTCGCGGTGGGCGCCGGCGCCGATGTGGTGGGCGTCACTTTCGAATGCGACTTCCCACCCGAGGCCCGGCAACGCCGGATCGTCTCGAACACGACCTTGCCCGGCGGCCTCACTCCAGCGCAGATTGACGCCGCGGTTCGGGCCCGGCTCGCCGCCGGCGAGGACCTGTACACGCTCGACGAGGGCGCGTTGCGGAGCATGGACCCGGATCTCATCGTGACCCAGGACCTGTGTGCGGTCTGTGCAGTCGACATCGGCGAAGTCGACAAAGCACTGGAGCATCTGGGATGCCGGGCCGACGTGCTCACTCTCGATCCGATGACGCTCGACGAGGTCATGGCGTCGATCGAGACCGTCGGTCGGGCCACCGCCACCGAGGAACGGGCGTCAGCGTTGGTCATGACGCTACGGCGGAGGTTGGATCTGCTCACGGGCGCGGTGGAAGGGCGTCCGCGTCCCCGGATGGTGGTACTCGAATGGACCGACCCGCCATTCTCCGCCGGCCACTGGGTGCCCGACATGGTGACGGCAGCCGGGGGTGAGGCGGTGCTCGGGGCGAGCGGCACGCGATCCGAGCAGATCGAGTGGGCGGCAGTGGCCGCGGCGGAACCCGACGTGATCGTCATCGCTCCCTGCGGGTATCGCCTCGAGGGCGCGACCCAGCTGGCCCGTCAGCTGCTCGCGACCGGGAATCTGCCCCCGGACGTGCCGGTGTGGGCGGTCGATGCCGATGCGGCGTTCGTGCGGCCGGGGCCGCGGGTGGTGGAGGGGGTGGAGACGCTGGCCCATATCGCCCATCCGGACGCCGTCAGCCCGCCGCCGGGCATGTCCGTGCAGGTTCGCTAAACCGGCACTAGACGCGGGCGCTGGCTCGGATCCCGTCGGCCGCTCTCTGGAACGTAGCCCGGGGCCCGAGGTCGGCCCGACCGATCCGGGGCACGTCCGGCACCGGGTGATCAGCCTTCGCGGCGTCAGCACTGAGCATGGACCGCCGTACCCGACGGAACACGTCTACGACCTGCTTCCGACGGGACCGGCCCTGGGCGGCGTCAAGGAAGTAGGCCACCGAGAAACCCAGTCCCGCGACGAGCAGCCTTCCGGCTGATCTCTTGACCCGGTGGACCCGTCTGCGGGCCGCCTGAACGGTTCGACTTGGGTCTCGCTCCACAGATATCCCTCTTCCGTGTTGCCCTCCAACGCTCCCATACCCAAAACGGGGAATCGAAAACTCGACGTGCTTGACACGGCCGTTGATCACTGCTCCTATGTGGACCGGATAGCAGGCACATCGATCGGCGGGCCGCCAGGCCCAGATGACAACCACTCCGGATCCACCGGTCACCAGCCGGACCCAAGACGCCGATACGGCGCAACTGCACGCACTCGGGTATGCCCAGGAGCTTCGTCGCCGAATGGGGGCATTCTCGAACTTCGCGGTGTCGTTCACCATCATTTCGGTGCTGTCGGGCTGCCTCACCCTCTACTACTTCGGCATGACGTACGGCGGTCCGGTGGACATCGTCTGGGGCTGGATCATCGTGGGCGTCATGACGACCATTGTCGGCCTGGGCATGGCGGAGATCGCCTCGGCCTATCCGACGGCCGGCGGCCTCTACTACTGGTCGGCCAAGCTCTCGAAGAACAACCCCGGGGCCTGGAGCTGGTTCACCGGTTGGTTCAACCTGCTCGGGCAGGTGGCCATCACGGCTGGCATCGACTACGGCTTCGCCACCTTCTTCACCGTGTTCCTCAACCTGACGGAGGGGTACAAAACCACCGCGGGCTACGTCCTGGTCATTTATGCCGCCATCCTCATCGTCCACGGCGTGTTGAACACCTTCGGCGTGCGGATTGTGGCCCTCCTCTCCGACGTGAGTGCGTGGTGGCACGTGCTCGGCGTGCTCACCATCGCCATCGTGCTCTTCTTCGTGCCCAGCCATCACGCGTCGGCCAGCTTCATCTTCACCAAGTTCGAGAACAAGAGCACGCTCGGGGTGCCTATCTACGTGTTCATGCTCGGACTGCTCATGGCCCAGTACACATTCACCGGCTACGACGCCTCAGCCCATATGTCCGAGGAGACCCACAACGCCGACCTGGCGGCGCCACGTGGCATCGTGACGTCGATTGTGGTCTCGCTCATCGCGGGTTGGATTCTGATTCTCGCCATCACGTCGGTGATCCCCACCAACCCGGCGACGTACGCGGCGACGGCCGCAAATACCGCAGCCCCGGTGGCCATCTGGGAGACCGCGCTGTCACGGGTGGGGGCGGAGCTGCTGCTCCTCATCGCCGTCGTCGCCCAGGCCTTCTGCGGCATGGCCTCGGTAACGGCCAACTCCAGAATGCTCTTTGCGTTCAGCCGGGACGGTGCCGTGCCCGGGCACAGGTACTGGCACCGCATCAACCCCCGCACGAGGACGCCGACGAACTCCATCTGGTTCTGCGTCGTCTTCGCCTTCATTCTGGCCATCCCCTCGATGTGGAGTGGGGTCGCCTACGCCGCCGTCACCTCGATCGCCACCATCGGTCTCTACATCGCGTACGTCCTCCCCACGTTGCTCCGGCGTCTGCAGGGGAAGAACTGGCAGGGCGGCCGCTGGTCCCTCGGGAAATGGAGCCCGCTGGTTGGGTGGCTCGGCATCATCTGGGTCGCCTTCATCTCGGTGCTCTTCATGCTCCCCGAAGTTGCTTTCTCCTCAGTCAACCGCGACAACTTCAACTATGCCCCGGTGGCGGTTGGCGTGGTCCTGCTGTTCTCCGGCGGATACTGGCTTTTGAGCGCCCGCAAGTGGTTCACGGGACCGAAGGTCCAGGGGGACGAGGCGGAGTTGAACAAGATCGAAGCGGAGTTCGCCAACATCGAGCGAGAGCTGGAAGAGGTCGACTGAGCAACCGGACGCGGGTTGAATCGGCCTTCCGGCGGGTATAGCCCCTTCATCCCAGCGTTTCCGTCTGGGACCAGACGGCAGCGCCCCGCTCGGGGAGCACGCATCGTTTCGCGACTCCTTGAAGAAGGTCCCGAGGCCCGGCGCCTGCCCGGAGCGCGGAGGGATCGTCATGCCAGAACCAGTCCCGAGTCACCCGGGACGGTGGAAACGCACCCGGGTGGCCGCCCGGGTGGAGCAGCGCACTGCCGGAAGCCGGCTGCTCTATCGCGCCGACCACTACAGTTCGCTGCCCGTTGTCGCCGTCGCGGTCGGAGCTGCGCTGGTGTCCGCCCTCGCAATCGGCATCGCCCTGGGCTTTCCCAACGGATGGGTGGTCGCGTTCGAGTCGGGGACATCAGCCGTGACCTTGGCCATGGTGTTCGTGATTCAGCACACGCAGAGTCGGGAGCAGGCCGCCACCCAACGAAAGCTCGACGAGTTGCTGCGGGCATTACCGGGGGCCGAAAGCGGGCTCATCATGCTGGAGGAGGCCTCCGAGGAGACGATGAACGAGGTGGAAGAAGGGCAGCGGAATCTCAAGCGCAGCCAGGGGTGATCGACATGCAGTAGCCCAGCGTCCGGCGCCGTTCGCGCAATGATCACAGAACGTTCACTTCCAAGGACTCCGAATGGTCACCGCCGTCGAGGGGGCATCGAGCGAACTGGACACGCACGCGATGCGAAATAGCTTGGAGCCGATGCATGCGGTCGAAACCATGTCGGCGCCGGCGCCAGTCACGACCCGTACTGCACCTTCCCCCAGGCGTAGGTGGTTCATGAGAATCGCTGCATTCGCCGCATTTGCGGCGGGAATCGGGTGGCTGATCGGCAACCAAGTACAGGCCGATGCACAGTACGGCCGGGCGCACACCGCGCTGAACGACGCACGACACCAGAGAGCGACCGTGCTCTCCGAGCTCGCTGCGGTCACGGAGAATCTCCGTCTCGTGAATGGCCAGGTGGAACAGACGAACAGGGCGCTGACCAACGACACAGCGCAACTTCGCGAAGTTGAAACCGCGCTGGCAAACGCCCAGTCGAACGTTTCCTCACAGCAGTCGACCATTACCGCGTTGCATTCCTGCCTCGGAGGCATTGAGCAGTCCCTGAATGCTCTTTCCGTCGGTGACCAGAACTCCGCAGACAATGCTCTGGTTGCGGTTTCGGCGAACTGCAAGAGCGCGGTGACCGCCGATGGATAGACGACACGGTCGACTGTCACGAGCCGGCTTGGCCGTCCTTGTGGCGGCTGTGGTGATCGCGGCAACGGCCACCGATATCCACGCCCACCAGCGAGCTCGGCACGAGCGACAGGTGCTCGCGGCCGCCCGCAGAGCGGTCTGGGAGAAGCAATCGGACGTCGACTTGACGACGAATGTGACCAAACGGGACAGCGACATCCGCAACTCCTTGCAGGAAACGGCGGGTACCCTCCTGGGGCAGTTGGCCTCCGACCAGACGGCTCTGGCCACGACCAGCGATGTGGCCGACACACAGGGAACGGCGATCGGGACGCTCCAGACCTGTCTCGAGGGGGTCAACGGGGCATTGCAACAGATCTCGGCTCACAACAAGACCCAGGCGACCGCCGACATCTCCTCTGCCTCCGGCGCCTGCCTCACCCTCGAAGGCGGTGCGAACAGCGGTCTTGTCTACCCGTTCGACTTCCCCGACCCCTTTGTCCTGCGGGTCGGAAGTCTCTACCTTGCCTACGCCACCAATTCGGTAGAGGGGAACATTCAGATCATCGAATCGACCAACCTGGTCCATTGGAGTGCGGTAGGCAACGCGTTACCCACTCTGCCATCGTGGGCCGAGCCCGGAGGGACCTGGGCACCATCGGTGCTCCAGGTGGGCGGGACATTCTTGCTGTACTACGTCGCGATGGTGGCCGGCCCGCGCAACGAAGAGTGCATTTCTGTGGCGACCGCGACCAGCCCGGAGGGACCCTTCATCGACAACTCAGACGCTCCGCTCGTATGCCAGTCGGCCCTGAACGGATCGATCGACCCATCCCCCTTCGTCGATGCCGCGGGAACGCCGTACCTGCAATGGAAGTCAAACGGTGGAGCGGGTCATCCCGCGACGATCTGGTCCCAACAGCTCACCGCGTCCGGCACCAGCTTCGCCGCGAGCTCGCCCACAGAGCTGCTCACGGCGGACCAAGCTTGGGAAGGCGGGGTGATCGAGGCACCCGACCTCGTCTTCTCCGCGGGGCGGTACTTCCTCTTTTACTCGGGGAACGACTGGAACAGCGCCGACTACGCCATCGGTGTCGCAACCTGTCGGGATCCCGCAGGCCCGTGCACCGATTTGACATCACAGCCGATCCTGTCGTCCGGGCCGGGAATGGCGGGCCCCGGAGGTGAATCGGTCTTCTTCGACGCCTCCGGGACACCGTGGATCGCCTTCCATGCCTGGGTACCCGGCGCCGTGGGCTATCCCAACAGCCGGGCTCTCTATCTGCGCCCGCTCAGCCTCTCGGGCCCCGTGCCGGTCGTCGAACCGGCGAGCTGAGGGAGAGGCCGGTCTGCACACTCACGATGTGCTGGGTGCGAGCTCCTGCCAAATCAACCCGGACAAGCCTTGGATGAAATTGATCCCGTCAGCCTCGGTGTCGTCGTCCGTCAGCACGGCGATCACGTAGTCACGCCCTTGGCCGTCGACATAGCCGATGCTGTTGACCTGCCAGCCGCCGCAGTCGAGGGGCAGCCACCCGTTCTTGAGCGCCACCGTTGAGCCGGCCACCACGCCCGCAGAGACGCCCCACGCCTGGTCGGACTCAACGTTCTCCATGAGGTTGAGCGCGTAGGCCTGTGACGCGGGCGTCAGTACGGCGTTTGGATACGCCACGGTGCGCAGGAGTTGGACCTGATCCGCCGCGGTCGTCGTGGAAATTCCCCAATAGCCGGCTGCGTCGGGATCGGTCTGGGTCAAGCCCGCCGCGGTGTCGAAGGCGCCGACGGCCGTCGCTCCTCCCTCGCTATCCCAAAGGTCCTGGGCGTCATCGTCGTCGCTCTCCTCGATCATGGGCACGGCAATTGACTGTTCCCCCGGGGTCAGCACCTGGCCGGTGGACTGGCCCTGCGCCAGCAAGGTGGCCAGAATGTCGACCTTCATGACGCTCGCGGTGTCCTGGGCGACGCCGGGGCGGTAGACCGAGGTGACCCCGGTGACATCGTCGTAGACGGCGGCAGTGACGTCTTGTGTCGTGCCCGCCAGATATGCGGCCACGGCGGGCGCGTCGAAGAGGTCTTCGGTCCCCGTCGCCACATGCTGGGTAGCGGCGGTGATGGTGGAGGTGGTGGACGTCGGCTTCTTGCCTCCTTTGCGGGGTGACTGCAGGCTGGCGCGACGAACCGGGTCCGGGGTGCGGACCTTCCCGGCCGCACCCGCCGCGCAGGCCAGTCCGAGCACACACACGGCACCGATGAGGTTGCGGCGATGACGCCGGGTCCTGGCGCGTCGGCGCTCCACCCTCGACACAGGGTGATCGGGCGACCCTGTGCCTGGGTTCTTCGGTGAGCGATCGCTCCCCGGCGGCATTGGACAATGGTAACGAGGACAGGGGCGCAACCCTGGTGATGGGCATCCTTCAGCGTGACGCCAACCGTGTTCACAGCTTGTTCGTCTCGGCCGCAACCGGCGCCAGGAGATCCTGCTCTCCATGGTGGTCTCTGTCGCCAGCCTTCTCGTTTCGGCCGTTGCCACGCAGTGGGCCGAGATCGGGGCACGCCACCTGACCGCCGTCCGCGGCTGGCAGGTGGTGCCCATTACGGCGGCCTACCTGGGCCTGTCTGCGACCGTAAGGTGGCCCCATGGAACTCGGAATTCACTTCGCCAACTTCACTCTCCCGGGTGGGGCTGAGGCCCTGGCGCCCACCCTGGCCGCCACCGCACGGACGGCGGAGGAGGCTGGGTGCTCGATGTTCACGCTGGTGGACCACTGGTTCCAAGTGGAGGGGTTCGCCACCGCACAGGACCCCATGCTGGAGGGCTACACATCCCTCGGTTTTGTGGCGGCCCACACCGAAACCACGACGCTGGCGCTCCTCGTCACCGGTGTGACCTACCGCCATCCGGGGTTGCTGGCGAAGATCGTGACGACCCTCGACGTCCTGTCGGGCGGTCGGGCCCAGCTCGGCATCGGCGCGGCGTGGTACGAGCGCGAGCACAACGGTCTGGGCATCCCGTTCCCCCCGATCAGCGAACGGTTCGAACGCCTCGAAGAGACTCTGCAGATCTGTCATCAGATGTGGAGCGATGACGACGGGCCGTACCAAGGGCGCCACTACCAGCTCGCCGAGACCATTTGCTCCCCCCGGCCCATCCAGCGGCCCGGCCCCAGAGTCCTCGTGGCTGGGAGTGGCGAGCGCAAGACGCTCCGCCTCGTGGCGCGGTACGCCGACGCGTGCAACATGTTCGCGGTCGACCCCGCGGTGGTGGCCCACAAATTGGAGGTGCTGGCACGGCACTGCGAGACGGAGGGCCGCGACCCCGAAAGCGTCACCAAGACCATCCTCGCCATGCAGGACCCGCTCGCCGACGTCGACGCCTTCCTGGCCAGCATGGAGGAGTACGCGAAACTCGGCGTCACGCTGGTCGAGTTGATGCCGACGGGCCCCGATCCGGCGGCCTGGGTGGCCCGGCTGGGCGAGCGAATTGCCCCGCCCTTGAAGGACCTGTAGTCAGCGCTGGTTCTGCCGGGGGACGGCGACCTCTTCGAACACGAGGTGGATCGTCGCGGCCACCGGGATCGCGATCAGCGCCCCGATGAGTCCGAGCAGCGTGCCCCCGGTCAACGTGGCGATGATGGTCAGGCCCGGCGTGACCTTGACGGTGTGCTTCATGACCCTCGGGTTCAGAAGGTAGTCCTCGAGGTAGCGGTACACCACGTAGAAGCCGACCGTGGCGATCGCAACCGGGACTCCCTTGGTGAGCGCGACGAGCGACACGATGACGCCGGCGATGGTCGAGCCCACCAACGGGATCAGGTCGAACAGTGCCACGACCAGCGCCAACAAAACCGCGTACGGCACTCCGAAAATGAGGAGCCAGACGTAGGTACCGACGCCGGAGATCAGCGACGTGACCAGGTTTCCCAACATGAAGCCGCCTACCCTCCCGAAGACCTCGTCGGTGAGCAGCCCCGCCCTCACCCGCCGGCTGCGGGGGATGAGAGAGAGCCACAGCTTCTTCACCCCCGGTAGGGCGATGAGAAAGTAGATCGTCAGAGCGACGACGCTGATCGTCGCCACCCCAAGGGAAAGAAGGAGCTTGCCCGCTCCGAGTACCCCACCGATGGGTATCTTCAGCCTTGTCTTCCCCTTGAGGTAGCTCGTGAGGTGGAGCTTGACGGCGAGCTTGCCCGCCCATCCCTTTCCGGCCGCGATGTCGGCCTTGTATTTGGGGTAGTTCTTCACGAGCGTCTGAATCTCATGGGAGAGGGGTGAGACCGCGGCGAGGACGAAGACCGCGATCACGAGCAGAAACCCCAGCGTCACGAGGCAGACGGCTACACCGCGGCGAAGGCCACGATGGACGAGGAAGACGAGGATCGGGTCCAGTCCCACCGCAACGAAGAGGGCAAGGCCGATGATCACGAGCACGCTCGATATGTCCGCGATACCGCGGAAAATTACGTACGCCACCCCCACGCCGAGTGCTCCCGTGAGACCCATGAAGAACGGCGAGCGGTGGTCGAACGGGCGGCCAAGCGCGCCCAGGGACTCGTCGGACTGGTCAAGCTCACGCTCGACGCTCGTCGGCAGGATGAGGACGTTGCCCGCAGGCTCGCCCGATTCGGCCCGGCCAGGCGGGTCGTCGGCTTCAGATCCCATCGCGCACCCCGAGAGGACGGTGCCGGGTGTGCAGGAGGAACGCCGGTCGCACCCGGTGATAGATACCCGCCGATGGCCCTGCAAAACGAAGTCGCCGGGGAGGAGTTAGTTCTCGTCCGCCTTGGAGCGACGGACGATGCACTCGGGGCATATCCAATCATCCGCGTCAGCCTCGAAGCGCCAGCCCTCGCGCAACGCCATGGCCTCCAACTCGGTGGGAATCTGAATCACCCCTCGGGGACTTTCAGGGCCGAGCAGGTGGCACCACCGGCAGACAACGAGCCCGGGCACATCAGGCATGCCCTCAGAATAATCGGCCGCGCTCAGCCCGCACCCGGCGGTAGGGGCGGGGAGCGCCAAGGCAGAGCCGGACCTCGAGCGAGCGAGGGCAGCAGTCGCCGCGCGGTGTAGGCGGACACGGCGCCCACGAGACAGCCCCAACAGATGACCGCGAGAACCGGATCGCTCGTTCCGAAAAAGCGCGCCCCGGGGACATCGGCGAAACATGCGGCGGCGGAGAGGGCCAAGACGATGCGAAGGGTCCATGCTTCGGCCATCACGGCGAGGAAGACGAAACCCCAGGTCTCGTACCAGGGCCAGATCACCGGACCGAAGACGACGAATGCCAGGAGGCTCCACCCCAACGCCTGGAGATCACCGATCCGGCGGGAGTTTCCGACCAGCGCGACGGTGATCAGCGCGGCAAGGACGAGGCCCGCCGCACGAGCACCTCCGACGAACGCGCCAGAGTGGTCGCCACCTCCTAGCAGGCCGGCCAGGTGGCTCAAGGTGAGACCCACCGCGCTCGCGGGATCCAGCCAGGAGACGACGACGCCGGGATCGGACAGTCCGCTCAGCCACCGCCAACCGAGACCGGAGACCGCGCTGACCAGCGCCGTCAAGCCCGCGCCGGCCGACAGCGCAATCGCCATCCGGGGGATGCGCCGCCTGGACGACTCGGCTTCGCTCCACCACCAGCCGATGAACACCACCCCGATCAATGCCGGGATCTTCACCTCACCCGCCAACACGCAGAGGGCCAGGCCGATCATGACGTGGTTGTGGCGCGCCACGGCGCAGCCCACGACCAGAAGACCGAGCATCAAGGCGTCATTGTGGGCGCCGCCCAAGAGCACCAGGAGGACCAGTGGATTGAGCACGGCGAGGGCGAACGCAACGGCCTCGTCGCGGCCCATGGCGCGGGCCAGTGCAGGCACCCCTACGGCAATCAGCACGACACCGACGAGAGCCAGGGCCCGAAACCCCACGAGCGCCGCCAGAACGTCGTGCCGTGCCAGATGGATGATGCCACCCGAGAGGCGTTCCCACGCGGGTCCGTACGGGGCGCGTGCATGACGCCAGAGGGGATCCACCAGGTTGAGGATCCGGCCGGCTCCGAGAATGCTGGGCCCGTGGACGTATGGATTGAATCCCCTGGTGATCATTTCGCCCTGCGCGACGTAGCTGTAGACATCCCGGCTGAACAGCGGAGGCATCACGAGGACAGGGAGAGCCCAGGCGATTGCCATGGCAACCACGGAGCCGAGTGGAGCGCAGGGGTGTCTGCGCAGCGTGCGCACCACTTCGAACCACGATCCGATCATCACGGCGAGGCCCGCGTAGACGAGCATGATGCCCAAGAAGGTGCCGCTCCCCGCAGCTGACGGCGCTGGGGCGCTCGCACCGAAGAACCATGCCCCGGGTGCCTTCAGCACGAACGGTGAACCGGCTTGCGCGACCCCCGTCAACACGAAGACCGCACCCACGAATCCGGCTACCCCCGGCAGTGCGAGCGAATACGGACGGACCGGCGGGCGCGGCGTCATACGCACGGTCGCGACGCGCTGCTCCCTCACATCCAACGCCCGGTGCGGGCCGGCGTCTTCGTGCCGCCTGAGCAGGACCCCGGGGTTGGCACCTCGCCCAAAATAGCGGCTCACGGGCCACGAACCGGGCCCTCGGGGGGTGTGGAGGCGGGGCCGTCACGACGCCGCCGCCATCAAACACTTACGAAATGCCCAGCGGGCGCACAGTTCCACTTCCTACGCTTGACGTGACGCCACGTTCGCCGATGAAGACGACGAGATGAACCGAAGAGGAAGGTCGGAACCGTGCGTGAGAATGTGACCATCTCGTACCGGGGGGCGAACTACGAGATCGGGCGAGGCAAGGACTTCTACGGGATCTGGGTTGCCGGTGCCCCGGATTCACAGCCATCCGAACAGTGGCCGGAAACTCCCGAGGGATGGCACGGCGCGTGGACCCGATTCACCGGCATCGAAATGCCGGGCACGATCGTGCCCGCCGGTCAGGGCAGCCCCAGAACCGTCGCGGCCCGTAAGAACGCCATCATTGCAGCGAGTGTGCTCGTCCTCGGCGTCGTGCTCGGGGTCGTTGGGCTCTTCCCTGACTATCTCGGCGGGACGAGCCTGGCCCAACAGCCGGCCGAGGTCGTGGCGCACGCGATCTACTTGGCCGTCTGGGCCACGAGCGCGCTCCTCATCGTGCTCGGGGGCGCCCGGCTGCGGGCTGGCGCACTTCTGGGTCTGGGTACGAGCGCCGTCACCTTCGGGCTCTTCTTCGCCGACGCCGGCACCCCCATCGCCGGAGGGGCACATCTCATGGGCGCCGGCCTGATACTCAGCCTGGTCGGATGGCTCGCCTGTGCGACCGGCGGGGCGATCGCTCTCCAGGGGCAGTCGGCGGGAGCACCGGGTCGCCCGCAACGACATGCGATGGGTCTTTTCCTGGCGCTGACACTCGCCGCGCTGGGGGCCGCGGCTTCGTTCGCACCGTCGTGGGACAGCTTCACCCTGCGGACATCGGCCGGGGTCACGAACTCGCTCACCGCAGGAAATGCGTTCTCCAACCCCGGGGCCGTGATCGCCGGTGATCTCGCCGCCATGATTGCGCTCGTCGCGGTGGTTGTCGTCGCTGCCTTGTGGCGTCCGACCGTTGCGGGGGCGGCGTTCATGGCCGGGGCCATCATCACCATGGCCGCGCAAGCCATCTCCGCGGTGGTACAGCTCGGTGAACACGTTGCACCGTCACAGTTCGGGATTTCGTCGGCTGAGGCAGCGCGGGCAGGGCTCACGATCACCTCCGGCGTGACTCCGGCATTTTGGATCTTTTGCGCATTCGTCGTCGCCTTGATTGCCATGTGCGTCGGGATGCTCATCCCTGAGGGCCAGCCGGCGCTGACCGGCTCACGGACCACCACGACCACCTTCAGCTGATACACCTTGCTTAGGTCTCCAACTCGAGCGTGGGGGCGGTACCGACCGACACGAGAACAGCAGAACTGACAAGCTGTTCGCCATGGCTGGCGACGCCCGGGCGATCCCAAGCCCTCCGGCAGGGCAGAAATGAAACGCACGCTGCGTCATCCCATCCGCGGCGATCACCTTCACCCCAAACCACCGTCCCGCCTGCCCCGCCTGCCCACGTGGCGGGCCCAGGCCCGTCAGCCCCGCATGCGCCCCCGGAAGAGCGTCAACGTGGCCTCCTTGGTGGGATCGCCAGAGGACGAACCCTCCCGACCCAACGTTCGACTCAGGGTGGTCGGTGGCGTCGTCATCGCGCTCTTCCTCGTCCTCGTCCTGCGACTCTGGACCCTCCAGGTCGTTGACGGCAAGACCTATGCAGCGGCCGTTACCCGCAATCAGGTCAGGGTCGTCAGCGTGCCGGCCACACGCGGTGAGATCGTGGATCGCAACGGGACGATCCTGGCCGGTGATGTGCCGGAGCAGGAGATCCTCCTGTCGCGAGCGACCGCGCTGTCCGATCCCTCCATTGTGGGCAAGGTGGCGGCCCTGGTGGGTGAGACCCCCAAGGAGCTAAAGGCGGCCATTGCCGACTCCCAGTACAGCCAGTACGCGCCGGTCCCCGTTCTCGACAACGCACCGATGGCCACGGTCGAGTACCTCGATGAGCATCAGTCCGAATACCCCGGAGTCACGGTACAAGAAGTGAGCCAGCGTGACTATCCGCAGAACCAGAACAGCGGTACCGACGTGGGTTCGGCGGTGCTCGGCTACGTCAGCCCGATTTCGGCGGCCGAGCTCACGGCGAACCCACATGCCGGCTACTCCCAAGCGAGCCAGTTCGGCCAATCCGGTCTGGAGAACGCATACGAGCAATATCTCCGGGGAACACCGGGCGAGCAGGCCCTCTCGGTCGATGCGCAGGGAGAGGTGGTCGGGACCCTCCATACGACCCCCCCGACGCAGGGGGATACCGTCGTCACCAACATCGACCTCGGCCTGCAAGAGGCCGTGCAAACCGCATTGCAAAATGACATCACAGCCGACAAGCACACGGTCGACCCGTCGACCGGAAAACTTCCGACGGCGAACGATGGCGCGGCAGTGGTCCTCAACGCACAGACGGGTGCGGTGCTGGCGATGGCGTCCTATCCCACCTACGACCTGAGCGTGTGGCTTGGTGGTATCTCTCAAGCCAACTACAGCGCGCTCTCGTCTGGTTGCAACACGACATCGGCCACGACCGGCTGCCCATTGATCAACTACGCCATCGACGGCCTCTACACCCCGGGGTCGACATTCAAACTCAACACCGCTACCGCCGCCCTCGACGACGGCATCATCACCGCCAACCAATATGTCGACGACACCGGCGTGTATCACGTGCCGCAAAAATGCACCTCGGGCTGTACCTATACGGACGACGAGGCGTCCGATGCAGGTGAGGTCGACCTGGCGCAGGCCCTCACCAAGTCAGACGACTACTACTTCTACAACCTGGGCGACCTCTTCTACTATTCACCGGATCCCAACGGAATCCAGAAGATGGCGGCCGAGTACGGCCTAGGCGAGACGACGGGCATCGACCTGCCAGGGGAGTCCGCGGGCCAAGTCGACAGCGCCGCCCTGCGTGCCGGCCAGCACAAGGCGAATCCGACGGCATTCCCCTACCCGAGCTACTACGTCGGCGACAACATCGAGACGGCCTTCGGTCAGGGCGAGACGTTGGTCACCCCGATTCAGCAGGCCGTCGCATATGCCACCTTCGCCAATGGAGGAACCCGGTACCAGCCCGAGGTGGCAGCTGCGATCGTCAGCCCGACCGGCAAGCTGGTGAAGCAGATCCAACCCAAGGTCACTGGGACGGTCAGCCTGCCGCCATCGACCTACCAGCCCATGCTGGAGGGCTTCGAGGGTGTCGTTTCCGACAAGTCAGGCACTGCCTACCTGCCGTTTCAAGAGGACGCACACTTCCCCCTCAGCAGCTACCCGATCGCTGGGAAGACGGGAACGGCCGACGTGGCCGCGGGCAAGGAGCCCAACGCATGGTTCGTCGGCTTCGGCCCCACCAACCACGCCGCGAGCAACCCCGAATACGTCGTTGCGGTGGTCGTCGACCACGGTGGGTACGGTGCCCAGGCCGCCGCGCCCGCCGTGGCGAACATCTTCAACTACCTCTACGCCAACCCGATCCAGCCCGTACAGCTCCCTACCGCCACCCGTCAGCCCACGACCACCCCTCCGACGACCATCCCACCGGCGGGCACACCCATACCGACGACGAGCACCTCGACGTCCACCACCAGCACCACCAACCGAACCCCGGGCACCTAGAGGCGTCCCCTGGGGACCTGAGTTCAGGTGAGGTTTTCGATCATGGCGATGACGCTTTCCCGTTTGTAACCTTGGCGGCGGGCGAACTCGACCAATTCGCGCACCTGCCGCAGCACCGCCCCGCGCTCCGCCGTCCCGGTGACCGTGATGCCACTTCCCCGGCCGAACTCGACGAGTCCCTCGTCGCGCAGGATGTGCATCGCCCTCAGGACCGTGTTCTTGTTCACACCGAGGACTGCGGCGATGTCCTTGGCGAGTGGCAGGCGGTCCCCCGGCCCGGCCTCGCCTTCGGCGATCGCACGCCGAATTTCGGCGGCCACCTGATCATGCAGCAGCGTGGGGTCGGAACGGTCGATGTTGACTGAGATCATGGTGCTACTAATAGTAGATCTGTCGACGGATCGACACAAATGGGAAGATGGAACACGCCACTCGAAAGCGCGGATCAGTCGCCGGATGGACTTATGGTTTCGTGAGTCGTTTGAGGACTGGGAACGGGGGGGGTATGTCTCGGCGTGGTTGGCTTCTCTTTCTGTCGATGAGCCTCATATGGGGAATTCCCTATCTCTTGATCAGGGTGGCGATTCGGGAGTTCGCGCCCCCCACACTCGTGTTCGCCCGGACACTGCCCGCGGCCCTCATCCTGCTTCCGCTTGCAGTGCGCAGGAACGAGCTGCGCTCACTCATCCCCCGCTGGCCCTGGATCGTCGCCTTTGCCGCGGTCGAACTGGCCATACCGTGGTTGTTTTTGACAAGGGCCGAGCAGCATCTGACGAGCTCCACCGCTGGACTCCTCGTGGCCAGCGTCCCGCTGATCGCCGGGGTCGTGTATCGACTGAGCCCGCACACTGACCACGTCGACCTCTGGCGTTCGATCGGACTGTTGATCGGATTCGCCGGCGTGGCTGTTCTGGTCGGACTCGATGTCGGCCACTCCAATCACCTCGCTCTCGGCGAGATGGGGGTTGTCGCGGTCGGCTATGCCTTGGGGCCGCTCATCGTGAGCCGACGCTTGTCAGATCTGCCCAGTCTCGGAGTGATCGGGGTCGCCATGGCACTCACTGCCCTCTGCTACGCACCCTTCGCACTCACGCGGCTGCCCCGTCACGTCGACCCCGAGGTAGGTCTCTCCGTGGCGGGGCTGTCCCTCATCTGCACTGCCCTTGCCTTCGTCCTCTTCTTTGCGCTCATCGCCGAGGTAGGACCTTCACGGTCAACGGTCATCACATATTGCAACCCAGCCGTTGCCATCCTTCTGGGAGTCGTCGTGCTCGGTGAGCCATTCACTGCCGGGCTAGCCCTCGGGTTCCCACTGATCCTGGTCGGTTCGGTCCTCGCCACCGGGAGACGGGTCGCACCTGCGTGAGGAGTCCCACACCGGGGTCGATCGCCGTCAGTATCTGGTCGCCCGCAGGCCGATGAACGGCTCGGTCGGCACGAGCACCTCATTGGCCACAATCCGGAATCCGGCCGAGCGCAGGTCACTCTCGATCTCGGCTCGACCCGGCAACGATGAGGGCGCAGCCTGGCATGTGAGCATGAAGTGGAGATGGGCGGCGGCGACAGACCCGGGGGCCAGCATCGACACGATGAGGAGCTGACCGCGCTCGGTCAAGAGCTCACCCATGTCCCGATAGAGCGCGGCCCGTTTGTGCTGATCGAAGTAGTAGACGTTGTTCAGTAACATGACGAGGTCGAATCGCCTGGCTGACTCCGGGGTCCAACGCCGCACATCTCCCACGTGGAAGCCCACCCGCGATCCGTAACCGGCACGATCCAGTTCATGGCGTGCCGCCTCAATGACATTCTCTGCGAGGTCAATGCCCTCGACACGAGCGTGCGCGTCGGCGTCGAGGACCACCCTCGTGTAGACCCCGGTACCGCAACCGACATCGAGCACATTCTCCGGATGGACTTCAGCGACCGCCTGGCGAACGAACGAGGAGACGAACGGAGCAGCGGCCAGAGAGACCTGCGCGATGTCGTCCGCGTATTGAGACAGATCCGATCGCCCTTCACCGGCATCGGAACGCAACAGCTGGTCGAGCGACCCGTAAGGGCCGACCTGGTACTCGAGCATTGAACGGTAGTGGGCAGTCAAGAGGCGGTCACCGTCGGCTAATGCCTGCGACCGGCGCCCGCGCACGCCGAACACCTCCCCCCGTCGTGAGAGTTCACCGAGCTCCGAGCCGATCCAGAGCCAGGCACGAAGTCGATCGGGTCTGGTACAACCCGTATGGTCGACGATCGCCGAGAAGGGACGCCCACCCCGGAGGTAGGGAAGTAGATCGATCTGCGCCGCCGAGGCCAGGAACATCGACCGGACCAAAGAACGGCTGTCCGCAATGGCGAGGGTCCGGGCCGGGACCCGACCCATCCTGACGGTGTCGACCAGACCACGAAACTGCACCCCGAGCGCGTGCATCAGTTGGCTCCATCAGGGGCCCGGATACCGAACACCCTCTGGGCCGCCTTCTGCACCAGGCCGACGACCGGAGGGATCGGGCGCAACGGGGGAAATGCCGCGGCGTCGAATGCGGGAACGAACAGCTCTCCATGGTCGCTGAGGTACACGTAGACAGGGTAAGAGACCGCCCCGAGCAATCGGAGGAGTCGTGAGGCGTGGGCCCCGCGAAGCTGCCGGCCCAGTTGTGGTCGATCCCCATCGACCGGGACGTCAGCCGGGCTCAATCCGAACCAGTGGTACACCTGACGGACAATCGGTGCGAGCCGGGGATCACTGATGCCAAGGTCCCCAAGCACCACCTCGTCCACCGACAGCGCGTCGGCACCCGCATAAATGTAATGGACGTTGGCCGGTCGGTGACACCCCATGACGCCGAACGGCCCGTCGGCGACAGGCGACCAGGCGTCGACGATGGCGAAGTCCGGCGGCGCCGCGTCGAGCAGCATCATGGTGGCTGACCGGAAGTCGATCTGGCGCCCGGCATAGAAGGTGTCGTCGATCGGGCCGGTGCTGCCCTCGAGAGTCGAGAGACTCAGATGGGCGAACTCGGTGGGGTCGGTGCGCAATTTCGGCATGACGATTCGCAGGTCGGCATCCAGCCATACGCCGCTGATTGCCTGCTGGACAAAGCCGCGCTCATACACGATTGGCCGAAGATCCTGGCTGATGTCGACGACGCGGTACGACGAGGAATCGAAACCGAAATACGCGGCGACGGAGGCCACTGAGCGGTTGCGGTATGCGTTGCCGTAGACCGTCGGCGCTTCGAGGACGGCCACACCCTTCACCCCGTGGCGGACCAGGTATCGGGCCACCCCGTCCACCAATTCGGGATCGTTGACGTTCGACCGATCGCGCCGGTCGTAGCCCAACATGAAGGAGACGCGAATGACGGCGGAGGTGGACCTCGACGCAATATCCGCCAGTCCCGCCCGGTCGAGGCAGGATTCAAGAACTGCGAACTTGTCCCGATCGCGTCGGCCGACACCCACCGCCACTGGCAGACGTGACCCAAAGGACCCGCTGCCGGTCGACCCCCCTTTTGCGCGCCGAAGCGCGGCCGGAACGAACCATGGGCTGATCTCCGAGAACAGTTCCGTCAGACGGTCCGGCGATTGGCGAGACGCCAGACGATCGTCGACGGTGAGGATTTCGACCATCAACGCGAACGCATCACGATGGCGCATTTCGTCTTCGCGAATACGCTCGAGGGTCCGTCGCTCTCCATCGGAGTCCGTCAGCTCAATCAGGCGGCGATAGGCCAGTTCGGCGCTCGACTCGAGGGCGATGTTGAGCTCGCAGTATCGTCGGAAGGTCTGAAAGCGCAGCTCGCCTTGGAGCGCCGACGGAATGCGCCCCAAAATACCCGCGACGGAGATGAGCACACTCGCCGCACCGGCCCGAAAGGGCGCCGTGCGGAGCCGGCGGTGATTGGAGGTGGCCGATGTCCAACCAGAGATCGCACCTTGAATCTGATGCCCATAGACCACGGCCGAGGATCCAAGCCCTCCCCGTCGCAGAAGCTCACCGCGCAGGTATTCGGCGTGCATCTGCTCGTCCTTCCAGATCCACACCAGCGTCTGATGGAGCAGCGCACGCACGTGGTCACCGACATCAAGCTGCACGACCCGCCCAGCCACCGCTTCCTCGCGATATGCCACGGCCACAATCTGCTCACGCTCTAATGCGAGAAGGAGGAGTTTCTTGCGCTCGATTTCAGGGCGGCCCACACAGTCAGTTCTCCACCCGTCCAATTGGTTCTGAACGTCCTGCAGCAGATCTCGCTCGAGTGCGACGGCTCGGGTCGTCACGGGTACGTCTCAGCGGGCCGTGACGTCAGGGCCAGTGAGCACGGCACCTGAGTCGATGAGCGCCTCAATCTCTGCGAGGGCGTAGCCGACCTCAGCCAGCACTTCACGGGTATGTTGACCCTTATCCGGGCCGGGTCGGCGGATTTCGGGCAGCTCGTTGTCGAACTGGGCCGGTGCGGCCGCAAGTCGGAGCGGGGGATGGCTCGGGTGAGGCATCAGGTAGCCATTCGCCACAACAGCTGGGTCAGCGACCACCTCGGGTGGCGACGCAACGAACGAGAAGATGCAGTTCTCCGTCACGAGCCGACCAGACAGCTCGTCACAGCCGAGAGAGCCGATAGCGTCTGCCAGCTGGTTGCAAATTTCGGGCCAGGCCGCCCGACGGACCGCCTCGTCGGCGTACGGATCAACGAGATGGAGCAGTCCGAGCGCGCGACAGGTGGGCTCCCAGTAGCGCCCTTCATCGAGCATCATCAGCATCAGCCACCGTCGATCCCCGGTGCGATACGTCCAGCCCAGGGGAGAGCGCGCGCCCGGCGTGACAGGTTGTCTCGGGGGTTCGGCCCCCGTGATCGACGCATAGGCGAGATCAGGGCCAAGAGTCCAGTTGGCCCCGTTGAGAAGCGAGGTATCGACCAGCACGCCTTCGCCCGTTCGCTGCGCATGGACCAGGGCGGCACAGATCCCGCCGGCCAGGAACATTCCACTTGGGACGTCTCCCAGTGCAGGGCGGGGCGATGTCAGAACATCCGAGCCGGGATCGGTGAGCATGTGGGCAACCCCGCCCCGCGACCAGAAAGAGACGGCGTCAAAGCCACCCTGCTCGGCTCCTTCTCCTCTCTGTCCCTGTCCATGGCCGCGAGCGAAGACGAGCCGGGGATTGAGGGCGAACAGGTCTTCGGGTTCGGTGTGGAGTTTGCGGCGGACGCGGGGTAACTGGTTGGTTATATAGACGTCGGCCCAGCGCACCAATCGCTCGAATACCTCCCGTCCCGCTGGTACGAGAACATCGATCGAGACGCCTCGCTTATTTCGGTTGACCAGCTGGAAGAGGTAGTCGTAACCGTCGGCGTCGGCGACAAGGCCCTGACTGATGATCTGGCGCATCGGATCGCCTTCGGGTCTTTCCACCTTGATCACGTCCGCTCCCCAGTCGGCCAGTGCCGCCGCGGCCGACGGGACGAACCCGTGCTCGGAGAAATCGAGAACCCTTATTCCAGACAGAGGCTGCGTCATTGGCACACCCTACGGCCGAGGCACTCCGTCCCGCCATCGTCGCAGGCGCTATGCCAGGCCCGAAATGATGTCCAGGGGCGAACCAGGGGGTATCACATCGAGTTGAGCCAGATCCGCATCGTGCAGTCGGATACACCCATGGGAAATCGCCGCGCCTGTTGTTCCAATCAGCTGATCGTCGTAGGCGGTGATGGGACCGTGAATGGCTATTATCGCGTCCCCGGAGTTTTCCCAATCTGCGATGGCGTCGGAGTGTGCGGACGTCACGAGCACGAACGGCCCATACCCGGCATCAGGTGGCGGTACCCGCATTGTGATGAAGAAATTGCCAGTCACCGTTGGATCGTCCGGAGCGCCGATGCCGGCGGGGAAGTCCAGGATCTCTTTGCCATATTCGTAGACGGCCAGATGCTCACTAGAGAGGTTGAGGATCAGCTGGTAAGGCGTGGTGCACGTCACCAAGCGGGACCCAGGTGGTCGAACCGTTAGGTCGTTGCGCCAGCCGCACTTCGACCCAATTAGGGGCCGATCCAATTACAGGAAGAATGGAGGGGTAGCCGTACCATGTCGACGGCACCACCATGTTCGGAACTGCACCCGGTTCTGGTGACCCTGGCACGGCTCCGTTCATAATTGCGAGAGAGGAAACGCCGTCTGGGGCAGGGGGCATCCGGACCGCAGCGTTGACCGCATGAAGAGTTCCCGAACTCGGAGCGCGCGAAGTGAGATGAGACTCGGTACAACCACCTGCGAACGCAGCAATCATCAGCATCACTGCCAAGTGGAAGCTCTGGTGGGTTTTCAGCCTGACCCAGAGCGGTGACTTCACCGCCTAGTTATGTCAGATCAGCGTGGACCAGCGCAACAGCAACGACGGTCGACGGTCGTCTTGAAGATGCATGACGCGAACGGAGCGTGACGTTCCCGCGAACAGGAGCGCTCAGGAGTTACCGACATTCGGATCTCCGGTCCTCCATTCTCGTGCGTCATGCACCACGTGCACCAGGTGCACGTCAGACTCCAAAGCGTCGGCAGCTGATGCCGAGCCTCGGCTTGAACGTGCATTGCGTCTCGTCGGTCAGGACGAACGGGCACACAGTATTGAGGGCAGTACCGAGCGGATAGACCCAGTTCGTGCGCATAGAGCCCGAGGAAATGAGGGCGTAGACAGCGATTAGTATTTTGGTTGCGAGTGCGTCGTGTCGCCCTGATGGTTTGCTCGTATCCCCTAGTCCGAGGCCTGGCTCACTGAAAATGGAGGAAGTCCTAACCGGCTGGCAGCCCGACCCGTTCGGGGCCCACGAGAAACGCTTCTTTTCGAGTGGAGGCTTGCCCACCAAGCTCGTGAGCGATGGCGGCGTCCGGTCGTACGACAATCCACCCGGTACCGCTCCTCTAAGGCCAAGCCCCGTGCCGACGTACCAGCCACGGACGATCGAGCAACCTGAGCTCGTCCACCAACCGGAACCCGCGTACCAGACGGCACCCGGATACCAGACGGCACCCGGATATCAGCCGCAACCCGGATATCAGCCGGAACCGGCAAGTGGAGCCGCGACTCAAACGACCGAGGTTCCACCCGAAACAACCCGAGAGCACGGGACCGCCGAGAACGGACGATCACCCGATCAACTCGCGCCGCAGTCCGCCCGCCTCGCGCTTCTCTGCGCAAACTGCGGCCAACGACATAACGCGGTCGACGGTGTTTGCCCACAGTGCGGCGAAGAAGCCAGTTCTCCGCGTCCGCCGGCGGAGTCATTGGCCCGAGAAGACGTCACTAGCCCACCACCCACACTTGCGGTGCCCGCTGTCCAACGGGAGGAAGCGCTCGCTCCTCCTTCCGCTTCGGAGAGATATCTCCCTCCGCCTGTCGCTCCGTCGCCGCCTATCCTTCCGGCTCCGCCTATCCTTCCGGCGCCGCCTACCTCTCCGGCCCCGGCTGTGGCAGTGACTTCGGCTGTGGCGCCTGCAGTCGTTAACCCCCAATCGGTCAACCCGTTCGCCATAGCATCACTCGTTCTCGGCCTCATCGGCGTGCCGATTGCCGGATCGATCCTTGCGATTGTGTTCGGAGTTGTCGCAAGGAGACAGATCCGAGAGACACCCGGAGGGCGGGGAGGGAACGCAATGGCGACCTGGGGAATCGTTCTCGGTTGTCTCGGATTGCTGGGAGCGATTATCGGGGCTGTCATTTTGCTGGGCGGCTCCCACGGTCGGAGTCCAGATGCCGGAGCCGATGTCACAACGACCTCGACCACCGTCGTCTCCGCCTTCGTCCGAAGTCCCGAAAAGGCCGCGTTCAGCTCCGCTTCAAAATTGCTGAGTACCGCCAACAACACGTTTACACAGTCGCTGGCTAGCGGTACCGGGAATTCTGTCTCCGGGATCGCCCAAGCCGTCACGCCATATGCGACGGCTTTGACGACTTTCAACTACCAACTCCGCCAAGTTTCGTGGTCCCCGAACGTGCAGATACAGATCGAAACGCTCGAGCTCAGAACCCAAGCGCTCGTCAAGTTTCTGTCGACGATCTCTTCGGTTACCTCTGCCACCTCGAACGCGTGGCTAACCCACCTGCGCACTCTCGGAACGGCAAGCCAGTCGGCCGACAATGCCGTTGGGGAGATTATCGGGGTGGCAAAGACGAATCAGTTCCCGGACACGCTCTAGGCCCGACGACGGAAGACCATTACCTCCGCGCCTTCCTTATCTATTCTCGTAGAGACCAGTTGCCAGCCGTCCCTCTTCCTTTGGGCTACCGCATAGTCCACCGATTGACCCGACTCAAGGCTTGGAACCAGCATGAGTCCGTAACGCTCGTCCATGGGACGGACCGTAGTCGCGGCACGGATTCAGTGCCAGTGAGACAGCCCGGACGCGGGGTGGCCGAGTCTCTCTTCGAAGGCCTAACTGGCCTTTCGTGTCCAGCTTCGGGTGAATCCAGCTGACGGCGATGGATCCTTGACCCACCCGCTAAGTCCGTAATGGGACCGCAACGTTCTCTCGGCTTCCACGAGGCATTTTTCGGCGCTCTGGGGCGGATAGACCTCGTGGTAGTACTCGTGAAGGCGGACTGCTTCCTTCTCGGATGGATCGCCATCGAACACCTTGAGGATCCAGAGGGTCACCTCGTCACTATCTGGTGGGATGAAGGTGATCCCTGCTGTCGGTTCACCCATCTAGCTGAACCAGCCTTTCCGCTGCGTTTGCCGTCCCGGAGCCTCGCCACCACAAAGCATTTCACGCCATTCAATGCCTTCTGGTGCGTTCTTTAATCCAAGATAGATATCAAGTATCAACCCCAGCTGAAGGTTTACACAATGTTCGCACAATTGGGCTCAATTGGGCGGTCATCCAGCGAGAATTGTCGTCGTCCTCCGCCAACCGCGACACAAAAATCGCAGTCAGATGCGGATTTGAGCACTGATTGGGACGGTATTGGGGAGCGGGCCGTACCGTGTTCCCATGAGTGTCAGGCAAAAGATCGACCAGTTGATCTCTGACTCGATCGACGGGCTCGAGAGCCATCCGCACGAACCGTCAGAGCCGGGTAGTCAAATGGCGCCCGCTGACTTCACTCTTGAGGTCCAAGAGCTCGCGGCGCAAGTGCGGGAGTTGACCACACAAGTTGCGACGCTGACGACGATCATCAAGAGACTCCGGGAGGAGTAGCTGGCGGACGACCCATGCAGCGCCTTCACGCGATCTGTCCGTGGGCGCCCGTTACTCCGGTCTGAAGATTTCATCCGAATTCCGCTTCCCGGTCTCATCGACTTCGCGAGTCGTTCATGTTGGCTTCCTAGCATCATCTTTGATGGTCCAGGCTCAGAGCGTGAGTACTCACCGACTCGAGGCTGACCACTCCCCTCACTCAAGCACCGGACGGGCTACCGGCTCGCGAGGTCCGGAATGAATTGCACCCCTGTCGAAAGCGTCCGCGAGGGCCAGGAGAGGGCTCCTACGAAAGGTGATTCGGAGCGGGGACCGGGCTGGGTCACCGTCATCATTGTCGTCGCAACTCTCGTCTTCATCGCGTTGCCCAGAACAATTGCCCTGAGTGGCCTCAGCCCGATTCTTTTTGTCGTGAGCGCAATTGTCCTCGTTTTCTGGCTATTCGGAAAGGACTAGACACTACGCGAGGCGCTATTGCCTCGACGAGCACCGTCTCTCGGGCTTTTAGCTAAGCCGCGCGCTTCCGTTCTGCCATCCGTCACGCTTTCGTCACCCATTCTTGTGTCCCGGAATATAGATGACTATGTTCCTCGCATATACGGGTTTCATCCATATTGAAGCAGCCACAGCACACGCGGAGAACTGGCGGCCGGCGTTGCGAGCGGGTTGATCCCATCGCGCAAAGACGGTGCGCCCTCGCCCATCGCGCACGAAGGAGTAGCCATGCACACGCCCATACGTCGGCATCACGCGATACGGGTTGGGGTCATCTGTTTGACTGCGATAGCGGCCGTGCTGGCAGTTGGGCCCGGCGTCACCGCAGCGGCAACACCCCCCGATCCAACAGGTGGAGCCCAGCCGGTTCCCCCACACTTTTACAATGGAAACGTCGAGGGAATCCGCTCGGCAGGCTCTGACACCACGCTCTTCCTGATGCAGCGGATCGGTGACCTCTACACCGGTGCCGGCCTCTACGGCTGCACCTTGAACTCGGGCGCCGGCCAGACGCTGTACAACTCGAGTGACCCGGCGTCGGCGACGACCAACGAGGAGTACTACTGCGAGGCCAACTCGAACATTTCTACGACCGACACCAACGACAACTGGGATCGCACCGAGGTCACCGAAGGCGTCGATGACATCGGGTCCTCCGCTGGGCAGAGTCAGATCTGTAGCGCTCTGTCGACGCCCTTGCCGGTCGACTTCGCCCGTTCTGCCAAGCCCATAGGATCGGCCTGCTCGACATTGGCCGAGTTGGGCTTCGGCAAGGATGGAGTACCCATCATTGACTATCCCATCAATCCATCGACATATGGGACGTCCACGACCGCTCCCTACTCAAGCCTCAACGGCGGGGTAGTCGGACCTGTGTCAAGAGGCTGGCTTCCTGGCGATCCGACGTCTGGCCCCTACACGGGAACGGCATTGGCAAATATTTCGAACGCTGACAATGGAGGCGGGGCGGCGAGCACCGCCTATCGAGTGTGGTGCGCTACTAACTCTTCCCGGATCACCGACTGGGGTCAGTTCACCAACCTGGGACCGAACGTCGACCTCGCCAACGTGACGGAGACGTCGGGTTCCGCGACGATAAGCGGCCTCCTGGGCCCATCGAGCGACCTCGCTTCGGGTGATGCCGTCACCGGTACTGGGATTCCCTCGGGCACGACCGTTAGCTCGGTTACGGGTAGCTCGGCCACCCTGTCGAACTCGGCCACCGCGAGCGGAACGGTCGACCTCAAGGTGACCATCCCCAGCGCTCTGGCCGTGGGGTCCGGCTATCCCATCGGCATTCCGATCCGCGTCATGGGAATCAATACCGCCGCGGGGATCGAGTCCACGTTCGCGAGCTTTGCCGAGAGCGGTGTGTCTGGCGGCGGATGCTCGTCCAACATGAACACCAACGACGCGAGCGACCCAAACCCGGTCACGGCTACGGGAACCAACGCTACGCCGCATATCGCACTGCAAAACAATTCGGATCAGGTGGATGAGTTCGCCATCGGGGACTTTCCATCGCCCGATTACGTTGATCAGGCGATTGAAGCGGCAACGACGCTCTTGGTTGAGTCGAACGGGGTCGTCAACACCAATCCCTACGCAGGAGCGGTGACGATCGACGGGACGTCCTACTCAGGCACCAAGGTCGAGGAGAACGGGGCTTCACCTACTACGGCCGGCATCCTCCAGAACACCTATCCGACCGCTATTACGCTGTTCAACGTCTACCTGACGAACACCGTACGGGCTTCGACCGCGGGATTTCTGAACTGGATCTGCGATGGGAATACCAACTTCGAGAAGGGATCGGACAACTCGACGGGTCTGAACTTCGATGCCGAGCTGAGCACACTGATATCCACGACCTACGGATTCCCCCGACTCACCGACGAGAGTGGCTCGCCCTCGATTACTACACCGGCCGACGGAGTTCCAGCACCGAATAATACGTGCGCAGCCAATCTGGCCGTAACTTCGAGCAGTGGCAGCGACACCATCACCTTGACGGCCGGCGGCAACTTCCCTGTTGACATCTACAACGCAGGCGACCTCGTCGGCGGCGGCAATGTGGGCATCGCTAGTGCGGACTTTCCGTCCGGGACCTATGTGGTCTCGGGTGCGGGTACCCCCACGCTGACGCTGAACCAAGACGCCACGGCTTCGGGCAGTGCCACCACCGTGTTCGGCGGTGTGCCCGGAGTCACCAGCGTCGCCAGCAGCCAGAACTAGTGCTGTAACCGCAAACCTTCGCCCTTGCAGGAGACAGGTCGGCAGTTCCTCGTTCAGGCCTTCGAAGCAACCCGACCGAGCGACTCCCCGTTTGTCTCGGGGCGGGCAACAGCCAACCAAAGATCCTCTTGTTCTGGACGGTGGTCATCCATCGAGATGCGTCGTGGGTCACGCCGGGTCCGGCCGGGCGGATGCCGACCGGCTCGACGGTGCATGTCTTCAGCTTGGTGAGGTCAAAGGGTGTCCTCGCCCCTAGATCTTTCGGGGCGTCCATGGGAGGCGCTCCGCGGCTCTGGCCGGGTCAATGTAGGGCAGTTCTTCTAGGTGACTCCACCCTCGTGCTCTCGGTCGGGCTCATTCCGCCCGCAGCACTACAGCCGTTGGCGTTCGAGCCGCCATCTGTCCCGGGACGGCGGCCACCAGGTTGGCCAGCGCGAGTGCCCCGAGCGCCACGAGGAGGATCTCCAGTGCCGGCACCGTGGGCAATGGGACCGCGTCGATGTCGCGGGCGAACAGGTCCCAGAGCCATCGCCCGAGGGCGATTCCGGACGGCACGCCCACGATGATCCCTAAGATGGCGGCTACCGACGCCTGCCAGCTCACGGCAACCGCCAGCTGACGCCTGGTGAAACCGAGGGTCTTGAGCAGCGCAATGTCGCGTCGTCGCCGACGGACCGAAGCGCCGAGTGTGAGTCCGAGAGCGACGACCGCACCGACAGCGAGGCCCCCGGCCAGGATCCCAGGGCTGGCGCCGGTTGATTGGTAGTTCACGATCTCGGCGGGACGCTGGACCCCGAGCACGACGAAACTGTTCGCGTATGACTGAGGATCGTTCCCCACCGCCTTGTTGGCGGCATCAGCGATCCGATGCAACGAGGAGAGTGCGGCCGTAGGAGTGACACCGCTTCGGGTCCTTATCACATCGATCGCCGGGCCATTGAGGTTGGGGTCGGCATTGACGAGCGCCCGGGCGAAGGCGGGGACAAGCATGGCGTCGGAGAACAGTGCCCCGGTGCCCATAGACGGGTGGAGAGTCCCTGGGGTCCCGATGGCTGGCATCGTGGCCGTGCCCACGACGACGCCGCGGGTTGGCGGCTGGTAGATCGGCGCATCCTTCGGCGACCCGTAGCTGACCACGACTGACTGCCCGATCTTTTTGTGCAGGGTAGCAAGCGTGGCCGCACCCAGCACGATCTGGTTCTTCGCTTCCACCCCATGGCCCGAGAGAATGGGCGGGCTGAGCGCGGCGTGCGTGCCATCGAAGAGAGCTGGAACGGTCTGTCCGTCGATCTGCACGTCGGCGTAGTTGAATCCGGTCCACCCGGCAACGTCAGGATCGTGGTTCAGAAGGTGGCCGACAAAGGGCGGAACGTTGTCACCCCCCACCGGTTCGATGGCGTAACTCCAGTTCCACCCGTAGAGCGCGGGGTGGGATGCGAGGGTGCGGAGCCCGCTGGCGAAGGTGACGGTGGCCACCACCACTATTATCGCCAGCACTGCCCCGACGAGCACCGAGCGGACCGGCACGGCGGACCGGCCATGACCCGCCTCGAGGGAGAAGCGGAGCCCGGCGACAGCCGGGGCCGGAAGGCCGTAACGCGCCGCAGTGTCGACAACGGCCGATCCCCGCTGTACGGGCTCGGACCGCTGTCGACTGCCTCGGCGCGCCGCCCGGCGGTAGGCGAGGGCCACGGTCAGGGCACCCAGACCGATGGCCAAGATGGCGAAGCCAGCTCCGAGCACAGTCCAATCGAAGGCGACCCCGGGCGTGCGGTCGACCTGGCGCGCCGGACCGAGCGGCGCCAATGGCGAGAGGATCACAGCGAGAACCACGGCAAGCGTCGCTCCGAGGACAACCCCACCAAGCAGGCCAAAGATGGCGTCCCACGTCACGGTCAACGAGTCGGCCCCGAGAGCGCGCAGGACGTCGAGGTCCTCACCCTCCGCCCACAGTGCTCGACTGATGGCTTGACCGGCGATCAAGAGGGCGGCCAGGGCCGCGATGGCTCCGAACACGCCGAGAGCGATCGCCTCGGGCTTGCTCGACCGCTCGACCTGACCCTCGGTCACGGAGGCCACGTGGAAGTCGTACGGGTCGCCTTTGGGGACGAGCCGCGTGATCTCCTGTTCAACCGCGGCCACGTCACGGCTCCCGCCTCGGAGGCGGAGCCCGTAGTCCGGGTACGTCGCACCGGCCCGGAGTTTCTGGGTGAGCGCCGGGGTCAGTAGTTGGTAGGTCGCGGCGTTGCGGTCTATGTCGTCGCTGGCGACCTGGTTGGAAAACACGACAAGGCCCACGAGCTTGGCCGAGAACTCCAGCCCCGGTTTGGCCGTAGCCGGATTGACCCCCGAGTTGATCTGGGCCACTGTGAAGTCACCCATCTTCACGGTCTCACCGAGATGCCAGCCCGCCAGCTTCGCCGTCTCCGCCGTTGCCACCATCTCGTTTGTGCTCTTTGGATCAGCCATCCGACCGACCGCCACGGCCACCCGATCCTGAGTGAAGTACTCACCACCCGCGCTGCCGATGGTCGTGATTTGATCCTCGCTGATGCTGGTTGAAAGCGGCTTGCCGTTCGCTCCGAGCGGAATGGCCAACAAAGTGGGGGCGATGGCCACTCGCGTCACCTGGGGCAGATGCTCGAGCTCCTTGGTCAGGTACTCCAATGAGGCGAGGGACTGGGAGCTGTAAAATTGGAACTGGAGGTCCGACGCACGGGAGGCCGCCAGGTAGGCCGGAAAGGCCGACTGCGTTCGCCGAGCGGCGGCTACCGCGCCCATGGCCGCACCACCCACCAACCCGATCAGGAGGATCACCGTGAGGTAGCTGCTCCAGCGCTGGTGAAAGCTGGCCCTGAAGTGATACCACGAGACCCCGAAGGCCCGCCCGATCACGGCGGATCGGCTACTGGCCGCTGCATTTCACGCCTATCGGTTTCTTCCGGCTCCATTGGACCTCTCACGAGATTATGGACCTGCTGGAACTCGATTTCGAGGTGGCCAGCCAGTGGATACGACCTCGTGTTAGTACCACCGAATCGCCCAATGACCCGGGTCCGGCGTCTTCATTGGTCCCGGTGGCCCAGGATCACCCGGTGCGCTGGGTTGAGGTCAGGGAGCGTCAGTCGGCAGTGGACCGTTGTCCTGCGTGAGACCAGAACCGCGGCGGCGTGCCAACAGTAGGGCGATGTTCCCGCTGAATCTCCACCCCGCCTGACGCGCCGCCGCTCAGCTCGTCGTGCAGGCATGCGCGTGATGGCCGACGATGGCGACAGGCACATCAAAGAGCGCCGGCCGGCGCGGCATGCCCTCCGCCACAATGCTCTAGGCGACGGCATCGCCTCGGCGGCGCGACCGCCGCCACCGGACCAAGCGATCGCCATCGGAATACCGTAAAATCAACGCACATGCATAGGGAGGAGAGGAGCGGTGACAATGCTGGGAGTCACGTGGGGTACCGGGCAGGTCTTGCTCGACATGCTGTGGTTCTTCCTCTTCGTCGTGGAGATCTGGCTCATTTTCACGATCTTCGTCGACATCTTTCGGCGACACGACATGAAGGGTTGGCTGAAAGCATTCTGGGTCGTGCTCGTGATCCTCGTTCCATTAGTCGGGATCGTGCTCTACCTGATCCTCTACGGCAACGAGATGAAGGTCCACGCACAGCAAGCCGTCAACCAACAGGATGAAGCGTTTCGGGCGTATGTGCGAGGGGCGACAGGCCCCAACGCAGTGGACGATCTGTCCCGTCTTTCGGACTTCAGGGACAGAGGGATCATCACGGACGAAGAGTTCGAGCGCATGAAGTCCAAGATCGTGAGTCAGTGACCGCCAAGCGGTCTGGTCCCGTCAGGTCTGGGGGTTGCCGACGCTGGTGACGCCGGGCACACCGCTGAACACGGTGGTGGCACTGCCCGAGGCCGTTGCGTCTGCGCTCAGCGTCAGCGTGGGGGTGCCCGCACCAGAGACCACATAGGTCCCGGCAGGGAAGTCAGCACTGACGATGCCCACGTTGCCACCGCCGACCAGACCGCCTTCGTTGTCGATGTCGACCGGGAAGTAGCCCCCAGTCGTCAAGGTGATGGTGTCGCTGCCACTACTCGAGGTCACCGCAAACGATGCCGCGCACGTGTTGTTCGGAGCGGGCTGACCGTCGGCCGGGGTGCTGACGGCCGGGGCAGCGCTGCTATCGGTGAGTCGAGGGAAGCCATGGGTGGTGGATATCAGTGTGCTCAGCTCGACATCGAGGTTCTTGCCCGTCGATTCGTCCACTCCCTTCTCGAAGTTGGTATCTCCATCGCAGATCCAATTCAGAAATCCCCCGGTCGAAGCGCGTACGGTATTCGTCAGGAAGTCGTTGAACAACGTCATAGCGGTCGGATAGGCGTTCTGGAGGAGGTTGGCCGTGGTAGGCGAAGACCCGTCCTCCTCGACCTTGGTGCCTGAGAAGGACGTCCCGTCGATCGTCACTTCTCCTGCGTAGGGACTGGTGTTGACGACCCCATTCGATTCGACGTAGAGCGTGGTCGCGGCCTCTATGGCCTGATCAACGTAATCGGGCGATGGAAAGTCCCCGATGGCATACTGATCGATCTGATTGGAGTCGTTCGCTGGAGCGATGTGTGCACCCGCGTTGCCGCCGGTCGCGGTGTTCGGGTTGGGGTCACTGGCAGCATTGGGGTTCATGCTCGATGCACATCCGCCGTTGGTCGTGCCCCCGCCGCTGTTGGCGTACAGGGCGAAGGTCGACTCCACATCGGAAGACGTCGTGATCCCCATGATGCGAATCGGGACCCCGATGGGCATGCCCTGCCCGACGATCCGCGTGCCCGACGTGGTGATCCTCAGGTTCTCGCTGCCACCGGACGTGGCGTTGTTGGACAATTCGGCCGTGCTCCCGGAAACCGAGCTAATGGTGGTTCCCGAGGGGATCCCTTTGCCCGAGACGGCATCGCCGGAGGCGATCGTCGAGGCGAAGTCCCCGTCAACGTCGGGATTGATGCTGATGTTTGGCGAGCCGCTGGTGACCGTGGCGTCATAAATCAACAGGTCTGGCCCGAGGTTTGTCAGCGCGCCCCAGTCGGTGATCTGGCTGGTATTGGTGACCGGGCTCCCCGGGGCAGTGGTCTCGCACCACAGCCGGTAGGACGTGCTGGCCTCGCCGCCACCGTTGTCGTCGTTGTCGATGCCGCTCAGAGCCGTGCCGGTGTAGGGACCCGAGGTCGGGTCACCCGGAACCCAGCCCTCGGCCACAGGACCTACCACACCCCCGTTCATGGAGGAGTAGGGACCCGAGGTCGAGGTCCCGTAGATGCTGGGGTTGACCGGGTAGTCGACGATCGGGATTCCGTCTTTGGCGAATCCCAACTCCGCCGACGTCGAGCACGCTGTTTGGCTCGGATTGGCGGATCGGGCAAAGTCCACCCGCAGCGGTGTCGACAGCACTCCGCAAAGCTGGTTCTGACCGGCCGACGATCCTATTTGGTCCACGCCCTCGGTCACCTCGGTGCGGTCCCAGTTGTCGTCTACGTCAGTCGTCGAGATGTTGGCGCCAGACAGGCAGTAGTCCTCCGCGTTGGAGGTCGTGGAGGGCGGGTCGCTGGAGTTGTACAGCGGCTGACCGCCGGCGGAGTTCAGGGTGCAGCCGGACAGGCCAGCCCCGGTATAGAGGTCACCGATATTCTGCATCAGCGAGAAGGTCGTGTCCGAACCGGTACTCCGGATTCCCTCCACGTTGCCGTTGTAGAAATGAGGCGGGGCTGGGGTTGCCCCTCCCGGCGGATCGCCGAATGGGGGATAGTTGATCGGACTGCCCAGCCCGGTGACGAGGTCGTATCCGGCTCCGGCCGTGCAATCGGTGCCGCAGGAGCCATTCGTGCCGCTCGTGATGTCCCTCAAGTAGCTCTCGTACCCGCCACCGTAGATCTCTTGCGCACTTTCTAGGGGGCCGCCGCTCTTTTCACTTACGGCCAGGATCCCCGCCCAGTTCGGGCTCCCGACGCTCGTGCCGCCGACCGTGAACCAGCCCGATTGGCTCATGTACGCGGTGCTGTCGTAAACCGAGACACCAGTGTTCGGATCCGCATCGAACGAGACGTCGGGCGTGGCGCGCATGCCGCCGGTCAGCGCGGAGATCCCGCCCGAGGGTTCACCGTGGACCGGCCCGTCGTAGGCGGACTGGTACGCGGGTACCTTCTCGTAGGCCGAAACCCCCCCACCCGAACCCGTCCACGTCGTCTCGCTCGTGAAGCCAGCGCAACTTGTGCCGCTGCATCCGTTGAGCATCGTGCCGCCCACACCGATCACGTTGGGAGATGCGGCCGGGTACCCCGCGGCGTGTCCGTCGTCACCGGCGGAGGCGGTGTAGAGAATGGGCTCCCCGGTGCTCGTGCTCGTCGCGTCGAACAACGAGTCGAGGTTGGTCTCGCCGCTGGACTCGGGGCTGGACCAGCTCATCGACACTTCGGTGGCGCCGTTGTCGTTCGCCCAGTCGACTCCATCAAGGAGGTCGGCGGTGCTGTTCCCATCCGCCTCGACGAGAACGATGGTGGCCCCCGGCGCCTCCGCATGGGCCCACTCGATGTCGAGCGACTCCTCAACTATCCAACTGCTGTTGACCGCGGGAGTTCCCTCTGGATCCGCCTGGTAGAAGCACCCACCAGTGGTCGCCGTGAAGGGGGGACCCGATGAGCACGCACTGAGAGCGGGGTAGCCGTACTGCGTGTTGAAGACGTTCAGATCACTCAGGGCGTCCGGGTCGTGGTAGGCGTCGACGACGGCGATGACCTGTCCCGCGCCAGCCGTGCCGGATGGCGACAACAGCCCGGTGTCAAGGTTGTAGACAGCCCCGATTGTCGCTGGGGCCAAACCGATCGGCGAGGCAGACGACACCAAGGGGGTCCCATCGGATCGTTTGCCGAACGACCTGACCTTAAACGGCGGAGTCGGTGCCGCCATGGTGGAGGTCGTATGTACGGTCGAACCACTCGCCGGAACGCCGAATCCAATCACGACGATTGCGGCAACGAGGGCGGTGACGCGGTACTTAGCAAAGCGCGGCTTCGGGCGGCCCGGACGTTTAGCTGAATGCTCCGGAGACCCCCTTCTCACGGCGTTACCCTCCGTTGCTGTGCGTTGACGATCTTTGTTGCAGCCTCAAACCGCCAAGCCTCGGCTCCGACAGACAACGTCAACCCGGCCCGGACCATGGCGGTGAAGAGCAGGCCGGCCGAGCAGCGCGCTGCCACAGGGAGGCGGCGAACACGAACGAGAGCAACCGCGGCGATCGAGCAAGATCGCTGTCACCTCTCCGTCCAGAAGCCACCATTGCGGAGTATCGCCGATGGTTCGCGATGCCTCGTGACCTCGTGGTGACGGTGAGGTTAACCTTGCGCGATCAGAACCTGACCGTTCCTGACCGTTACTCCTTGGGATCAACGCTTACCTTCGTCAGGGGCCTTCGACGCGTCAAGACGTTCGGGCCCTGTCAGCATTTCTCTCGCAAGAGCGGAATAGGGCAACCTCCCGAAGAGCTTCGACGTGTGCCGGCGGAACAACGGCCGTCTCTCGGCCGATCGAGACGAGCGGCAGCGGATGCGGATGCGGATGCGGGCAGTAATGGCTCGTGGGGCGGCGCTCCCGAAGCCTGTCGAGACCTCTCAAGTCCCGGTACCCGTGTGGTACCTGCTTGACGAATTTGTCAAGTCCCGGTACCCACCCGGATTGGCTCCGGTAGGTGCTTGACACCTCAGGCGACCGTCCCACCAGCGGGACGACTCTCTGACCTGGACTTTTGCAGCGCGCTCGGAGGGATTCGAACCCCCAACCTTCTGATCCGTAGTTCGACCCGGGCCTTGGACACGAGGTGACCAGAGCGGACCGAAGGGGCCAGAATTACCATCCAGCCTGGACGAATGCATTCGCATCTTGGACCACTGGTGGCCACTGGTGGCCACCGATTTCCAGGGTTTCCTGAGCTTTTGTTCTCATTTCGGTTCTCACGGAACGGCCCCATATCTTGGAAGTTAGTTGCAGTTAGGACACTTCCTGCTATCCTCTGTTTCAGAGAGGTTCCAACCATGCCCAAGACCGTGTTTGTCCCGTCAGCATCATTCCGAGTGTCGAAAACTCAACGAGAGCGATTCCGCCGCGCCTTTGAAGCTGGCGCCGAGGTGATCGTGGAGAAGCCGGACGGTGAGCGATTGTCATCAGAGGAGTTGACGCGATTTCTTGCTGCAGCAATGTCAGAACTCGCCAGCGGAGACGAAGTGGTGCTGTTACGCGGCGATGTCGAGATCTCACCTGCAGAAGCCGGCGAGTTGCTCGGGATCTCACGCCAGTTCGTCGATCGGCTTATGGACACAGGCAAGCTTCCGGGTCGGCGACTACCTGGCAGCCGGCACCGGCGCCTTCGGGTTGCCGATGTACTCGAATTCGGAGAGGGCCGGGATAAGCGACCGGCCCACATCTCTGACGCTGTGAACACACTGGTCGACGGAGGGGCAGAGTACTGACCGCTCAGGGGCGAAATGCCCCGACTTGAGCGCGTTTTCGTGGACACCGCGACCTTGTACCCGATCTCGCTTGCTGACGTGCTGCGTCTCGCCGAGTTCGGGATGTACGACCTGTTGTGGTCAGGTCACCTTCTCAGCGAGGTCGAGCGGGTCCTTGTGGAATACAAGGGTCTCACCGTGGGGAGCACCCGCTACTTTTGCGAATGCATCAGCACCGCCTTCCCTGCTGGCCGGGTGGCGCCGCAGGATTATCTTCCGCTGGTGGCAACTCGGACGGGACCAGACCCAGATGACCATGTCCACAGTGCTGCCGCCGTCGCCGGAAAGGCAACGGTGATGCTGTATGCAGACAAGGCCGGCTACCCTGCGGCAGATATCTCGCCCGCGCGGCGCCGGAACCCCGACGTCTTCCTCACCGACCTCCTTCGGCGGTACCCTCGGGACGTGGTTGGGGTGATCGACGCAATGGGAGGCGCGCTACGAGTCCCGTTGACCCGGGCCGAGGTCCTCCATCGGCTCGCCGCAGGCGGAATACCCGGGTTCGCAGCGCTGGCAATCGAGCTCTCCTGATCCGAACGAGGTCCACACGCCCGATGTCAGCGCTGAGACCGGAATTGCCCCTCAGACTGGACATACGCAGACGAGTTGTGTCGGTCACACACGTGCCCACTTGGCCTGCCACCTGTGGCAGTTACACCCTGTCGGTACGGTGCCGGCATGAACATTCATTGCAAGTCCACCATCTATGGCGAGCGCATTGAGGACCTCCTCCCGGGGCTGCTCACGATTCAGAACGCAATGACCACGGATGCCGACGGCATGTGCCGCGCATCATTCACCCTGAAGCCGGAGGATGGCGCGCCGCTACAAAGGGCGCTTATGCGGGTCGAAGCCGAACTTCTCATTGAAGACGCCGAATCGATCGGTGGCCGGCATCATCTGAATCGTACGCATGGGCAGCGAGCCGCCGACGCGCTGGTTCGGCTGGTTCAAGCGATCGGCGAGCGCGCGACAGATTGAACCTGCCATCGAGCACGCCCGGTCGGAATTAATGTCCGAATCAGGCGGAAGGAATCACGTCAGCCAGTAAGCGCCCGAGAGGGTTCCAGATCGCTCAATCGGAGGTCGACGCCGGTGGCAAACGCCACACATGACTCCCGATTGACCCCAACATCTCGTCGATGTCGTCGGCAATCGCCTGATCTTCCAACGGCATGGCGTGGGCATAATTCCATGTCGTGGAGGCGTCGCGATGGCCGAGGCGATATTGCGCCTGCAGCAGGTCTCCTCGACCAACGAGATACGTGGCCACGGTGTGTCGAAGTCGGTGAAGGCTCACTCCATACAGGCCGGCCTCGTCTCGAAGTTCGGCGAACCAGTGACCCAACCCAGTGGTGGTCAGACGCCGGCGATGGTCCAGATCCCTGGAGAAGAGCCAATCCCCGAATCCGGTCACGTTCGGCGCTCGCTGACGCCAGGCCGCTTCACTTGCCCTCCAGAGCTCGACCGTGGTCCGCCCCAGCGTGAGTCGACGTACCTGTCTGGTTTTGGTGGGGCCGACCTCTTCTGCCGATGCCGCCCTCTCAATGGTGAGCACCCGGCCGTCCAAGTCGCCGAAACAAAGGGCCACCAACTCCCCTCGCCTCGCACCGGAGTCGGCTGCCAAGCGGACCAAAAGTTCCACCTGCTCCGCCTTGTGCAGCGCGTGAAGCGAGCTCAGTCTCCCGTCGAGGGCACCCATGGCCTTTTCGGTGATCCTCTCGGACGTCTCGATGAGCGCGGCGACATCGAGGGCAGGCACGTGCATTCGAGTGCCCGGTCGCGGAGGTCCGCGCATGTCGCCGATCGGATTGCGCTCGAGGACCGATTCGGACTGGGCCCACCCGAGAGCCGATCGGAGAACCCGAAACCGGCCCGACACGACGGATACTCCGGCACCCGACTCCTTCCACCTGGCCATCGCTTCACGGACGACCTCAGGCCGAAGAGACGACACCCGCCGTTGCGCAATGGGGTCTGTGGACAACGCCTTGACGTTGGAGCGGGCGGAACTCCACGTCGATGGTCGCCAGTCGTGATGGGCCGCCAGCCACCGTTCGAGCAGGTCGCCCACCGTGAGGAACGGCGCAGCGCGCCGGTCACCCCGATATGCAGCAAACTCAGCGGCGAGCTCAGACCGACGCTCTTCGGCCCCCTCTTGCGTCCCGTGGTACCAAAACGAACGCTGCACGGTCCGGCCCGATACCGGGTCGACGCCGACGGCGATGCGGATCTCAAAGACTCCGGGGCGGCGTTGGCGTAGCGACCCCTGACCCCATCCACCCACAGAAAGGAAAATAGGGTCATAAGTAGGGTCCAGGGGTGGACCCTACTGCCTGCCCGGTCCGTTTTCGGCCCGTGACCAGGGACTACATCGGTAAAATGCCAGCGCGCTCGGAGGGATTCGAACCCCCAACCTTCTGATCCGTAGTCTACTAATCGGTCAGGGGACTAGACGGATCTAGTCGGCGTTATCCCTGTTCAGGAGGGCAATTCTGACCGACGTCGTCGGCTCGCGCCGGGTCTATTCGGAAGGGGTCGGAGGGAGTTTTGGTGACAAATGTGGTGACAAGCAAGCAGTCATGCACTCCGCTGGGTCAGGGCTTGAGTACAAGGCTTTTACGCGGCATGGGTGAGTCGCACCGGTAGGCTGCAAGTATTGAACGATGGCTGTCAAGGTATTTGACCATCCATAGAGCGCCGCTTCGATTTCCGACTGTTCAGGAATCCGGGGAGCGTCATTGCTTTCGGTCACGGTGCGTCTTCGAACGGATGGGCCAATACGTATTTTCTGATTACCTTGAGGAGCGGCTCAGCCATACCGGGCGGCAAATCAGCCAATCCATCAGTTTCCCTGGAATTCGTAATTATCAGGTTGTCGATTTCCTTCAATTCACTCGAACCGTGGATGGCGCTCCGAGGTCGGTCCATAATGAATCTATCCAGACTCCCGTTCACCCCAGCCTTGATTGTCTCTTCGAGGATGGTCTTACCAACCAGTTCTTCAAACTCCGAGTAACTCCCTGGATCGCTTGCCATCACGGGGGCTGAGTAGACCAAATCGGTCGCAATTTCGACTACGACATCTCCGCCGATCACCTCCGGTACACCTAAAGCCCTTCGTACGATCTGACGCCATGCATGCTCGTCCTGTCCCATACAGAAAGCGTACAGCCGGCGTCTCGTCTAGCGCGCTGCGGATGGCGTAAGACAAGCCACTGGTACGTTGCCGAGAATGGACCACTACGCCGATGTCGTCCTAGCCCGTGAGGGCCAATGCTGGCGGATGATCTTGCCCGACGGGCAGGCCAATATGCGCCATCCGACACATTGCCCAGAGCCGGTTTGCTGGTTCGGTCGGCACCGATGGCGCTCAGGGGAATGGGTGAAGGTTTGGTGTTGCGAGGGACACGCCGACGAGTTGGTGGGGGCCAGAGGGGCTCGAGCTGACCCGATGAAGTTTTTCTGATATCGCGGTATGGTTGACAGTTGGTGCTGATGGCAACATCTCACCTGAACAGGACGAATGGATGGGGGGAGTTCCCATGCTCGTGATGGTGGCCCTCGTGTGCAATCTGGCGATCGGTGAGGTCCACTCGGGTCCATCCGGTCATGAGCCCGTTGAGAGGCGGATGTAATGTTGCACCCGGGTCCGGCGTCTGGGTTAGTCATCATTCGAAATTCCGGGTCCGGAGTGGTTCCAGAGCCTCCATATGACCCTCTCGGCGTGTGGAGTCGTCGGCGACGACAGCATGCAATACCCGGGCATCAATGGGTCTCACCACTCGCCTATTACCGTGGTCCCTTTGACGATCACGATGGCCTAGATCTGTCCCAGATGTTTTTTGGTCGATCCAGCTACGTAGGAAAGCCTCTGCAGATATATCTGACGGCAGCCGAGACGGGAATCGGCATTATCCCCGCCAAGGGGAAGGGGAGGTCCTTGTGGCTTCGGTACGAAGAGGTCGCTTCAATAGAGCTTCGGCCAGGTTCGACAGCCCGAATGGTGATGATGACGCCAAGTACTGCCAGCAAGATTGGGGAGGTCTCGATCGTCACCAAGCAACATAGGAGGGCGGAGCTTTCCGGCATTCCCAACGGAGGATTGTACGATCTGCTGACGGAACTTGGTGCATGGGAAAGTTGTGAGACATCGCCGAATTGATCTATTACCGATTCAGCCTCGAAGAGGCATGAATCACATGGCCACGAGACACCCCTAGAGGCCGGTCTGGGCCGCTCGGCGATATTCAATGAGCTTCTCTCTCCTCTGTTTCGGAAACGCACAATTAGTTGGGCGTGATGCTGACGGTGACGGTTTCTGGCTCGCCCAGACGGTTGTGCGCCCACTTTTGGATATACAGGGGTCCCCACCACTGAAGGGGTATCGGTCACCACCTCTTCGTAGCGGACCGTGTTCTTCGTCTCCCGCTCCCGTCGGAAGGTCAACAACAGGACTTCGGAGGCAGTCGGCTGTTCGTTGTCTGTCATGGCCACAGCTTGATCGCGACCGACAACAAGATGTAGGGGTCATAGGCTGGGCGGATGCCCATGGACCTCAGTTACACCGACCTCGCTGGCCTATATCCTCACAATGAGGGTGTTTACCACGCTCTGTTTATGTGTCCGCACAGCCGGATTATTGACCCAGACCACCGTATTCATGCGGAAACACCACCAAAGGACCGTCGGCCATGCAAGACGTGTCTAGAAGAGATTAAGGGGTGGCTTAAATCTCTTCCAGAAGACGTTCGACCGTCCTGGTTTCAGTCGTCGGGGGCATAAACATTTAGGTGTCGATTTGGGCTTCCTCCGCTTTCACGGACATCCACCATCAGGGACCCGGGCCATTTCGTCGATATGGCTCTGACCTGGACTTTTGCAGCGCGCTCGGAGGGATTCGAACCCCCAACCTTCTGATCCGTAGTCAGATGCTCTAGTCCGTTGAGCTACGAGCGCTGGATTAACTTCTCTGCCAGCAGCTTTGCCCCTGGCGGCCACC
>JBEKWB010000063.1:0-27980 GCA_049513455.1 Acidimicrobiales bacterium
CTGGAACACACCCATCTGTCGTCGTCCACCGGGATCCTGCTCTTCCTGGCGTTCACGGCGGCCTTCGCGGTCAAGGCGCCGCTGTTCCCTTTTCACACGTGGTCACCCGACGCCTACACCGAAGCGCCGGCCGGGGGCTCGGTGATCCTGTCGAGCGTGCTGGCCAAGTTGGGGACGTACGGGTTGATCCGCTTCGACCTCACGCTCTTCCCGCAGGCCACCCGCACCCTGGCGCCACTGATCCTGACGCTGGCCGTGATCGGCATCGTCTACGGCGCCATCGTGGCCTGCGCCCAGCGCGACATGAAGCGGATGGTGACGTACTCCTCCCTGGCCCAGATCGGCTTCATCGCCCTCGGGACGTTCGCCCTCAGCACGCAGGGGCTCTCGGGAGCCGTGCTGCTCATGCTCAACCACGGCCTGATCGTGGGTGGCCTGTTCCTGGTCATCGGCTTCATCTATGAGCGTCGGGGCACGTGGCAGACGACCGAGTTGCGCGGCCTGCAGAAGGTCGCACCGGTCATGGCCGGCACCTTCACCGTCTTCATGATGGCCAACATCGGGGTGCCCGGACTGAACGGGTTCGTAAGCGAGTTCCTCGTGCTCCTGGGCACGTTCATCACCCATCGCTGGTGGGCGGTCGTGGCGGTCCTCGGGGTCATCGTCTCCGCCATCTACCTGCTGTGGACCTACCAGCAGGTGTTCCACGGCGTCCCGAAGGCGGAGGACGAGAAGACGAGGGATCTGGCCTGGCCTGAGCGCCTGGTGCTGGCGCCGCTGATCATCCTCATCGTCCTCTTGGGTGTCTTCCCCAAGCCGGCCCTGGACCGCATCGACCCCTCGGTGACCCAGTTGGTGACCCACGTCGAGAAGGCCACGGGCCACTACCAGCCCTCGGTGGCCAGCAAGGGAACCGCGGCACTGGGGGGCCGGCCATGATCACGACATTGCTCGCCGCGAGCACCACGGCCTCGGGGGCCTCCGACAAAATTCCCCTCCCGTCCATCCGCTACCTGACCATCATGCCGCCGATCATCATGATCGGCGGGGCGGTGGTCCTTCTCGCCGTGGCCTCGCTGGTCAGCCGGCCCCTGCGGGTCCGCGTCAGCACCATCGGGAGCGTCGTCATCTCCGGTAGCGCGTTGGGGATCTCCATCTGGCAGTGGTACGACGTCCGTGCGCACGGCGCGCACACCTACATCGCCCACGCGGTCGTGATGGACGGTTTCAGCGTCCTGATCACCATGCTCGTGGCGGTGGCCATGCTGCTCACCGCGCTGGTGGCCGACGGTTATCTGAAACGGGAGGGGATCACGGGGGCGGAGTTCCATGTCCTGGCCCTCGTCTCCGCGTCGGGCGCGATGGTCATGGGCCTGGCCAACGACCTCATCATCATCTTCCTCGGTCTCGAGATCCTGTCCATCGCCCTCTACGTGCTCACCGCGTTCAATCACCGCCGGGCCGCGTCAGGTGAGGCGGCGCTCAAGTACTTCCTCCTCGGCGGGTTCTCCTCCGCCATCTTCGTCTACGGGATCGCCCTCACGTACGGCGCCACGGGTTCGACCAACCTGACCCAGATCGCCGACTTCCTCTCCAAGAACGTCGTGCTCACCAACGGGCTCCTCCTGGCCGGCCTGGCGCTGATGCTGGTCGGTTTCGCCTTCAAGGTGGCGGCCGTGCCGTTCCACATGTGGACGCCCGACGTCTACGAGGGGGCGCCCACTCCGGTGACCGGGTTCATGGCCGCGGTGGCCAAGGCGGGGGCCTTCGCGGCCATGCTCCGGGTGCTGTTCTCCTCGCTGGGCGTCATCTCCGCCGATTGGAAGCCGATCATCTACGCCTTGGCCGTGCTCTCGCTCGTCCTGGGGTCCGTGGTCGCGCTGCGCCAGCGTGACGTCAAGCGCATGCTCGCCTACTCGTCCATCAACCATGCCGGGTTCATCCTCCTCGGCGTGGAGTCGGCTCTCCCGCGTGGGGTGAGCGCGTCGCTCTACTACCTGGTCGCCTACATGTTCATGACGATCGGCAGCTTCGCCATCGTCACGGTGCTCGGCCGGAAGGGCGATGGCGACCACGATCTCACCCGCTACCGGGGCCTGGCCCGGCGCCAGCCGCTCCTCGCCCTCAGCTTCGCCATCCTCCTGCTGGCCCAAGCCGGTGCTCCCTTCACCACGGGGTTGTGGGCCAAGTTGCAGGTCGTGCTGGCGACCGTGTCGGCCGGTGCCGTGCCGCTCGCCGTGATCGCCATGGTCACCGCGGTCATCGCCGCCTTCTTCTACCTCCGGGTGGCGGTGCTCATGTACGCCTCGAAGGAACCGGCGGAAGGCGCGGCCGGGTTCGTCGCCCCCCCGGCCCGCACGGACGCGGCGCAGATCCCCTGGGCCAGCCCGGACGGCGTGTCGGCGACCGTGACCACGTTGAATGCCGAACTGTTGCTGGCCGGCGACGCCCCGGCCGCTTCCGGCGAGGAGACGCCGTCGACGGTGCGGGTCCCCTTCCTGAGCGCCCTGGCCATCGGCGTCTGCCTGGCCGCCACCGTGTTCTTCGGCATTGTGCCGGCCCCCCTCCTCGATTTCGCCAACCACGCCTCGCTGCTCTTCTTCGGCCACTGAGGCCAGTCGGGCCGCCGAGCGCCTGATCCCCTCATGCGTGATGCGGGGGGCGCTCCCGTCGCTGCTGCTCTTCCCAGCACCGGTCGCAGTCGTCGCACGACCCGTGCGGTTCGGTGTGCCCGCAGCGCGGGCAGGCGGTGGCGGCCGGGTCTTCGTGCGCCCGCACTGGCTAGCGGCCTGACAGCGGGGCCACCGGCTCGCCCTCCCGTTCCTCGCCGGACTCGTTGAGCACGGCCAGGACCTCGTCGGGGACGGCGGGCCCCGAGCGCCTGGCCGCGCCGGTGGTGAGGAGGCGGCCGATCACCGGCACCTCGGTGAGGGATTCGGCGCGCATGATCTGGACGACGACCGGGACGAACTGCTCGGCCGAGTCGAAGACGATGTAACGGGGCAGCCATGTGGGCTCGTACTTGGCGTTGAAGCGCCACAGGGTCTCTATCTGGAGTATCCCCGAGAGGCGGCGCAGCGCCCAGCGCTCCACCCGCTGCGTCACCCCGTCACCCGACTCACCCTCGAGGACCGAACGCATGGCCGCGAAGTTGAGGCTCAGCCCCTTCATCCCCAACTCCTTGAGGTGGGCGATGGTCGAGCACAGCGCGAAGTCGAGGAGCCCGTTGGGATGCTCGGACGGGTCCCGGCGCATGAGGTCGAGCGAGTAGCCGCCGATGGCCGTCGAGGGTACGAACTGGCACATGGCGACCGGTGCGCCATCGGGCCCCTCGACCAGGGTGAGCAGCAACCCGGTGTCACGGGTGTCGAAAAGGCGGCCGAGCATCATGGAGAAGCCGCGCTCCTGCTCCCCCCGCCGGCTCTTGTTCATGAGCTCGACCATGCGGGCGGCGTCCTCGGGGTCGAGGTGGGCCGGGTCCAAGAAGCGGACGGTGTAGCCATAGCGGGCCACCCGGTTGACGGCCTGACGAAGCCCCTTCATCTTGCCGCCCTCGAGCGAGAACAGTCGCGGGTCGACGACCGCCTCGTCGCCGATGTAGAGGAAGCGCATGCCCGACGCCTGGTAGGTGGGCAGCCACGCCTCGCTTGCGGCCATCACGCCCAGCCCCCAGCCGTTGCGGTCGACGTAGCGGCGGAAGGCGTCCCACACGTGGGCCCGCTCGGTGAAGGGGCCGATGGGGTCGGGGGAGACCAGGCAGACGCCGCCGAACACGGCGTACGCCACCATGGAGTCCCGGTGGAAGAACCACTGCTTGTCGTCCCGCAACGCGAAATAGTCCAGGGAGCCCGTGCCGTGGCGGCGGACGATGTCCCGGGCCCTGATCTCGGCGGCCCGCCGCCCGACGGCGGCCCGGCCGGTCGACAGCCGCCGATCCACCACCGGGCGCGTGAGGAGGTAGAGCGACACGACGATCAGGGTGATGCCGACGGAGAGCAAGGTGGTGGAGGCGTAGTGGTTGATGTGGGCCGGGAAGTGCACGTTCCCGATGCCGATGAGCCGTTCGGCCGACCCCAGGAGCACCTGGGGCCAGGGGGGCAGGTTGTGGTGGCGGACCCGTCCGGCGAATTCGACCGCCAGTGTGGCGCCGACGGTTGCCGTGACGCCGCCCACGGCCAGGGTCAGGAAGGCCGTGCGCACCGTGCCCTGTTCGGCCTGGGCCCGGAAGCGCTCCCTTTGCACGATCAGCAGGGTGAGCACGCCGGCGCAGACCAAGAGGGTGATGACGTCGGCGGCGTGGACGATGTGGAGGACCAGCGACGCCACCAGCAATCCCACGGCCACCAGCCACGAGCGGCGCTGACCCTTCAGGACGCCGCGCGCCAGCATGATCATGCCGATACCCGAGATCGCCACGAGCGCACCGGCCGCCTGGGTGACCTCGATCGGCACGTACTGGGAGATGAGGCGGATGTGCTGGTGCACCGGCGTCGTCACGGCCGAGAGAAGATCGATCAGCCCGGCGACGAACAGGGCGGTGGCGGCGATCCGGCGGATCCGCCGCACCCGGACCCGGTCGGCGGCCACTTCCGGTGCCGGTGGCCAGGAGGCGCCACCGGGCCAGCTGGCCACCAACTCGGGATGCACGTCGGCGGCGGTCGTCCTCCCCTTGACCACCGCGTCGTGGGTCAGCAGCCGTTCGCCCATGGTGGCCAGCGGCAGGTCGACCTCGGCCTGCATGAGGCGGATGTGCAGATCGGCCCCGGTCTCCAGTTCGACCACACTCTCCTGGCGGTGGTGCAGGAAGGTCGGGGGCAGCCCGAACCGCCCCCGGTGTTCGTGCACGACCTCGGACGTGGCACCCGGGCTGGCGAAGAACCCGGCGTCGAGATGGGTGAGCTCGGGGACGAGCGCGCCGCCGACGATCATGCCGGCGGCGCCGTCACCGATCGCCTTGCGGGTGACGTCGAGGACGTCCTCACCGTCGAGGGTGAGCAGCGAGTGCGCCGTCGACCGGGCACCCGCGGTCCCCACCCCGCCCGACGACCACGGTGACGGCAGGCCCTCGCCCCCGAGGGCCCGCCAGATGCCGCGGGAGGTGACGGCGACGACGACGGCCAACACGGCCAGCAGCGCCACGCCGATGACGATGGTGACGAGCACCCGCGAGAACCACGACGCGTCATAGGCCTGCTGCAGGGCGCGCTGTTGCCGCGGCGAGCGGAAGACGTGCCCGAGACCGTCCACCACGAACTCGAGCCGCAGGAGCAGTGCCAAACCGGCCAACACGAGCGGGGGCGCCCAGAGGTAGCGCCGGAGCCGCCGGTAGAGCAAGCGGGAGGTGACGAAACGCCGGGCCAGACGGGGATCGTCCAGCCGCTCCATCCCCGCCAGCCACGGTCGGTCCTCACCCGGTGTGCCATCGGCGGGGGGGTTGGAGTCCGGACGGGGGGTACCGGTGCGGATCAGGACGGTGCGCTCTCCGGCTCCGGTCACGCAGTGCAGGTCGGCGCCGGGGGCGAGCGAGACGCCGAGTCCCTCCAGCTCCCGGGTGAGGTCATCGGCCTCCTGGGCCGGTTCGACGACCATGACCACCTCGGAGTCGGGGCGGGCCGCGAAGGCGGAGAAAGCGGAGGTGAGTTCCCGGTGCGCGCGCAGGGCCTCAGCCGCGCCGGTCGACCCCGGGCAGCCCCGGATGACCAGTTGGCCACAGACGACGACGATGCCGGGCCCCTCCCATTCGGCGAGCTTCTGGGCGATGTCCCGGCAGGTGGCGAGGGAGCTGGGGGAGGGCGTCGGGGGAAGCAGGAGGTCACCCAGCACCATGACCCGGCGACCGAGGGCGACGTCGATCCGCCGCACCGGGTCGGGCCCGGGGGCCCGGCCGTCTTCCCGCAACTGGTCGGTGTCGGTGGTCATGCCGCCCCTATCGTCTCACCAAAAAAAGGCCGCACACGTCCATCTCGAGGCGGATTCGGATCCGGAGGGGATCAGCCGCCCGCCCGGTAGTCTGCACTTTCGTGCCTGGCATCGGATTCCGCGTCGCAGCCCCCGCGCCATGAGCAGCCCCGACGAGGTTCTGCCCAACTGGCGTTGGCACACCGAAGCAGGCGTCGGCCACCCCGGTGGCCCCGCCGTGATCTTCGACCTCGACGGAGTGCTCTCCGACGCCGCCGGCCGCCAGCACTTCATCGAGCAGGGGAATCGGGACTGGTCCGCCTTCTTCGAGGCCTGCGGGGACGACCCGGTGATCGAGGAGATCGCCCGGCTCTTGGAGCTCCTCGACTCGTCGCTGGCGGTCGTGCTGCTCACCGGCCGCCCCCTGCGCGTCCAACCCCAGACGCTGGCCTGGTTGCGCCGGTACGGCCTGCGCTGGGATCTCCTGGTCATGCGCGAGCGGGGGGACTACGCCCAGGTCACCTCGTTCAAGCAGCGGGTCGTCGGCGACCTCCGGGCCCACGGCTTCGACCTGCGCCTCGCCTTCGAGGACGATCCGTCCAATCACGCCATGTACGTGGCTGAAGGGATCCCCTGCGTCTATATCCACTCGGGCTACTACGAGTAGCGGCATCCACTCGGGCTACTACGAGTAGCGGGCGGCGCGGCGCTGGTGCGCCCACGCGGCGACCAGGCCCACCCCGGCCAGCAGGAGGAAGGGGAGGTCTCCCAGGTGGTCGTAGGGCGTGAAGCCCCGCCGGAGCGGCACGGTCGCCGTCAGCAACTGGCGGCGGCCCAGGACGGAGCGGTCGAGCACCCGGCCCCGTTGATCGACCACCACGCTGTAGCCGGTCGGGGCGGCCTGCACCACGTCGCGTCCGGTCTCGACAGCCTGGACGGAGTCCGCGGCCACCTCCTGCGTAGGAACCTGATCCGTGGCGTACGAGGAGGTGTTGGTGGGCACGATCACCAGCTCGGCCCCGGCCCGCACCGACGTGCGGCTGCGGTTGGCGTAGAAGACCTCGAAGGAGACGAGGGTGCCCAGGGGGCCGGCGGGTGTCCGTAGGAGGCCCGTGCCATGACCCGGGACGGCATCGGTCGGGACTTCGGACAGGCTGGCGAAATGCGAGATGAAGGACCGGTAGGGGACGTACTCGCCGAAAGGGACCCGGTGCACCTTCTCGAATGTGCCCACGATCCGCCCGTCGGGTCCCCAGACCACGATCTCGTTGCGGAACGTCGTCGGTGATGCGGGCTCGGTGACCCCGGCGACCAGGGTCGTGTGCAGACGCCGGGCTTCCTCCGCCATCGCCGCGCCCTGGGTGGAGCCACGCAGGGGGCCGGCGAGCGCGATGACGTCCTCGGGCCAGAGCACGAGTGACGGCGGTCGTTCCATGGCGAGGAGCGGTCGTGTGGCCCGCACCTGGGCCGCGAAGACGGTGGACGGGGCGACCTGTTCCTTGTCGAGCCCGCGCCGCCCGCCGCCCTGCACCGCGGCCACCGTGACGGACCGGACAGCCGGCCCTCCGTCGGGGGCCAGCGAACCGAGCACGACGGCGAGTCCGAGCCCGACGACAATGACGGCGCCCCGCACCGCGACCACGGTGCCCGCCCGCCCGCCCGCCCGAGTGCCCGCCCGGGCGTTCGCCAGGCCGCTCACGAGAGTCGCGAGGCCCGCCCCGCCGGCCCAGACGCCGGCAGTGAGCAGCAGCGGGCCCCCGATGCGGGCCAGCGCGAGCAACGGGCCGTCGGCCTGCCCGAGAAAGACGCCACCGAGCGGCAGGCCGCCGAACGGCCACGTCATGCGGACGGCCTCGGCCAGGGTGCCGGCGGCGACGAAGGCGGGTGCCCGTCCCCGCAGAGGTGGCGTGAGCAGTGCGGCCGCCCCGAAGAAGAGCGCCTCGAGCACGATGAGGAGCACCGCGCCGTACCAGTTGAAGGCCCGGGCCCACATCAACCCCGGCCCGTAGCAGCCGAGACCGGCGACCCACCCCGCCCACGCGCGGGTCCGGGCGCGCTGCCCGGCCAACCGCCAGTAGAGCAACGCCGCGCCGGCCGGGCCGAGCGGCCACCAGCCCCACGGCGGGAGGGAGAGAGCGAGGAGGACGCCGGCGGCCAGCGAGGGCAGAACGGTGCGGCCGCGGCGTCCGGGCCGGCTCACGCGATGGCCTGGGCCGCCGCCCTCCCGCTGGCGATGCAGGCCGGGATGCCCACACCCCTGTACGCCGAGCCCGCCACCGCGATGCCACCGATCCGGGCCACGGCCGCCTCTATCCCGGCCGTGCGCATCAGATGGTGCACCCGGTACTGCGGGAGTGCCTGGGGCCACCGGGTCACCATTGATGCCAGGGGGTCCCCGCGCAACCCCATGAGCAGGCCGAGCTCGCTCCAGACGCGCCCGACCACCTCGTCGTCGCTCCACCCGCCGGCCCTGTCGTCGCCGTAACGGCCGACGGAGGCGCGCAGCAGCACCTCTCCCGCGACGGCCAGGTGGGGCCACTTGTCCGAGAGGTAGGTGGCCGCCGTCACGGCCCACGCGTCGAGGTCCGGCGGGGCCGGGCTCCGGCGCGGCACAAGAAATCCGGTGCCGGTGAGCGGAGCTGCCAGCGCGTCGGTGGGCACCCGAAACGTGACGAGGGTGACCGAGGCGTAGGCAATGTTGCCGAGCAGGCCCGCCGCCTCGTCGTCGTGCGGCTCGAGCAGGTGGGCCGCGACCGGAGCCGGCACGGCGAGCACGATGGCGTCGGCCTCGGTGCTCCCTCCGTCCTGATCCGTGCGCCCAGCACTCCCGGTCCCCGTCCACCGCACGTTCCACCGGGCCGAACGACCCTCGGCGGGCGCCGCGCGCTCGAGCGACTGGACCGTGCGGCCGCATCGGATCTCGACCCCGCGCGCCGTCAGCGCGGCCCGCAGTTGTTCGACCATTGACGCCATGCCACCCCGCAGGGCCCAGAACAGCGGAGGTGCATCGTCGGATGGCGCGGGCACTTCGGCGCGCAGGGCGCGCATGAGGCTGCCTTTCTTCTGCGCCGCCACCAACAACGGTGGATAGGTCGCCGCGGCCGACATGTCGTCCACCGAACCGGCGTGGATCCCGCCGATGAGCGGATCCACCAGGCGGTCGGCCACCCGCTGCCCCAGCTTGCGCGCCACGAGTGGGCCGACGGAGCGGTCGCCGATGGGACCACGCATGTCGGGGCGGGGGAGCAATGCGTCACGGGCGAGTCCGAGTTGGCCGCGCAGCCCGAGGATGCCCGATCGGGCGGCCGGCCAGAACCGGGTCGGTATGCCCAGGGCCAGGCCGGCTGGAAGGGGGCGCAGCCTCCCCCGGGCCCAGACGCTCGCGCCGCGTCCGCCGATCGGGACCAACGCGTCTTCGAGACCGATCTCATGACAGAGGTCGAGCGCCTCGGGGCGCCGGCCGAGGAAGCCGTCGGGACCCGTATCGACGATGCGACCACCGAACGTCGCGCTGTCGAGCGGGCCGCCGAGCCGCGCCGATGACTCGAGCACCGTCACGTGAGTGTCACGGGCCTCCGCGCCGCTGCCGGTCAGCTCCCACGCCGCGGCCAGCCCGCTGATGCCACCTCCGACGACGACCACACGATGCACGGCCGCCTCAGTCCCGTCCCGTGTCGGCCGCCATGACCACGTCGGCCAGGACGGCGATGAAGCGGGGATCGTCGTTGAGCGATGCGGTGCGGGCCAGGGGAAGGCCGACCTCGGTCGCCACCGCGGCCAACTCCACGTCGAGGTCGTAGAGCACCTCGAGATGGTCGGTCACGAAGCCGATGGGGCAGACCACGACGCCTTTGCACCCGCCGGACTCCCCCAACTGGCGCACGACGTCGCGTATGTCCGGGCCGAGCCAGGGCTCGGGTGTGCGGCCCGCGCTCTGCCAGGCCACCTGCCAGCGCGCCAGCCCGGCCGCCTCGGCCACCAGGCGGGCGGACTCCTCCAGCTGCTCGGGGTAGGTATCGCCCGAGTCCACGATGCGCGCGGGCAGCGAGTGTGCGGTGAAGATCACCGGGTAACGGCGCTGGTCGCCGCCCGCGGCCAGGGAGGTCAGGGCCTCGGTCACCCGTTCCGCCAGCAGCGCGACCAGGTCCGGTCCGGCGTACCAGTGGGGCACGGGGATGAAAGGGCACTTCCCGCCGATGGCCGCCTCGGCCCGATCCAGGTACTCCTGCGAGCCCATGGATGCGCCGTGGGGGGCGAGCACGAGACCGATGACCCGCGCCACGCCGGCTCCGGTCAACTCGGCCGCCGCCTCTTCGATCAGGGGCGCGGTGTGCTTCGCCCCGTAGGCCACGGTGTAGCGGCCGGGCGCGCGCTGCTCCAGCGCCCCCCGCACGCCGTCCACCTGGGCCCGCGTCCGCTCCGCCAGCGGCGAGAGCCCGCCGATCGCCGCGTAGCGGTCCTCGAGCTCCGCCAGCTGCGCGGCGGAAGGGGGCCGGCCCCGGCGGATGCGGGTGTAGAAGGGCGCGATCTCGTCGCGGCGCGTGGGGGTGCCGTGGGCCATCACCAGCACCCCGGCCGGGGGCGCCCCGGACGCTGTGGCACCGCTCATCCCCGTGCGCTCTCCTCGTGCACGAGGTCGACCACGGCCGCCAGGATCCCTATGTCGGCTTCGGGGAGGACGCCGTGTCCGAGATTGAAGATGTGTCCGGTGCCACTGCCGTCGGCCGCGCCGTCGGCCATGACCTGCCGGGCCGCCGCCTCGACCACCGGCCAGGGGGACACGCAGAGTGCGGGATCCAGGTTGCCCTGCACGGCGTGGTCGGGGCCTACCCGGGTCCGCGCCACGTCGAGGGGCACGCGCCAGTCCACGCCGATCACATCCGCGCCGGCCGTGGCCATCAGGCTGAGCAGCTCGCCCGTGCCCACTCCGAAGAGAATGGTCGGGACGCCGAGGTCGGCGATCCCTTCGAGGACCGTCCGCGTGGTGGGCAGCACGAAGCGGCGGTACTCGTCGGGGGAGAGCCACCCGGCCCAGCTGTCGAAGAGCTGGACGGCCTGGACGCCGGCCTCTATCTGGGCCCGCAGGAAGGCCACCGACAGGGCGGCCAGGCGATCCATCAGCCCGGCCCAGAGGGAGGGGTCGCCGTGCATGAGCGACTTCACCTTGGTGAAGGTCCGGGAGGGGCCGCCCTCGACCAGGTAGCTGGCGACGGTGAACGGCGCTCCGGCGAAGCCGATCAACGCCACACCGCTCCCGGCCAGCTCGCGGGCGACGAGCCGCACGGCGTCGGTGACGTAGGGAAGATCCGTGGCGGGCTCGAGGGGGCGCAGCCGCGGCAGGTCGGCCGCGCTCCGGAACGGCTCGGCCACCACCGGTCCCCGGCCGGGTTCGACATCGACCCCGAACCCGATGGCGTGGACCGGCACCACGATGTCGGAGAACAGGATGGCGGCGTCCACCCCGTAGCGGCGCACCGGTTGGAGGGTCAACTCGGCGGCCAGGGCGCCGTCGCCGATGGCGGTGAGGATGGAGCCGCTGCCCCGGGCCGCCCGGTACTCGGGGAGTGAACGTCCCGCCTGGCGCATGAACCACACCGGGGTCCGCGACACCGGCTGGCGGAGGCAGGCACGCACGAGATCCGTGTCGGCGACCGCCGGCGCGCTCACCCGAGTGGCTCTATGACGACTGCCGTGCCGTACGCGCAGATTTCGGTCCAGTTGCCGCCCATCTCCGACGTGTCGAACCGCATGGCCAGCACCGCATTGCCCCCCCGGGCCTCCGCTTCGGACACCATGCGTGCCACGACCTCCTCCCTGCTCGTCTGCAGGTTCTTGGTCATGCCCTTGAGCTCCCCGCCGGCCAGGGACTTGAAGCTGGCCCCGATCTGCGAGCCGATGTTCCGCGACCGGACCGTGAGCCCGAAGACCTCCCCGAGGACCGAGGTGACCCTGTAGCCCGGCGCGTCATTCATGGTGGAGATGAGCATGCGGCTCATCGTAGGCGGCAGGTGCTGCGTTCCCGGGCCGCTGCCGGTCGCGTAAGCTGAACCGTTTCCCTGACGGGCGGGGGAGAAAGGGGCGATGTGCCAGACCATCCCGATCTGGAGGCTGAGCAGGAGTTCCTCAACCGCGCCCACGATGGTCTGGAGTCGATGCGCGGCGAAGCACGCCAGATGCTCCAGGGGGTGTTGGATCTCGGGAAGGGCGGCACCTTCCAGTCCCGTACCGAGCGCGACATCGTGGTGCGCACGAGCCTGGCCCGCCTGGAGCAGCTCGACATCGGTGACCAGGCCCTCTACTTCGGGCGCATCGACCGCTTCCCCGAACCCGATGCCGACGGCGGGAACGGAACCGGCCTGGGGGAGTCGTTCCACATCGGGCGTCTGGCCGTCTCGGGGCCCGACCACGAGCCCCTGGTGGTGGACTGGCGGGCGCCGGTGGCCGAGCCGTTCTACCGGGCCACCGGGCTCGACCCCCAGGGGTTGGCCCGCCGCCGCCACCTGGCCGTACGCGGGCGTACCGTGCTCGGTCTCGAAGACGAGTACTTCGTCGATCCCTCCCGGGCCCCGGGGGCGCCGATTCTCCCGGTGACCGACGCCCCGGCGTCGGACGAGTCTTCCTCAGGGGAACGGCTGCTCTCGGAGGGCATGGTGCTCGGGGGACCGGGCGCGCTGCTCTCGGCCCTCGGGCAGGCCCGCACCGGGCACATGGGCGACATCATCGGGACCATCCAGCGGGAGCAGGACGAGATCATCCGCTCCCCACTCAGCGGCGTCCTGGTGGTCCAGGGCGGGCCGGGAACGGGCAAGACGGCCGTCGCCCTGCACCGCGCCGCGTACCTGCTCTACACACACCGCTTCCCCCTGGAACGCCAGGGGGTCCTGGTCGTGGGCCCCAACCCCCTCTTTCTGCGCTACATAGAGCAGGTCCTCCCCTCGCTGGGGGAGACGGGGGTCAGCCTCTCGACCGTGGCCGGGCTGGTGCCCGAGGTCCGGGTGAAGGGGACGGACGACCCCGCCGTGGGCAAGCTCAAGGGCGACGTGCGCATGGTCAAGGTGCTCGAGCGGGCCGTGCGGACCCGGCAGCGCCCGCTACGCCACGATATCGACGTGCCCTTCGGGGCCGGTGTGCTGCGCCTCCGGGCCAAGACCACCGAGGAGATCGTGGCCCTGGCCCGTCGCCGCCCCGGGACCCACAACGTGCGGCGCCGCTTCGTCGAGGCGCACGTCCTGCGGGCCCTGGCCGACGACTACCGGGCCCGGCTCGCCCGCGGGATCGAGCGGCTCGGCGAAGCCGACGGTCTCCCCGACGATGTGGCCGCCCACCTGGCCGCCGACATCGACGCCGCCGCCGGGCCGAGTGCCGAAGAGCAGGCCGAACTGGCCCGGCGCCTCCGCCGGACCCCGCAGGTGGCCGAGGCGCTCGACCGCATGTGGCCCCGCCTCTCCCCTCACGAGCTCCTCCACGATCTGCTGGGGGCGCGGCCTCTGCTGGCTGCGGCCGGGCAGGGCATTTTGAGCTCCGAGGCGATCCGTCGCCTCTATCGTCCCCGGAGCTCTGCGCTCGACCAGGTGCCCTGGACGGTGGCCGACGCCGCGCTCATCGACGAGGCCCGCACCATCCTCGGGCCCCGGCGTGGGGGCGCCCGTCCGAACCGGCCCCGGGCCGGCCGCGTCGACGAGGGGAACGCCCAGGAGGGCGGGTTCTGGCCTCAGGGCCTGGCGTCCTCGCCCATGCCGACGTCGGGCGCCACCCTCGGACCGGAGGACGACATCCGTTCCTTTGGCCACATAGTGGTCGACGAGGTCCAGGACCTCTCGCCCATGCAACTGCGCATGCTGGCCCGTCGCTCCCTGTCGGGATCGATGACCGTCGTGGGCGACATGGCCCAGGCGACCGGCCCGTGGGCCCCCGAAAGCTGGGACGACGTGACCCGGCACCTGAGCCCGCAGCGTGCCACCCGCCTGGTCGAGCTCACGGTGAGCTACCGCACCCCGGCCGAGGTCATCGCGGTGGCCGCGCGGGTGCTGGCCGTCGCGGCGCCGGGGATCAGCCCGCCCCGCCCGGTACGCCAGTCGGGGTTCACCCCCCGCATCATCGCGGCGTCCCGTGCCGGGTTGGCCGAGGCGGTGGCCCGGGCCACCCGGGAAGAGGTGGCGGCGGTGACCCCCGGCCGGGTGGCCGTGCTCGGCCCCGCGGTCATGCTGCCCGAACTGGCCCGTGCCCTCTCCGATGCCGGGCTCGACCCGACCGACCCGCGTGATCCGCGCGGCGACGGCCTGGCCGCCGGTCTGGTGCTCCTTCCGGCCGACGAGACGAACGGCTTGGAATTCGACTCGGTCGTCGTGGTGGAGCCGGCCCTGGTGGCCGCGGTCGGGGACGAAGTGGCCGGAGAACAACCGCCGGTGGCCACGACGAGGGGACTGCGGACTCTCTATGTGGCGCTCACCCGGCCGACCCGGCGCCTGGCCATCGTCCACGCCGAGCCACTGCCGGTCGCCTTGGGGGCACCGGCCGCTTGACCCAGCTGGCGCCCAGGCGGGGAGCGGAAAACGCTCTCACCTGCTTGTTGGCGCGTGAAGGGTGCCGTCGACTAAAAAATGCGCTGTGAGCCAGGCGGTTTCGGTCGAGCAACCAGCGCCATCAGGCAAGATCGTCCACGACCGCCCGCCCATGCTGGCGGTCGGAGTCATGATCTGGCTCGGCTCCGAGCTCATGTTCTTCAGCGGCCTGTTCGCCGCCTTTTTCACCATCCGGGCCGACGCGCCGGGAGGGGTGTGGCCGCCGCCCGGAACCCACCTCGACACCGTGCGCGGCATCATCTTCACGTTGGTGCTGGTCTCGTCGAGCTTCAGCATGCAGTGGGCAGTGCGCCAGGTGGAGTGGCGGAACCGCAAGTCGGCCCGCCGTTGGATCATCGTGACCCTCATTCTGGGCACCGCGTTCCTGGCCAACCAGGCCACCGAGTGGCTCTTCATCAGCACCCGCTGGTACACGAACTCCTTCGGTTCCCTCTTCTTCATCATGACGGGCCTGCACGGTCTGCATGTGTTCCTGGGCCTGGTGGCCATGGTGTTCCTCCTGGGGCGAATGAAAGGTGACAGGGGAGGCGACCCCGGAGAGCTGTCCGTGGTGCAGGGAGTCAGTTACTACTGGCATTTCGTCGACATCGTCTGGATCGGGCTCTTCAGTTGCCTGTTCTTCCTCAAGTAGCCATGTCGGGACCCCACACGCCAGGACAGGGCACGCACGCACGGCGCCGTCTCCGCACCCAGTTCCTCTTGCCGGGAGGACTCCTTGCCGTCGCCGCACTGGGCACGCTGGCCCTCGTGTTCCCCGGAGCCAGCGCGCAGGCGTCGACCACGGCCAAGGCGAGCGCCGTCAGCAGCTCCGTCAAAGCGTGTGGCAGCGTCAACCTCAAGGGCGTGACCGCCTCGGCCAGCAACAGCGGGAACCCCTTCAAGAGCACCAAGCTCGTCTGCTTCGACGGCGTGCTGATCCGCTACGGGGACAGTGCCATCACGTACGCCAACCCCCCCACCTCCTACGCCACCGCCGGCAAGCTGCTGTTCGACCAGACCTGCTCGAGCTGCCACGGGTCCGAGGCCAACGGCGTCTCTCCGTCGGGTCAGGCGACCATCGGCCCCAACCTGCAGGGCGTGGGCGCGGCCACCGTCGACTTCTGGATCACCACCGGCCGTATGCCGGCCACCGACGTCGCGGCGGTCGAAGCGGAGCGCAAACCGCCCGTGCTCACCGACAAGCAGGCGCTCGAAGTGGCGGCCTACATCAACTCGCTCGACCCCTCGGTTCCTGCGGTGCCCACCCCCAACCTCAAGGGGGCCAATGTCGCCGTCGGCGCTGACCTCTTCTCCCTGAACTGCGCCGCCTGCCACACCATTACCGGGTCCGGCGACGCCCTCGCCTTCGGCACCAACGCGCCGTCGCTCCAGAACCGACAGGTCACGCCCCAGCAGGTGGCCGAGGCCCTGCGCATCGGGCCGGCGAACATGCCCCGGTTCTCGGGCAACCTCAGCGACAGCCAGGTCCGTGACGTGGTGGCCTATGTGACAGAGAAGATCCAGCACCCGTCCGACCCCGGTGGCCTCAGTCTGGGAGGCGTGGGCCCGGTGGCCGAGGGCTTCATCGCCCTCCTTCTGGGTGTCGGGGGCCTCGTCCTCATCTGCTTCTGGATCGGGGACCGCTCGTGAGCGACGGGCACGAGCCGACAGACGGGCACGAGCCGACGGACGGGCACGAGCCGACGCGCACCAGGGTGCCCATGCCGATCGCCACCCTGAGCGACCCCCACCTCGGCGATGCGGCCAAGAACCCCAGCCGGGCCGAGGCGATCATCGCCCTGATCCTCGTGGTGGGGATCGTCATGATCGCCGGATTCGGCGCCGCTTACTGGCAGAACTGGAACCCCTGGGCCATCGGCGCCACCATGGGTGCCGGCCTGTTCCTGCTCGGCTTCGGACTCACCGCCTGGGGCAAGTACCTCATGCCCCAGGGCCCCTTCGTCGAGGAGCGCCACGTCCTCGCCTCCTCCGCCGAGGAGCGGGGATCGATGGCGGCTGCTCTGGTCGAGCGGTCGGCCGTGGTGGTCAAGCGCCGCAAGCTACTCGGTGGCCTCTTCGCGTTGGGCTCGTCGATCTTCGGCATTGTGGCCATCTTTCCCCTGCTGCGCTCCCTGGGGCCGCAGCCGAAGACGACCCTCGACGTGACCGACTGGCGCAAGGGGTCGCTCCTGGTGGACTCCAATGGGCGGCCGGTGAACAAGGGGACCCTGGTGGTCGGCGGGATCATGACCGTCTACCCCGAGGGCACGCAGAACACCACCTACGGCCAGTCCGTCGACCAGACGGTCCTCATCCGGGTGCAGGACTCCAACCTGGTCACCGCAGAGGGCAGGGAGAGTTGGGCCCCCGCGGGCTACGTGGCCTACTCGAAGGTGTGTACCCACCTCGGGTGCCCCGTCGGCCTCTACGAGCAGCAGCTCGAGCTGCTGGTCTGCCCCTGCCACCAGTCCATGTTCAACGTGCGCAACGGGGCGGTTCCCCAATTCGGCCCCGCTCCCCGCCCGCTCCCGCAGCTGGCCCTCTACTTCGATGCCAACGGCAACCTCCGCGCCCAGGCGCCGTACGATCAGGCTGTCGGGCCCGGCTTCTACGAGCGCAACACGACCAAGATCGACGGATTATGAGCCCCTCCCTCCCCACGGCCAGGTCGAAGAAGCAGGCCCTCGGCCCCTACGGCAAAGTCGGCAACATCGTCAACGAGCTCGACGACCGCCTCGGTGTGGCCAAGGGCGGGCGCGTCTTCCTGGACAAGATCTTCCCCGATCACTGGTCGTTCATGCTGGGCGAGATCGCCCTCTACTCGTTCGTGGTGGTGATGGCCACCGGCATCTTCCTGGCGCTCTACTTCGTGCCGTCGACCACCAACATCATCTATCACGGCAGCTACGCCCCGCTGCGGGGCCAGACGGTGTCGGAGGCCTACAACTCGACGGTCAACATCTCCTTCGGGGTGCGGGGCGGCTTGCTGATACGCCAGATGCACCACTGGTCGGCTGACATCTTCGTCGGCTCCATCGTGGTGCACATGGCCCGCATCTTCTTCACCGGTGCCTTCCGCAAGCCGCGCGAGCTCAACTGGACCATCGGCACCCTCATGCTGATCCTGGCCATCCTGGAAGGGTTCATCGGCTACTCGCTGCCCGACGACCTGATCTCGGGGACCGGCCTGCGCATCGGATACTCCATCGTCGAGTCGATCCCCTTCGTGGGCAGCTACCTGGGCACGTTCTTGTGGGGCGGCCAGTTCCCCGGCGACGGGTCGATCGAACCGCGCTTCTACATCATCCACGTCCTGATCATCCCCCTGGTCATCATCGGGCTCCTGGCGGCACACCTCGGGCTCTTGGTGCGCCAGAAGCACACCCAGTTCAAGGGCGAGGGACGGACCGAGACCAACGTGGTGGGCTCGCCCATGTTCCCCACCTTCATGGCCAAGACCACCGGATTCCTCTTCATGGTTGCCGGCGCCACCGCGCTCCTGGGGGCGTTCGCCCAGATCAACCCCATCTGGCAGTTCGGCTCGTACAACCCCTCGAAGATCTCCTACGCCGTCCAACCGGACTGGTACATGGGCTGGCTGGACGGCGCCTTGCGCATCATGCCGTCGTGGGAGTTCGCTGGATGGGGGCATACCATACCCCTCGAGGTCTTCTTGCCGGCGGTGATCTTCCCCGGCCTCATCTTCAACATCGCCTTCATCTGGCCTGCCCTCGAACGTAGGTTGACTGGAGACAACGAGTTGCACAACCTCTTGGACCGCCCCCGCGACCGTCCCAAGCGAACGGCGGCCGGTGCGGCCATGCTGGGCCTGCTCTTCACGCTGTTCGGCGCCAGCTCGACCGATGTGCTGGCCAACTTCTTCCACGTGTCGCTCAACTTCGTGCTGTGGTCCTTCCGGGTCCTCACGGTTGCGGTGCCGATCATCGTCGGCTTGGTGACCTACGGGATCTGCAAGGAGATGCAAGGCGTGCAGGGCATAGGCAAGCGCAAGCGCGCCGTCATCGTGCACCGTTCCGCGGTGGGCGAGTACTCGACCGTGACCGCCGCTCCCCGTCCCGGCGACGGGCGTGTGGAACTCGATCCCGAGCCGGTGCCCGTCCGGATCGACATCGCTCCGCTCACACCGGCCGAACCGGGAGCCGGCGGTGAGAGCTCGCCGACGGGCTCCCGTCAGGTGACGCGCTAAGCGCACGACGTTGGGTCCGGGCCGGGTCACCGCCCGACAGCTGTGGGTCGTCGCCGAGTCGGTCCACGCCGTCACGTACTTCGCCCCGGCCGCTCTCCAGTCGCTGCGCGAAGCCGGGTTGAAGGGATTCTGGTCCGGTTACTTCGCCGCCCGGGCGGCACCGCTGGGTGCGGTCGGTGCGGCCCCGGTGGCCGCGGCGTTCTTCAATTTCGACCCGGCCATGGTGCGGCGCGCGGTTCCGTCGTGTTGGGATGTCGTCGATCCGGCCACCCTGACGGTGCGGCGCGCCGAGGCGGCCGCGGGCGCGTTGTCGGATATCTGCACGGCCGAGGCGCTCGAGGCGCTGGTCGCCGCCCTCCCGATCCTGCGCCGCGCCGTGGCGGGCTGTGCGGGGGAGGGACGACCGCTGACCGGCGCCAACAGGGTGCTCTGGCCCTCCGTCGAGGTCGGGCTGCGCCGGCGCGCCATACCCGAACCGATCATCGCGGTCGGCGAGGCCTGGCAGGCCTGCACCACCCTCCGCGAGCACCGGGGTGACGGTCACGTGGCGGCGTTGCTCGTCCACGGCCTCAGCGGGCTGGAGGCCCACCTGCTCGCGGCGGGGACCCTCGGGGTGCCGGCCGACGTCCTGCGGGACAGCCGGGGGTGGACCGGGCCGCAGTGGGCTGCGGGCATCGCCCGTCTGGCCGGGCGCGGGCTACTGCGACCGGACGGGGCGGCCACCGCCGCGGGTCGGGAGCTGCGCCGCCGGATTGAGGCGATGACCGACGATCTGGCCGCACCGGCGTTCGCCGCCCTGGCCGATGAGGAGATGGCCGGCCTCCACCGGGCCCTGCTCGGTTGCGCCACGCAGATCCAGGGCTCCGGCCTCTACCCCTTCCCGAACCCCATAGGACTCCCCGCGCTGGAGCTGTAGCCGTACAGGAAGAGAACCGTGACGAGGACGGGCGGTTCCCCCGCTACGAAGCCTCGGCGACGGCACCGGCCGTGTTGACCGCAGCGGCCGTGTTGACCGCAGCGGCGGACCCCGGCACGGGTGGCCGCACGCGTTCGTAAAGGGTCAGGGCACAGGTGAGCAGCCCGAAGAGCGCCCCGAGCAGGCACACGCCTGTCCAGCCCCGATCCGAGTAGAGGACCCCGGCGGTGACCGACCCCACCGCACCCCCGATGAAGTAGCAGACCATGTACGCGCTGTTGATCCTGCTCCGGGCGTCGGGTCGCAGGGCGTAGATGATGGCCTGATTGGTGATCTGCATGCCCTGGGTGCCGATGTCGAGCACGACGATACCGATGATCAGGAACGCCAGCGACGAGTGGCCGAACCACAAGAGGCCGAAGGAGCCGATCAGCAGCACACCCGCCACCAGGGTCGCGCCGGCGGAGCGGTTCGAGTCCGCCAGCCTGCCGGCCAGATTGGCGGCGAGGATTCCGCCGGCCCCCACCAGACCGAAGAGGCCGATCACGATGCTCGAGTAGTGGTAGGGCGCGCCGGACAGCAAGAAGGCGATGGTCGTCCACAGCACGCTGAAACAGGCGAAGCCGCAGGCCCCGTGCCAGGCCCGGCGGCGCAGGACCGGCTCGTCGACCAGGAGCTGGAGTGACGAGCCGACCAGGCCCCAGTAGCGCTGGTGCGGGCGGGGACCCTCGGCGGGGAGCGTCCGCCAGAGGATGGCGGCGAAGGCGATCATGAGGGCGGCGGAGAACCAGTAGATGGCCCGCCACCCGGCTAGCTGCGCCACCAGCCCCGACACCGTCCGGGCCAGCAGTATGCCCAAGAGCAGCCCGCTCATGATCCGGGCCACCACGCGTCCGCGGCGCTCGGCCGGGGCCAGGTCGGCGGCGAAGGGGATCATGACCTGCCCGGCGACCGAGGCGGTCCCCACTGCGATCGACGCCAGGCCGAAGACCCAGATGTCCGGGGCGAGAGCACACGCCACCAGCGCCAGCGCGGCGAGAGCGAAGATGCGCACGACCAGGACCCGCCGGGGATGGAGGTCGCCCAGGGGTACGACGAGGAGGAGGCCGGCGGCGTAGCCCACTTGCGTGGCCGTGATGACCAGCGATGCCAGGGCCGCGCCGCTGTGGAAGTCGTGCGCCACCAGGTGGAGCAGGGGCTGGGCGTAGTAGAGGTTGGCTACCACGGCCCCGGTCGCGACGGCGATCAGGGTCACCAGGGAGCGGGGCAGCTGCTCCGTCGGCTGCGTGGAGGGCGCTGCGGTCGTCACCCGTTCAGGCTAATGGCCGCCGACCGGCCCGTTGACCCCCGGTGATCAGGTCAGACGTGACCGCCGCGCCGGCTCTCGGCGGTGACGCCGACCAGTGCGGTGACGATGAGCGTGATGCCGGGGAGGATCAGCCAGATCCCGAAGACGAGGGAGTTGACGACCAAGAAGGCGCCCATACCGAGGACGAACGGCCAGATGGACGAGCCGGGGAACGAGTTGATCTCACCGGCTCCTTCCTCGATCGATGCATCGTTGCGATCCTCGACCCGAAAGCCCATCCGGCGGTGCCAGAAGAAGTAGTAGCTCCCCGGCAGGAAGCCCAGCAGGCAGGTGCCCACCAGCATGGCCGTGCCGCCGTCCTCGTAGCTCCAGAACCAGTAGACCAGGCCCACCACGCCGAAGAAGACGCCGAGGAACAAGAGGAGGATGGCTTCGATCCTCACGTGACGGGCTCCTTCTTCCTGACTCCGGCCGCGGCCTCGGCGGCGACCCCATGGGGCACCGAAAGGGCGTCGGGATGGTTGTAGTCCCACGTAGGCCGTTCGGAGCGGATCGGCGGTAAGTGGGTGTAGTTGTGGTGCGGCGGCGGCGAAGTGGTGAACCACTCGAGCGTATGGGCGTCCCACGGGTTGTTGCCGGCCGGAACGGGCTTGCGCCACGACTTCCAGAAGTTCCACAGCATGATGGCAAAGGACAGGGCGATGATGAACGCCCCGATGGTGGACAGTTCGTTGTAGACCTGCCACCCGAGGTTCGACGGGTAGCTGGCCACCCGTCGCGGCATCCCCTTGAGCCCGACGATGTACTGGGGCATGAAGGTGAGCCAGAAGCCGACGAACAGCAGCCAGAAGTGCCACTTCCCGAGCTTGTCGTCCAACATGCGGCCGAACATTTTGGGGTACCAGTAGTACACCCCGGCGAACCCTGCGAATACAGCGGTGCCTTCGAGCACCTGGTGGAAGTGGGCCACCACGAAGTACGTGTCGTGGACGGCGAAGTCGATGGGCGGGGAGGCAAGCATGATCCCGGTCACGCCGCCCATCAAAAAGGCCAACAGGAAGCCGATACAGAACAGCATGGGTGTGGTGAACACCAGCTGGCCGTGCCACATGGTGCCGATCCAGTTGAAGAACTTGATCCCGGTCGGCACGGCGATGAGCAGGCTGAGGAAGGAGAAGAACGGCAACAGCACGGCTCCGGTGGTGAACATGTGGTGGGCCCATACGCCGGTGGAGAGGGCGGCGATGGCCATGGTGGCGAAGACCATGCCCTTGTAGCCGAACACCGGCTTGCGGGAGAAGACGGGCAGGACCTCGGTGACGATGCCGAAGAAGGGCAGGGCGAGGATATAGACCTCCGGATGGCCGAAGAACCAGAAGAGGTTCTGCCACAGCAGTGGCGAGCCGCAGCCGCTGTAGGCGGCTCCGGTCACCAGGTGACATCCCGTTACCGTGAAGATGTGGGTGCCGAAGTGCCGGTCAGCGAACAGCATGACCATGGCGCTGGTGAGCACCGGGAACGCGATGAGGATCAGGATTGCCGTCACCAGCATGTTCCAGGTGAAGATGGGCATCCTGAACATGGTCATGCCGGGCGCGCGCAGGTAGAAGATGGTGGCCACCAGGTTCACCCCGGTGAAGATGGCCGAGAATCCGGTGAGGGCGATCCCCATGATCCAGACGTCACCGCCCAGTCCGGGGGAGCTCGTGGCACTGGACAGCGGGGCGTAGCCGACCCACCCGAAGCTGGCCGCCCCGCCCGCGACCAGGAAGCCCATCATCATCGTGATCGACCCGGTCAGATAGAGCCAGTAGCTGAGGGCGTTGAGCCGGGGGAACGCCATGTCGGGGGCGCCTATCTGCAGCGGCACCACGTAGTTGGCCAGGCCACCGAAGGCGAACGGCCCGGCGAAGAGATAGAGCATCAGGCTGCCGTGCATGGTGAACAGCTCGTTGTACTGCCCGAAGGTGAGGAGCGACGCGTGGGGCGTCGTCAGCTGGATCCGGAGGAAGAGGGCCATGACCCCGGCGAAGTAGAACAGCACGATCGAGGTGATCATGTAGCTGAGGCCGATCACCTTGTGGTCCGTGGAGGTCAGCCACTTGAGGATCCCGGTGGGGCCGTGGTCCTCGTGCCCGTGCCCGTGGGTGTCGTCGGGGAGGTGCCCCCCCGCACCGGGCGGGAGAAGCACCTGTGGCAACGCCTCGTCGAGGCCGGGGGTCGGTGGCGCGAGGACGTCGGTCACGTCGGTCACGTCAGTCACCGTACAGGTCACCTCCCTGGTTGTTGTTGGACGAATTCGCGTTGGTGCTCCCGTTCACCCCGCTGGGCAGTTTCGGTGCGGTGCCCGGGTGGGCCTTGATCTCGGCCTGCTGGGTGTGGAGCCAGCTGGTGAACTGGGCCTGGGTCACCGCCCTCACGTTGAAGAACATGAGGGAGTGATAGAGCCCGCAGAGCTGCGTGCACTGGCCCCGGAAGTCCCCCGTGTGTAAAGCGTTGAAGTCGAAGCTCGTGGTGTAGCCGGGGCTGGCGTAGCGGCTGAAGTTGAACTCGGGAACGTAGAAGCCGTGCAGCACGTCGAGCGACTTGAGGTTGATCTGCACCTCGGTCCCGGTTGGGATCACCATGGTCGGGTCCTGGGTGGTCTGGCCGATCACCTTGACGCAGTCGTTCTGGTTCGCCTTGGCGGACCCGGGGTTCGCGCAGCCCGAGCCCGCACCACCGGGGTACTCGAACTCCCAGCCCCACTGGAACGCATTGACGGTGATGGTGGCCCCGGGATGGGACGGGGTGGCGTCCACGTTGTTCTCGGCGAACACGGTGAAGACGAACAGGATCACCACGATGATGATGGGGACGACGGTGTAGGTGATCTCGGTCAGCGTGTGGTACTGGGTCTGCCGCGGCATCTCCTCCGACCTGCGGCGGTACTTGAAGAGGGCCCACAGGATCAGGAGGAAGACGAAGACTCCGACGACGAGTCCGGTGATGAAGAAGAGCTGCCACAGGTGCGTCTCTGTACGCCCCTGTGTCGTGGCCCCCTGGTACCCGCCGAAGGTCGGGACCTTGCAGCCGGCGAGGAGCAGCGCGCCGCCGACGAGAGCGGCCGCGGCCAGCCAGCGGGAACGGCGCCGCGGGGAGGGGATCGGGGGGGTCGGGTCGGCGACATCCGCCGAAGGGCTGGTCAGTGACGAGTCCACGGCGGTGAGACTATCGAACCCCGCGGAAAAAGACGAAGTAGCAGCACAGCGGGTCGCGCGACGGTCACAGCGGCTCAATGACCGTGGGATGACCCGTCCTCGCCGTCCACCTCCGGCACCGACTCGTTGGAGGCCCACGTGAACACGCCGCGGGCCATGGTCGACGTGGCCCGTTCGGCGCGGGCCGCGAACACGTGTTGGCGGGCCCGCTGTACCGCGCCGTCGGCGGGGCTGGCCAGCCAGGCGCTCTCAGCCAGGTGCCCGGCCAGACGAAGGTCTTGTTCCGCCGCCACCCGGTGGCGCGGGCCAACAGCTCGAGCGCCCGCTCGGCCAGTACGCCCGCTCCCCCGGCGAGAGCGGCGAGCTCGGTGGCCAGGGCCCGTTCGCGCGCCGGCTTGAGGGTGGCGGGATTGCCGTCCCACCACCCGCCGTACTGGCGCCAGACCGTGTGCACGATGAATTCGGGCTCGTCGTAGACCGGTCGCAGGTAGGGGCGCTCCTCCAGTTCGGCCGGGGGCCGCACCGAGTGAATGGCGTCGTCCAACCGCCCGCCGGAGTTCATGACGGCCAACGTCTGATCGACGAGCGAATCGAGCAGATCGGCGGTTTCGGTCAGGGCCTGGCGGACCCGGTCCGCCCCTACCACCGGCAGTCCATGTCCGGGGAGGAGGAACTCCGCCTCCAACGTGAGCATCCTCCGCAGCGCCTGGGCCCACTCGCGCGGATAGCGCTGCACCTTCTGGGGATTCCCCGCGTTGGGGGAGGCCCAGATGAAGAGGTCGCCGCAGCAGAGCACCCGGGAGCCGGCCTGCCACGTCACCGTGTGGTCGTCGGTCTCGCCCTTCTCGTGCCGCAGGGTGAAGTCGATCTCGCCGACCGAGAGCTCCAGCACCTCGTGGTAGGTGCGGTCGGGGTAGCGGTAGCTGGTGGGCCAGGTGAGATCCTTGAAACCGAACTGGCGCCGGTTGATGATGGTGTTGTACCCGGCCGTGAAGACGTAGCGGTCGAAGCGGGCCGGCAGGGCGTGGTGGGCGATCACCTCGGGCGCCTTCCAGCCCTGCTCCCTGGCCTCCTGCTCCCACACGGGCACACCGAAGACATGGTCGATGTGCCCGTGCGAGTACACCGCGGTATGCAAGGGGGCACTGCTCCAGCGTCGGATGTCGGCGTGGACCACAGAGGCCAGCGGCAGGCTGCCGGTGTCGACGAGCACCAGGCCGTCCCCAGTGCTGAAGGCCGACACGTTGGCGAACGACGGGGTGAAGCCGACCCCGTCGGTGATCTCCACGAACCCGCCGATGTGGTCGACCGGGTGCATCGTCGTGGTGGACACGTCCCCGCGCCACAGGCGATCGGCCAGCGTCAGGACATCAGTCGGCACGGGGCCCGCCAAGTTGGCGTTCGTTGCGAAGTCCGGACCGGGGGTCCGGTGCGGTCAACTCCTCGTCGTGGGGTCGTCGGTCACCGGGGTGGGGGACGGCGCCGGCGTATCCGTCGCCGTCGCCGTGCCGTTGCTCTCGGCCAGGCCCGAGGGGGGTGAGGACTTCTTCCCCGCTTCCAAGCCCTTTTCGAACTCGTTCTTGGCCGAACCCAAATTGCGGGCCAGCTTGGGGATGGCCGCACCGCCGAAGAGGAGCACGACCACGACGATCAGGACGATGACTCCGTCGACTCCGAAAATATCTGCCAGCATGAGGATCTCCTCGCCTGGCCCGCGTGGCGGCGGGCCGCGCCTCAGGATAGCCCCATTCGTCGTCGGCACCACTCGCACCGGGCCCGGCCGGCCGCGGCCGGGTCACCCGGCCAGAAGGACCCCCATGACCAGCGCCGCGACGCTGGCCAGGCCGGCCACCGATCCCCACAGGGCCACCGCGGACCGCGAGGTGGCCCGGGTGTGCAGGAGGGAACCGACCCCGGCGGCGGCCACCACCACGATCTTGGCGATGAGAACCGCCTTCCAGGCGCCGGACTGGTCCGCCCAGTGAAAGGTGGAGACGTTCCAGAACCCGGTGACGACCAGCACGGCGTACGCCGGCCAGGCGAGCCGGGCGAACGCCCGGGCCAATGCGGCGGGTACGTCCGGGCCGGCGCGGCGGGCCGGCCCGACCAGGCCCACCACGACGATCTGGCCCCCTACCCAGATCGTCGCCGACAGGACGTGGAGGGTCAGGCGGAGTGTGTCGAGGCCGGAGGCGAGCATGTCGTTCGGCGCGCGCGTCTGCTACTTGCCCTGCCAGCGGGGCTCGCGCTTCTCTGCGAAGGCGACGGGCCCTTCCCTGGCATCGGCCGAGGAGAACACGACACCCACGGCCTCCTGGTTGATCTTCCACCCCTCTGCCTCGGGAACCTCCGCGGCGCGCTGCATCACGCTCTTGGAGTACCGGACCGCCAGAGGCGCGTTGGCCGCGATCCGCTCGGCCAGTGCGAGCGCCTCGAAGAGCAGGGAGTCGGCCGGGACGACCTTGTTGACCAGGCCGAGTGCCTCGGCGCGCCGGGCGTCGATGGGGTCACCGGTCATGGCCAGTTCGAGCGCGACGGCCATCGGGATCCGCTTGGGCAACCGGAGGAGCCCGCCGGCGCCGGCGATCAGGCCCCGCTTCGCCTCGGGAATACCGAACATGGCGTGCTCCACCGCCACCACCAGGTCGCAGGAGAGCATGATCTCGAGTCCGCCGGCCAGCGCAGAGCCGTTGACGGCGGCGATGATGGGCTTCGGGAAGCTCCGCTGGGTGAGGCCGGCGAATCCACCGCTGGCTCCCATGATGTCACCGCCCTCGCCGGTGGCAAAGGCTTTGAGGTCCATGCCGGCGCTGAAGGCCTTGTCCCCGCTCCCGGTGATGACCACCACCCAGCATTCGTCATCGCCGGCCAGTTCGTCCATGGCCGACGACATGGCCCGGCTCACACCGCCGTTGATGGCGTTGCGCGCCTCGGGGCGGTTGATGGTGAGGATCTCGACGTGTCCCCTCCGCTCCCGCAGCACTTCGTCAGCCATGCCATGCTCCCTTCACGGACCGTCCCGGCGGCCACTGCCGCCGTCGGGTCCGAGTCTCCCCCGTCGATGGTCGTCATTGCCAACCCCCGGGGCGCGTGATTGCCAGTCCCAGGGGGCGGGACGGTTTCGACCTGCCAAGCTGTGTGCCGTGCCTGACGCCCCCGACCTGACGCCCCCGCCCGCGGGCCGCGACCGCCGGCAACGTGCCGCGGACCGCTCGCTTTTGGGGAAGGGATTCGCCATCGGCGTGGCGACGTCGGGCTTCCAGGTCGAAGGCGGGTACAACGGCCCGGGGCAGCCCGCCAACAATTGGGCGGGGTGGGAACGATCGGGTCGGGCCGCGAGATCGGGTGTGGCGTGCGACTTCTGGGCCCACCCCGAGGAGGCGCTGGACCGGGCGGTGGCCATCGGGTGCACCACGTTCCGCCTCTCCGTCGAGTGGGCCCGCCTCGAGCCCGAGGCCGGACGGTTCGACGATGCCGCGCTGACCCGCTACATCGAAATCCTCGAGATGTGCGCGTCGCGCCGCCTGGAGCCGATGATCACCCTCCATCACTTCACCCACCCCGCCTGGTTGGGCGAGGAGTTCTGGTTGCGACCGGGGTCCCCGGACATCTTCGCCCGCCACGTGCAGCGGGTGCTCCCCGCGCTGGCACCGCACTGCCACCGCTGGGGGACGGTGAACGAGCCCAACATTCTCATGCTGATGGGTTGGATAACCGGCGCATACCCGCCGGGGCGCCGGTACGCCTTCGCCGACGCCTTCTGCGTGCTCGACAACCTCCTCTCGGCCCATGTGCTCGCATCCGACGCCATCGTGGCCGAGCAGCCCGACGCCCAGGTGGCTTGCAACACGAGCTCGTCGTCGATTTACGAGAGCGATCGGCTCGTGAC
>JBEKWB010000064.1:0-55168 GCA_049513455.1 Acidimicrobiales bacterium
GGGCCACCCGGGCCACCCCGTTCGGCGCGGCGGCGGCCGTGCTCGCCACCAGCACGGGGCCGAGCGAGCCGGCGCACAGCGCCAGGGCGGACCAGATCACAGCAGACCGCGCGGAACCCGGGTGATCCCTTCTCACGCGTCCGCCTTCCTTCCTTCAGCGCCGTGTGGCGAGGGCTCGTAGTACACGTGCCCTTCGAGCGCCTCAGGACGATACTGCTGCTCCACGACACCCGAGGCGTCAGCATGGGGATAGACGTACCCCTCCCCGTGCCCGAGTGACGCCGCCCCCTTGTAGTGGCTGTCGCGCAGATGGGTCGGCACCTCCTGTTGCGCCCCCGAACGCACGTCCTCCTGCGCCCGGCCGAGGGCCACGATCACCGAGTTCGACTTGGGGGCCCGGGCGAGGTAGATCACCGCCTCGGCCAGATTGAGCGCGGCCTCGGGCAGGCCGACATACTCGACGGCGCGCGCCGCGGCCTCGGCGATCAACAGCGCCTGGGGATCGGCGAGCCCGATGTCCTCGCTGGCCAGGATCACCATCCGCCGGGCCAAGAAGCGCGGGTCCTCGCCGCCCTCGATCATGCGGGCCATCCAGTAGAGGCCGGCGTCGGGATCAGACCCGCGGACGCTCTTGATCAGCGCGCTGATCTGGTCGTAGTGCTCGTCGGCGCCCTGATGGAACAGGCGGCCGTCGCGGGCCCGGGCCATGTCGGCCATGGTCAGGACCAACCCCGCCGCCGCACCAGCGCCCGCCGCCGCGCCAGCGCCCGGCCGCGCCAGGGCGACCGCCACCTCGACGGTGGTCAGGGCGGCGCGTGCGTCCCCCTCGCACGCCGCCACCACGGCGTCGATGGCATCGTCCTCGGCGTCCGCGTCCTCGGCGTCGAGCCCCCGCAGAATCAGCGTGCGCAGATTCCCGGGGCTGAGCGGGCGCAACCGCCACAGGGAGGACCGGCTCAACAGGGGCGGATTCACCTCGAAGAACGGGTTCTCCGTGGTGGCGCCGATCAGCACCACCAACCCGTCCTCCACGGCCGGCAGGAGCACGTCCTGCTGGGACTTGTTGAACCGGTGGACCTCGTCCACGAAGAGCATCGTGCCCTGCCCGTGCTCACCCAAGCGCCGTTCCGCCTCGGTCAGCGCCTCCCGCACGTCCTTCACTCCGGCCGCCGTGGCCGACAGGGTGACGAGATGCTTGGCCGTGGTGGCGGCCAGCAGTCGGGCCAGCGTGGTCTTGCCGGTGCCGGCCGGCCCCCACAAGATGGCCGAGCCCACCCGGTCGCTCTCGGCCAGGACGCGCAACGGTGCGCCCGGCCCGACGAGGTGCTCCTGCCCCACCATGTCGTCGAGCGTCCGGGGGCGAAGCCGGGCGGCCAGCGGAGCCTGGCGTTCCAGGTTCCGATTGGCGGCGTCGGCGAAGAGGCTCAACTCGGCGGGCGGACGGGTGGTGGGGCCACGGTGCGGATGCCCAGTTCGGCCAGGGTGGCGGCGGGCAGGGCCGACGGCGCGCCGGTGAGGAGGTCGGCGCCGGACTGCGTCTTGGGATAGGCGATCACCTCACGGATGTTCTCCTCCCCGGCCAGCACGGCCGCCAGCCGGTCGATGCCGAAGGCGAAGCCGGCGTGCGGCGGGGCGCCGTAGCGGAAGGCGCTGAGGAGGAAGCCGAACCGGGCCTCCGCCTGCTCGTTGCTGATGCCCAGCGTGTCGAAGATCCGCGACTGGATGTCGCGGCGGTGGATACGGACGCTGCCCGAGCCCAGCTCCCACCCGTTGAGCACCAGGTCGTAGGCCTGCGAGCGCACGGCGAACGGGACCGTGTCGAGGAGGGGGATGTCCTCGGGGTACGGCATGGTGAAGGGATGATGGGCCGCTTGCGGGTTCCCCTCGCCGTCCACGCCGTCGAACATGGGGAAGTCGGTGACCCAGACGTAACGGTGCGGTCCCTGGCCGACCGGGGGCGACCCGAGCACGGCACGCACGGTGCCGAGCGCGGTGCAGGCGATCCGGTGCGTGTCGGAGACGGCCAGGATGAGGTCCCCCTCCTCCGCACCGGTCTTCTCCAGGAGGGCCGCCCGCTCGGTCTCCGACAAGCGGCGGTCGAGCGGCGAATCGAGGGCGAGCGATCCTCCCCCCGCACCGCCCTCCCCACCGGCCGTTACCCGGAACCAGGCCAATCCACCCGCCCCGACCCGCTTCACCTGCTCGGTCAGCTCGTCAAGACGCTTACGCGACAGCGCCGCGCCCTCGGGCACCCGCAACGCCTTGAGATGGGAGCCGGCGAAGACCTGGACCTCGCTCCCGGCGAACTCGGCCGTGAGGTCGACCAGCTCCATGCCGAACCGCAGGTCGGGCTTGTCCGTCCCGAAGCGGTCGAGGGCGTCGGCCCACGTCATCTTGATGATGGGAGGCGGTCGCTCCCCCGTCGCGGCCTCCGCCGCGTCCAACACGGCCTCGGACACGTAGCCCATGACATCGTCCTGGCCGGCGAACGAGGCTTCCATGTCCAGTTGGGTGAACTCGAACTGGCGGTCGGCCCGCAGGTCCTCGTCGCGCAGGCAGCGGGCGATCTGGTAGTAGCGGTCGAAGCCGCCGACCATGAGGAGCTGCTTGGCCAGCTGGGGGCTCTGGGGCAGCGCGTAGAAGGAGCCGTGGTGCAGGCGGCTGGGCACCGAGAACTCGCGGGAGCCCTCCGGGGTGGGGGCCCACAACAGCGGGGTCTCGACCTCGCAGAACCCCTGGCGGTCCATGGCGGCGCGGATGGCGGCGTTGACCCGGGCCCGCAGGCGCAGGTTCCGTTGCAAGCGCGGGCGGCGCAGGTCGACGTAGCGGTAGCGCAGACGGACCTGCTCGTCGGACTCGTCCCGCTCGTCGACCGAGAACGGCGGCGGTTCGGCCTCGTTGAGGACCACCACGGTGCAGTCGCCCACCTCTACCTCGCCGGTCTCGATCCCCGCGTTCTCCATACCCGGGGGGCGGCGGCGCACCGTCCCGGAGATGGCGACGACCCACTCGCTGCGCACGTCGACCTTGTTGTCGATGACGCACTGGATCACCCCGGAGTGGTCCCGCAGGTCGATGAAGGCGAGGTGCTCACCGTGCTCACGGCGGCGGGCCACCCATCCGCACACCGTCACCTCGGCCCCCTCGTCGGCCGGGCGCAGCACCCCGCAGAGGTGGGTGCGCAACGAGGTCGTCCGGTTCTCTATGGGCCCGGTGAGGGCGATGTGCTCAGTCATGGGGTGGAGCGAGTTCCTTTGTCATCGGTACCCGAGGCGGTACCTGTCGATCAGGCCAGCAACGCACGCAGCTCGGAGACGATCTCCCCCCGAGGAACGGTGCGCTGCTCTTCTTCGTTGCGAAGCTGGCGGAGGGTGACGGTTCCCGCCGCCAGTTCCCTGTCGCCGATCACCAGGGCCACCAGGGCCCCGGAGCGATCGGCCGACTTTATCTGGGACTTCATGGACCGGTCGTCGAAACCGCGGTCGACCCGGAACCCGGCCCGCCGCAGCTCGGCCGTCAGCAGCACGGCCGACTCGCCCCCGGTGAGATCGATCACGTAGGCATGGAGCGGCGGCGGCTCGGTGGCGAACACCCCTTCGGCGTCGCAGGCGATGAGCATGCGCTCGACCCCCAGGCCGAAGCCGATGCCCGGCGTGGGGGGACCCCCGAGCATCTCGACGAGGCCGTTGTAGCGGCCACCACCGCCGAGGGCGTTCTGCGCCGCGTCGATGGCGCCCGAGGCGAACTCGAACGTCGTGCGGGTGTAGTAGTCGAAGCCCCGCACCAGCCGGTGGTCGATGGTGTAGGGGACGTCGAGGGCGTCGAGGCCGGACCGCACCCGGGCGAAGTGGGCGGCGCAGGGCTCGCACAGGTGGTCGATGAACCGTGGCGCCTTCTCGGTGGCGCTCTGGCACTCGGGGGTCTTGCAGTCGAGGACGCGCAGCGGGTTCTCCGCGAAGCGCTCCTGGTGCGGCAGGCACAGCGCGGACCGCCGCTCGGCCAGGAAGCCGCGCAGCAACTCGGTGTAGACCGGGCGGCACAGCCAGTCGCCCATGGAGTGCAGCTTGAGCGTGACCTGTTCGAGGCCCAGCGCGGTGATGAACTCGAAGGCCATGGTGATGACCTCGACGTCGAGATCGGCGTCGGAGGGCCCGAGGGCCTCGACGCCCAGCTGGAAGTGCTGGCGGTAGCGCCCGTGCTGGGGGTTCTCGTGCCGGAACGAGGGGGCGGCGTACCAGGCCTTCCAGGGCGGGACCGGGTGGTGCTGGACGTAGGCCCGCACGATCGGCGCCGTGCCCTCCGGCCGCAGCGCCATGACCTGCCCGTCGCGGTCGGCGAAGGTGTACATCTCCTTGCCCACCACGTCGCTCCCCTCCCCGATGCCGCGGTTGAAGATGCCCACGTGCTCGAGCACCGGGGTGATGGCGAGGCCGTAGCCGGCGCCTTCGACGAGCGTGGCGAACCGCGCCACCAGCTGCTCCCAGCGGGCGGACTCCGGCCACAAGATGTCGTGCATGCCCTTGGGCGTCCGGGCGACACCCTCTGGGCGCCCATCAGTGGGCCCGCCGGGAGTCCCGTCGGCGGGCGCGTCGGAACCTCGGGTCATCTGCCCCCCTTCACGGTCAGACCTTCTTGCCGGGGAGCTGGCGGTAGGCGTCAAATACCCCGTCGAGGTGCTTGAGCGCGTTGATGAGCGAGTGCAGGTGGGTCGGATCGGCCAATTCGACGTCGAAGGCCATCCGGCTGACACGGTCCGGTGTGGTGGCGGTCCGGGCCGCGACGATGTTCAGGTGGTGCTCGGACACCACGCGGCTCACATCGGCCAGCAGGCGGGAACGGTCGAACGCCTGCACCTCAATGGTGGCCACGAAGACGCCGTCGCTGCCGCGGTCCCACTCGACCTCGATGAGCCGGTCCTTCGAAAGGTCGGCGAGCGACGCCGCGTTGGCACAGTCGGCCCGGTGCACCGACACGCCCCGTCCCTGGGTCACGAAGCCGATGATCTGGTCGCCGGGTACGGGCGTGCAGCAGCGCGCCAGGTGGATCATGATGTCGTCGAGGCCCTCGACGTAGACGCCCGCCGAGGTGCGCTTCCCCTGCCGGGGACTGCGCACGCCGCGCAGGGCCGTCGTGGGGAGTTGCTCGTTCTCTCCGGTGCCCAGCGCCCGGGCCAGTCGTTGCACGATCGACTGCGCGGACACCTGCGACTCCCCGATGGCGGCATAGAGCGCGTCGAGGTCGGCCAGGTGCATGGAGTCGGCCACCTCGAGCATGGCGGCCGAACCCAGCAGCTTGTGCAGCGGCAACCCTTCCCGGCGCAGCGCCCGGGCCAGCTCCTCGCGTCCGTTCTCAATGGCGTCCTCACGGCGCTCCCGGCTGAACCACTGGCGGATTTTGTGGCGGGCCCGGGTGGAGGCGACGATCTGCAGCCAGTCCCGCGAGGGGCCGGCCGTCGGCGACTTCGAGGTGAAGATCTCCACCGTGTCCGCCGAGTTCAGCTGGGTCTCCAGCGGGACCAGGCGCCCGTTGACCCGCGCCCCGATACAGCGGTGCCCGACCTCGGTGTGGATCACGTAGGCGAAGTCGACGGGCGTGGAGCGGGCCGGCAGCGCGATGACCTTGCCCTTGGGCGTGAACACGTAGACCTCGTCCTGCTCGAGGTCGAGCTTGAGGGCTTCGAGGAACTCGATCGGATCGTCGGTCTGGCGGTCGACGTCGGCGATCCGCTGCAGCCACGCCAGGTCCGCGGAGGCGTCCTCCTTCTCCTTGTAGCCCCAGTGGGCCGCGATGCCGTACTCGGCGCGGTGGTGCATTTCGGTGGTGCGGATCTGCACCTCGACCGGATTGCCGTCGAGCCCGATCACCGTGGTGTGCAAGGACTGGTACATGTTGAACTTGGGCGTGTTGATGTAGTCCTTGAATCGACCCTGGACGGGGGCCCAGATGGCGTGGATCGCCCCCAGCGCGGCCCAGCAGTCCTTCTCGCTGTTCACGACGACCCTGATGGCCACCAGGTCGTTGATGTCGTCGAACTCCTTGCCCCGGACGACCATCTTCTCGTAAATGCTCCAGAGGTGCTTCGGGCGCCCGGTGACATCGGCCTCGACGCCCATGCTCTCGAGACGGTCACGCACGTGGACGAGCACCCGGGCGAGATACTCCTCGCGCTGGGGGGCCCGGGCCGCCACCATCTGCTCGATCTCCGCGTAGCGCTTGGGGTGCAGGGTGGCGAACGCCAGGTCTTCGAGCTGCCACCGCACCTGCTGCACGCCCAGGCGGTGCGCCAGTGGCGCGTAGACGTCGAAGGTCTCCTGGGCCGTGCGGCGCTGCTTCCACTCGGGCATGACCGCCAGGGTCCGCATGTTGTGCAGCCGGTCGGCCAGCTTGATCAGCAGCACCCGCCAGTCGTCGGCCATGGCCACGAGCATTTTGCGGATGGTGGCGGCCTGCTGCGCCTCCTTGGAGTCGAACTGGAGCCGGTCGAGCTTGGTGACGCCGTCCACGACCTTGGCCACGCCGGGCCCGAACGCCTCGCTGATCGACTCGAGGGTGAGACCGGTGTCCTCCACGGCGTCGTGCAGGAGGGCGGCCGCCACGGTCTGGGCGTCGAGGCCCAGTTCGGCCACGATCGTCGCCACGGCGATCGGGTGCGTGATGTAGGGCTCGCCGGAGCGGCGGAACTGCCCGTCGTGGGCCGAGAGCGCGACCCGGGCGGCGGCCTCGATGGTGGTCGTGTCGTCCTCGGGCCGGTGGCCGGAGAACTCGGCCAGCAGGGGCGCGACCATGTCCTCGAACGCGCGCTCCCCCTCTTCTGCGACGGGAGTCACCCGAGCCAGGGTCACCATCCCTCTACGCTACCCGCCCCGGCACTCCCTCCTGGCGCACGCCGGCATCCGTTCGGGGTTGGTCGAGGTCGTCAGCGCTTGCGCTTGCCCTTCCCCTTGCGGGGCTTGGGCGGTTGGCGGGCGCCTCCCCCGCTGGGTGACGGGCGGTCCAGGACGGCGGTGCCGGTACCCGAAGCGGGTCCGCGACTGTTCCCGGCGCCGGAGCCCGGTCGGATGGGACCGGTCCCCTTGGTCGGCCCGGTCCGCTTGGCCGGGCCGGCGCGCTGCGGTTGCCCGCCGGCGGCAATGCTGAGCTGCGTCGACAGATGGGCCGCGTCGGCGGCGGAGAACGAACCGCCCCCGTTGCCTCGTGTGGCCAACCGATTCTCAATGGCGACCCAGCGCGGCTCGTGCCCCTTGAGCATGGCCAGTATCGGCGAGGCGATGAAGATGGACGAGTACGCCCCACTGAGCAGCCCGACGAAGAGCGCCAGCCCGTACTCCTGCAGCGTCGACGCGCCCAGCAGCTCCGCGCCGACCAGCAGCACGGCCAACACCGGGATGATGGCCACGGCCGAGGTGTTGATGGAGCGGGCCAGGGTCTGGTTCATGGACAGGTTGATCAGCTGGGCGTAGGTCATGCGCCCGCTCGACCCGATGTTCTTGGTGTTGTCCCGGACGCGGTCGAACACCACGACGGTGTCGTAGAGCGAGTACCCCAGAATGGTGAGGATGGCCACCACGGTGTCCGGCGTCACCTGGAAATTGAACAAGGAGTAGACGCCGACGGCCACCAGCACGTCGTGGACCATGGCGATGAAGGCGGCCAGGGCCATCTTCGGTTCGAACCGGATGCTGATGTAGATGCCCACCACAATGAAGAAGACGATGAGCGCCTCGATCGCCTTCTTGGTGATGGACGAGCCCCATGTCGGTCCCACGGTCTGGACGCCGTTCTGGACGTTCTCCAGCGAGGTGCCGACCAGCTTGGCGATGGCCTCTTCGACCTTGAGCGACTCCGCCTTCTGTTGCGCCGCGGAGAGCTTGTTGAGGTCGGCCTGCACATTGAGCTGTTGATTGCTCCCCTGACCGAGCAGCTGCACGATGGGTGCGGTGAGCCCGGCCGCCTGCATGGCATTGGTCGCCTGCACCTGCGTCACATGGGGTGCCTTCACGGTCCACTCGGTGCCGCCCTTGAACTCGATCCCGAGGTTCAACCCGCCGCGCAGGACGATGGAGATGATCCCCGCCACGATGATGACGGTGGAGAGGGAGAACCAGACCTTGCGGCGGCCGACGAAGTCGAAACGGGTCTCGCCGCGGTAGAGGCGCTGCAGCGGACCGTGGCCGCGGGGCTGCCCCGCCGCATTGAGACGGGGGGGTCGTGGGGGCCGGCCCGCCCTGGGAGCCCTCCCCCTCCCGAGGAGCGAGCGGGCGGCGTCGTCCACCGACGGCAACTCGCCGTCGTCATCGAACTCGTCGTCCTCGTCGTCCTCGTCGTCGAGCAGGTCGTCGTCGAAATCGTCGTCGGCTATTTCGTCATCGGGCTCGACGTCATCGAACTCGTCCCCGTCGCTGGGCCGGATCAGGCCGCCGGGCTTGGGCCGCGCCGCCGATCCCTTCCCGTGGGGCGAGCCCGATCCGCCGGGCGTGGAATCGTTGGACTCCGTGCCCGTGTCCGGACCCTCGGAACCGAGGCCTCGGGCGATGCTGAAGCGGCCCATGCGGCTGAGGCGGTCGCTCCGACCGAGGACGATCACCAACGGGCGGGTGTAGAACCAGGTCACCACCATGTCCAGGATGGTGGACAGGCCCAAGAAGAAGGCGAAGCCCTTGACGTCACCCACCGCCACCACATAGAGGACGATGGCCGCCAGCAGGGAGACGAAGTCGGCGGCCCACACCGTGCGCCAGGCGCTCTTGAAGCCGCGGTCGACGGAGGTCCGGATGGACCGACCCGCCCGGGTCTCGTCTTTTAATCGTTCGAAGTAGACGATGTACGAGTCGACGGTGATGCCGATGGACACGATGAGGCCCGTGATGCCCGCCAGATCGAAACTGGGGCTGAACGAGGTGTGCCCCAGCGCAGAGATGATGGCCCACAGCAGTGCCGCCGTCAGCGCCAGTCCGGAGATCACCACCGCCCCGAGCGCCCGGTAGTACGCGAGCACGTAGAGCAGCACCAGGATGAGCCCGGCGATACCCGCGCCCAGCCCGGCCTTGAGGGCGGACTTGCCGAGGGTCGGTGAGACGGTCTGGGTGGTCAGCTCCTTGAGGCGGACGGGCAGGGAACCGAACTGCATGGCCAGGGCCAGCGATTTTGCGTCGGCTTCGGTCATGTTCCCGCCGCTGATGGTGCCCTGGCCGCCGAAGGAGGTGAAGCCGCTCTGCGAGGGCTGGATGATCGGGGCCGACTGCACCACGCCGTCGAGCTCGATCCCGAGCAGCAGGTGGAAGTTCTCGTCAGCCACCTTGTCCCACAACTGGGACCCCGCCGAGCCCTTCAGCGAGTAGTTGACCTCCCAGGCGCCGGTCTGGCTCTGCTGGGCCACAGCCGACCCGATGGAAGTGCCGGTCATCTGTGCCGGCCCGAGCACGTAGCGCAGGGACGTCTTCAGGGTGGTGCCGCCCCCGGGCAGGCTGGGGAGGAGCACGGTGCGGTGCTCGTAGTTCGCCACGTCGGTGCTCGTGCTGGTGTACTGCGCGAACCCGGGGTCGGGCCCCGGGGTGTTGGACGAGTAGCCCTGTACCGAGCTGTTGGGGATGACGTCGAGATTGGCGGCGTTGGTGGCGTAGGTCGACCCGCAGGCCGGCAGCGTGCCGTTGCCCGAGAGCGCCTTCTCGGCCGGCTCGGCCTTCGTGGTCTTGGAGGCCTTGGTGGCCTTGCCCAGCGTCAAGGGGTAAGCGGTGCACTCGACGGGCCGGAAGTAGAGCTGCGCCGTGTTGCCGATGTCGGCCAACACCGTGGCGGCGTCCTTCACGCCGGGGATCGACACGGAGATCTCGTTGTTGCCCGTCGTGCTGACCTGCGCGCCGGACACCCCGAGCCCGTTGACGCGGTTGTTGAGGATGTCCACGGTTTCCTGGAGCTCGGACTGCGGGACGGACTTCGCGGTCTGGTAGACGACGGCCAGGCCCCCCGCCAGGTCGAGGCCGAGCTTGGGGGACCATTTGACCGAGAAGACGGCGGCAAACGAACCCAGGGAGATGACCACGACCGCCAACACGCTGACAAGAAGGTTCCGCCTCTGCCGCGTCTGGGCTCGAGACGACGCCGGGCTCACGCCTCTTCAGCCTCCCCGTCATGTCCGTCGACTTCGACGTCGTCGTGGTGGTAGTCGGCCGCGTCCTCGATATCCGTGTCGGGCTCCACGGCGACGACCGGCTCGAGCTTGCGCGCGATGGCCTGGCGGACGAACACGATGCGGGTGGGCTGGGCACCATTGAGGTTGCCGTCCCTCCCCATGCTCCCGGTGAGCAGCGTGTAACGGTCGCCGTGGATCTCGAGGATGGTCCCCACCACGCCCCCGATGGTCTGCACCTCGTCCCCGACGGCGTAGCCGGAGCCCTGGTTGGACCGGGCGGCCCGGGCCTTGGCCTGTTGGGGCTTGAGGAAGAGGAAGTAGCCGGCCACGGCGATCACGACCAGGATGACGAGGGGGAGCACACTGCTCGATTTCTTCGTACTGGTCGCCGCGACCACGTTCAGCAGGGCGAGAAAATGCGTCATATGAGGTCCTTCAGCCGGGTGGGCATGCGAGGGAGACACCCTATCGCCTGCTTCTCGGCTTTTCGTGACGCTCGGGGACTTTTCGCTCCGACCTCCGATCGGTAGTCCCCGCCGCTGGTCCCCGGCCCGGTGGCGGGGGCCGGCCCGCAACGGCGGCCACCCTGGCGAAATTTCCCGCCACGCAACCGGACGGCAACGGGAAAGCGCCGCTCTTGCACCATCGCTCCCCCACCATTGAGCTCGCAGCAACACGAAGCCATGACCGCCCGATGCAGGTCGCCCGGAGGGGGGCGACCAGGGCAGGAGTGCCCAGGTCGGGGTACCTGGGCACTCCTGTGGGGGGGACTTCGGGAGGGATATGGCAACAGCACAACGCCGCTCAGGCAGGGGCCACCATCGGTCGGAGTCATCCGGGAGGAAGCCGATGGTGGCACCCCGGCGGCGCCCGTCCTGGCGCGCCACCGTGCCCAACTGGCCAAATACCACAAAAGCACCCGGTGTTCCCAGTACAGTTGCTGTTACATGCGCAATGGCACTATTTCAGTCCTCGTCATTGAGGACGAGGCGGACATTCGGCAACTCCTGCGGACGATGCTCGAGCGCGAGGGGTTCTCGGTCACCGAGGCCATGCTGGGCCGGGACGGGGTCCGCCTCTTCCACCAGAAGCAACCGAACCTGGTCATCCTCGACGTGGGCATGCCCGACCTCGACGGGTGGCAGGTCCTCGAGCGCATCCGGGACATGAGCGACGTCCCCGTTCTCATGTTGACCGCGCTCTCCACCGAGCGTGACAAGGTCCGCGGCCTCAATGCCGGTGCGGACGACTACCTGACGAAGCCGTTCAGCCGGGTCGAGCTCCTGGCCCGGATCCAGGCCATCAGCCGCCGCCAGGTCCAGCGCAACGAACCGATCGTCTCGTTCGAAGACGGCGCGATCAGGGTCGACTTCTCCGAGTCGCAGGTCACGCTGGACGGGGTGCCCGTCGTGCTGACGCCGACCGAGTACAGGCTCTTGGCCACCTTGGTCCGCCACCAGGGCCAGGTGCTCTCATCGGATCAACTCATCGAGCTGGCCTGGGACGACCCCAGTGGATTGGCACCTTCACGCGTGAAGTACGCCGTCTTGCGCCTGCGGCGCAAGCTCGGCTGGGGCGATCAGGACGACGGTCCGATCGAGACGGTGCGCGGTTTTGGTTACCGCTACCGTGCGCGGGCCAGGTGAGCGCAGTTCGGTCATGAGCTCGCCCCCTCGACCGACCACCGGCGGCCGGGCGGTGAAGGCTGCGCCCGGCCCGCACGACGCGCTGGGGGAACAGGGCGGCTCCGGCATACCCGGCTTCTCCGGGCCGACGCGGGTCCGGCTCCCGCTCTTCGCCCTCGTCGCACTGGGGACCGTCCTGATCGGTGTCATCCCCTTCCCCACGAGGGCCCGCGCCGAAATCATCATCGCCCTCCTCCTCTTCTTCCTCCTCCTCACGGCCGCCTTCGTCCTGCCCTGGGACCGCCTGCCCAGCGGAGCCTGGCTGATCATCCCGGTCGGCTACATGACCGTGATCGCCCTCATCAGGGACGCCCAGGGCGGGAGCGACTCCGAGTTGGTGGTCGTCTACCTGTTGCCGATCATCTGGATGTCCCTCTACGGGAAGCGACTCCACCTGCTCGTCGGCCTCTTCTGCATGGACCTGGCCCTCATGGTGCCGGTCCTGCTCATCGGGGCCCCCAACTACCCGCTGTCGACGTGGCGCCAGATCATCATCCTCATTGTGGTGACCACCCTGGTGTCGTCCGTCATCTCGACCATGGTCCACCGCGACCGCATCTACGTCAGCGATCTGGCCCGGCAGTCCCTCCTGGCCAAACGCAACGCAGACGACGCCGACAACGCCCGAGACCGACTGGAGACCCTACTGCGGGCCGCCACCGGGAGCGCCATCATGGGTGTCGACCCGGCGGGAACGGTGACCTTCTTCTCCGCCGGGGCCGAGCTGATGCTCGGGTACAGCGCGTCCGAGGTGGTGGGGATCCGCTCCATCACCGACTTCATCGATCCGGCCCAGATCGACGAACGCCGCTCGCAGATCGACGCCATGCGCAAGGCGCTCGACCAGGTCGACCCCGAGACGGTGGCCGAAGTCCCCTGGACGGCCCGCCGCAAGAACGGTGAGCAGCGGCGCTGCGTGGTGCGGGTGCGCACGCTCCCCTCGGTGGGCGGAGCGGAGTCACCCGGTGGGGCGGCGGGCGGGGGGTACGTGGTCGTGGCCATCGACGTGACCGAACGCGAGGAGCTGGCCGCCGAGCGCGAGCGCCTCTACTCCGTGCAGAGGGAGGTGACCCAGTCGCTCATTGAGCAGAACAACCGCCTCCGCGAGCTCACCCAGATGAAGGACGACGTGGTGGCCACCGTCTCCCACGAGCTGCGCACGCCGATCACCTCCATCCGTGGCTTCGTCGAGCTCCTGCTCGACGGGGTTCCCGAGCTCAGCGAGGACCAGATGCGGATGCTGCGGACCATCGACCGCAACTCGGCGCAACTGCAAAGGGTGGCCGAGGACCTCCTGACCGATCCCGGCGGTGGCCACGGGCTGCGGGTCGCCTTCAGCGAGCTCGACCTCCGCCAGTTGGCCGAGGAGGGGGTGCACGCCTGCCAGACGTCCGCCACCACCGCGGGCGTCAAGGTCTCCTTGAAACCCGGCCCCTTCGTGCCCGTGTTCGGCGACTCGACCCGGCTGCACCAGCTCCTGGGGAATCTGCTGTCCAACGCCATCAAGTTCTCGCCTCGGGGTGGGCGGGTACAGGTGGTGGTCGACGTGCTCGAGGACTTCGCCCGGATCCTCGTACAGGACGAGGGCCCCGGCATCCCCGAGTCCGACCGCTCCCAACTGTTCGAGCGCTTCTACCGCCTGGCGGCGGCGATGGAAATGGGTGTGCCCGGCACCGGCCTCGGTCTGGCCATCGCCAAGTCCGTGGCCGAGGCGCACGACGGCTTCGTCGACATTGTGGACACGCCGGGCTGGTCCACCACCTTCCGTGTCTTCCTTCCCCTGCGCACCCCGGCCGACACCGCCCTTACTGCGCACTCGACTCCGGCCTGACGCCCCGGCCGAACGCCTCAGGGCTCGAACAGCGTCTGCGTACCCGGCGCCGCCCACCCGGCCGGCGGGGTCTGACCGAGGTGGGCCCAGGCCCGGGGTGTCGGCACCCGCCCCCGCGACGTGCGCAGGATCAGGCCGCACTGCAGCAGGAAGGGCTCGTAGGCGTCCTCAATGGTGTCGGTCTCCTCGCCCACGCACTGGGCCAGCGTGGTGAGCCCGATCGGCTGGCCCCCGAATCGGCTGCACAACGTCTCGAGGATCGCCCGGTCCACCTTGTCCAGGCCGAGCTCGTCCACCCCGAACAGGTCGAGGCCCTCGGCCGCCGTGGAGCCGTTGATGGAGCCGTCCCCCCGGACCTCGGCGAAGTCGCGCACCCGCCGCAGCAGACGGTTGGCCACGCGAGGCGTCCCGCGCGACCGTTCCGAAATCCGCGTCGACCCCTCCGCGTCGATCTCCACGTCCAGTATCCGGGCCGACCGCTCGACGATGGCCTGCAGGTCGACCGGCGCGTACAGATCAAGCCGGCCGACGAAGCCGAAGCGGTCGCGCAGAGGGCCCGAGACCAGACCGGTGCGGGTGGTGGCGCCGACCAGCGTGAAGCGGGGGAGGTCGAGACGGATGGAGCGTGCCGTCGGCCCCTTGCCGATCAGGATGTCGAGCTTGGCGTCCTCCATGGCCGAGTAGAGCATCTCCTCGACCGAGCGGTGCAGGCGATGGATCTCGTCAATGAAGAGGACATCGCCGTCTTGGAGGTCGGTGAGGAGCGCGGCCAGATCCCCGGCCCGGGTCAGCACGGGGCCCGAGGTGATGCGCAGGCCGGCTCCCATTTCCGTGGCCACGATCCCGGCCAGGGAGGTCTTGCCCAGCCCAGGGGGCCCGGCAAAGAGGAGGTGGTCCACCGATTGGTGACGCTGGCGCGCCGCCTGGAGCACTATCCCCAAGTGCTCGACGAGCTGCGCCTGCCCGACGAATTCGGAGAGTGATCGGGGCCGGAGACCGGCCTCTTCGACCTCTTCCCCCCCGCTGGCCACGACCGGAGCCACCAGCCGGGCATCAGGATCGCCCCTGGCCTCCTCGCCCTCCGTCGCCAGCACCTCGCGGCGGGCCTTGGGACTCACGGGCGGACCGGCGGAGTTGCCGCATGCCTCACCGGCTCGCCAGCTCACGCAGCGCCAACCGCAGCATCTCTTCCACCCCGACATCGTCGCGCAGGCCGTCGAGCGCACCACGGATCTCCTCCGGGGCATAGCCGAGCTCGGCCAGGGCGGCCCGCGCCTCGGACCGCGACGTGCGGCTGCCGGCGCCGGCGCCACCCGGTGTTCCCGTCCGCTCCAGCGAGAGATCGGGCAGATCAAGCCGGCTCTTGAGCTCGATGAGGAGCCGCGCCGCCGTCTTGCGGCCCACGCCGGGGACGGTGCACAACGTGTCCAGGTCGTCCTCGAGCACGGCCGTGGAGAGGGAGGCCGGGGAGAGGACCGCCATGATGCCCAGCGCCAGGGCCGGTCCCACCCCGTGCGAGCCGAGGAGAACCTCGAAGCAACGCCGCTCGTCGTCGTGGAGAAAGCCGTAGAGGACGATGGCGTCCTCGCGCACGTGGGTGTGGATGAACAAGGTGGCCTCGGCGCCGGTCCCGCTCGTCCCGCCGGGCGTCCCCTTCGCCATGCGGCTCGTCATCAGGGCGACTGCCGTCGCCGGGGTCACCGACACGCGGTATCCCACACCGGACACGTCGATGATCACCTCACCGTCGCCCGAGCGCACGACGATATTTCCACGCAAAAGTCCGATCACTGCAGTCCCTCTCTCATGCTGGGCCTCCTCGGGGCCGGTTCTCTCTGTCTTGTCACGCCGGGTCTTGTCGTCTCACGCCGGGCTCGCCTCTCGAGCCAGGGCGGCCCCCATGGCCCGCCGCAACGGAACCGTCGTCAGGTGGCAGACGGCCAGGGCCAGGGCGTCCGCCGCGTCCGGCGGGTGGGGCGGCGCGGCCAATCCGAGCACGTTGGCCACCATGCGTTGCACCTGGTCCTTGGTGGCGGCCCCGTAGCCGACCAGCGCCTGCTTGACCTCGTTCGCGGTGTACTGCGCCACCTCGCACCCGGCCTCGGCGGCCGCCACCAGGGCCAGGCCGCTCGCCTGGCCGACCGACATGGCCGTCTTCACGTTGACCTGGAAGAAGACCCGCTCGACGGCGACCACGTCGGGAGCGAACTCGGCCACCAGCGCCCGGAGCTCGGTATGGAGGAGGAGAAGCCGCTGGGGCAGCGGCGCCGCGGGGTCCGTCTCGATCACCCCGGCGGCGCGGGCTTTGAGCGCGCTGTCGGCCTCACCGCGGCCCACCAGCCCGTAGCCACAGCGAGAGAGGCCGGGGTCGATCCCCAATACGAACATGCGTTCGCAGCGTAGTCGGCCCGGCTCCCGGCCGGGTGGACTACCCGGCGACCAGCTCGGACAGCATCTCGGGCAGATGCTCCAAAAGGGTCTGCCGCAAGTCTGATCGCGCGACGCGCGTCTGCTGCGTAAGGAGCCGACCCGGCCCCTTGCTACTCGCTGTCATGGTGGCCAGTGATGTGGCTGCGTGCTGGTCGACCCTGTCCTCGGCCTTGCCGCCGAAGATTCCTTGGGACGGGCCTCTTGGCTACCGGGCACCCTGCCGCCCGCCACGAGGTCTCGGCTACCTGGCCTCGTGCGGTGATGACCTGGGCCGCGTTCACATCAGCGTGCGCAGTGTGCCCGCATTTGCGGCAGGTGAATCTGGTGCGGAACCGATTGGCCGCTTCGGTATGTCCACAGGCAATGCACTCCCTCGAGGAATCCTTTGGGTCGACCTTCCACACTCTGCGTCCAGCTTCTTCCGCTTTGACGCAGATCCAGTAGGCCAATCGAGACAGTGCCGCATCTTGCAAACTTCGGTTCAGTCCCTTCTTCTGTGCGACTCCTTTCCCGGGGAATTCTTTGGTTCCCTTGGCTGATTTGGTCATGTTGACGAGATTGAGGTCCTCGAGAGCGATCACGCCGTAGCGGGCGACGATCTCGATGGCGCAGTGGCGGGCCCAGTTCTCCGAGCGCCGGTGGGCTTTGGCGTACGTCTTGGCCACGGCCTTGTTGATCTTCTTCCACTCTGGGGAGAATTTCACGTGCCGCTCCCGCTGGCGCTGCAGCTCGGCAATCTGGGTACGAGCCTCTTTGAGGAACGGCGGGCATTTCAACAGCGTGCCATCAGGGAGGGCGGCGGTGACCCAGATGCCCCGGTCCACCCCTCCGATGGCTGGTGCCTCCGGGGGGGAGCGCAGTTGCAGCGGCTTGAGGGCTACCCCTCGAAAGCCTACACAGGCTCGCCAGGCTCCTGACCTGGCTCGGGTGATGGTTAAGGTTCGGGGTTCGCCGCCTCGGGCTGTGAGCCGACGCAGCTGGCGGATCGCACTGGTTCCCAAAGGGATCTCGCCGATGCCTTGGACATAGAGGGCGGGAGTGACCTCCTTGGCCGGACGCCCATTCCTGCGCGGTGGACGCCCGGTGACACCGCGCAGAGCCCAGCTCTTCGGATCATCATAGAAGATGGTCCGAAAACGAGCCCTGGACTTGAAGCGGGGATAGCCCGGGGTCTCCCCGATCTTCACCCGCCGGAAAAAGGCTGCATAGGCCTCGTCTACTCGAGAGATGGCGCCGCGGACGGGACTGGTACCGAAGCGGCCAATGGCAGGGCAGACCTGTCGGAGTTCTTTGATTTCGATGAACTGGTCGAACCGGCTGATCGAGGCGGGCTGGCTGGAGTTGCGGGTCATCTGCCAGGCATCGCGGCGGTGCTGGAGCGCTCCGTTGTAAGTGTCACGGGAGAGCTGTAACAGCTGGGGGAGGGCCCGCGCCTGGACACGAGAAGGGCTGAGTGAGATCTCGACCTTGCGGAACAAAGTGGCATCGGTGCCGTCCACGATGAGTTTGGCCGAGCCCACTCGTAGGGCCTGCTGGTCCGCGGCAATCACGGTTCCTACTGTGACGTGGGGGTGTGACTTCATCGGACCCAATTCAGTGGGCCGCACCCTGACAAACGTGCAATTTGGCTATTCGTAGGCCCTAACCGAGGCGTTCTAGCCGGCGAGATCGATGGTCAGGCGCACGCCGAACACGTCGGTCAGATGGTGGCGGCCGGGCACACCAAGCTCCTCGTAGACCCGCTGAAGCCTGTTCTCCACCGTGCGGACCGACAGCGACATGTCGGCGGCGATCTGCTTGTTGGACCGTCCCGCCGCGGCCAGCAGGGCCACCTCGAGTGCGCCCCGGGTGAGGCGCGTCCGTGCCGTCATCATGGCCACCCGGGCGATGGCCGGTTCGGAGAGCACCACCCGGGACGGGTTGGGCGCTCCGAGGTAGGCGCTGGGTAGTGCCATGGCAGGGACTCCCTTCTCGGGTCGGCGTCTCGTCCCCCGCTGGGCGGGCTCGATCCTTCCCCTCGGCAAAAAATTATACGGGGACCGAGCCGGCGAGTGAACACCGGCGGGGCGAGATCGGCGGGCCGGGGGCGAGGTCGGCGGCGGGGGCGGGGCGAGGGCGACGCGGAGGAGGCGGACGCGGAATCGGCCGACGCGGAGTAGTCAGTACTCCTCACACCGTCGTGGCCTCCCGTCACCATGAATCCAGGGCCACCACCCGACCCCGCCCGCCGGTGCAGGCGGATGGGCCACACGACAGAACGGAGCGCGCACGATGCCGTACATCACCGTTGGGAATGAGAACTCGGCCGCCATTGAGCTGTACTACGAGGACCACGGCTCGGGCCAGCCGGTGGTACTGATCCACGGTTACCCGCTCGACGGCCACTCGTGGGAGAAGCAGCTCCCGGTCCTCCTCGATGCAGGGAAGCGGGTCATCACCTACGACCGGCGCGGGTACGGGCGGTCCAGCCAGCCCACCACCGGCTACGACTACGACACCTTCGCCTCCGACCTCAAGACGCTGCTCGACCAACTCGATCTGAACGACGTGGTGCTGGGCGGCTTCTCCATGGGCACGGGCGAGGTCACCCGCTATCTCGGGACCTACGGCTCCGCCCGGGTGGCCAAGGCGATGCTGTTCGGACCGATCCCCCCGTTCCTGCTCCAGACCGACGACAACCCCAAGGGCCTGCCCGCAAGCGTCTTCGACGGCTTCAAAGACATGGTCGTCAAGGACCGCTACGCCTGGTTCAAGTTCTTCTTCGACAACTTCTACAACGTCGACAAGCTGGCGGGTACCCGCATCAGCACCGAGGCCTGGAACGCCAGCTTCGCGGTGGCGTCCGCCTCGTCCGCCTTCGCCACGCTGGCCTGCGTGCCCACCTGGCTGACCGACTTCCGCGCCGACCTCCCGAGGATCGACGTCCCCCTGCTCGTCATGCAGGGGACCGAGGACCGCATCCTGCCCATCGACGCCACCGGCCGGCGCATCCCCGAGATCGTGAAGGACGTCCAGTTCATTGAGATCGAGGGAGGCCCGCACAACATCGGCTGGACCCACCCCGACGAGGTGAACGAGGCCCTCATCAAGTTCATCGGGTAAAAAGCGCCAGCAGATAGGCCCGCAAGAACGACAAAAGGACCCGACGGGGAAGGAGCTGGTCAGCCCTCGAAGGCGGCGAGGACCTCGTCGGAGATGTCGGCGTTGGCGTGGACCGCCTGGACGTCGTCATGGTCGTCGATCGCCTCGAGCAAGCGGAGGACCCGTTTGGCGTCACCCTCGTCGGGCACGGGTACCAGGGTCGTCGGCTCCAGCGAGAGATCGACGGACTCGGGGGTGATCCCCGCGTCCTCGAGGGCCTTGCGGACCGATTCGAGGTCGGCCGGGGCGCAGGTGACGACCCAGTGCTCGCCGTTGTCCGACAGGTTCTCGGCCCCGCCCTCCATGGCGATCTCCATGACCTTGTCCTCGTCGTTGCTGCGGGCCACGCTCACGATGCCCTTGCGCTCGAACTGCCAGGCGACCGAACCCGGCTCGGCCATGTTGCCGCCGTTCTTGTTGAACACGTTGCGGATTTCCGAGCCGGTGCGGTTGCGGTTGTCGCTCAACGTCTCGACCATGATGGCCACGCCGGCCGGCCCGTAGCCCTCGTAATTGATGGCCTCGTAGCGCACGCCCTCGAGCTCGCCGGTCCCCCGCTTGATCGCCTTCTCAATGGTGTCCAGTGGGACCGAGGAGCTCCGGGCCTTCTGGTAGGCGGTGCGCAGCGTGGCGTTGGCGTCCATGTCGCCGCCGCCCTCGCGCGCCGCCACCTCGACCTGGCGGATGCACTTGGCGAACACCTTGGCACGGGCCTTGTCCTGAGCGCCCTTGCGATACTTGGTTGTCGCCCACTTGGAGTGACCCGACATTTTCCTCCTCAGAGCCGGATACGGGTTATCGATTGTACCTGGACGCCTGCCCGGGCAAGGTTGGGCGGGACTCCCATGACACCGATGAGTTCGGGACCTGGGCGCCGTCTGCCTCTTCGGGAGGTCGCCACCGTCGCGGGACGGCTCGTACCAAATCTCGTACGTGTCCAAAAGATAACCACAGGAGGATCGACCATGAGCTTGCCGGAGGTTGCCACCCGGGACGAGTGGCTGGAAGCCCGCAGGGCGCTGCTAATCCGTGAGAAGGAGTTCACCCGCCAGAGGGACACCCTCAATGCGGACCGGCGCCGGCTGCCCATGGTGGCCGTCGAGAAGGACTATGCCTTCGAGGGACCCGAGGGCGCGGTGACCCTGGCCGACCTCTTCGACGGGCAGCGCCAGCTGGTCATCTACCACTTCATGTTCGATCCGTCGTGGGACGAGGGCTGCCCGGCCTGCACCGCCGGCTGCGATGAGCTCTCCGCGGGGCTGCTCGCGCATCTTGGGGCCCGGACCACGGCCTACGCCGTCGTGGCCCGCGCCCCCTACGAGAAGATCGCCGCCTACAAGGAGGCGCGCGGCTGGACGTTCCCCTTCTTCTCGTCGAACGGCAGCGACTTCAACTACGACTTCCACGCCACCATCGACGAGTCGAAGGCGCCGCTGGAGGTCAACTTCCGCACCCGGGCCGACATCGAGGGCCCGGAGGCCGGCAAACTCCACTGGATCCTCGAGCAGGAGCAGCCGTTCGAGAACCCGGGCTTCAGCTTCTTCCTGCGCGACGGCGCGGCCATCTTCCACACCAATTCGACATTCGCCCGGGGCACCGAGGAGTGCAGCGGCTCCTACGGCATCCTCGACCACACGGCGCTCGGCCGCCAGGAGGACTGGGAGGAGCCCAAAGGTCGCTCCGACGACCCGCATCCGGCCATCCCGGACTTCGCCCCGGACTCTGCAGGCGAGGGATAGACCCGGGGTCAGCCCGCGGGGGCGGGCCGCGCCACGAACAGCGCCTCTTTCGCGCATTTCCCATAAGGTGCGGACCATGACGAAGTCGGCCTCTGTGCTGCGTGACCCGTCGTCGCGCCCCGGCTCGGCGAACCCCGCCGATCAGCCCTGGTCGGTGCCGGCACTCCTCCCCCTGCCGTCCCACATCGGGATCGCCATCGTCGGCTCGGGCTTCTCCGGCCTGGGCACGGCCATCGCCCTCTCCCACGAGGGCTACGCGGACGACCTGATCATCCTGGAACGCCGCTCGAGCGTCGGCGGGACGTGGCACGACAACTCCTACCCGGGCTGCCGGTGTGACGTGCCCTCGAACCTGTACTCGTTCTCGTTCGCCCCCAACCCGCACTGGACCGAGACCTTCTCGGCCCAGCCCGAGATCGAGCGCTACCTGCAGCGAACCGCCCGGGAGTTCGGGGTTCTGGACAAGATCGCCTTCGACACCGCACTCGAGAAGGCCCGGTGGGACGCCGACTGCAGGGTCTGGCACCTCGAGACGTCGCGGGGGTCGTTGACGGCGGACTTCTTGATTTACGGCGGCGGGCTGCTCTCCGAACCGTTCATTCCCGAGATCTCGGGCGCCTCGTCGTTCGCGGGGACGACCTTCCATTCGGCACAGTGGAACCATGCGCACGACCTGACCGGGCGTCGGGTGGCCATTGTGGGCACCGGGGCCTCGACCATCCAATTCCTGCCGGTCGTGCAGAAGTCGGCCGGACAGGTGGTCCTCTTCCAGCGCACGCCGCCGTGGGTCTTTCCCCATCGGAACCGCCCCACCACCGGCGCCGAACGCCTGGCCTTCCGGGTGCTGCCGTGGACCCAACGGGTCTCGCGGGCGCGCAACTACTGGATGGGCGAGGGGTTGCTGGGCCGCATGCTCATCCGCAACAGCCCGAAGTTGGGGCGCCTCGAGAAGTTGGCCCGACGCTTCCTCGCCCGCCAGGTGGCGGACCCCGTGTTGCGGGACAAGGTCACCCCCACGTACACGCCGGGGTGCAAACGGCTCCTGCAGTCCAACGACTACTACCCCGCCCTGCAGCGACCCAACGTCAGCGTCGAGACGGAGAAGATCATTGAGCTGCGCCCCGAAGGAGTGGTCACCGCCGACGGCACGCTCCATCGCGTCGACACCATCATCTACGGGACCGGCTTTCGCATCACGAACAACCCGATGGCGGAGAAGGTGCACGGGGCGGACGGCCGCACGCTGAAGGAGCACTGGGCCGCCACGGGCATGCGGGCCTATTGCGGGACGTCGATCCCCGGCTTCCCCAACTTCTTCATGATGGCCGGCCCCAACACCGGCATCGGGCACACCTCCCTCGTCGTCATGATCGAAGCCCAGGTGGCGCACGTGGTCGGCGCCCTGCGCGCCGTGCGCGCCCGTGGTGCCGGCGTGGTGGACGTGCGGCCCGACGTCCTCGAACGCTGGAGCACCGAGGTGCAGACGAAGGCCGCGCCGACGGTGTGGAACTCGGGCGGGTGCTCGAGTTGGTATCTCGATGACGCCGGGCGCAACACGACGCTGTGGCCCGACTACACGTTCCGCTTCGTCCGCCGGACCCGCACCTTCGACCCGGCCGACTACGTGCTGTCGTGAAGCGACCCCCCCTCACCCTGGTGGGCGCCACCGCCCTCGTGACCGGCGCCGGGAGCGGGATCGGCCGCGCCACGGCCCATGCGCTGGCCACGGGCGGGGCCACCGTGCTGTGCACCGACATTGACGAGGCGGCGGCCGAGAAGACGGCGGCCGAGTGCGGCGAGCGCGCCAGCGCCGGGAGCGGCGCCGCCCCTCGGGCCTACCACCTCGACGTGGCCGACCGGGAGGAGGTCGACGCCGTGGCGGCGGCCGTGGAGCACCAGTACGGCGCGTTGACCGTCCTGGTGAACAACGCCGGCGTCGGCATGACCGGCTCCTTCTCCGACATGACGGCCGAGGAGTGGGTGTTCATCCGCTCGGTCAACCTCGACGGCGTCGTCAACTGCTGCTCTGCCTTCACCCCTCCCATGCTCGCGGCGGGCCGGGGCCAGGTGGTCAACATCTCGTCCGGGCTGGCGTTCATGGCGACGGCCAACGAGTCCGCCTATGGGGCGACCAAGGCCGCCGTCCTCCAGCTCTCCCAGTGCCTACGCGCCGCCTGGTCGGGGCGCGGGGTCGGTGTGACCGTCGTCTGCCCCGGTTTCATCAACACACCGATCGCCAGTTCGGCCCGCTTCACCGGTGGCAAGGAGGACCCTCGCCGGCGTGCACGACTGGTCAAGGGCTTCTCCCACGCCCACCCGCCGGAGAAGGTGGGGGACGCCATCGTCAAGGCCATCGCGACCAACCGGGCCCTCGTGCCGGTAGGGTTCGAATCGGTGCTCGGCTGGTACTCCCATCGACTCACGCCCATCGTCTTCCAGCAGTTCATCGCCCGCCTGAGCGGACGTCCCTGATGCCATCCCTCCACCTCCCCCGCAGCCATCGCAGCCTCCTTGCGCTCGGCGCCGCCGCCACGCTCGTGGGGGGTGCGGTCGCCTACAAGAAGGTGGCCGCGGCGCGCGCCCGCGACCAACAGGACCACACGCCCCGCACCGGGGACGCTTCCCCCGGTGCGGACGCCGAAGATCTCGGCTGGGGCGCTCTGGCGCCGCCATCATCGATCAACCTGCACACGGCGGACGGTGCCGATCTGGCCCTCTGGGATATCGGGGAGGGACCAACGGTCGTCCTCCCCCACTGCTTCGGCTGCACCCACGCCATCTGGGTCCCCGTCGCCCGCCGCCTGGTCGAATCCGGTCACCGTGTCGTGCTCTACGACCAGCGAGGCCACGGAGCGAGTACTCGCGGGACCGCACCGTTGACCATCGAGACGCTGGCGGACGACTTCGCGGCCGTCCTGACCGCGCGCGACGTCGAGGACGCCGTCCTGGCCGGTCACTCAATGGGCGGCATGACCATCATGGCGTTGGCCGCGCACCGGCCCGAGGTCCTGGCGGCACGCGCCCGGGGGATCGTCCTGGTCGCCACGGCCGCCGCCGACCTGGGAACCGGTTCGCTCGGCGCAGAGTGGTTCGCCGCCAATCTCATCGGGTCTCCCGCCGTGTCGCTGGCGCTCCGTTCCCCGGCCGGCCACCGTTTCGTGCGCGGCGTCTTCGGTGCCGACCCGGCGCGGGCCCACATGGACCTCACCCGGACGCTCTTCGCGGACACCATGCCCCAGGTGCGCGTCGGGTTCCTGTCCTCCATGAGCACCATGAACCTGTTGGAGGGCATCGCCTCCATCGGGATCCCGACGACGGTGATAGTCGGATCGCGCGACCGGCTCACCTCCCCGGCCCGGGCCGAACAGATGCTGCGCGCCATCCCGGGGGCCCGCCTGGTCACGTTGCCGGGCCGCGGCCACATGCTTCCCCTCGAGGACGCCGACGCGGTGACCGGGGAGATCGTCCGGGCGGGCAAGGTCCGAACCGCGAGTGAACTGGGAGAACAGGTAGCCCAGTAGCTACCCCACGACGCGGTCGGGTCCCTCGGCGGGCGGGCCGCATGCGGCAGAATCCACCGATGGGTCTGGACATAGATTTCGCGTTCGAGGTCGGCGACGAAGAGAAGCACCGGGTGGCATTCCACTGGGGCCAGCTCTTCGGACGGGTCCGCGTCACCGTCGACGACGTCGAGATCGTGCAACACAACCGGCCCAAGATGTTCGCGTCGACGGCGCGCCGGAAGTTCGCCTTCTCGGTCGGCCAGCACGAGGTGCACGACGTGGTCATCGAAAAGATCAGCCATCGCTTCTTGGGGGGGGCCCGTAAGCAGAAGTGCCAGGCCTTCGTCGACGGGGAGTTGGTCGGGGAGTACTGATCGCGCGGCCATCGACGTCGGCCCCCTCCGACGCCTCGGTGGCACCCTCGTCGCAGGTTGGTTGCCGTCACTGCAGAAGGGCGTTCGGCGCTGCTTCTGCGCGCGCGAGGCGACTAGTGTCTCGCCCGAAAGCAGTCGAAAAGGCAAATCCCTCGCGAGGGGGAGACGCAAAGCCACGGGACTCTCTGAGTCGGCCGGGCCGCCGAAATAGCGATCACACCTAGCTATTTTCCCAGCGGCCCCCCTCCAGGGACTGAAGGGAAAATAGTGCGGAGGGACCGGAACCACCCAAAGACGGCCATTGCCCGTATGAGCATTGCCGTGTCGGTCGCCACTCTTGGCGTGCTGATCGGAGTGGTCGGGCTCGAGACGAGCGCCTCGGGATCCAGCGCCCCCCGCCTGGACTCCAAAGCTCTCACGCAACCGGAGAGCCGCCGAGCGTTGCCGACCAAGTCCACGACCCGCACCACGACGGCCACGACGACCACGACGACCATCGTCCCGACCGTCGTGCCGGGGTCCAACGTCACCACGCTGGCGTCGGGCTCGACGACCACGACGCCAGCCACGGTCAGCCCCCCGCCCGCGACGACGAACAGCGCCGTCCCCAACGCCCCCGCCAGTCTGGACGCCCCCGCCACCATGGTGCTCGACGACGAGTTCGACACGGGCTCGTTGGACAAGAGCCTGTGGTCGCCCGACTGGTTCGGCAGCGGAAGCGTCTCCAACGGAACGGTCATGGTGTCCTCAGACGTGTCCGTCGGCGCCAATGGTCTGGCTCTGCGGCTGAACAGCCCCGAGAGCGGCGGCCTCGTCAGCACCAACCCCGATGACGGCCAGACCGGGCACGCCGGGTTCCAGATCGCCCCGACCCCGACCAAGCCTGTCTTCGTCGAGTTCAAGGCCACCCTGCCGGCGACAGCGAAGGGCCAGGTCGCCAACTGGCCCGCCCTGTGGCTGGACGGGCAGACCTGGCCCGAAGACGGCGAGATCGACGTGATGGAGGGCGGAGGCGGCTACACCGCCTACCACGTCCACTACGGAACGGGGATGGGCTCGGCCCAGGGCGCCACGGTCAACGACCTCTCGGGTACCCACACCTACGGCGTGTTGTGGACCACCACCGGCTTCACCTTCGTGTACGACGGCGCCGTCGTCGGCACGGTGGACGTGGCCCTCACCAGCCCGATGTACCTCCTCATGGAGAACTCCTACAGCAGCGTCGACCCCACCGTGTTCCCCGCCACCATGGACGTGCGCTACGTACGGGTCTGGAACTAACGGGACCACGCCTCATAGAGTCGGAGGCGAGCCGCCACCGGCCCACCGGCCCACCGGCGAAAGAGGTCACCTTGGGCGACGAGCAAGAGGGCAACCCCGACACCGACTGGGGCCCACCACGCGCGAAGACGGTGTCCTGGCACGACCCGATGGTGAACGCCACGGCGGCGACCAGCCTGAGCGGCCTCGAATTCCTCTACGCCGTCCGGGACGGCGCGCTCCCCCGCCCCCCGATCGCCCAGCTCATGGGGTTCACCCTGGTCGAGGTGGCGCCCGGTCTGGCCGTCTTCGAATGCACGCCGGACGAGTCCGTCTACAACCCGATCGGGGTCGTCCACGGCGGCCTGGTCTGCACGTTGACCGACAGTGCAGCAGGGTGCGCCGTGCAGAGCTCGCTCGAAGCCGGGGTGGCCTATACCTCCATCGACATCAACGTGACCTACCTGCGGCCAGTGACCAAGGACAGCGGCCTGATCCGGGCCACCGGGCGCCTCACCAAGCCGGGCCGCAAGGTCGCCTATGCGACCGTCGAAGTCACGGATCGGGTGGGCAAGATGCTGGCCCAGGCCACCAGCAGCTGTCTCATCATGGACACCCGGGACTCCGGGTAGCGAGACGGGCGACGTTCGCGCCGGCCGAGCGCCCGCGACGACAGCCGAGCATCAGCAACTTTTTCGGCGCCGGCGGCTAAACAGTACGGATTGAGACGCTCGAATTTCTGAACGCCATCCAGGCGGAGCTCGATGGACAGCTGGGTGCCGTCATGCACGCCCTGCCGGACGGCATCGCGATGGTGGATGCGGACGGTGTCATCGTCTTCGTCAACCACCGCCTCCAGGAGATCTCGGGCTATCGCGCCGACGAGCTGAGTGGCCGTCCGGTCGAGTACCTGGTGCCCGATCATCTCGCCGGCACGCATGCACGACACCGCGCCCTCTTTCACAACGACCCGGATCGACGCCCGATGGGAACCGGCCTCGAGGTCACCCTGCGCCGGAAGAACGGATCGAGCCTTCCGGTCGACGTGCAGCTCAGCGCGATCGACATCGGCACCGGGCCGTATGTCCTCGCCTCCGTGCGGGACATCACGCAGAGAAAGGAGATCGACGAAGCGCTCCGCCAGAGCGAGGAGCGCTTCAGGAGCTTCGTGGAAGCCGCCCCGGTCATGATGTTCTCGTTGCTGCCCGACGGGGTTATCCGGTCGGTGAACCGGGAATTCGAGAGACGGACCGGGTGGCGGCGAGACGATCTGATCGGCACCCATTTCGCCCCCCTCGTCCATCCCGACGACCTGTCCGACGCCCTCGCCACGCTCGACAAGTTCGTCCGCAACGAAGAGATCGACGACCACGAGGTGCGGATCCGCACGGTGAGCGGCGACTACCTCCTCACCGAGTCGACCGTGGTGCCGCTCTCGTCGGATGACCAGGGCGTGGAGATGGTGGGCGTCATCCACGACATCACCGGGCAGAAGCAAACCGAAGACCAGCTCAGCCAGACCAAGGAACGCTTTCGCCAGGCCTTCAAGCAGGCCCCTCTCGGCGTCGCCCTCACCGACCGTGACGGGCGCATCACCAACGCGAACTACGCGCTCTGCGACTTCCTCGGGTACCCCAGAGAGGAGCTTCTCGGGACCTCATTCTCTTCACGCATGCACCCCGATGACGTGGCCTCGGACGCAGGCCTGGTGCGACAGCTCGACGACGGCACTCTGCCCCACTACCAGATCGAGCAGCGCTACATCACGAAGAGCGGTGACGTGGCGTACGGCACGATGACGGCGTCGGTCATTTTCAGCGACGACGGTGAACGGCTCTACGGCATGCGCACGGTGGGTGACATCACGGAAAAGGTGCGGTTCGCGCGCGAGCTGGCGTCGCACGCCGCCCTCGCCAAGACCAGGTTGGCGACCTTGACCCCGAGGGAGCGCGAGGTGCTCGAGCTCTTGGACGAAACCGTGACGGCCTCGGAACTGGCGGCCCAGATCTTCGTCTCCACGCGCACCGTCGAATCGCACCTGGCCCACGCGTACCGAAAGCTGGGCGTGCGCACGCGCGCCGAAGCACGAGAGAGCTTCGCACGGATGAAAAGCCTGGTGGAGCGCCACGAATCGGACGTACGCGCCGCACCACCCGACGTCGCTACGTAGACGGCCTCCGTACCCTACGGGAGAAATTCCGGTACGCCCCTGACGGGGAGCGCTGACCGCGCTCTCATACTCTCATTACAGCGGCAACCTCCAACAGTGTGAGGTGCCGTCAGGACGGGGAGGTCCATCATGAAGGTTCTTGACGCGCCGCGGGCGCGCCACGGCGCACATGCCAGGCAGCGCCAGAGACGGATCCGCCCACCGCGGTCCCTCAAGATGAAGGTCGCCAGCTCGGTGCTCGGTGTCGTGCTGGCCGGCGGGGCCGCATTCGGCGCGACGAATTGGATCGTCGGACTTGGCACCGGCTCGAGCGGCGAGGGCCAGTCAGCCAACATTTCGAACCTGACGATCAGTGCCGTGGCCTCGCCCGCCCCCACCAATCTGCTCTACCCGGGAGGCACAGGCGACGTGGTGGTGACGATAAGCAACCCCAACCCCTACCCGGTGACCATCACCGCCTTGCAGTTGCCCACCAATACCACCTACGCCACGGGCTACACCACGAGCGCCCTCGCGACGACACAGACGGGCTGTGTGGCGTCGACGCCCAGCGACGTCATCTGGAACTACTCCACGGCCACCAGTGGGAGCTCGCACACCCTGACCAGCGCGGTCACCGTGGGGGCCAGCGGCCAGGCCAACAACCCTTTGGTGGTGACCTTCACCAACGACGCCAGCATGACGGCAGCGGCACCGGCGGCGTGTGCGAACACCTACTTCTCCATGCCGTCGTTGACCGGGGTGACCGCAACCGGCGGGTCCGCCACGTCCACCACCACTCCGGCGACAGACTCCTGGACGAGCTGATCCCTCGCCGGAGAAAGAAACAGCCAGAGGTCTCCAGGCGAGAACCGGACGGCGACCCTACCCCCACGAGCCCGGCACGGCACGGGCTCGTGGGGGTCGTGGCCACCGGAATCCTTCTCGGGATGACCGGGACCGCCTGGGCCACGAATTGGGTACCGACGCTGCACTCCACCAGTGCCGGTGAAGCCAAGGCTCAGGGCGTCCCCACCGCCCCCACGGGGACCACGGCCGCATGCACGAGCTCGAGTGCGAAGACCGTCAAGGTCAGCTGGACCGCCGTGACCCGGGCCACGACCTATACCGTGTACGACACCACGACGTCCGCCACGGGGACCTACAGCTCCGTCGCTACCGGCGTCACCACCACCAGCTGGACCAGCGGCACGCTGTCAGCGGCCAACTACTGGTTCGAAGTGGCCGCCTACACCGGCACCAATTGGATCGGCACCAAGTCCACTGCCACCGCGGAGTCCACCATCTCGAGCAGCGGGTGCGTCCAGCCATGATCACCCAGGCGGATGCGATCGCCCCGTGACAGAAGCGGGTGAGGGAAGGTAACTGATACCAAATACGTCGCCAGTAACAACGGGGTGTGGAAACCCGGTGCCACCATTAGGCGACCAGGCCTTTCCCGTCTCCCTCGCGGATCGGCACCAGGGCCCCAGGTGGTCGGAACGCTGTCTCGACTATTCCTCGACGAGAATCACCAACGTTTCGGGCAGAACGCCATCGTCCTCCATGGCCTGGGCGGCAGCCTCTGACTGCATAGTGGACGCAAATGCATCCATGTCAGGAACGTCCATAAGGAGTGCCACCTTTGTCGGGTCGTCGGGGTTCACGAACGTCCGGATGTTGGTGACACCGAGCTGGCCAAAGATCTCATTGCGCTTAGGCGAGCTTAGCCAGTGGTCCTTGCCTTTCGAGATGTCGTGGTGTCCGATTATCGTTGGCATGCTGTCGTCTCCTTATGGGTCGGCGGTTGGAAAAAATGAAGTCATTTAGACGAGTGACGGCGCCGACACGGCTGGCCCGACTGAACCCCGAGAGATCCGGCTCAGGGAAGCAGGTTGTGAATCTCGAATCCTGTTTCTTGAGGTGGGGTCTCGAACCCACCCTCAATGCCTTGCTGCATACGTGGAATAAGGGTTCCGTCGCGGAACTTCTCCCAACCGTCCTTCGAGTTGTGTACGGCCATGATCGTCCAGCCGCCCTCGGAAGCGCCTGCGGCATGGAACGTCTGGCCCTCTGGCAGGCCACCGCCTGCGGGATGAACCTCGCCGACAGTCTTGTCGTACTGGCTCTGCGTCCCGCCGGGAAAGAAATGAATGACACCGTACGCCATGATGAGCTCCGCTCAGTTGAAGTTGTGTGCTCGACATTCGCATCGACCGCCACGGCCCACATAGGCGGGCCGAATAGCACCCTACACCGGAGTGCCCGCTCCGACCATTGAGATCCAAGCACTCGCCGCCTGAGGCGTCGCCTGCACCGAAATAAGACCATCGCGACGCAGGAACTCACACTCACCGTCAATCCATCATGCCGTGGAGGCCTTCGTCGCTGGGGGGGTTACGCATCCAGCGCTCAGGGAGCCCCACCGTGCCGGGCCTTGGCGCACCTCCAGGGTCCTGGACCAGTCCAGGGACCTTCGCCTCTGGGTACGCATGGCATTTCGTCGTCTACTGGACGAATAGCAACTTGAGGAGGTGGAAGTGATGCAGGTTCTGGTTGCCTATGGCTCCAAGAGAGGCGGGACGGCTGGTCTAGCCGAGATGATGGGTGAGGAGCTGGAATCGGCGGGTGTCAGTGCCGCCGTAAAGCCAGCTCGGGAGGTAAAGAGCATCGATGGCTTCGACGCGGTGGTGGTCGCCGGGGCTCTGTACGCCTTCCGCTGGCACCGTGATGCCCGACGTTTCACCAAGCGATTCGCCAAGGCACTGCGGGAACGACCGGTGTGGTTGGTGAGCAGCGGACCGCTGGACGACTCGGCGACCAGCAAAGAGATCCCACCCGTCAAGCAGGTTGCAGGTGTAATGGCTTCGATCGGCGCTCGCGGCCACGTCACCGTTGGAGGTCGCCTTGAGCCCGACGCCAAAGGTTTTCCTGCAAGTGCAATGGCTAAGAAGAACGCCGGTGACTGGCGGGACCGGGAGCAGGTCCATTTGGGCTTGTTCGGATGGGGCGGCCTCACGAGATTCGTCGATATCCGTCCCCATGAGCGAGGAAAGATACGTCGAAATATCGTCATAACCTTCGACCTTCTTGTCCCCGCCCCCATCCCGATAGAGCTTGGTCGGCGCGCCTCTAGAGAAGTATCGCGCCTCATGCCTGACGGAGCGAAGGGACCACTGGCCCTAGTGTGACCACGCCAACTGGCTGAATATGGGAAAGTGACCACCGCCCTGAAAGAAACGCCTGGCGGGACATCGACAGGCAGGCGTCACACGCTATGGCTGATTCTGATCCTCCTGGCAGTTGCCGCCCTGATCATCGTCGGGGTCATTGTCTTCAGCAGCGACAGTTCGGGGGTATCCGAGCAGCAACTGGCATCCGTGCAGCGGGTCTGCGGGGAATGGTCGGGGAACTCCGCTCCCAGACTGGGCACCAGTTCAGCCAGTACGGCGTGTTCGACCATGGCTGATTGGATGGACCAGCAACTCCGAAACGGGAAAATGACCGGCCCCCAGATGTGGGGCACTGCCACGACGATGGGATCCACCTGCCGTCAGTGGATGGATACTGAGTCACGGGCCTCGATCTCCACCACTCCTTCGCCCGGCTGGTGCAACCAGATGGTGAGCTGGATGGAGCAGCACGTCGGCGACTGGGGTAACTGGATGATGAACGGGGACATGATGGGCGGGTAAATCGGCACGTTCTCTCGGGCGACTCTTTGAGACACGAGGGACCGAAGATTGAACCGCTTGCAGGACGTGGCTGGCGGTCTGTTAGGTTCGCTGCAGCGAGCGTTGAGGAGGTTGGCGTGGCGAAAGCTTGCGGAACGCTCGCCATACTGGCAGTCGCCTGCGTCGGGGTATTGACGGTAGGCGCAGCGCCGGTCATTGCCGCAACAACGCGATCGACACCGGGCTATTGGCTGGCAGGTGCCGACGGAGGGGTGTTCTCCTTCGGCGCCCCGTTCTATGGCTCCGGTGCAACGCCTCCTGGAGCATGTGACTTCTCTCCGCAGCCGCCGAGCAACCTCAATGGAGCGCTCGGGTGTGCGGCAATAGCGTCGACGCCAAGCGGGAGCGGCTACTGGCTCCTCAACGCCTACCGTTGGGCCACGGCGTTCGGCCAGGCTGGTCAGCCCACCCAGACGGGCTGCACGGGCCTCAACGGAGCGAAAGGGTCTTGGACCGGAATCGCTTCATCGTCTACGGCGAACGGGTTCTACCTGGCCAGCTCGAACGGGGCCGTCGTGGGATGCGGTGACGCCGTGCCATTCGGTGGACTCGCGACCGAGACGCTCAACGCACCGGTCGTGGGGATCGCAACCACGCCGGATGGCAAGGGCTACTGGTTGGCAGCGGCGGACGGCGGGGTGTTCTCGTTCGGGAGTGCTCCATTCAAGGGGTCGATGGGCGGGATCTCTATGGATGCTCCGGTGGTCGGCATCGCGACCTACGCGGCTCCTGTTCTTGGCTGATCCGCGCGCGCTCATCTGTGATCGTCATCGTGATTCTGACCACCTGAGTGTCCTCGTTACATCGGCACCCACCTGGTGGCAGGAGAGGCAAGCCAGCCCAGTATCTGCCGACGGGTTGTCGGACCGTGCGGCGTCCATGCAGAAGGGAGCGCGCCGATGCGCCGAAGGTCAGCCGACTCATCGATCCCGCCACTTAGCGGATCGGCGGTCATTGCACAACGGGTAGCGGTCGGGTCAATGGCGAAGAGCCGCGCGGCGTTGAGGCCGAATATGCCCGCCTTCACGTCCCCGGTCAAGGCGGGGTAGCCGTACGTGTCCTGATACTCGGGGGTGATCTGAAAGGCGCGCATGGCCATTATCTGTGCCTGTGGGCTGCCGAACCAAATGGCGTCGGTCCCCCACATGACCCGTTGCGCGCCTACTCGGCTGAGTAGCTTCCCAAGGGCATGCGCGGCCTGGTCCGGCTGCGTCAAAAGCTGGCGCCACATGGTGGCGAGGTCCACCCACACATTGTCGTTCGGCGCAACGCCGTGGCGGTCGAGGGCGGCCAGCAAGGTGTCGATGCCGATGGTGGCGGCCGGGTTGTAGGGACCCTCGACCACTGAAGGATCCCAGGCGGCGTGGTACACAACAAAATCCATGTCAGGGAACTGCCGGGAGAGAGCAACGATGTCGTCGGGGTGGTTGAAACTGGGATCGAAGTTCACCAGTGGAAGGCCCTTATGGGAGATAAACACCTTTACGCCCAGATCATGGGCATGTTGGACGGTCGGAAGTCCGATGGCCGGGTCTTCCAGGGAGAAGCCGAGGCCGGAGGGGCTCCAGGCCGTATAGACCTTGAATGCGGAAGGCGGTCCGGACTGTGCGGCGCTCGACATCTCGTCGAGCGTGGCCCCGAGGGGTCCGACATTGGGTGCGATGACGTTCTCGACCAGGAGACGGCTGGCGCCGCCGTGGACCAGTCCGGCGGTGATCTCTTGGGTCTTCAGAGCATCGGAGAACGGGACGGCCGCATTCAACGGTCCCGAATTGGGGAGGTCGGTGAGCATCGCGACCGTTGTGTCACTGGCAAGGAAAAGGTCGTGCAGGTAGGTCGCGCGATCGACACAGTCGAGTTGCGATCTGTCGGTACAGCCAGCTGGCAGCATGCTCAACGCAAGGTCGACGGTTTCAGGTGCATTTTGCACCCATGGACCGTTCGGGATGACGTGATGGGTGTGGACGTCGAATATGAACTCGCCGGTGCCACCGAGCGCCTCCTGACACGCTGCGGTGTCCTCGGGCGGTGGAGCGCTGAACTTCCCGCCGCTGCTGTGCAATACAACCGAGGAAGATCTGTGTGTCGCTGTCTCCGTTGGGGAGCATCCAGCGAGTTCGAACGCGGCGAGGGCGGCTGCAACAGCCCCTGCCCCTTGCAGGAAGCGCCGGCGATCAACCCCTAAGCGACGCGCCGAAGAATCGATGGTTGCACGGATGACGGCGTTGACTGCCCGGTCACGTGCCGATTGGGGGCCGGGAATAAACTCGCCATTTGAGACTGGTCCCGCACATAGCGGCAGAGGTGCTGGGTCCTCCGCTTGATCTCGCAGGTGACGGGAGAACTGATCCATTGTTTCCTCCGAGACAAGGCTACGTTCTCCGCCGACCCTGGCAAGTAAGTAATCGGTTCAAAGTTCCCGTGGGCCCCTGTCCTCCAGTTGCGGCAGGGTGGCGTTCGCTCCAGGGGCGACGGCCGTATCGCGGGCCCAGATGTGATCGCGACCGGGAACCGCCATTCAGTCCTGGGCGCGGTCGAGGCGGAGGCTTTGTCCCTCGATGACAAGGGTCAGCCGGCGGCCGATCACCGAGGCATCGACCTGTTCGGCCACGCCGGGGACGCTGGCCGTCACCCGACCGGATGGATCAACCTCCCACCGGCCGGCCATCGGCGGGTCAGAACCCACGGTGGCGCTCAACGTGCCGTCACCGCGCACCGCCACCTTGAGTGCGGGGCTCTGCCAGTTGCCCACCACCGCCGCACGCAACTCGTCTGGCTCGACCGGGTCGCCCGCCAGGGGCTGCCCCCCGGCGAGGGCCTGACCGATTGCCTGCATCTTCGCCAACGCCATCGCCTCACCCACCTTGTCGTGAGCCCGACGCGCTGCATTCCATTCGAGCAAGAGCTGCGTCCCATCGCTGCCCGAGGCAAGCTCGGCCGCCACCGCCACCGGCAGGACTTCGAAGTTGACCGCCCACTTGCTCTGCGGAAGATAGAAGAGCCGAACCGTGCCGGCATCGGGCGCAGCGTCGTAGAGGTCGCTGGCCGAATGGAACTCCTGGTTACCCGTCTCCCGGTTGGCCACCCAGATCAAGAACGACGGTGGCACCGTGCCGCCTCCTCCATCGTTGAGGAAGTTCAAGTTGTAGATCTTCTTGGAGATCACGCCTTCGGTCGCGGCGACGACGCCGTTGGCAACATCCTGGGCGAACGCGTCGCGGCTGTGGAGGAGATGGCCTACCAATCCCTTGCGGCGATAGGCGGCGCCGGCCTCCAACGAGCGCACTTGCTCTGGGCTGAATGTTCCCGCTCGATTGGCCTCGAGTGAATCGACCGAGAAGGCAGTTCCGCTCATCGGCCCGCTAGGTGGTGAACGATTCGAAGCTGGAATCGAATCCGGTATTCCGTTTCATCGCCTCGATTCTCCCATACGGGCGCGGCATCTTTCGAGTCGGGGTGCGTGGACTTGAACCCGACCCAAGTGACCACCGACCGGCGGTACGGGGCGACCGGCGGAGCTCTGTTTCATGTCATCCCTTTACATAGGAAAACTTCTCAGAGACAAGTCCGTCACGAATACGGAACACGTCGACGCCTCGAATGTGGCCGTCGAACCAGGAATAGCGCCAGCGCTGCACCACCCGGTCTGCCGTGGCGAAGGTCTCCTCGGCCTCGAAAACAGCGTGTATGTCGTCGAAGATCGGCTGCCAGGCCCGCCGGATGGCATCACGACCCTCGAAACGGGCGCCGTCCGGTCCCGGTTCCGTTGACTCGAAGACGCAGTCGTCGGTGACGAGCGCCAGCGTTGCATCCAGGTCGTGCGCCCCCCAGGCCGCACCGAATGCCTCAACGATCTCAAGCGAATTGATCATTGCTCCGCCCGATCACGACGGGTGCCCGAACCCGCTAGGCCATGGCCGGCGAGACGTCCTCCAAGCCGGATCGAATCATCTCTCGGAGTTCAGGCGTGTCCTCGTGCCCATGCTTGGCCACAGCGTGCGCCACCGCCGCATCCAGAGTCTCCTCTTCGGTGCCGGCGATGGTGAGCGTGCAACCGATTTCGTTGGGCACCTTGCGGCAGTCAATCATTTTTCGGGCCATGCGAGCCCCTTTCTGTTCAGGCCGGATCTGCTCCGGTCACTGTGAGCTGGTCTGAGTCGCGTAGTTGCTGGCGCCGAACCAGTCCACGGTGACGACCGGTGAATCGCCGACTACCCAGGCATCGTGTCCGCTCGGCAGGGAGGTGATCTCGCCTGGTCCGGCAAGAATCTCTGTTCCGTCGTCCATGAGGATCGCCAACTGACCGCTGACGTGGTACTGGAAGTGGGGAGCCGTGCAGCTCGAGGTGAGAGCAATGGGCTTGACGTCGTTCGACCAGCGCCAACCGGGCTCGAAGGTGTAGCGCCCCACTTCGCCGTTGCCCACCTTGACAATCTCAGCTCGGCCGTGAGGGAACTCCCGGACCTCATCGGGCTGTGCAAACGCTCGATGCTCCGCTTCCTGCATCACGGTCACCTCTCGTTCTTGTCTACCCTCCAGATACCTTACCTACTAGTAGGTAGAAGTCAAGTGGTAGCCTAGGAAGTACCCCACGGACCTGTGAGAATGAGCTGAGTGAAACAAGCACAAGTAGACAGGACTGACACGGCGAACCAGATCCTCGATGTAGCCGAGCAACTGGTCCAGATACGCGGATTCAACGCCTTCAGCTATGCCGACGTCGCGGGAGAGCTGGGGCTTACGAATGCTGCTCTCCACTATCACTTCCCCAGCAAGTCAGAACTTGGAGAGGCCCTCGTCACCCGCTATGCGATTCGATTCGTCGGAGTATTGGCCGAAATCGACGAATCTCTTGCCGATCCGCTGCGCAAGCTCGATGCGTACGTTGAACTTTATGGCGGCGTACTACGCAGGCAGAGGATGTGCCTGTGTGGCATGTTGGCGGCCGAATACGAAACGCTCTCTGAGGGAATGCGGGACGCCGTCACACTCTTCTTTGAGAAGAATGAAAAGTGGCTGGCCGGGGTGTTGCAGCAAGGTCGTGACGATGGAACTCTGAGCTTCGCTGGCTCTCCACTCGACGAAGCGCGCTCAATCGTGAGCAGTCTTGAGGGTGCCATGCTCATCGCCCGATCCTTTGGCGATAACAAGCGCTTCCAGTCCGCCGCGAGTCACCTGCTCACGGCTCTTCGTCCATAGGCCAGACGCGGCGAACACGCGATCACACTGCCCCTCTCTGCCTGGAATGTCCCACCAATCCGGCGTTCGCCAGTCAGGGTCAGGAGTCATGTCGCTCGAACATCATGAACTCACCCAGAACCCGGCCGGTATCGGCACATTGCGAGCGTTCCAGGTCGCTAGGTGTTCTGCCCGGGAGGTGTCATGACGAAGCTCTCTCGCAGCTTGAATTTCTGGATCTTGCCGGAGGCCGTCAGCGGGAAGGCGTTGACGAAGACCCAGTGCTGGGGGGTCTTGTAGGGCGCGAGCCACTCACGGCAATAATCCCGCAGATCTTGCTCGCTCGGCGTCGGCTCGTCGCCGGTGGGGCGCACGAAGGCGGCGACGACCTCGCCCCAGGTGGGGTCCGGGATCCCGACCACTGCCGCCTCGGCCACGCCGGGGTGGGTGAACAGCGCGTCCTCGATCTCGCGCGGGTAGATGTTCTCACCGCCCCGGATGATCATGTCCTTGACTCGGCCTTCGATGCGCAGGTATCCACGCCCGTCCATCGATGCCAGGTCGCCGGTGTGATACCACCCGTCCGCGTCGAGTGCCGCCGCCGTGGCCTCCGGTGCCTGGTGATAGCCATGCATGACCAGATAGCCACGAGCGCAGAGCTCGCCGACCTTCCCGACCGCCACCGCGTCGCCCGTGTCGAGATCGGCAACCTTGACCTCGGTCTGCGGGAGCGGCTGCCCGAGGGTTTCGGCCCGGTCGTTCTCATTGTCTTCGAGCCTGGTCTGGGTCATCAGCGGGGAGCACTCGGTGGTCCCGAACACGATGCTGAAGCGCACGCCGAAGCGATGCTCGACCCGGCGCACGAGCTCGGCCGGCACCGGTGAACCTCCCGAGACCGCGCAGCGCAGCGCAGACAGGTCGCGACAGGCGATGTCTGGGTGCTCGAGCAGCGCGAGCAGCATGGTCGGCACGCCGATCAACACATTCGAGCGCTCCGACTCGAGGATCTCGAGGACGACCGCGGGGTCGAAGGCGAGGACGGGGACGTGGACGACCTGGGACTGGACCGCCCCCAACACGCCCAACGCACACCCGGCGGTGTGGAACAGCGGCATGGGGTTCACGTACACCTCGCCCGGTGCGATCCCGAGCCGCTCGAAGCAAAAGCGCGCGTTGTTGGTCAGGCCCCGATGGTGGAGCTCGGCCCCCTTCGGCGCGCCGGTCGTGCCCGAGGTGTATTGGATCTGGACGAGGTCGTCGGGGCGCACATCGGGAAGGGGAGTGCTCGAGTCGGCCGATGCCACGAAGTCGTCCCACTCGGTGAACAGGACCGTCTCGCGCAGGCCGGGGACCTCGGGACGAACCTCGTCGAGGAACGCCGCCATGGGGCTGCGGAACTCGGGCACCAGGAAGATCCCGGCCGCCCCCGACCGGTTGAGGACGAACGCCAACTCGGCCGGCCGGTAGGCGGGGTTGACCGTCACGAGGACCAACCCGGCGAGCGCGGCGCCGAACTCGAGGATCACCCACTCGGGGATGTTCGGCGCCCACAGCGCCACCCGCTCGCCGGGCGCGAACCGTGCCGCCAGCGCTCGGGCGACGCGCTCGGACCGCTCGAGGAGCTCGGCGTAGGTCCAACGGCGCCGCAGTGCGGGGTCGGGCAAGCCGGCCACCAGGGCCACCTGGTCCGCCGCCGCAGCCGCCGCCGCCCGCAAGACGCCCCCGACGGTCGTTTCCGCCACGGCCGAGGAGTTCTCCGCCGGCCAATGAGACACGCTCAGGTCCACCGATACCTCCTGGTCATCGCCCGCGAGGCGGCAATGGTAACGCCCTATGCCCTTCGCGTCATGAGCCGCGCCCCCAGCCAAGGGCCGGTCCCTGGTCCAGTTCAGCTGGACGCAGTGCGTCGCTTGAGATCCATTTTCGCTTCCGAGGCAGCAAGACCCAGAGGAGCCATTCTGCTTCAGGGGGATCGGTGTCGAGGAAGGCATTGCACGCCTCGAACAGCTCATCCGTGAAGATAGACACGATCTCTTGGAGTTCTTCTACTGAGGTGGCCTCCATAACAAGATCGCGCTCGACGTCATGACTGATCGACCATTTTTCGACCGGCTCAACGGGGAGGGCGTGAAGCGGGGCTGGAAGTCCAGACGGATCGGGTCGTTCGGTCACCCGGCCAGTATTAGTCGATCCCGGCAACCCTTCCCAAGTCGTGGGGGCGGCCCACCGGTTCGGCGGCGGACTGGGGCAGTTAAGGAACCAGGGCAAGTTCCACGGTGTCGTCGAACTACGGCTGCACCACGGCGTGAAGCTGGAAGTATTCAGTTGACGTGGCATCCAAGATTTCAGGCGGAAGGTTTGGCTTGACGTGTTCGTTGAACCACGATTCTTGCTGCGCTTGGCTTTCCCACACCTCGCCAACGTTGAATCCACCGGGCGTCGGATACGCCACGTGCATGATGAAGCCAGGCTGCTTCTTCACCAGTTCATGGAGTATGGGGGCCCCTTGGTCGTAGGCCGCTTGATCCATTCCGGGTGCGGTAATCCTCACAAGCACGGCCATTGGGTCTCCATTCGCAGTTGGGGCGGTACTTCGAACGCTATACCGAGTCTCCCATGCACGCGCTTGCCGCTGCGAACGTAGGCCGAGGGGGGCGGGTGCCCCAGTCCTGCCGGAGTGCCCCACCCTCCCGGCGCACGGGGTCACACTCACAGCCAGATCCTGGACGGTGTTGGAACACCTCCGCTCAGCAGAAGCCCCGGGTCCGCTTCTAAGTTGGACGAATGACCAAGCAAGATCGCGTGCACTGGGATGAGAAGTACTCCGGCGAGGGGTTCGCCCAACGCGCTCCTGGTCCTCCAACTGTGTTCGCCGCGTACGAGCATTTGTTCCCGAAATCGGGACACGGGATCGACCTCGCGTGCGGACGTGGTAGGGCGGCTGTCTGGCTCGCAGCGCGAGGGCTCACGGTCCATGGAGTTGACGTTTCTCCTGTAGCGGTGCGTTTCGCCCGTGACTTGGCAGAGCGTAGTGGGGTCGGCGACCGCTGTAGGTTCGATGTGGTGGATCTCGATGTCGGACTCCCCGATGGCCCGCCAGGCGATGTCATTGTCTGTCACTTGTTCAGGGACGCCCGTCTTGACAAGGCGGTCATCGAAAGGCTCGCGCCCGGGGGATTGCTGGCAATGGCTGTCCTCAGTGAGGTGGACCACGGCCCGGGACCCTTTCGCGTGGCACGCGGTGAGCTACGGGCTGCGTTCAGCGCTCTAACGACCATTGCTGAGGGCGAGGCCGGCGGACGAGCGTGGCTATTGGCCAAGGTGTGACAGGAGACCTATTGCCGGTTGATCCCTTGCCCGGCGGTTTGGGGTGCTCTTTGGGCTGCCCGCAATTCCTCGAGCACGTGATGAACGACGGAAGGAGAAAGGGCTGCGACGGTTACTCTTAGGACGCAGCTGAGATACGGTCGCTGGTGTACTCAGGCGCTCCAGCTCCGTTAGGGACGAGTTGCACGTAGAAGGTGGTCGCGCTGGACACGCGCGCTACGGTCGTGGACGCGTAGCCATGACCGGTCGAGTCGGTGGTCAGCGTGCCGGCGTTGGCTCCCGGTTGCGGGCACGATCCTGGGACCTGCTGCATGAACACCCCGTAGGTCGTGTTCGGGGAGCCCCCTTGCAGCTGGATCTCCGCCCGGAAGGAGCTAGCAGTAACGTTTAGCACCACATTCCCAACAGCGGTAGCCGCCTCGCTGGTGTTCGTGGTGCAGTCTCCTTGGGCGGGGTTGTTCGTCCCCAACGCCACCGTCTCGCCGGTGGTCGAGCTAGTTGCTGCGCCGGAGCCGGAAAACTTCGCTGTGCCACTGACGATCGAGTAGCGAGACAAGCCCGCCGTCGAGTCACAAGCAGCTATGAACTGGCCCAGGGTCATGTTCGTGAACGCCGTAATGGTCGACTGTGCACCGTGGTCCTTTCCGGCGAACGATCCCTTTAGGGAGACGGTCCCACCGGTGTTCGGAATGGTAAATCCCACATCGCCAGCGTTGTTGTGTACGTAGGTGACCCCCGAGAACGTCGCCACGGTGTCATGGATCGACTTCGGACTCCATGCGAAAGTCGCGCTGAACAGAGCGGAGCCTTCTAGGCCGGAGCAGGCATTCGTAGCCCTATGGAGAGTGGCGGTCAGGCTGGCGCCGTTCACGTGCGAGACATTTGACTTCGCCGTGCGGCACCCCGTCGCGTGAATCGAAAACACTTGCGTCTCCGGTGTTGTCCCTCCCCTTTGGTCTGGTGGGGAAAGGGTAACCGTCCCGACCATCTTGTTGCAGACAACGCTGCCCGTAGCCACGGTGACCTTGGACTTCGAGGACTTGGTGGCCGCCGACGCATTCGCGCCGGCCAACATCGAGGAAGTCGAAAGGACCACCATGAACACCGCCGACAACGTGCCAACCCGGGAGCTCCAGCTGGATCCACCAATGCCTGAGCGCCTCACGTCACCAGTATCGACGACGGCCTCCAAGTGGGTCAGGGCCATAGGTCCCTAGCGAGATCCTGTGCGTGCCAGCTGATTACCCGCAATGGACATGCCCGGAACTGGGCGGTGAGACAGCGGCATCGGCGCGGTTGGGACTGGGCAGCGCTCGATCAACACGCCTCGTTTCGAGCTCTAGAAGTGCCGCCGGAATGGATTTCTTGGCCACTTTGCAGCCGAGACACTTACCCTTGATTGAGTGGACGGATCCGGTGAACCATTCGCACGAGCCCTCAGGAGTCGTCGAGGACCTTGGTCTCGGTGGTGGTAACGGCTCTGGTGCCGGATCGCGCGGTGACGAATGCCTCGACGGCGTCGGCGTCGAGCGGCCGGGCGTAAAGGTACCCCTGCCCGCTGTCGCACTGTTCGCGCTTCAGCTGGGAGTACTGGGCCGACTCCTCTATCCCCTCGGCCAGGGTCTCGAGCCCAAGGGTCTTGCCCAGTTGGACCAAGGTACGGATCAGCGCCCCTGACTCGGGCGAGTCCCCCATCGTCGAGATGAAGGAACGGTCGATCTTGAGGGTATCGACAGGGAATTTTTGGAGGTAGGCCAACGAGGAGTACCCTGTGCCGAAGTCGTCAATGGCGATGCGGACCCCGGTGGCCTTGAGCGCGGCCAGGCGGGGCACGACGGTCGACACGTTGCGCATGATGGCCGTCTCGGTGATCTCGACGATGAGCGATCGGGCGTCGAACCCCGAAACGTCCAGTGCGCACGAGATGTCCTCGCCAAGTTGGTCCGTCTCGAGTTGACGGGCCGAGACGTTCACCGAGACGTCGAGCCGGAGCCCATGGGAATGCCAAAGGGCTCCCTGACGGCAGGCCTCCTGGAGCGCCCACCGGCCGACATCGACGATCATGCCGGAGTCTTCGAGGACGGGGATGAAGTTGTCGGGCTGCACCACTCCCCGATCAGGATGGTGCCAGCGCAACAGTGCCTCGACGCCGGTGGTCTCTCCGCTGGCGAGATTGAAGATCGGCTGGTAGGCCAACAAGTACTGCCCGGAGGTAAGACCATCACGCAGGTCCATTTCGAGGAGGAGGCGCTCTTGCACCACCGCGTGCATTTCGGGTTGGAAAACGACGAAACGGTCCTTGCCGGCCGTCTTGGCCTCATAGAGGGCGATGTCGGCGTCGCGTAGCAGCTCGGTGGCCGAGGGTCGAAGACCCGCTGCGATCCCGATACTGGCCGTGAGGGTGAACGGGCCATTGGGCAAGCCCTCCAGCTCGAACGGCGCCCGGAGCGCCGCCAGCAGCCGTTCTGCCACGAGCTCGGGACCGGCGTCCATGGTGGCGCCGTCGACGAGCACGATGAACTCGTCCCCCCCGAGGCGGCCGATGCTGTCGCTCTCACGCATGGCGAGGACCAGTCGGGCGGTCACCGCGCGCAAAAGCTGGTCGCCCGCGGCGTGACCGAGAGTGTCGTTGACACTCTTGAAGCCGTCGATGTCGATGAAGAGGGCAGCCGTCGCTTCATTGGTGCGACGGGCCCGGGCCAGCATCTGTTCGGTGCGGTCGAGGATCAGGCCCCGGTTGGGCAGACCGGTCAGGGGGTCGTGCAGGGCCTGGAAGCGGATCTGGTCCACCAACCGGGCGTTGCTGATGGCGATGGACGCCTGGGCGGCGAGCCCCTTGAGCCGTTCGGCCAGGCGCGCCGTCACGACCAGTCGCTCGGGGTCGGTCGTGACCCCGGCCACGACGTGACCGATCACCTTGCCCGAAGACGTGATCGGCGCCGCCACCGTAGCCGTAGTGCCGAACTCGGACATCGAGCTGCGCTCGATGCCCTGCTCTGAAACCGAGTCGGGCTTGGCTTTGAGGTAAGACCGTGCGCGCAACGTGGCCACCGCGTCATCGGGATAGCCGAGCGACGCAACAAGCCGGAACTCTCCACTGCCCGCGCCCTGCCAATCTGCGTCGTCAAGGAATACGGCGACGCGGTCGCAGTCGATGACGTCGGGCACCGCCCAGGCCACCTTGGCGGCCATCTCCTCGCTGCCCACGACCTCGGCCAACGACGTGGAGAGCTCCAAAAGGACCCGGGCCGTGTTGGCTTGGTGGCGGGCATCCTCCATGGCGTCGGCGGCGTCGAGCGCAGCGGCCGCCAGCTCCGCGTAGGTCTGGAGGGTGCTGTGCGCCTGGGAGCTGAAGATCCCGCCTCGCTCATCGATGGCGAGCACGCCATAGTGGCGACGGACCGAGGTCACCTCGACCGAGATGGCCCTTTCTCGCCCCACTCCTCCCAAGAGGTCGTCTGCCAACGAGTCCGCTTCGGCCTCGGTGAGCCCCTCGGAGTAGACCTTTCGTGGGCTCCCGGCTCGGGCTTCGAGCATCAGAATGGCGCCGCCCGCGAGGACGGCGCGCATAGTAGATCTGACAATTCCCTGTAGGACATCCTCGTAGCGTTCGTTGGAGGAAAGGTCGGTGATCATCTGTTTCAACTGATCGAAACGCGCCTCGAGCAGTTTGGTATGCACGTCGTGATGCTGCCCTCGCGACGTTCCCGCGTCATCTTCCTCCCAGCGCAGTCGGAACAGACAGGCGCTGTCGCCCCGGCACTGGCATTCCTCTTCGACGACTTCTGCCGCAGGGAAACCGAAGTACATCGGGATCCCTGCGTACAACCCCGCAAAGAATGAACAGAATTCGGGGTACGGTGCAAAACCGTCGATAAACCACTCGCGAATCAACCACTCGTTCGGCGCCAGCTCGGTTGTCTCGTAGCGCCGCATGGGCATCATCGGGTTGCTTTCACCGGCTCTCAGCATCGCTCCAGGAGAATCGAAGGCCTGCATGATCTCAGCGACGACGGTGGCAGACGACACACCAACGCCAGTACCAACATCTACCGTTTGAAACGGCGAGTCCAATAGACGAGATGCCTCTTGGAGCAAACGCTTGAATTGATCGAAGGGGGTCCACGACGCCAGATCCCTGAGATCGTCGACGCTCCGAGTCTCGCCAGCTCTTGCCAAGAAGTCACGCAAATCGTCCGCCGACAACCTCTTTTCCAGGGAGTCCATAATGGCCATCGTGTAGATCCCGGAAATCTGATCTGTCGCCGTACCTAACTCAGCTCCGGCAATGCCGCCAGCGCGAGGCGTGGACGGTTCAGGTGAAGTAACGGGTGAACCCTTCTGGGCGGAAAGCGCGACAATTGGTGCTGCGCTTGGCGTCGCAGATAGGGGTAATGCTCCTTGCGACGGGTTCATCTCGGTGCTCCTGAGGCACGCGAGACGGAGTCAGTCTCCACCCGGACTATCTAACCGATCAAAGGTCTTCGGCCTGCCGACTCAAACCCAACAGTCGCCCAATTCTCCCCTTTCGGGTCGCTGTTTCAGCTGCGCTTCGGACTCGATCGCAGATGGAAGGAAGGTCCGGACATTCTCATGCTGAAAGGTGGCCAAGGCATCACCTTCCGGCAGGTCCCGCGCTCTCAGGACGTCTCAGTCGTTACGTCCCCACTAGGCCATCGGGTTGCGGGCAACCGGGCCGCTGCTCTGAAGGATGGGCCGAGTAGCGCCACAAGCCGTTCGGCTTGCGGCAACGACGGGCCCCCTGGGGGTGGCCGAAAATCTCCAGAACAATAGGGTAGTATTGATATGCGCTCCTCGAACGTCCGTCTCAGACGGTTGTTTATTTCGGGGAACAGCACAGGAGTTTTCCATGGTTCATGCCCGGCCAATGTCATTGCATTCCCTCTGCCGTCACTTCCGTTCGGCACCGGTGTGGAAGACGTCGGACCGATGAGCCGGCCACGGCGGGTCTGGTTGACCGCGACGGCACTGCTCGTGGCGGCCGGCGCCCTGGGCTCCGTGCTTGGTGCCTCCGTCGTGGCCCGCAACGATGCCCAGCGTTCGCACCAGGCGCTTGTCTCGTCATCAATGGCCATCGCATCGACGCTGAAGCTGGCGATCCAGCAGGAGAACAGCCTCGTGATCAGTGCCAAGGCGTTTATTGTGGCGAACCCCAACGCCTCCAACGCCGAATTTCTGAGCTGGGTTAGCTCGATGCAAGTCGCGAAGCGATTCCCAGAAGTTGGTGGCTTCGGCTACTACGCGGTCGTCCGGCCTGACCAACTGTCCCAGTTTGTCGCTCGAATCCTCACCGATCCGCCAGAGCCGCTGGCAGCAGGGCAGTCGTACCAGATCACGCCCCCCGGAACCCGACCCTTCTACTGCCTTTCAGATCTCGGTTTCGAAAATCGTGGCCTGGCCCTGCCCCTCGGCTATGACGTCTGCGCGGCTTACGATTCGACCGCGCGGATCACCAAAGCATTCGCCAACAACACCTATGTCCCGTACAAGATAGGGAACAAGAGCTACTTGGCTGTTGAAGGGCCGGTCTACCCCGGGGGAGTGGAGCCGGCCACCGCCCAAGCCCGCGCCGCCACCGTTCTCGGCCTCGTGGGCTTGACGACATTGCCGAGCTTCGATCTTCAGCAATCGCTCATGGGCCACCCGGGCACAGCGGTGGCCTTCCACTACGGATCCGGCTCCTCCAAGGTCACCTTCACCGCGGGCTCGGCGCCAGCCGGGGCGATGTCGACCTCCGTCAATCTCCACAACGGGTGGCAGGTTGAGACTTTCGGGGCGGTCGACGGTTCCGGAGTACTCGGCAACTCCAACGCGCTGGTCCTCCTGCTGGGGGGATTCGTGCTCAGCCTGTTGCTAGGAGCTTTGATATACGTGCTGGGCACCAGCCGCTCTCGGGCCCTGGGGCTTGTCGACGAGCGCACCCAAGAGCTCCACCATCTGGCCCTCCACGACGCGCTCACCGAACTCCCCAACCGTGCCTTGATCATCGACCGGATCGATCAGATGCTGGCCCGGTCCCGGCGCGAGCACACCCCGGTGGCCGTTCTCTTCTTGGACCTGGACAACTTCAAAGACGTCAATGACACCTTGGGTCACGCCGCCGGGGACCAGCTGTTGGCCGCGGTCGCGGCCAGGTTGACAAGTGCCATCCGCCAAGAGGACACCGTCGGGCGGCTCGGGGGTGACGAGTTCGTGGTGCTGGCCGAGGGTGCGTCTCTGGCCGCCGGAGCCGAAATGGTGGCGGAGCGGATCCTCGACGTGCTGGCCACCCCGTTCGAGATCGCCGGCAGCGACGCCCCCCTGGCTGTGACAGCCAGCATCGGCATCGCCAAAGGCAGGCGGAGCACTCCCGACGAGCTGCTGCGCGACGCCGACATCGCTCTGTACCAGGCCAAGGCCGCCGGCAAGAAGTGTGCGGTGGTCTTTGCCCCTGCCATGCAAGAAGCCGTCGATGACAGCCGACACCTTGAGACGGACTTGCACGCTGCTCTGGAGTCCAACCAGTTCTTCCTGCTCTACCAACCCACGTTCGACCTGTCCTCGGGTTCCTTCACCGGTGTCGAGGCGCTTCTTCGCTGGCGTCACCCCACTCGAGGGGTGATCCTGCCTGACGACTTCATTCCGGCCCTGGAGGCCAGTGGTCTCATCGTGCCGGTTGGTCGGTGGGTACTCGAGGAAGCCTGCCGACAGGGTGCGGCCTGGCAGCGCCAGGGCCACCACGTCACTGTCTCGATCAACGTCTCGGCCAAACAGCTCGACCGTGACCAGATCGTCGCCGAAGTGCACGATGCCCTCACCAACAGCGGCTTCGATCCAGCCCTCTGCGTTTTGGAGCTCACCGAGACCACCTTGATGCACAACGTCGACGGCACCGTGGCCCGGCTCACCCTCCTGAAGGCACTCGGGGTGCGCGTGGCCATTGACGACTTCGGCACCGGTTACTCGTCGCTGGCTTACCTGCGACAGTTCCCTGTCGACATGCTGAAGATCGACCGATCCTTCGTGTCGGGGATCACTGAGACTTCCGAGGCGGCAGCTCTCGTCCACGCCATGGTCCAGCTGGGCAAAGCGCTCGGGCTCGAAACCGTCGCGGAGGGCGTCGAGAACGACGACCAGCGTGTGCGGCTCACTGCCGAGAAAGTCGACACTGGCCAGGGGTTCCTCTTCGCACGGCCACTAGACGTAGAAGCCGTAAGCCGTCTCTTGGAGGATTCGGCCCCCAATCCTGCGGCCCTCGCGTCCTTGCTCCGATAAAGGGGCTTCGTCCGGACGGCGGATTCAACATTCCCGCAAGCCGATGCCCTCAACACGACGAAAACGCCCGTCCCACGATTAGGCGGGAATCGGGCGCTCTACTTGTATTCTGTTGTTCTCACGTCGCTTTTGGGAGTGGCACTCACTGGGGGTTTACGGGCCCCGATACCGCTGCAACGCTCTAACAACGAGCCGCTTGCTGGGGTTTGCTTGTGAGGCCGACCGCTTGATGCTCGGCCAATCCCTTGCGACTTACTTCCTATGAACATCGACTCCATGTCACACTTACTGGGACCTCCTTCCGAATCCACCTTTGGATTCAATTAGTACAACACCGATAGCGGCGACTTTGTTCCCAATGGCGTGATTGGCTCGGCACGCCGAGACGGACACGACTGGAACGAAGTAGGGGGGTTTAGGCAGGCAGTTCTGGTAGGGCCCAAAGCGTGATGAGTGTCGCAGTTTCGTCAGGTGAACGGATTTCAATCGTGACTGTGCCCGCTCCCGAGGTGTGAAGGAAGATGTTCTGCGGATGCTCGACCACATGACGCAGCATCACCGGATATCTGCCGTCAAGTCCGCCAACTCCTACGCTGACAGCGTCATCGTGAGGATCGTATTCAATGTATGAAAATGGGATGTGCTCTGCTTCCAATTGATCACCTAGATCGAGGTCAGCTACCTCGATGGCCGTCAAATCTCCTTCATGCTGTACCGTCAGCGCCTCGAGTGTCGCTTGCCAGGCTCCCCGGGGGATCTCGTCATCGTTACTTGTCATCCAATCTCCTCTCCTGCACAGAAACACTGCCAACGATGTAGTTGGCGACGGACCGACGCTATACCAAGTGTGCCAGGGTGCCGCTGCTCGGATGCCTACATCGTTTTGCTCATTTCCCTCCGACCTCCATGGCTCTATGGTGCCGGCGCTAAAGAATCCGAAGAAACGATCACCCTCGACCAGGACGCTCCGTTCGGAGGCGTGAGCGATGGCCCTCGAAACTGCGGACTCGCCCGCACCGGGCGGACCAGTGATAAGGAGAAGGGAGGACGTCGCTCATATTGTCGCTGATTTGACTCGTCATCACATTTTAGGACTGCTAACGGACTAGCGATCGGGGAAATGCAAAACCGAGCAGAATGAATGTGTGCGCCTGGAAATCCATGTCCGACCAAATGCATCGTCGACTGCCGTGGGAGGCGAATACGACGGCGCTTTGATCGTGCGTGTCGTCGAGCCAGCAAACGAAGGGCGGGCAACCGATGCTGCGCTCCGGGCGGTCGCCAAGGCTCTTGGCGTACCTCGCCGCTCGGTAACGCTCGTTCGAGGAACATCAAGTAAGAGGAAGTTGATCGAAATCGTCGCTTCCGCCAACGAGCGTGTGATGATGGCAGTGGAACGACTACGAGGCCACGCTGATCGCTAGCCAAGGCCACGGCTCACAACCGGCGAACTGGAATACCCCCCCCGCCCCCGCCTATGCCCGCTGTGGGGCTGATGAAAACGGGAGTACGGTTGCAGTTGGGAAAGACCGTCCCAGTCCAAATGGAGGGTTCGCCAGCGCCGTATCTCTGTAGGGATCGAAGGTCTGCGTCACATTCGGCAAGTCCGGAAGTCGTGGGAACCGTGGCGGCCCCCGTTCGTTGAGCCACTCCTTCCTAATGGTGGGCCAGCGTTCCTCGTAAGAGGAACGGGCTGCGGCCCACGTTGGGGTCTTCTGCCGGAGATCGCCGTCGTCGTCACAAGAGGATCCCCATGCGGCCATGACCCACGGACGGACCAGATGTCGCTAACACCATGCCAATGACCGTTCGTCTTGCGGTCCACCTTGCGGCGCAAGACCCGCTTGCCGTAGGACGCTGGGCCCTTTCCCGCCATCCTGGCCACTAGTCATCCGCCCAGAACTCATCGAACTGGTAGGTGTCAGCCTGGTAGACGGTGACCTCGGTGATCTTTTGGTGATGGATCTCGAAATCGACCGCTGCGATCACGTCCAAGGCCTTCCCGTTCCTCGTCGCGGTCTCCCGTTGGAAGACCACCGCCCGCTCCGGTTCACTGAGCACGTCCAAGACCTCGATCTTGAACGTGTCGCCGCTCCGTGCCCTCAGCTGTCCCAGGAAGCCAAGCACGGCCGCGGGGCCTTTGTAGTCACCGGCGAGGCTGCTGCGCCCTGGCTCGTGCCATACGACGTCCTTCCCCATGACCACCTCAAGGAGTTCCAGGTCACCGGACTCGAAGTCCTGGTATGTCCGTCGGATCATCGACTCGTACGCATCCTCTGCCATGACTTTCCCCTACCTTCCTGTTGGCCTCTCAATCCAACCTTGGCCCCTTGGTGGCGGGTGCCTAGAGGCGAAAGTCCCCAACGGGTCACCTACGGGCGGCATTTTCCACGCTATTGACTCGGATTTTCCACATTGTTGGACGAGAACGCTTACGACGAAGCACGGTGGGTCTCATCGAGCCCTCCACAGTCGCCGCTCGGTGCTTCAAGGAATGAATGAAGGACATCGCCCGACGAGATCACGTAGCTGATGGCCTCAATATTCGGCCCGTCCACGGCGTAGGGCATCCGCGCCCGGGACTCCCCATCTACCACCTGCAGGATGACCGAGCGGCCCGTTCGCCGGGCATCGCCAAGCATGCTCAACGCGTCCGTCGGGTCCGTCCCCTGCGCCAGCTCCATGGTGCGCTTGGCCCCGTCGCCGAAGTGAAGTGTGAACGAGGTGGGGTACATGCCGCTATTGGAGCACCCCCAAATGATCTCCCCGCGAACGGCTGGGGGCTGGCGGCCAGTGAGATCCGGGCTCGGCAGAGCTAGCGGGTGTCAGCGCGGTCGCAGGCCGGGCCTGGCGGCTCGGGTAAAACGCCCAGCACCGTGATCTCCTCGCCCAGACGGGCGCCCTGAAGAAGCTCGAGGTGGTCGCCGCTCCAAAAGCGGCCGGGGTCGTACCAGTTGGCCGGGCGGTTGTCGGCGAGAAGGCCCATCGCCTGATAGGTGCCGGCGACAACCTCGGCGCAGTAGCTGGCCTCGACGTCGGCCGGGCGGCGAATCCGCCCCCGGGCCCAACGGCCGGCCAGGGCGAGCATGGCCGGGAACGGGGTGCCGTCCTTACGGGCGATCTCCGTCAGCAGAGCGTCCTCCATCTCCGGGGTCACCTCGGCATACAGTTGGCGGAGCCAGGCGCTCTGGTGGTAACGCTCCATCCAGGTGATTGCCGCCCCCCGCAGGTCGTGCAGCTGCACGCCCCGGTGGTAGGTGCCGCTCCACACGTCAAGTAGCGAGTGGCCCAGTTCGGCGTGCCACATCAGCGGCGGGAGGTCCTCGAGTACGACCGCCATGCCCACATGGTTGACGGGGCTGTTGGTGAAAACTCGGATGGCGTGATCGGCGGCGCTCGGGCCCCGGAACAGCCACAGGTCCCCGGTGCGCGTCAGTTCGACAGCGTCATCCAGGCTGAGCGGTTCAGCCACGGCACACGAGCTGGAACGACTTTCCGGCCAGGCGGCGCACGCGGCGGAAGCGCTCTGGCTGAGCGACCGAGAGGCTCACCACCGGGGCGGCATCCACGATGGCCGCGACCCGCTGGTGCAGTCGGATCCGAACGTCGTCAGGTGTGTAAGCCCTGCGTCGACGTTCCGATCGGACGACAGCCACGCCGGTGGCGGCGACACCGGCCAGGCCGGCGAGCCCGACGATCTTCCAGGCTGAATGTTTCCTCATCTTCCCGTCATTCTAAAGACGTCACGAGTCTCTGGGCCACTGGTCGGCCAGGGCCTGAGCGGACGAGCGTCTCACGTGAGGAGCGGCGCTCCGTGGTTGAGCACGGCCATCCAGTCAGACGGAGTAGCCGTCGACCGTGCCGTGGCACCACCTGGACCCCCAGACAGTCAGCTACCCAGGCGATGCCAGCATGAGGAGGCATGCCTCTGGGTCCAGGAAGTCACTGCGATTGGGACGTTCGGCCCTGTCGGAGCCACGCGGAACGTCGTTGAATTGACTTGCACCGCGGCTGGCAGAAACGCCGATTTCGCCGGACAGTGAGGTGGTCCGATGACTCGTACCTCGATTTCAAGGCTTGCGTCAGAGGTCTGCGTTTCCCTGATCGGTGTCGGCTCGTACTTGCCCGATCGCAGAGTCTCTAACGAGGAGATCCTCGAATACCTCCGTCCTACTCGCCCTGACGGTAGGCCCCTTGAGCCCGAGTGGGTCGTCAAGCACCTTGGCATAAATGAAAGGCGATTGGACTACGAGTTCGGCGGGCGACGCAAGCGGAGCCGGGCCGAGGGCGGACTCTATGACGGTGACCTGGCGCTCCGAGCCAGCAGGGCCGCCTTGGTCGACGCCGGGCTGGACGCCGATGAGGTCGACGTGGTGGTCCATGTGACGACCACTCCGGACCTCATCGCCTGCCAGGACCACTTCAGGTTCTTGGCGACAGAGCTCGGCTTGCGCCCCGACGCCGACCTCGTCCACCATAACCTCGGATGTGCCGGGCTGTCTTCTGGGTTTCGCAGCGCGGCGTGCTCACTCGTCTCGTTGGCACCCGCCACTGCGCTGGTGGTGGCGAGCAATTGCCCGTCTGGATACTTCGGGCCCGAGGTGCACGACTACTACTACAAGCACCAGAGCGGCTTGGGATGGTTGGCACCGCTCATGTTCGCTGACGGTGCGGGGGCATCGGTCTGGCGTTCGACTCCCCGTGACGCGCAAGACGGTCCAACCGGCTTGTTGTCGGTGCGCAACGAGACATGCCCCGACATCGGGCTGGTCACCTACCCCGGAGGTGGCTGCTTGCATCACACCTCTGCCAGCAACGTGGCCGACCACGTGTTCCTGATGGACGGGGTCAAGGTTGCCGAGGTTTTCCCACCCCTGATGGCGCGGGACTTCCAGATGTTGCAAGAAGACTGGCCAAGTACCGTCAAACCCCTCACGGGAGCCGACTTCGACGTCGAGGCTGTGGCCCGGTGGTACCTGCACCAGGCGAACGGCGTGGTGGTCCGACAGGCGATCGAGATGCTCGGTCTGCCTCCCGAACGCGTACCGATCAGCGTCGACCACTACGGCAATACGTCAGCGGCAAGCACCCTGATCCTGCTTGACGAGGACCGCCGTGCCGGCCGCGTCAAGGAGGGTGATCTCGTCGTCTTCTTGTGGGTAGGGGCCGGAAACGGTGCCATGAACGGGTACGCAGCGGTGGCGCTTTGACCCACGACGACACGTCGCCGGGGTGTTTCGGACCGTGGTGGGCCTCGGCGCATGGAGATTCCGAGGAGGTTGGAGCGTGACTGCCGGCGGCGGTCGAACGGTGCTCACCACCGGGGCGAATTCGGGCGTCGGCCTGGCGACGGCAGTGCACCTTGCGGGCCTCGGGTTCCGTTCTGTTGGCTCCGTGCGCTCGGGGCCCAAGGCGGCTCGCCTCCTCCAGGCAGCCACCAGCGCGGCTGTGAAGGTCGAGACGGTCATCCTTGACGTGACGGATGCCGAGGGCTGTCGTGCAGTCGTCAACCGGCTGCGCCCCTGGGCTCTCATCAACAATGCCGGCTACTCGGGGGTCGGCGCGATCGAGGACGTATCCGACGATGAGGCCCGCAACCAGCTCGAAACGATGGTGGTAGCGCCCATCCGGTTGGCTCGGTTGGCCCTGCCCCATATGCGCGCCGCCGGCCAAGGCCGCGTCGTCAATGTCTCTTCGATCTATGGGTTGACGACAACGCCGTTCAGTGGCTGGTACCAGGCGTCAAAACACGCACTCGAGGCTGTCTCCGACGCCCTACGTGTCGAGGTCGCCCGTGACGGCATCAAGGTCATTCTGATCGAGCCAGGTGGCGTGAAGACCAACATCTGGGAGGAGATGAAGGCGGACGTGGCCCGCCGCGCCGGTTCTGGCTACGAGACTGAGTATCGCCGGGTCCTCACCCTTCTCGCGCCCTACAAGGCGTTCATGACTGAGCCCGAAACGGTGGCCCGGGTCATCGGCAAGGCCCTTACAACAAGGTCCCCCCGGGCGCGCTACCTCGTTGGCCGAGACGCCCAGGGCGTCGCCGCTACACAGTCGCTCATCCCGACCGCGTTGAGGGATCGCATCAGTCGACTTCTGACCGGCCTTTGAGCACGACTGTGAGTGTCGAGGGTGCGCCCGGTTTGGATTCGACTTATATCGCCACGTCCCGAACTGGGATTGAGGGGCGGGGCCGGGGACGTCGAGCGATCAGTATTTCCCTATCCGGTGCCATCCGGATCGCTGTCATTCGTCCCTACTGGGCCGGCTCGTAGCAGTTGAACATCCATCGAACACCGAAACGGTCCAGGCTGCACCCCCAGTATGCCCATGGCATCTGCTGCATGCCCGTCGACTCACTTCCGCCCTCGCTGAGCGCGGCGTAGAGGCGATCGGTCTCGGCCCGGCTGTCGGGCTCAAGGCAAATTGTCACGTTGTTTCCGACCCGGAGTTCATGGCCCATGGAATCGAGCATGTCGGTACCCATCAGCACGTGGCCTGCCAGGATCGGTAGCTCGACGTGAGCCACCATCTTCCTCTCGGCTTCGGACAGCTCGGGCGCACCAGGTCCACTGGGCATGTCACCCATACGAGCGATCTCACCGGTGATTTCGGTACCGAAGACAGAGCTGTAAAGATTGAAAGCTTCCTCAGTCGTCCCCATGAAATTCAAATACGTGCTGACGCGGCTCATGACTGCTCTCCTTGATGTCTCCTCCGTCGGCGTCTCCTCCGGAGCTGTCTGCTATAGGAGTTGACGATAGGGCGCCGCGAAACTCATCGCGACCGCCGTCCCCTTTTGCAGTCCGGGCGGAAAGGCTCCGGACCCGGCTCGCCGCCGGGCAGACGCAGGATGCAGCCACGGCCCGACGTTCTGGGCGACCCTGTCGGACGAATACATGGGGGCATGTCCTACGAATCGGTTCACGCCATGCTCCGGTGTGCAGCGCCGAAGGTCCAGCCCGCCGAGCCCCGCGTCGTGGCTACGCGGCCGTTGATCGCGGCGCCGGCGATGAGTTCGACACGACGGGAGCGTCTAACTCAGGAACGCATCGCCACCAGGCAAGGAGCACACCATGGGCAAACTGATCGTGACCGAATTCGTGACGCTCGATGGAGTGGCGCAGGCGCCTGGAGGGCCAGACGAAGACCGCGACGGCGGTTTCGCGCATGGCGGGTGGCAGGTGCCGGTGGCGGACCCGGAGTCGGGCGAGGTCATATTCGAGGAAGCAAGGAGCATGGACGCCCTGCTCCTCGGGCGAAGGACCTACGAGATCTTTGCCGACTATTGGCCAAGCGCTCCGCAGGAGATCCCGTTCACCCGCCTGCTCAACGGCGTCCCCAAGTACGTTGCCAGCCGCACGCTCGCCGGCTCTCTCGCCTGGCAGGGGTCGACGCTCGTCGCCGGCG
>JBEKWB010000065.1:0-23960 GCA_049513455.1 Acidimicrobiales bacterium
TCCGCGTCGGCAACGCTGACAACAGCTACTTTCTTCTTCACGGTGGTCCCTCTCTTGTTTGGGTGTCTTGGTGGACGCCCGATCCCTACCATCTGGCAGGTCTCAGGCGGGGGACCACCGCTGAACTTCAACAATGTTCGGGACAACGTCAGCGAACATGGATGCGGTCGAGATGACAACTACAGATGGCTCCTCACCTCCACCGGCACAGGCTTCGAGTCTCCGCTCGATAGTCCGACGTACACCGATCGCCCATAAGACGTATCAGTGACGGTCGGTAGTGGGCTAGTTTCACCTGCGGAAACGTTCTGACCTGCAAGTTTGGCCATCCCTAGTCCATGCACGAGTCGCGCGCAAATCTTCACACATGCATCGTTGACATGCAACGATGCATGTCACAGGATGAGGGCATCTGCTAAGCCGGAGGTTGTGCCCATGTGGATCGCATTGGGTATCCCGCTCATGCTCTTGGGCTGTGCAGTCGCGATTGTTCCGGTGCTCTACGGAACCTTGCGTGGAAACTGGCACTCAGGCGTGAGCGCAGAATCGCCCGACTCTGTCGCGACAAGGTCGCAACAGCTGGAAGTTACTTGTCCACCATGCGGGGAGGTGGTACGAGCATCGGGGCATGAATCGCTGCTAGCGGCTCTTCGTGAACACGCCTGGGCTCGCCACGGCGTACCGCATTCTGCGTCAGTCCTTCGATCGGCCACTATCACGACACCAGGTCTGTTGAGTTCGCCAACGGACTAGCGCGCTAGTCCTAGGGCCGCTTTGCAGGCTGGTCAGGCTCTCCGCCTTAGCTACCGTCGCGTCCTCCGCCGCCAGGCATGGACCGCCTCGACAGCCACGCCGCCCAAGACCAAACCGAGCAAGAAGACCACAAACCAAGCCTAGCCCTCTGATGATGCCGATCCGGATTTTTGAGCCACGTGCCTACGGTTCACACAACGATGCGCGTCGAGGCCGAGAGGGAGGGCTCGTCTGCCGGGTTAGCGGCGTTTTGGCGGCCTCTATCTCCTAACCCGCAGAAGGCCAGTTCAGCAGCTATAGGGGCTCTCGGAACGGCGATACTCTCTAAAGAAACGAAGGAAATCAGGGGGACCCATGGCTGAACCGGCCCGCGATCGATCGCGTGTACGGCCCACCTACGTGCTGCACGAGCGTGAGCTTCTCGACGGATGGTTGGAGTTCCACCGCGCCACCCTCCTGGTCAAGTGCGAAGGGCTTGATGACGCGCAGCGGAAGGCTCGGCCAATCCCCACTTCGGAGCTGTCGCTTCACGGCTTGGTGCGCCACATGGCCGAGACGGAACGCAATTGGTTCGGTCGCATACTGCTGCGAGATCAAGCCATACCCTGGATCTGGGATGATCCCGCAGTGACAGACAGTCCCCTCATGACAATCGACAGCGCCAGCTGGGACGCGGACCTCGCCGTCTGGCAGAGCGAGTGTCGGGCAAGCTCGGATGCAGCGAGTCGCTACGACCTTGACTACACCGGCGAGTGGCGAAAGAAGCAGGTCTCCCTGAAGTCGATTTACCTTCACATGATTCAGGAATATGCCCGCCACAATGGACATGCCGATCTCATCAGAGAGTTGCTCGACGGCTCGGTTGGTTTGTGATCAGCGGCTCTGCCGACCCCCAGCCGAGGCAGCCCATTTCCAAGTCACAGTGAGTCTGTCTCGGGTCCCGAATAAGGCTTGGAACGGAGTACGCGGCATCGTGCGGCCGTGCCCGGAGTTGGGAGATGCCATGGAGGACGCCCATTACGTTCTCGGTTTGTCGAGGTGCTTCTCGAACCAGTCCGCGTAGGGGTTGTCATTGAAGGCGAGTACCTCGCGATAGCCGGTTTGGCAGTACATGGCGATGGCTTCATGAAGCGACCGGTTCGTGTCCAGCGTTGGTTCCCGAGTTGTGCAGCCCGGATCTCCAACTCACCGAGCAGCCTCCGACCAATCCCCAGTCCGCGCATGCTGTTGTCGACCCAGAGGCGCTTGATCTCTGCCCACCCCTCGCTGTGAAAGCGGAGCACTCCGCAGCCGACGGCTGTCTTGGCGAGCGTCGCCACGAGTAAAATTGCGGCTGGCGTTCGCATCTCGCCCGGCTCTAGCGAATCTCCTGCCGCTGGATCGAAGCCGCTAAGGAATCGTTGGTCCAGCTCCGCGTAGCAGGCGCTCATGCATCGACGGGCGTCTGGTTGATCGGGATCGACCTGGCTGATCTCGATCGCCGCCGCGCTCAGGAGCCCGTGGACCTCTGCCATCGCGGTTACGAGACGCTCCTGTTGAGCCGAGGTCAGCGTTGACAGCATGGATTCGGCCAAGGCGTCGCTGCGCTGATTGAGCATTGTGAGCTCCGCTCTACCCGTCTTGGTTAGTTGGGCGCGCCGCACGCGCCGGTCATCGCTGCTAGGGGTAACGGTAATAAGCGCCGCACCCTCGAGGGACCGGAGCAGCCGGCTGAGGTAGCCATCCAAGCCCAACCGGGCCCGCAGGAGACGTACGTCGCATCCTCGTTCACCTATCTCCCAAAAGACCCTGGCCTCGCCGAGAGGTCTGGAGCGACCCAAGTAGTGCTCGTTGAGCGCTCCAACGCGCTGCGTCACCGACCGGTTGAAGGATCGGACCGTCTCGATCGTTGCATCGTCCGTAGCAACCACAATCTCTGACTTTCGTCAGAGGTTTCTACACCATCACTCGCTGCCCCGGATGACTCCGTCGGCGACAGCAGCTGCAGCCACGGCGGCGGCGACGGTGGTCGCCACCTCGGGCTGGAAGACGCTCGGGATTATGTACTCAGGTCCAAGCGTCTCCTCGGGTACGCAGGCCGAGATGGCGTCGGCCGCGGCCAATTTCATGCCTTCGGTAATCCGGGTTGCGCCAGCGTCGAGTGCCCCCCTGAAAATGCCCGGGAAGCACAGCACGTTATTGATCTGGTTGGGGTAATCGCTCCGCCCGGTGGCCATGACGGCCGCCACTCCTTCCGCCTCCTCGGGGAGTACCTCGGGGACGGGGTTGGCGAGCGCAAAGATGATCGGGTTGTCGGCCATCGTGTCCAAATCGTCGCGGTGAAGGAGCCCGGGAGCGCTGACACCGACGAACACGTCGGCCCCAGTCAGAACCTGCTGGAGCGTCCCCCTCCGCCCCCCGGAGTTAGCGTTATCGGCTAACCACTGCTTGGAAGGATCAAGGCCGTCCCGGCTCTTGTGGACCGCCCCCTTTCGGTCCACGGCGACAATGTCGGCAATTCCGGCGGTCATTAGGATCTTGGTGATGGCAACCCCGGCCGCTCCGGCGCCCGATAGCACCACCCGCAAGCTGGCGAGTGGTTTGCCGACCACCCGCGCCGCGTTGCGCAAGGCGGCAAGCACCACCACTGCCGTGCCGTGTTGGTCGTCGTGGAAGACAGGTATGTCCAAGAGCTCGCTCAGGCGTCGCTCGACCTCGAAGCAGTGGGGGGCGGCGATGTCCTCCAGGTTGATCCCGCCGAACATCGGCTCCAGTCGCACCACGGTGTCCACCAGCTCGTCGGCATTGCGCACGTCCAGGCACACTGGCACGGCGTCCACGCCGGCGAATGCCTTGAACAGCACCGCTTTGCCCTCCATCACAGGAAGTGCAGCTCGGGGCCCGATGTCTCCGAGGCCGAGTACCGCCGTCCCGTCGGTAACCACGGCCACCGTGTTCGCCTTCATCGTGAGCGAGTGCACCCGGGATGGTTCCGCAGCGATAGCCAGACAGACTCGAGCGACGCCCGGCGTGTATGCGATGGCCAGGTCGTCCCGGTCGTGCAGCGGGTACTTGGGGTCGATGCTGAGCTTTCCATGCTTGTGCGCGGCGAAGGTCCGATCTTCGATCGTCAAGATCTCGACCCCCTCCACTTGGCGAGCGGCCACCGCGATGTCGTTGGCGTGGGCCTCCGAAAGGCAGAACACGACGAGGTCGCGGGTGACCGTCGCGCCGTCGGTGGCCACGATGTCGATCGCCATGAGGTTCCCGCCGGCAGCACCGAGCACGGTGATCAGCCGGCCGAGAATTCCCGGATGATTCAAGAGTCGGGCACGGACACGCAACGAATACGCAGCAAGCGGAGTTGGCATAACTGACTAACCCTCCTAAGTCGCAAAGGGAATGGGCGTGAGATCCATCGATTGCAGTTCGGGGTCCCCTCAGGTTTGGGCGAAGACGCTTCAAGCTTGAGGTGTAAGCCAAGAAGCAAGAAGCACCTTCGTCCTCGTTCACCCTAGTGAGATCCTCGCGGCGTTGCCTCAAGGTCGTGTGCGTCCCGCGCGACGAGCGCTGTGGTCCCGACGTCGCGTTGATGGTCGTGCAGGACCCGGGCGACGTGCGCTGTCCGAGGTGCCACCGTCGGGCCCAAGCAAAAGAGCGCTCGCTGCCCCAAACTGCGATGCCCCACCAAGACCTGGGTGCTCGCGGACCACCGGATCGCGCCCAAGAACTGCCTGTTGACCACCAGGGCGACCAAGTGGGCTACCGTCCAAATCGGCGGGGCCGAACGGTCTCGGAGGTGGCCGCCGAGCTCGACCTCGACTGGAACACGGCCAATGACGCAGTCACCACCCATGGAACGGCGCTGCTTGCGACCATCGCTTGGTGACCTGGCGATGGACACGAGCGAGATGCACTGCTACAGATGCCTTCGGGAACGAGGATCGTTATGACGTATAGCAGAGAGCCTATCGATCTGTTTAGTAGATGGCCTTAGCTACCACGACAACAAGCGCATCCACAGCGCCGAGGTCGGGCTCGCGCCCTATGCGCAGGCAGTCGTCGCTTCCGGTGCCAACGCACCGTACGAGGTACTTGGATCCTCCGAAGGGATCGATCTGGTGCATCGCCCACGTAATGCGACCGATCGAACAACAAGCACTTGACGGGAGAGAGGTGCCGACATATTTTTAATACCAAAATAGAACTTATAATATCAAATTATGTCGCTCTCGGCGGAGTCTTGATCGGGTCGGTGGACGCCCGGTTTCGTGGAGGGTTGCGACCGTGGAAGGACGATCTATGCGAATCGACGGCTGCGGCAGCACTGTGTACCCACGCGGATGGTTCCAGGTGGGGTATTCGTCCGACCTGGCCATTGGCGCAGTGCAGCCCTTGAAGTACTTCGACCGCGACCTCGTCCTGTTTCGTACCGAGTCTGGGACGCCGCATGTGTTCAGCGCCTTTTGTGCCCATCTCGGGGCCCATCTGGGTTACGGCGGCACCGTGGAAGGGAACTGCCTCCGCTGTCCGTTCCACGCCTGGCAGTACGACGAGCGTGGTCAGTGTGCGTCGATTCCGTATGCGAGCCGGATTCCCAAGGGGGCATCCGTGCCGGCGTGGCCTACTGAAGAGCGGTCCGGAATAGTCTTTGTTTGGCACGACCCGGAGTTCGCACCGCCCGCCTGGTCACCTCCTGAACTTTGGGAGTTCGAGACGACCGGCTGGTCCGACTACTTTCGGTACCAACGAACCATCCGAACGAGCATTGCTGAGGTGGTCGAGAACATTTTCGACTTGGCGCATGGTCAGTTCGTCCACCAGAACGACAACGGAAACTCGGCGCCCGAAGTCACCTACAATTTCGACGGGCACGGCGCAACCGTCGTCTTCGAGAACAACCTGGCCCTGCTCGGTGCAAAGACACACCACGTGACAACGCTCAATGATCTGGGATTGAACGTGAATCGCGCCACTGGGGTCGGAGCGAAGTCGTTCCTCTCCGCGTACACGCCGATCGACGAGGATCATCTCGATGTCCGCTTCTCGTTCCTGACCCCACTCTCGCTTCCAGAGGATCCCGACGGTGCCCTGTCGCGACGGAGCGCCGAGACGACAGTGGCACTGTTCGAACAGGACATCCCCATCTGGGAGCACAAGACCTACCGCAGTCAACCGCTGCTCTGCCATGGTGATGGCCCGATTGGGGCGTATCGAAAATGGGCCAACCAGTTCTATGAAAAGTCGAATTGATAGCTCCGCCCCATCGAAGACTTGCCGCGTACCTCATTTGTTTAACGTCTCGGATGAGCAATCACGAGCGATCCGCCCGCCGGGCGCTTGCGCCGCGAGAAATCTTCGTGGGTCAAGGATGGCTCATGAGAAGGTGTGCGAAAGTGTGAAGTGGTCAAACCCGCACTAGCCGCCAGCCGAGCCCTCCGGGTGATCGACTTCATGTCGGTGCATCCCGGCCAAGCGATGAGCATGACGGAGATTTCCCATGCCCTCAAGATCAATCCCGCGTCCACCCTCGCGGTGATGGCGTCACTCACCGAACTCGGCTATGTGGTGCGCCATCCTGCTCATAAGACGTACACCCTGGGGGCAGCCTTGGTCGTGGTTGGGCACTCCGCCATGATCCAGAATCCATCGCTGGAGGCGGCGCGCGAGGAGCTGCGGTTAGTGTCCAAAGAGATCCACGCCCAATGTGCCGCGAGCGTGCTCATGGGGAAATTCATGGTTGCGGTGGTGACCGAGGGGAGGGCCGAACGGTCCGGCACCTGGACCCGTGTCGGAGAGCGGGTCCCGTTCTCTGCTCCGTATGGAGCGCCGTTCGCCGCCTTCGGCGATGAAGCACTCCGTCGACAGTGGATGGAGCGCAAGGGCGGCACATCAACCGAGGCCGCCCGGGTTGCGGCTCTGCAGGACGCTCTCGCAGAGGTTCGGGAACGAGGCTACGCAGTGTGGCCCGAAAGCGAAACGCGCGAGGCGCTGGCGCGTGCCCTGTGGTCCCTTTCCGACAACCCATCGGATGAGGACCTTCGTCTGCGGGTCGACCGCCTTCTCGACGAACTGTCCGACGGATTTGTGGTGATGAACGTGCAGCCCAAGGAGGTCCTCGACATCGCTGTCGTTTCGGTTCCTGTCTTCTCGCCGATGGGCGGCGTCTCCATGGTGCTCACGGCCTTCGGATTTGCAAATCTACTGGCCGGCGCAGCCGTGGGCGAGGTGGGCGCCCGCTTGCGGGCCTGTGCCGAGACGATTGCAACTCGAGCTTCGGTGCTCTCGGCTGTATCGCCTGCCACGGATCCTTCCTGAAGTTCGTCGCAGTCTTCTCATTTGCCAGCGGTGCAAATATCCCGAGGACTCCACGGACGCGGAGTCTCATCGCGACGTCTGCCCTGTGGTGTCCGTGATCAGTCCTGCCAGAAGTTCTTCACCAAGGCCCGGCGTGACTCACGGGCGGCCCGATCGGCAAAGTCGGCGATGCCCTGGACCCCCGATTGCCCGCCGCCACGTTGTGGTGCTCCCTCGAAGGCGAGGCTGTTCTCCATGGTGAGATCAGCACCTTTGTCGACGAAGTATTTCGTCACGGTGATTGCCTGCTGATTTCGGGACAGGAGAACTTCAACCAAGGCGTCAACTTCGCTCTGTAGATTGCCCGGGTCGCAGAGTCGGTTCACCAGGTCATACCGTTCGGCAGTGGCGGCCGAAAAAGGAGCACCGATGAGGTTCCACTCCTTCGTCTTGCGTCTTCCGGCAAACTTGCTGAGACGACCCGTTCCTCCCCACCCCGGAGTGATATCCCAGTTGATCTCCGGCATGCCCCATCGTGATCGGTTCGTTGCGACCACGAAGTCGCAGACCAAGGTGAGCTCAAGTCCACCTCCCGTACAGACCCCATCGACGGCGGCGATCGTGACAGGCAACCAGGTTGTGGATGATATTGACGGTCTCCTGGTACATCCGAATCTCCTAGGGACCGTCGCCGGGCTTGAAATCCATGAACCCCTTCACATCGTCGCCGGCGCAGAACGTGTCACCGGCTCCCCTGATGATCAAGATCCTGCAGTCGCGATTGACAGCGACCTCCTTGAACCGGTCAAAGTCATGAGCGGCCAGCTTGTCCGGGTCGAACACCTGAAGCTCCCGGACGCGTGTTCTGAACTGTACTTTTCTTGCGGGAGCAAGGGGGTTGGGGCGGGAAGCGTTGAAAAAGGGGGGGTTCAGCCGACTTCATTGTGATTACCCGCTCCGTCGGTACGAGGAGGCGTCCAGCGTCGCGCCCGGGTGTCTACACGGGCCGACCGCCCAACGTCAGGCCAATTTTGGGGCGCAACATATATTGCGGCAATGGGCTCGCGGTGTGTTTGGGCGCTTCTCAGAGCGATTGCAATCGCCTTTCCGCATCGTCGGACTGGTGAGGAGAGCCAGTCGGCACTTCGCCGTCGCCGTTGTGGCCGAACACGCCGTCAGGAAGGTCGGTCATCGACGCGGAAGACCCGGGTATGTCGAGGCGATGGCCCAACAGCGCTTCCAGCGCATCAGCGGGGAGGGGGTGGGCGAAAAGAAACCCTTGACCGTACTTGCAACCGAGGAGCTCGAGTTGCGAGACGTGCGAGGGAATCTCGATTCCCTCTGCGATACCGAGCAAGCCGAGATTGCGCCCCATGGAGACGATTGTGTCCAAGAGCGCCATGCCGTTTCCCTTGTCCATGTCCCTCACAAAGGCGCGGTCTATCTTGAGCGTCCCCAGCGGGAATTGGTGTAGGTAGCTGAGTGACGAGTATCCCGTTCCAAAGTCGTCGAGTGCGAGCGTGATGCCGCGTTCCTGGAGCGTCTGTAAGAGGAGCAAGACCGAGTTATCCCCTTCGAGGAGTGCGCTTTCGGTGATCTCCAGCGTGAGCAGGCCGGGGTCGAGGCCGTGTTCAACAAGGACCTCGTCGACCATTTTTTCAAAGTGTAGATCGTGCAGTTGGCGGGGGGACACGTTCACGCTCATGCGGAGCTGGTGGGCATTGCGGTTGCGCCGCCAGTGGCTCAGGTCGGCACAGGCCCGGTCGAGCACCCACCGCCCCAAGGGGACTATGAGCCCGGACTCCTCGGCAATCGGGATGAACTCGGACGGGAGCAAAAGGCCCCGTTCCGGATGGTTCCAACGGGCCAGCGCCTCAACGCCGGCGATCCGACCGTCGCGCAACTCGACGATCGGCTGGTAGTACACCAGGAGTTCGCCGCGCGTGATTGCTTGTTCGAGCTCGGTTCGCTTCTGCACCCGCATGAGCACCGCTTGATGAAGACTGGGCTCGTAGAACCGGAAGGTGCGCTTTCCCGCATTCTTGGCGGCATAGAGCGCCAGATCGGCTTCTCGAAGGAGGTCGGCGGCGTTACTGTCAGAGTTCGACCTCGTCGAGGCTATTCCCACGGTCGCGCTGGTATTCATGTCGGTGTTCGCCACGGCGAAGGGAGCCCCGAAGACGTCGAGCACACGCTCCGCCAGCGCAGTAACGGCATCGGCCCCCGATCCGTCGAATTCTGCACAGATCGCGAACTCATCCCCACCCAGGCGGGCCGCAGTGTCGCCATGGCGCATGAGCCCGGCCAACCGGCTGCCCACTTGCATCAGCAGTTCGTCACCTGCCCCATGCCCGAAGGTGTCGTTCACGAGCTTGAAGTCATCGAGATCGAGAAGCAGGACCGCCACCGATGTGGCCTGTCGTTCTCTTCTCCCCAGGGCGTGCTCGACACGATCGTTGAACAGGCCCCGGTTGGCCAGGTTCGTCAGACCATCATGGAAGGCCCGGTGACGGAGCTCGCTCTCGAGGTTCCTTCGTTCGGTCACATCTCGTAATGTGAGGACGACACCAGCGATGTGGACATCAGCGGAGAGGTCACTTCCGGTCACTTCCATCACGAGCCACCGGCCGTCGGCATGGCGAACCCGCCATTCGGCACACGTGCCGCCCATGCGGCGTCCTGACATCATTGACTCAACCAGCGCGAGTGCCGGCGTGGCATCGTCGGGGTGGAGGAGGTCACTCATCGTCTTTGCTTCGATCGTTTCGCGCACATAGCCGAGGACGGTCGATACGGAGGGCGTTTCCGCGCTGAGCCTGCCGTCTGCTTGCACGATCAGGATCACATCCGACGCGTTTTGCACGAGCGAGCGAAACTTCGCTTCGCTCCGCCGTTCGTAGAGGATCATCGAGAGCTCCACCCGCTCGAGTGCCAATGAAACCGGCGCGGCCATAGCTTCGAGGATGGTGAGGGTGTCCGGCGAGAGGTCCGTCTTGTGAGAGATGAGAATCTGCCGACGTACGCCTTGTACGTCGGCGAGTGCGATCTGGGTCCAGTAATGCGCGCTGTCAATGACGGGAAACGGCATCTTGGGAAATTTGACCTTCAAACCACCGTGTGCATGATCGCTCTGTTGGAGGACGACACTGCAGCCCCTGAGGATGGTCGGAATCCCCGCTACAACCCGCTCGCCTTCGTCGCCAAGTTGCGTAAGCAGACAGGCCCCCGAATGGTCTCCGACGATCGCCGCCACCGCACCCAGTGAGACCGAGACGACCTCGCTCAGCTCAGTCGTTCCCAGTAGGCGTTCACCGAGGTCGCGAAGAATGTGCTCTCGTTGTGCAAGCATCGCTAGGTTTTGGGCCAGTCCGGTGATCCTCAGCATGACGAGGATGAACAGCAGCCCGGAGACTGTACCGATGAGCGCACCATCGTCGACCGTTGGGTTGAGGATTGCGCGCGCCACGAGGAGAGCGGGGGCGACTAGGGTAGACACGCTGATCGCGGCCAACGAAATGGGGCTGAGCGGGCGGCTCGTTTGTTTTTCGGTCAGCTTCCGCATTGACGGGTGGAGGGCGGCTGTCCCCCCCAGCACGTAGAAGGCGACGCAACCCAGGGCCGTAGGCCCACCGACCGCCCAGTTCGCGTGGAGTTGGCTCCATCGGTAGATCGAGTCTGCGGTGAGGAAGCCGATGCCCCCGGCCGAGAGGAGCATGACCGAGGTGTTGCGCCGCTGGCCGCCCAGCAGCAGCCGGGCGAGCATGTACAGAATCACGATGTCACCGAGCGGGTACGCCATGGACACTGCCTTCGTCAAGAAGGTCAGCTGCGGGGCACGGACGTACGGCTCAATCAGGTAGATCCATGACAACAAGGCCAGGCCGACGGTGACGATGAGGGAGTCGAGAAGTGCACCGATATTGCGTTCGCGGCTCTGGGTCCGCACCAACAGGAACAACCCGATGGCAAGCAGCGGGTAGGTCGTGAGGTAGAACGCGTCGGCGATCGACGGGAACGGGTTGCTCTCGTGGAGGAACTTGGTCAGGACATCGTACGTAATGCCGCCGCTGACGAAGGCAAACTGTGCCATGGCGACGAGGATCCAGGGCGCCCGGCGTGCCGGTCGTTTTTTCAATGCTCCAACGAGGATCGCAACGGTGGAGCAGATCCCCATTGAGCCCCAGAGGTAGGTGTGGTATCGAGGAAGGGCGAAGATTGCGATGACCAATGGGACGTTGGCAAGGAGGTACAGCCAGTGCCAGCGAATGCTCGACGCGCCCTCCGTGCGTTCGGAGGGAAGGTCGACACGGTGTTCGGGAACGCTTGCGACCTCGCTCATTCGCGGTACCCGCTAAGGGAGGCGGGCGGTCCCGTAGCCGGGGGGTGCCCAACCGGGACGGCGTAAGGACCCGGCTCACCGCGCCGGTGCACTGGTTCTTCTGCGTGCACCCGCTCTGTTGTCATGGTGACCCCTCGCAGCCAGGACAGCCCTGTGCGTGCACCTACATGGGTGTAGGACACACGCGCAGTCTCGCGCCCGGTGCTCTACACGGAGCCGACCGCTGCCCAAATTCCGCCCAACTTCCCTTTCCGGACCAGCGCCCGGTCCCCCGGGCGGCTACTCGACGGTGACGCTCTTGGCCAGGTTCAGGGGCTACGTTGATGTCCACGCCCCGCAGGAGGGCGGCGTGCTATGCCAGGAGCTGCAACGGGACGTTGAGAGGACGACGGGGTCGATCTCGGGCTCCAGCTTGGGGACCAAGATGGCCTCGTCGGCCAGCTCGTAGAGGGCCTCGGAGGGCCCGACCGCTCGCCGGCCTCGGTCGTCCCCTGCGTGCGTATTCGAGCCGGCGATGGTTTTGGAGGATCGTGGGCGGTTTCACCGCGTTAGCGGCGTTCCCGAGCCTTCTATCTCCTATCCCGACGAAAGACCAGGTGAACATTCGGGGGCGGGGGCGGATCTGGTTCTAGCGTGACGGACCCGCCTTCTTCGTCGGACGGCGCCGACGTACCTCTTCGGGCACAGGTAGCGCTCGGCCATGATTACCTTGCCTTCGGCGACGGTGACCTCGGTGCCGTCGATATCACTAGGTGTATGGTTTTCCACGCCGCAGCGTCGCCCAGGCCCGTCCGGGGAGATGGGCGCCCACCACGCAGCGGGACTTGCTGTGATGGGTCCTTCGCTACACCATCCGTACGTGGTAGCGCCGGGCCAGTTACGGGTCGCCCCTCCGGGCCACGTTGGCCGACCTGTCACCTCAAGAATGGGAGCCATGCTTCACTGGGCGTTCTCCATTGTTGGCCCTTCGAAAAGTCCCCTACAATGGTGTGCAACGGAAAGCAGGAGGGGCCATGGCCAAGAGCGATCATTACACCATCATCTCGGCGGACACTCACGCAGGCGCTAATCACGAGACGTACCGGAAGTACCTTGACCCGAAGTATCTGGCGGATTTTGACGCGTGGCGTGGAAAGTACAAGAACCCGTGGAAGGACCTCCGTGACACTGACCTTCGCGTTCGCAACTGGGACGACGAGCGGCGGGATGCCGACCAGTTCGCCGACGGCGTCGTTGGCGAAGTCGTGTTCCCGAATACAGTGCCACCGTTTTACCCGGGTTTCGTGCTCTTTGCGGGACCGCCCAAGCCGGAAGAGTATGAGCACCGGCGCGCCGGCATCCTGGCGCACAACCGTTGGCTCGTCGACTTCTGCGGGCGTAAGCCTATTCAGCGTGCGGGGATCGGCCAGTTCTTCCTGAACGATATCGACGATGCGATTGAGGATGTCACGTGGATCAAGGAGCACGGTCTGCGCGGCGGGGTGCTCCTCCCGACCGTGGCGCCGGATGTGAAATGGGTAAAACCCCTTTACCATCCCGACTATGACCGACTGTGGGCCTGCCTCCAGGACCTCGACATTCCGGTGAATCTGCACTCAGGAACGGGCTCTCCCGACTATGGCCGGTTTAATGCGGTTCCGATGATCATGATCAGCGAAGTTGGCTTCTACGGCATGCGGCCTTTCGTGCACATGCTCCTCTCTGGAGTGTTCGAGAGGTTCCCTCGACTGAAATTCGTGATGACAGAGGGTTCGGCCGCGGCCATCCCGCCTCTTCTCGAGAATCTCGACAAGGTGATCACCAGCGTGAGGAAGGGCGAGATCGGGGAGCTCAAGTACACCGAGGAGCAGTCACTCCCGCGTTCGGCCACCGAGTACTTCGCGCAGAACTGCTGGGTCGGGTCGAGCTTCCCTGGGATCGCCGACGCAGCAGCCCGAAAGGTGATGCCAGCCGACCGCTTCATGTGGGGGAGCGACTACCCTCACGACGAGGGAACGAACCCGTACACCCGTGAACACCTCCGTCAGATCTTCGCCGAGGTAGGTGAGGACGAGTTGCGCGTCATACTCGCCGGCAACGCCGCCAAGCTCTACGACTTCAACCTCGATGCACTGGCGCCTCTAGCGGAGAAGTACGGCCCGACCGTCGCAGAAGTTGCGGAGCCTCTCCGGGCACTTCCGGACAATCCGAACAGTGCTCTTCTCAAGGGAGCAGGAGTGGCTGTGCTGTAACGCTTAGCGGCCGGCGAAACCGTGTCGTGGGACGGATGGACCAATCGACTCGTTAGGCCGGCCAGGATTCGTTGTCCATCCCTTTGTCCATCTGTTCCGTTACGCTGGGACGGACGAGGATGGACAGAGTGGACAGTCGTGGATTCCCTGTCTATGAGTTGGCGGTCGCCAATGACGGGCTCCGGTTGAAACCGTAGGCCCGAGGCGACCATCCAGCCCAGATGCGACGCCCAGGTTCTTTGGGATCCGATGCTGACGTCCTTGTCGAACCAGGGTGTGATTCCGGCAGCCCCCAAGGAGTCGATGCCCTGGTCGTCAACGGGACGTCTCTACGACGAGAAGGAATGTCAACTGTGGAAAAGCTCGCACAATGTCCGGTTGGTGTGCCGCGGGCAACGCTGTGACCGTCCGCGATTTCACAATCGCCGTTCCCGACGAGCAACTCGATGATCTCCGACGGAGACTGGTGGCGACGCGCTGGCCGCGTCCCCCGCACGGAGTTGGCTGGCAGCAGGGGACCGACGTCGTATGGCTGCAAATCCTATGCGAGTACTGGAACCAAAGTTTCGATTGGCGTGCTCAGGAACGTTTCTTGAATTCGCTCCCCAATAAGATGATCTCGGTTGACGGACTGGACATTCACTGCGTGGTGGCGCCGGGCCGGGGGCCGCAGCCACGCCCCCTTGTACTCACTCACGGATGGCCCAGCTCGTTTTACGAGTTTTACAAGGTGATCGGCCCGCTCAGCGATCCGGCGTCTTTCGGAGGGGACCCGATGGATGCTTTTGACGTGATTGTTCCTTCTCTTCCCGGATACGGGTTCTCTGAAGCGCCGGCAACCGTTGGGATCGGCCCAGACCAGATTGCCGACCTGTGGGTCGACCTCGTCGCAGAGCTCGGTCACCAACAGTTCTTCGCGCATGGCGGCGACTGGGGGGCCGCGGTGACAGGATCTCTTGCCATTCGTCACCCCGAACGCCTGCTTGGCGCCCACTTCACCATGTTCAGTCCGCCCATCGACCCAGGCACTCTCAGCGCGGAGGACAAGGAGTGGTGGGATGAGCTGCAGGCCTACCGAGACGCCGAGTGGGGGTATGTTCACCTGCAACGGACCAAGCCGCAAACCCCTGCGTTCGCTCTGACCGACTCACCTGTCGGTCTGGCCGCCTGGATTTTGGAGAAATGGTGCCGTTGGAGTGACTGTGTCGGGGAAAACGGAGAACGCGATCCGCTCCTCGCATTCAGCGCGGAGGAGTTGTTGACCAACGTTGCCGTCTACTGGTTCACCGGTTCGATCGGATCCTCAATACGTCTCTATTACGAATCGTTCGGACCAGGGTCCAGCTACCGGGTGCCCTCACGCATCGAAGTCCCTACGGGTGTGAGCACCTTTAAGGACCCTAACGCGCCTCCACGCCGTCTCATCGAGCCTTGGTGCGATCTCAAGCATTACGCATCTTTCGACAAGGGCGGTCACTTTCCGGCTCTGGAGAACCCCGAGGCTGTTATCAGCGAGATTCGATCGTTCGCACGGACGCTGCGATAGGGCTGCACTTGTCTACGACCCTCCCTGCTGTCGGAGACAGCGACATGATCGATAGACCCTCAGTCGAAGTGGAATTCGCCACCACCGGCTGGTGCCCAGCCGGACAGGCTGGCAGGATCGCCGAAATGTCGGAAGGGGTGGGACTCGACATCCTGAACAAGGGGTGATGGATGTTGGCCGAAACCGGGAGGACCCGGATCCGCTACTATCGAACATATGTTCGCCTGGATGGAGCAGCTCAACGAGGCCCAGCTCGCAGCCGTCAGCCATGAAGGTGGGCCGCTTCGCGTCCTTGCTGGCGCGGGAACGGGCAAGACGACCGCTCTCTCTACTCGCGTCGCGTGGTTGCTCGCGACTGGAACGCCTGCGGAGCGCATTCTCCTGCTGACCTTCACGCGAAGGGCGGCGCGGCAGATGCTGGATCGGACCGGTGTGATGTTGACCGCACAACAAAGGGACGGCCGTTCTGATCCGATGAGCAGCCGCGTGATGGGGGGGACGTTTCACGCCATCGCACACCGAACACTGCGGAGATACTCCCAAGCGCTCGGTATCCCCGAAGGATTCTCAGTGCTTGACCCTTCCGATGCTGCCGACGTCATTGACCTAGTTCGAGAAGAGGGCTGCTACGCGCAATCCTCCGGCCAGCGGTTCCCACGCAAAGCGCTTCTACTCGACCTCTATTCTCGAGCCGTAAACACTGGGAGGTCTATCTCGACAGTAACCGCGACAGTGGCGCCGTGGGCAAACGATGTTGTCGAGCAGATAATCGAGATTTGCCGCGGCTACGTCGCCAGCAAACGGGCTGGAGGCATGCTTGACTTCGACGACCTTCTCTTGCTCTGGAGGGCCGCCGCCCTCGATGATCGGTTGGGCCCGCGGCTTGCTGGTTCGTTCGATCACATATTGGTTGATGAATACCAGGACGTCAACGGACTGCAAGTAGATATTCTGAAGGCTCTGCGCCGAAGTGACGAACGAATCACGATCGTCGGAGACGATGCACAAGCGGTCTATTCGTTCCGTGCTGCGGAACCGCGTCACATCCTGGATTTCGAACAAATCTTTCCGGGAGCGCGGACCGTGGTTCTCAGCACCAATTACCGGTCTGGCCAACAAATTCTTGACGTGGCAAATAGTATGGCTGCTGAAGCTCCCGAGGGGTTCTCCGCTGTGCTGCACGCCGCGAATGGTCAAGCCGGAATGCGCCCCCGCCTCGTCAGATGTGCCGACGAGGATGCTCAGGTTTCGGCGGTCTGCGAGCAGCTACTTGCACACAGAGAGGAGGGCATCGACCTCAAAGAGCAAGCAGTGTTGGTGCGCGCCGCACACCACTCGAATTTGCTCGAACTCGAGCTTGAGCGTCGACGAATTCCGTATGTCAAGTATGGGGGATTGCGGTTCGTCGAGGCCGCCCACGTAAAAGATCTGCTGGCAGCATTCAGACTGGCCGACAACGCCTCTGACTCGCTGGCGTGGTTCCGGCTCCTGCAACTCCACGAGGGAGTTGGCCCGACCATTGCTCGACGAGCCTTGGCGGCCCTCGGGTTGAGCGACCCCGACGCCGACCCAATGAATCACGGACAAGTCCTCGATCGATGGCCCAGAGCAGCCCAATTATTGCCAGCCTCCTCTCGCGCTCAAGCCGAGAGTCTTGTCGCGGCTCTTGCTCATAGAGATGGTGACCTGGTCGCGCATGCCGAGCGTCTTCGTGTCGTTCTCGTTCCGCTGATTGAAGCGACATATCCCGATTCGAGTGTTCGTTTAGTCGATTTGGATTCCATTGTCGCTGGGGCAGCAAAGACCGCGCGGCTCTCAGACGTCGCGGCAGACTTTGCCCTGGAGCCTCCGCGATCCACGTCTGATCTTGCGGGCAATCCCACAATCGACGAGGACTGGTTGACGATTTCCACTATTCACTCAGCCAAGGGCCTCGAATGGAAGGCTGTTCACGTCCTTAACGCCACCGACGGAATGGTGCCGTCGGATATGGCATTGGGATCATCAGAAGGTCTCGAAGAGGAGCGACGCGTCTTCTACGTTGCCTTGACCCGTGCGCGCAAAGCGCTTCACGTCTACTTGCCGTTGCGATATCACCACAGGCCCCGTGGCCGAGATGATTCCCATGGGTGGGCACAACCCTCCCGATTCTTGTCCGCACAGGTTCGGTCGAAGTTTGACGAAGTAGATGTTGAACACGAGCTCGCCTCATGGACCTCGGACTCCGGAGTAGAAGATGGCTTCGGCAGAGTCGGTGCCGATCTCGAGTCGCTTTGGTCGTAGCAAGAAGTACCTGAGACCCCGCGTACCCCCAGATTCTTCGCAGTTGACGCAAAGGTTGCCTCAATGGCCACCCGGGGGTCGGCCTCCTCGGCCCCCAGGTCAAACAGTCGGGCCAGGCCTGGGTTTCTCGCACCACGAAAGGGGGCGCAATGACGATCTGGTCCCATTAGGTTGAGCACGTGACTTTCCTTGGCTACCAGATTCCCAACTTCACCTATCCCCGAGTCGCTCCAGACGGACTGTTCGCTGCCGTGCGGCAGCAGGCGGTGGAGGCCGAGGCTTCCGGGTTCGACACGGTATTGGTGATGGATCACTTCTATCAACTGGCCGGCCTCGGCCGACCCGAGCAGGAAATGATCGAGTGCTACACGCTGCTGTCTGCGCTCGCCCAGTACACCAGTCGGGTGCGGCTGTCTGCGCTGGTCACTGGCAACACATACCGCCACCCTTCATTGCTGGCCAAGACCGTGACCGCGCTCGATGTCGTGTCCGGTGGGCGTGCCCAGCTCGGCATCGGTGCGGGCTGGTTCGAGCTTGAGCACCAGTCGCTCGGCTTCGAGTTCGGCACGTTCACCGACCGCTTCGAGAAGCTCGAGGAGTCGCTGCGCATTGTGGTCCCGATGCTACGCGGCGAGCAGACCACGCTCTCGGGAAGGTGGTACCAGGTGCAAGAAGCGATGAACCATCCCGGCCCGCTCGGTCGCATCCCGGTGATGATCGGCGGCGGTGGTGAGCGCAAGACTCTCCGCTTGGTCGCTCAGTACGCCGACGAATCCAATCTGATCTGCGGCGTGGACGAGATTCCGCGTAAGCTGGCAGTCCTCGCCGATCACTGCGCGAACCTCGGTCGTGATCGGTCTGAGATCACCGTCTCGTACCTGACGAGCGCCTGTATCGCACCGACCCACGAACAGGCGGTCGCAGAGTTCGAGGACTACCTCACCCGCCAGCCCCAGGCCCAAGCACGACGGGGCGCGGCCATTGTCGGCAGTCCGGACGAGGTCGCCGAGAAGTATTCACGGTTGCGTGACACCGGAATCGACGGCGTCATCGTCAACGCCCCGTCGAACGGTCACGTCGAGGGACGCGTGGCGCTGCTGGGCGAAGCACTTGCTCCGCTGTTCGCCCGTTGATGTCCAGGCGGGCCCCGCACAGTGACACAGACGGGCTATGCGGGAGCGACAGGCGGGGGGAAGTTCGGCCTGCAGGCTGGACCCCGAGGTTCAAGTGGCAACGACTACGGGAACCTTGGTCAGGAGTATCTTTAGGTCAAGGCCCCTTGCGTGGCTGAGGCCGTGATGAGGAGGATGAGCCCATGACCGCATCGAGCGATACCGACTTGTACTACGACCCGTTCGATACCGAGATAGACAAAAACCCGCATCCGATCTGGAAGCGCCTCCGCGAGGAGGCGCCGCTCTATTACAACGAGAAGCACGACTTCTTTGCCCTGAGTCGGTTCGATGATGTCGACAAAGCGATGATGAACTGGGATGCCTATCGCTCGGGCCGAGGTTCGACGCTCGAGATCATCAAAGCCAACATCACTCTTCCGCCCGGGATCATCCTCATGGAGGACCCACCGATCCACGATCTGCACCGAGGACTGCTCTCCCGGGTCTTTACGCCCAAGAAGATGAATGCCCTCGAGCCCAAGGTGCGTGAGTTTTGCGCGCGCAGCCTTGACCCGCTCGTCGGAGCTGGGGGATTCGACTTCATCGGCGACCTGGGGGCACAGATGCCCATGCGAACGATCGGCATGCTGCTGGGCATACCTGAGCAGGATCAAGAGGCCATCCGTGACCGACTTGACGAAGGCTTGCGCATCGAAGAGGGCGAGGAGTACGCCCCCCCGGACGACTTCATGGTGGCCGGGGGCGAGATGTTCGCCGATTACGTCGACTGGCGAGCCCAGCACCCCTCCGACGACCTCATGACCGAGTTGCTGACGGCCGAGTTCGAGGACGAGACGGGGACGAGCCGCCGGCTCTCGCGTGAAGAGGTCTTGACCTACATCATGCTCTTGGCCGGCGCCGGGAACGAGACGACGACGCGCCTCATCGGTTGGGCCGGGAAGCTGCTGGCCGAGCACCCCGGCCAACGGCGGGACCTGGTCGAAAATCGCTCACTGCTTCCGAAGGCGATCGAGGAGATCCTCCGGTTCGAAGCGCCTTCGCCCGTCCAGGCCCGGACCGTAAGCCATGATGTCGAGCACTACGGCCAGGTCGTGGCCGAAGGGAGCGTGATGGTGCTCCTCAATGGTTCGGCCAACCGGGACGACCGTCAGTTCCCCGATGCCGACCGGTTCGACATCCGCCGTGAGATCTCCCACCATCTCAGCTTCGGCTACGGCATCCATTTCTGCCTCGGCGCGGCATTGGCCCGGCTCGAAGGACGGGTGGCCATCGACGAGGTGCTCAACCGATTCCCGGAATGGTCAATCGACTGGGATGGCGCCGTTCAAGCCCATACCCCGACGGTACGCGGCTGGGAGAAACTTCCCGTTATCACTCGCTGAGGAAGGTACCCGCCGGATCTAGCGCAACAGTCCGGATCTTGTGCTGCTCCTGATCAGCCTGAACGCGACTCACGCGATTGCGGTGGACTAGCTCCAACTGATTCCTAACCGCCAACGCAGCGAGGCGTGGGCCTCTTTGTGTGATACCGAGGTAACCTTGTCGGTTTCGGGTCGTAGGTCAGATTGATTGCCATCAAAATGGCCCACGACCGCCCTGGTGGCTCTCAAGGCTCGTATCGTTGGCAGTCTGATGGCCAGTCTTCCTCCGTACGACCCGACCCTCTACAAGGGGAGCGCCCCGTACTACCTCCGTGGCCGCCCGCCGTACTCCCGAGCGCTCCGAGACACGCTGGCAGCGGAGTGCTGGCTGGATGGCACGGGACGGCTCCTCGACGTCGGGTGCGGTCCCGGAGTCCTGGCCGTAGAGCTGGCCCCGGTCGTAGGCGAGGTGGTCGGACTGGACCCGGACCCCGACATGCTCGCCGAGGCCTCCCGCCACGCCCGGGAGCGCGGGGTCACCAACGTCCGGTGGGCGCAGGGTTTGGCGGAGCAGATTCGGGATCTCGACCTCGGCGGGTTCTGGCTCGTGACCTTCGGGCAGTCGTTCCACCGGACGAACAGGGAGAGGGTGGCCGAGGCGGTCTACGACCTCCTCGAACCTGGCGGCAGCATCGCCATGGTGGGCCACACGTCGAACGACCGACCCGAGCCCCCCGGCCCCGGCTACCCGCGGATCCCTCATGAGGAGATCCTGTCCCTGATCGACACCTACCTCGGCCCCCGACGGCGGTTCGGACAGGGATACCAGGCACCCCCCACGGACCGGTGGGAGGACGCTCTCGGCCGAACCCGCTTTGGCAAGTCGCGGCAGGTCTTCGCCGAGGGCCGACCGGACATCCTCCACGACGCCGACGGCGTCCTCGCCAACTATCTGTCGATGTCCTATGCCGCCTCGCACCTCTTCGCTGAGAGGCTCGACAGCTTCGAGTCCGATGTCCGCCGACTGCTCGCCGAGAGGTCCCCTTCGGGGTTCTTCTGGGACTGGCCTGGGGACACGGGGATCGTTATCGCCACCAAGCCTCGATAGCCCGCACCGACCGCGAGCCGCCCTCGACAGCCGAGTCGGTAACCCGTTCGTACTTATGGCCTGAGGAGGGCTCGAGTTCCTGACGCGCTCGGCGGTGCTCAACCGAACACGCGTTCGTTGTCAGCAGCCCTGGTGTTCCAGTCGTCACATGATTGGTCTGGCCGCCGACGAAAAACCACTTGGTCGTAGTCCTCTCGACCAGTACTATCCGCGCGAGTACCGACGCCAGAGCGGCGCCAGCCATAGAGGTATGAACGGGCCGTGCCCCGTCGTGGTGGCCGGCCGAGGAGGGAGCGTCATGTCCATCACGCTCGACAAACGGGTCGACGATTTCATTGCGACCGATCGGCAGTTGTTCATTGACGGCAAGTGGGTCGATGCGGCGTCCGGTCAGACCTTCGTCACTCCCAATCCCGCCACGGGTGATGCGTTGGCCACTGTGGCTGAGGGAGGCGCAGAGGATATCGATAGAGCCGTGCGCGCTGCACGTCGCGCGTTCGATGACGGACCGTGGGCAAGCATGACTCCCTACGATCGGGGACGACTCATCTGGACGATTGGCGACTTAATCCTCGAACACGGTGAAGAGCTGGCCCAACTCGAAACATTGGACAACGGAAAACCCTACAGCGTTGCCCTAGGGGCCGACGTTCCGTTGGCGGCCCAGCTGTTCCATTACATGGCGGGTTGGGCCACCAAAATCGAGGGCAACTCCATCAATATCTCTGTACCGTACGCTCCCGGGGCCAACTTCCATGCGTACACATTGCGGGAGCCGATAGGCGTAGTGGGACAGATAATCCCGTGGAACTTCCCGCTGCTCATGGCGGCGTGGAAGCTCGGCCCCGCTCTTGCGACCGGCAACTGCGTTGTCCTCAAGCCAGCCGAGCAAACGCCGCTTTCTGCACTGCTTCTCGCGGAACTGATCGCTGAAGCTGGTGTGCCAAACGGCGTGGTCAATGTAGTCACCGGATTCGGGGAGACGGCGGGGGCGGCGCTAGCGGCCCATGACGGCGTCGACAAAGTGGCTTTTACGGGCTCTACCGAAGTCGGCAAGCTCATCGTGCATGCGGCGACAGGTAACCTTAAGAAGCTCACTCTAGAACTCGGCGGGAAAAGCCCGAATATCGTCCTGGCGGACGCCGATCCCGAGGCGGCGATCGCCGGCTCAGCAAACGCGATCTTCTTCAATCATGGGCAATGCTGTGTTGCCGGCTCGCGCCTCTTCGTCCACGAGGGTATTTTCGACGAGGTTGTAGACGGCGTTTCAGAGGTAGCGAAATCAATCAAGCTCGGCGAAGGCATGGACCCGGAGACTCAAATGGGTCCACTCGTGTCGGACGAACAACTTCAACGCGTCACTGGGTTTCTCGATTCTGGAAAGAACGAGGGAGCGACCGCAAGGACCGGGGGTGGCCGCCATGGCGACCGTGGTTACTTTGTCGAGCCGACCGTCCTGACGAACACGCGTCCAGACATGCGGGTAGTCCGCGAAGAGATTTTCGGACCAGTGGTCGTCGCGGCGCCGTTCCAGAGCATTGACGACATAGCCAAAGCGGCCAATGACACGCCCTACGGTCTGGGTGCCGGTATCTGGACTCGGGACATATCGAAGGCACATGCGTTGGCCAAGAAGATCAGAGCCGGCACAGTGTGGATCAACTGCTACAACGTGTTTGATGCTGCACTCCCCTTCGGAGGATACAAGGAATCCGGGTGGGGTCGTGAGATGGGCCACCAGGTGCTTGAGTCATACACGGAATTGAAGTCAGTCTGCGCGCAGCTCTAGAGGCACGCTATTGATTGCCGCCGTGGAGGCAGGATGACCGACTACGGCGCGGCCTTTCCTCCACTAATGGGCACGACATCGACGCGGTAGATGTAGTGCGACGCGAGCTTCAAGCCCGCATCGATGCCATGCACGAGTGATGTGACCTGATCTCCGCGAAGGGTGTCGTCGATCTCAAGGTGGACGATTACCCAAACTCGGCCTGGGCCGACGAACGTGGCGAGGAGCTCGCGGATGGCGGTCACACCGGGGTACCCCAGGAGAAAGGTGGCTCTCCTGACTGATCCGTGGGTCAATTTGACCAGCTGAGGGCGTCAGATTTCGTCGTGGCTTGCCGCGAGCGAAGATGTCGTGATGGCACGGACGACTCCTGACTGGGAACCTGAGAGCGAAGAGGACTACGAGGTTGCACGCGCGGAGCTAAAGAAGCGGTTCGCGGAATGGCTCGCTGTCGTTGGTGCTGAGTCCCACGGCGACGACGGGGAGGCTCCGATCCACTACAAGTGGGCCTATGTCGACGGCCACCTGACCCGCTGGAGGCGCCGGGACCTCGACGAGGTCTATCTCGAGCTGCACCCGGCCAAGGTGATGGTCGATGACGACGATCTCGACGAAGTGCTCGAAGAAGCCAAGAATTTCATCGGCTTCTTGGACGAGACCGGGCTGCTCGACCCCGACAGCGAGTCCGCCGACGTGCTGGTCGACCATCTCGACGCGATCGAGAAGCAGTTCCGCCACAACATGGCCGACGTCTCGCGTTATAGCTTCGGCAAGCGCCTGTGGACGACGGCGCAGGCCGAAGGAGTCCGCATGGACGATCAGGCTTCGCTCAATGCCTTTATCGCTGACTTCAATGCCCGTCCAATCGACCAACGGGACGCCATTTTGGGCCCGGGTCTCCCCCCGAGGCCCAGGGCCACCGGCCGGTTCACCCCGCCGGGAACCCGGCCCAAGGCTCCCTCAGCCAAGCGCCGCAAGCGCCGGCGCTGATGAGTGGGCCCGCCCAGGCAGCGGGGGGCAGTAGCCACCGCGGTCGAGGAGCGCGAGGGCGATCAGATGCTCGGGCTGGCGGAACCCAAAGGCCATGCGGTGCAGCACCCGCAGCTTGGTGTTGGTGCTCTCGATCAACGCGTTGGAC